>NZ_QCZI01000005.1 GCF_003097635.1 Flavobacterium psychrotolerans
CAAGATACTGAATTTCAGTATCTTGACCAATATCTAGCCAATATTTTCTACTTCAAATAATTACACCCAACGGGTTAGATTTAATAACAAACAATATGTAAAAATTAACAAAAAAACAAATATTTTTTTTTAACTTTACTATGGAGTATTTGGTTATAAGTAACTGTTTTTTAGTTACTTGTGTATCGTTTAAAATGATAAAATGAAGTTTAGGTAGCTATTGGTGAGGAAAATAATAAAACTTAAAATTCATTTAATTATAAGACATTTTCAAAATTGAATATTAATTTTTAATCTAAATTATCATGAAATCATTTGTTATAGCTTTATGTATGTTAGGTTTAACTCCTAATTCCTATTCTCAAGTGGATCAGGGAGGAGTTTCAGGCAATGAAAGTCTTAAAACGATAGAATTACCAGAAGTTGTTGTAAGACGTGCCGGAAAAGATTTTTCTGTTTATATGCCTGATAGAGATGCGGTTTTGGGTGTTAAACAACTCGAAAAAGAATTTATTGGGTATAAACTTGGAAAAGAATATCAGGGTGAGGATTCCTATTTGGTAATTATGAATTCTAAAAAAGGTACTTTGACAGCCACTTACAATGAAAATGGAAAACTAACAAGCGTGGTTGAAAATTATAAAAACATAAAACTTCCTGGTGCTGTTATTTATTCCATTTACAAAACATTTCCGGGTTGGAAAATTGTCAATGACAAATATCTATATTCTCAAAAAGAGGGCGATATTGTCAAAAAACAATATCATGTTAAATTAAAAAAAGATAAAAAAGTGAATAAAATAATTGTACATCCCAATGGAGAAATCCTGAAAGGGGGGTAACTAAAGCGTTGTTGTGTTCATAGTTTATTCGATAAAAAGGGAAAAGGTTTTGTTTTGAAAAAGACAAAGCCTTTTTCTTTTTTCGTGAAATCAGCACTTTAAAATCACTTGGAAGTTTTCAAAACGGAATTAAATAAAATGAATATCTCTGGTTATAATCTAACGATATCCTAATATAAATGCGTACTCCGCAATAATTAATTTAAATTTTTATGAAATATGTTTTTATATAAATGCTAAATTACTATATTTATGCTAAATTTATATATATGGAGATTTTAACCTGTCCAAAATGCCAAGGTAACCAGATTGTAAAAAGTGGCGTGATCAACAACAAACAAAGGTATTTGTGTAAAAAATGTAAGTATTATTTTACTGTCAATAAAATAGGGAAGAAGATTGATGATTACTATGTGACCAAAGCTTTGCAATTGTATCTGGAAGGATTAAGTTACCGTGAAATTGAACGTATAATAGGGGTTTCGCATGTAACAATCAGCAACTGGGTGAAGGCATTTCATATAAAAAAACCATCACACGCTAATTACCACCCTACCTATAAGATTTTTAATCATTTGGAACTGGTAGAATATATAAAAAATAAAGATTTACTCTCAGGGGCGGGTATGATTATTACGGAATTGGGGGACAAATTTATGCTTATAAAATGGGAACGTTTTAAAGATTAACTATAGTATTTACATTTATATATATCAATATTTTTTTATTAAACAAAAAATTAGAATTTGGCTCCATAATAGCAAAACTATTATAAACCAAAGACTAATTTTTATGAAAAAAAGTTACATCATTCTTTTGATTGGAATTATTTCTATAAAAGGATATTCCCAATCAGCAACAACGCCTCCCATAGAAAAGGAGTGGGATGTTAGTATTTATGGCTTTGTGCGTACGGATTATATATTAGATACCAGAAAAACGGTACAAGTAAGAGAAGAAAATCTAAATTTATATCCGTTAGATGAAGTTTTAGACGCTAATGGAAAAGATATCAATAAAACAGTACAATCTAATTTTCTATCCGTCACTTCAAGACTTGGTGTGAAAGCGAAAGGACCAAATGTATGGGGTGCAAAAACGTCGGCAGTTTTAGAAGGCGATTTCTTCGGGAATTTAGAAGGTTCCACCATCGGTTTGTTCCGATTGAGACATTCTTATGTAAATTTAGAATGGTCAAAAACCACCTTAACGATGGGGCAAACTTGGTATCCCCAATATATACCCGAAGTATTTCCAGGAGTTGCCAATTTTAATACGGGTATTTTGTTTAATCCATTCGGCTGGGCAACTCAAGTAAAATTGAAACAAATGTTGAGTAAAGAGCTATCATTGACATTTGTAGCCTATAAAGAAAGAGAATTTACAACACCTGGGCCGGGAACACAAAATTCAGCATCTATTAATTCAGCTTTGCCAACTATTCACGGTCAAATTCAGTATAAAGGAAAAAACGTTTTAATGGGACTTGGTTCTGAATATAAGTCACTTCAGCCTTTAACCGTTTCAAATGCTTTAGCAACGAGTGAAAAAGCAATCAGTTCATCAATTTTTGGATTTGCAAAATATTCAAACGATAAAATAGCCATTAAAGCGTATGGGATTTCTGGTGGGAATTTGTACAATCTTGTTATGCTTGGAGGCTATACTGGGAAAACGATAACGGGTGGAGTCGAAACATACGATCCGATAAAAACGACAGCTTTTTGGTTTGATGTTTCCAGTAACGCAAAATCGATTGCTCCAGGAATCTTTTTTGGATATACCAAAAACAATGGGTCTAGTGACGATAGTGCCACTGCAACATACATAAATTACATGAGAGGAGTGAGCGGAACAAGAGTTGTTGATAAAATTTGGAGAGGTTCTACACGAGTTGATTTCAAGAAAAATAAATTTAGAATTTCACCAGAACTGGAATATACTGTTGCAACGTGGGGCGATTTAATCAAAAACAATGCTACAGCAAGCACCAATAAAAAAGACGTAAATAATTTTAGAGCCATGGTCTCATGTGTCTATTCATTTTAATCCACTAATTAAAAGTATAATTTTATGACAAATAAATCAACAAAAGGAATTTGGAAAGTAATTTCCGCATCCTCAATGGGAACAATGATTGAATGGTATGATTTCTACATCTTCGGAAGTTTGGCCGTAGTAATTTCAACAAAATTTTTCCCTGCCGATAACCCTACAGCGGCCTTTTTGGCAACACTGGCCACTTTTGCAGTAGGATTCGTAGTTCGCCCATTTGGTGCTCTTTTCTTCGGAAGGTTAGGGGACTTGATTGGAAGAAAATATACCTTTATGGTTACATTACTATTAATGGGCGGAGCTACGTTTTTAATAGGTTGTATTCCTAGTTATGAAACCATCGGATTTATGGCACCATTACTAGTCTTATTATTACGAATGCTTCAAGGGCTTGCTTTGGGGGGTGAATATGGAGGTGCCGCAACGTATGTGGCCGAACACGCACCTGTAGGACAACGCGGGTATTGGACTTCCTGGATTCAAACTACGGCAACCGTTGGTTTATTTATTTCATTGATGGTTATTTTAGCTACAAGAAACATTCTTACTCCGGAGCAGTTTGATACTTGGGGTTGGAGAGTTCCTTTTTGGGTGTCGATTATCATGGTTGCTATTTCCTATTTGATTAGAAAAAACATGGATGAATCTCCTGTTTTTGCAAAAGCCAAAAGCGAAGGCAATACCAGTAAAAATCCATTGAAAGAAAGCTTCGGAAATCGGTACAACTATAAATTTGTTTTATTGGCTTTATTTGGAGCCACAATGGGACAAGGAGTGGTTTGGTACACCGGTCAATTCTATGCCATGAGTTTTTTAAAAACCGTAATGACAATCGATTCCTCACAAGTAGATACTTTATTGGGAATTGCATTAATATTAGGAACTCCCTTTTTTATTTTCTTTGGATGGTTAAGCGACAAAGTAGGTAGGAAATACATTATGATGGGAGGAATGCTATTGGCTATTTTGTTGTACAGACCCATATATAAAACGATGTACGAAACCACTTCGGTAAAAAACAAAACCGAAATAGTTGAAAAAACTAAATTACTGGCTGAATTAAAAGAAAACAAAAAACAAATCATGGATTCTATCTATACTTCAAATAAAGAGTATACAGATGGAACTACATTACTCGAAGTAAAAACGGTGTCTCTAGAAAACGGAAAAGCCCTGATAGTTGACGGAAAGCCAAAAACAGAAGTAAAAACTACCATCAATATTAATTCGAATGACAGATGGATTTTGATCTTTTTAGTATTCGTTCAAGTTATATTTGTAACGATGGTTTACGGTCCTATTGCTGCTTTTTTGGTAGAAATGTTTCCTGCCCGAATCAGGTATACATCCATGTCATTGCCTTACCATATCGGAAACGGAATTTTTGGAGGCTTGCTTCCCGCTATTTCAACGTATTTGGTAATTCATGGTAAAGATGCGGGCGATGCTGAATACTATTTAGAGGGACTTTGGTATCCTATCATCATTGCATCGGTTTGTTTTGTTATTGGGATGATTTATATAGACAATAAAAATAAAAATACTCACGTTTAAAAATAATTAGCTATGAATCAGTTAAAAAGAGCTTTAGGAATGGTTTGGATAGCACTGTCAATTGCTGCGGCCTATTTTTGTGTGTTCGAATTTGGATTGCCAAAATTTGTATCCGGCAAACAAGAAGATTTAGTATTCGGAATAATTATCCTTTTTGTGCTTACTCCATTGATCGTCATCGGGTTGGGAACCTTTGGATACTATGCCTTAATGGGAGAATACGATAAACCAAAACACAAATAGTTAAATTATATAAATAATAAGCAATCTCTACATTTATACAGTAGAGATTGCGTATTTTTATTTTGATATCAAATCCCAAAAAAGCAAATAGTATCCAACTATGAAAAAGAGACACGAAGAAAAATTGGTTATCCTTTCAATGCTATTGTTATTGGCATTGAATGTTCCTCTTTTACTTTTATTTGATAGTTCTAAACCTCTTTTTGGGTTACCTGTTATTTATATTTATGTCTTTTCGGTGTGGTTGTTTTCAATTGCCGTTACGTACTTAATCATAAATCGATATTATGAGTAGTATTGGACTTTTATTGATATTGGGCATTTATTTATCTCTCCTTTTTTATACTGCTTATTGGGCGGAGAAAAGAAGCCATTCTAAATGGACGAATAATGCCTATATTTATTCTTTTTCATTGGCCGTATATTGTACCGCCTGGACTTTTTTTGGAAGCATTGGAGTTGCCGCAGATTCAGGTTTAAGTTACATTCCAATTTACTTAGGGCCAGTGTTTATCATTCCAACTTGGATGATTCTTCTCCGAAAAATTGTTCGAATTTCCAGAGTGAATAAAATCTCCAGTATTGCCGATTTTATTTCATTGCGATACGGCAACAGTCGGTTTCTTGGGGCCTTGGTAACAGTTATTTGTGTTTTTGGTATCTTGCCCTATATTTCATTACAGTTAAAATCCATATCCGAAACTTTTCATATTGTCACAAAAACCCCGTCGAGTTCCAATACGTTTACAGACACTACAACTTATGTTTGTTTAGCATTGGCATTATTTGCCTCGTATTACGGAACCCGCTATGTAGATGCCTCCGAAAAAAGACGCGGAATTGTAACCGCTGTTGCCATGGAATCAATACTAAAACTGGTTTTCTTTTTAATCATTGGGATTTATGTAACGTATTTTGTTTATGATGGTTTTGGAGATATTTACAACAAAGCAGCGATTCTTGAGAATTTTGACAAAAAAAACTCCATTGGAGATGTGACCAATGGAATCAATTGGTTTTTTCTTTGCTTAGTTTCCATGTTCGCCATTTTTTTGTTGCCAAGACAATTTCATACGGCCATTGTAGAGAACAATAAAGAAGCTCATATCAAAACGGCCATGTGGTTGTTTCCCTTGTATCTATTGCTTTTCAACATTTTTGTTTTCCCAATTGCTTGGGGAGGAAATATTCTGTTTCAAGGAAAAGGGCTCAATTCAGATACGTATTCATTGCTAATTCCACAGTTTTTCAACAATAATTTCTTAACGGTTTTGGTTTTCCTTGGGGGATTTTCGGCAGCCATTTCCATGATTATAGTTTCCTCTATTTCACTTTCTACCATGTTGACCAACAATTTGCTAATTCCGTATGGATTCATAGGTTCGCTTCAAAATGTTTCACAAGAAAAAAATAGTAAACGAATTGTACGCAGTAGAAAAATAGGAATTTTTTCACTCATCATTATAGCCTATGCCATCTATAGGATTTTCATTTTAGATTATTCATTAGTATCCATAGGATTGGTTTCTTTTGTGGTTATTGCACAATTGGCTCCTGCTTTTTTTGGCGCTTTATTTTGGAAAAGAGGTTCCAATAAAGCGGCAGTTGTAGGCATTATCCTTGGATTTGTGGTATGCATCTATACATTGTTAATTCCTTATGCTATTGGAATTACAAGATATACCAGCCAATTTATACAAGAAGGCCCTTGGGGAATTGAAGTATTAAAACCATTTCAGCTTTTTGGATTAGATTATTTAGAACCCATTCCTCACGCTGTTTTTTGGAGTTTGTTTTTCAATCTCATGAGTTATTTGTCCATTTCAGTAAGTTTTAAAGGGAATTACAGAGAACGAAATTATGCCGAAATGTTTGTGGATATCGATACTTATATCACCAATCATGAAGATGCTTTTGTATGGAAAGGGACTGCTTATATTGCTGATATTAAAAATGTTTTGCTGCGTTTTTTAGGAGAAGAAAGAACAAAACGTGCGTTGTCTTTATTTAATTTAAAATATAATATTGATAAAAATGCAACAATGGCCGATGCACGATTTATCAAATTTGCCGAAAATTTATTAACGGGTCATATTGGTACGGCTTCCGCCAAAATACTCATATCTAGTGTAGTTAAGGAAGATAAAATTTCTTTAATTGAAGTGTTGCACATTCTGGAAGAATCCAAGGAAAACATTTTGGTAAACAAAAAGTTAACGGAAACGTCCAATGAATTAAAGAAAATATCAACGCAACTAAAAAATGCCAACCAAGAGTTAGTGAATAAAGACCTGCAAAAAGACGAATTTCTGGATACGGTTACCCATGAGTTGCGTACGCCAATTACAGCCATTCGTGCGGCAAGCGAAATTCTACATGACGATGATGAATTGCCGGAAGAATTGAGAAAAAAATTTCTGCAAAATATCATTTCCGAATCCGATCGATTGAATCGGTTGATTGATAAAATACTTGATTTGGAGAAATTTGAAACGGGTAAACAAAAGATTTATCTGTCTAAAAACAATATTTCAAAAACGGTAGAAAAGACGTTAGATTCTCTAAAACAATTAATCAAGAATAAAAATATAATCGTCGAATTTACTGAGGCTTCCAAAGAAATAAAAGCTTTTTATGATGAAGAAAGAATCATTCAGGTCATTCATAATTTGCTTTCCAATGCCATAAAATTTTGTTCGAAAACGGAAGGGAAAATTACCATTAAAATAATAGAGAACAAAGATGTCGTTGAAGTAAGAATTCACAACAACGGCAAAGAAATAAATGAAGAAGATTTTGAAGTCATTTTTGATAAATTCTATCAATCAAGAAATCAAAATGTAAAAAAACCAATAGGAAGTGGGTTGGGATTAGCAATATCCAAACAAATCATCGAACACCACAAAGGAAAAATATGGGCAGAAAACACAGAACCGGGTGGCGTAACATTCACTTTTGCATTGCCCAATTATAATACAAACGAAACGAATTAAAAGATGAAAAAAATTTTAATTGTAGATGACGAACCCAACATTGTGATGGCATTGGAATATACTTTCAAAAAAAACAATTTTGAAGTATTTATTGCCCGTGACGGACAAGAAGCTTTAGATATTCTAAAAAAACAACTGCCAGATATTATCATTCTAGATGTAATGATGCCAATGGTAGACGGTTTTGCAACTTTAGAACAAATAAAAAAAGAAGAACGATTAAGACACTGTAAAGTTATTTTCCTTTCCGCAAAAAACAAAGAAAAAGACATAGAAAAAGGGCTGTCATTAGGTGCAGATTTATACGTAATTAAGCCATTCTCGGTCAAAAAATTGGTAGAACAAGCAAATGAATTAATTCAATAAGAAATAAATCAACAAAAAATGAATTATAAAGAAATTTACCAGAAGAGTCTCCATCAACCCGAAGCATTTTGGGCTGAACAGGCCAAAGCAATCGATTGGTACAATACTCCTTCAGTCATATTGTCTGAGGACGAAAATGGATATCCGCTTTGGTTCAAAGATGGGGAGTTGAATATTTGTTATCTCGCACTAGACAAGCACATTCAAGATGGTTATGGGGAACAAATTGCCATTATATATGATTCGCCAGTGACACAAAACATTAAAAAATACACCTTCAATGAAGTCAAATCAGAAGTGGCACGTTTGGCAGGAGGTTTAATTTCACTGGGACTAAAAAAAGGAGATACGGCTGTGATTTATATGCCGATGATTCCCCAAGCGGTTTTTGGGATGTTGGCCTGCGCCAGAATAGGTGTCACCCATTCCGTGGTATTTGGCGGTTTTGCCCCACATGAATTAGCCATTAGAATTGACGACTGCAAACCCAGAGCAATTATTACGGCTTCTTCCGGAATTGAAATTGACCGATTAATTGCCTATAAGCCTTTAGTGGACGAAGCGATTGCATTGGCAAATCATAAACCCAAAAAAGTAATCGTTTTCAATAGAAAATTGGGTGCCCGGGTTCCCTTTAAAAAATACGATGTCGATTATGATGCCCTAGTTTACGGATCGGAAGAAGTACCTTGCGTTCCCGTAAACGCAACACATCCCTTATATGTGCTTTATACATCTGGGACTACGGGAAAACCAAAGGGAATTGTAAGAGATACAGGAGGTTATGCTGTGGTACTTAAATATTCAATGCAGTACATTTATGGAATTAAAGAGAATGAAGTTTTCTGGGCGGCTTCGGATGTGGGTTGGGTTGTTGGGCATAGCTACATAGTATATGCGCCATTAATTAATCGAAATACGACCGTGATTTTTGAAGGGAAACCCATCAGAACTCCTGATGCCAGCACTTTTTGGAGGGTTATTGAACAGCACAAGGTAAACGTAATGTTTACGGCACCAACAGCCATTAGAGCCATTAAAAAAGAAGACCCCAACGGAGAATTTATAAAACAATACGATTTGAGTTCTTTAAAAACCCAATTTCTCGCTGGAGAACGTTGTGATTTGGCCACATTAGAATGGTATTTGGAACACATTCCTGTTCCCGCAATCGACCACTGGTGGCAAACGGAATCAGGCTGGCCAATGGTTGCCAACATGATGGGGATTGAAAAACCAATCATCAAACCGGGTTCTGTAGGGAAGGCCGTTTGCGGATATGATATTAAAATATTTAATGATAAAGGGGAAGAATTAAGTCAAAATGAGGAAGGGTATGTTGTAATAAAATTACCTTTGCCCCCCGGAACTTTAATAGATTTGTGGAAGGATACTCCGAGGTTCAAGGCGGGTTATTTGAACAAATTTCCAGGCTATTATTTTTCTGGTGATGGAGGATATAAAGACGAAGAGGATTTTATTTTCATCACCGGCAGGGTTGATGACGTGATAAATGTAGCGGGACACCGACTTTCCACCGCTGAGATGGAAGAAATTGTTGCTTCTCATTACTCGGTTGCAGAATGCGCTGTAATCGGAATCAATGACGAATTAAAAGGACAGATTCCGTTGGCTTTAGTTGTCAATAAAACGGGGGACGAAATTGAACATTTTCAATTGGAACAGGAAATTGTTAAATTAGTGCGTCAGCAAATAGGGGCAGTCGCGTCCTTGAGAAATGTTGTTATCGTGCAAAGATTGCCTAAAACACGATCGGGTAAAATTCTCAGGAAATTAATGCGAACCATTGCCGACGGTGAAAATGTTCAAATTCCGTCCACCATTGATGACGAGGATATTGTTGAGGAAATCATTGCGGTTTTAAAAAAATACGAAATAGGAGTTTACAATAAAAAATAAGAATTAATAAAAATAGTTATGAGTTATTATAAAATTGACAATCTGGAACAATACTTTAAGCACTACAACAAATCCATTCGGGAACCAAGAAAATTTTGGGGAAAAATTGCTTCCGAAAATTTCACTTGGTATCAAGAGTGGGAAAAAGTAATGGAGTTTGATATGGCCGAAGCTAAAATTAAATGGTTTATTGATGCCAAGGTAAACATAGTTAAAAACTGTATCGACAGACATTTGGCAAGACGCGGTACTAAAACGGCCATTATTTTTGAACCGAATGATCCAAACGAAGAAGCGCTGCATATTAGTTATAATGAATTGCATGAGCGGGTTTCAAAAATGGCGAATGTACTTCGTGAACAAGGCATTCAAAAAGGAGATCGAGTTTGTATTTATTTGCCCATGATACCTGAATTGGCAGTTTCTGTTTTGGCGTGCGCCAGAATTGGAGCTATCCATTCCGTAGTTTTTGCCGGTTTTTCTTCTTCTGCAGTGGCAACCCGAATAAATGATAGCGAATGTAAAATGGTCATTACTTCTGACGGGGGATATCGAGGTAATAAAACAATAGATTTAAAAGGGATTGTTGACGAAGCGCTAGAAAAATGTCCTTGTGTTGAACAAGTTTTGGTAGTCAAAAGAACCAACACCGCTATAAAAATGATGGAGGGACGTGACCAATGGTTGCAGCCCCTTTTAGACGATGCTTCAGACAATAATGTGGCTGAAATAATGGATGCTGAAGACCCTTTGTTTATTTTATACACTTCCGGTTCAACCGGCAAACCAAAAGGAATGGTGCATACAACTGCGGGCTATATGGTCTATTCCGCTTATACGTTCAAAAATGTTTTCAACTATGAAGAAAATGATATCTTTTGGTGTACCGCCGATATTGGTTGGATTACAGGACATTCCTACATCCTTTATGGTCCATTATTGAATGGCGCAACAACTATAATTTTTGAGGGGGTACCATCGTATCCCGATTTTAGTCGTTTTTGGGAAATTATCGAAAAACACAAAGTGACCCAATTCTATACGGCTCCAACGGCCATTAGGGCTTTAGCGAAAGAGAATTTAGAGTTTGTACAAAAATATCCATTGGCATCATTAAAAGTGATTGGTTCTGTTGGAGAACCCATTAATGAGGAAGCTTGGCACTGGTATAATGACCACGTAGGAGGAAAGCGTTGCCCTGTTGTTGATACATGGTGGCAGACGGAAACGGGAGGTATCATGATTTCTCCAATCCCGTTTGTCACCCCAACAAAACCAACATACGCATCTTTGCCTTTGCCAGGAATTCAACCGGTGTTAATGGATGAAAAACGAAACGAGATAGAAGGCAACCAAGTTACAGGTAGTTTATGTATCAAATTCCCATGGCCGGGTATTGCAAGAACCATTTGGGGTGATCATAAACGCTATAAAGAGACTTATTTCAGTACATTTCCCGGGAAATATTTCACGGGTGATGGCGCTTTGCGAGACGAAGTAGGCTATTATAGAATCACAGGGCGTATAGACGATGTGGTTATTGTTTCAGGTCATAACTTGGGTACAGCTCCAATTGAAGATGCCATAAATGAACACCCAGCGGTTGCAGAAAGTGCTATTGTAGGTTTCCCACACGACATTAAAGGAAATGCGTTGTATGGTTTTGTAATCCTTAAAGAATCCGGAGAATACCGTGATAGAGAAAACTTAAGTAAAGAGATCAACCAACATGTGTCTGATCACATTGGACCTATTGCCAAATTGGATAAAATTCAGTTTGTTACCGGTTTGCCTAAAACACGTTCCGGAAAAATCATGCGTAGAATTCTTCGTAAAATAGCCGAAGGGGACTATTCTAATTTTGGAGATATTTCAACGTTACTAAATCCTGAAATTGTAGAGGAAATCAAGAAAGGAAAACTGTAATATTTTCGGCGCAATTTTCATTTTTATTCCAAGCTGGTGCCAATTAGCTTTGAGGGGTTATTAACCTAAAAATGATTGTTGCGCCGATTTTTTTTAATTTTTTACCATGTTTTAAAAGCAACAGGAATCAGCCTACTTCCAAGAATCTTAGCGGTTCATTATTTCAAGAACTAACCCACTTATTTATTATAAAAGGGCAATTTTACTACTTTGGCAGGAACATCATTTTTCCGGATTCGGATAAAAATATCACTACCTATAGTACTATGTTCCTTAGTCACATAACCCATTCCAATTCCTTTGTTCATCGTTGGAGACATCGTTCCCGAAGTCACAATCCCAATGGCAGTTCCCGCAGCATCCACAATTTCATAATCGTGTCTTGGGACTGCGCGTTCCTGCATTTCAAAACCAACCAGTTTTCTGGAAACGCCCGCTTCTTTTTGTTTTTTCAGGTTTTCAGAATTCGTGAATTCCTTGGTGAATTTGGTAATCCAACCCAAACCAGCTTCAATTGGCGAAGTGGTATCGTTGATGTCATTTCCGTACAAACAAAATCCCATTTCCAATCGCAAAGTATCTCTCGCAGCCAAGCCAACAGGTTTGATTCCGTATGCTGCTCCGGCTTCAAAAACTTTGTTCCAAATGGTTTCCACTTCCTCATTCTTGCAGTAAATCTCAAAACCACCAGAACCAGTATAACCCGTTGCCGAAATAATTACATGTGGAAACCCAGCAAAATCACCCACTTTAAAATGGTAATAGGGGATAGCCGACAAATTTACCGTTGTCAACGCTTGCATGGCTTCTACCGCTTTTGGTCCTTGAATGGCCAATAGAGAATAGTCATCCGAAAGGTTTTTCATATCAACACCCAAATTGTTATGAGCCGAAATCCAATCCCAATCTTTATCTATATTAGAAGCGTTCACGACCAATAGATATTGTTCGTCTTTCATTTTATAAACAAGTAAATCGTCCACGATTCCACCGTCATTATTTGGCAAGCAAGAATATTGCGCCCTGCCTATAGTCAACGTCGAAGCATCATTAGAAGTCACTTTCTGAATCAAGGACAATGCATTGGATCCTGTAAGCAAAAATTCCCCCATGTGTGATACATCAAAAACCCCCACACTGTTACGAACAGTATCATGTTCAGCATTCACGCCCTCATATAAAATTGGCATATTGTATCCGGCAAATGGAAGCATTTTGGCCCCCAAACTCTCGTGTATGTGTGTTAATGCAGTATTTTTCATGGTGATTTTAGGTGTAAAATTCGAGTTGCAAATTTATCGATTTTATTCCGAGTGGCAATAGTTTTGTTCCCAATTTGTATGCTGCAATCGCTAATTATAATAACGGTTTTAGTCTTTCAAAATATTAATAACAAAGGGATAAAACAACGGTTTAAAGAACAAAATGATTTGCCATCGTTAAGGAAAAAACATAGTGGAGCGTAATAATCAATTTAATGGATACAGTCCCAAATTGTAACTACATCTTCATTTTTTCCATTGGGTCGCTTCCTTTTCTAAAAATATATTCGCTGTTTATGGCATAGGCACCCGTAATCACCACTTTTTTTGAAGGATCGATATCCGATTTTATTTCAATCATTCCGTTGGTTTCTATGCCTGTTTCTACCATGAGGTTTTCAAAAACACCCGGCCTTTTTTCGACCCAGATGTAGGAGGCATTTTCTTCCCGGATTACCGCATCAATGGGAATAAATAGTCCTTTTACATTGGGCTGCGATAATTTTGCAATGGCTTGCATTCCGGGTTTTAAAAGCAAATTTTGGTTGGGAATTTCCATTCGAATTAGGAGCAATCCAGAATCTGGATTGATTTCCGGATTGATGAAGGTCACTTTTGCATTTATGGTTTTATCGGGATAATCGGCAAATGAAACGGCAGCATTCTGACCCATTTTTAGATTTTTAGATTGGTTCACGCTTACCTGCGTTTCGAGCCAAAGACTGTTCAAATCAGCCAATTTAATTATAGGAGAACCTTCCATTACGGCACTGCCTTCAGTAGCCATTATTTCTGAAATAGTTCCGCTTGAAGTGCTATAAAAAGTGGTGCTTGGCGATACTTCCGCCGTTGTTTTGATGCCTTCAATTTGGGCATTGGTCAAACCAAAAAACAGCAGTTTCTGTTTGGCGGCAATGAGCATATTTTGGGCATTTTTTCCAAAATCACCAGGCATGGCCAGTTGTTTGTACGCAGTGAAATAATCTTGTTTGGCAACGGCGATATCTTCGCTGTACAATTCATAAACGGGTTGATTTTCAGAAACATAATCCCCTACAGTTTTGAAATGCAACTTTTCGATTCGTCCCATTGCCCTTGCCGAAAGGGTCTTGATCTTTTCCTGGTTAATGGTCAAAACACCCGTGTAAGTCTCTTCCAAACTGCTTTTTGTTTCCGAAATAGTTTGGGAAGTGATGTTACCCAATTGAATTTGTTGCTTACTCAAACTTATCTCGTTTGAAGTGGAATCATTCGTTTTTTCTGGGCTGTTTTGACTGTTTTTTGTTCCCCCTTCGGGGGCTAGGGGGCTCTTGGTATTGCAACCTATAAGAAAAACGATTAATGGTACATAAAATAATGTTTTCATATTATTCGGTTTTAATGAAGCTTTCGCTATCAATTAAATAGTGTGCGTTTTCGGCTAGGGTATCTTGAACGGAAATACCATCTGTAATCTGGACAAAATCGCTCCTTTCCATTCCCGTTTTTATAGCTTTTGCTTTGAAGCCATTCCCCATTTTTAGAAACACTATTTTCTGGGTTCCAATGCTTACCAATGCTTGTTTTTGCAGCCAAATTCCCTTCGTTGGATTGGTTTTCACGACGCCTTGCAATCGCAAACCAATGGGTAATTTCAGTTTAGTATTGTTCAAATAAACCCGAATTCTGTTGGTTTTATCCGTTGGATTGAATTGGGTTTCGATAAAATTTATTTGGGCGTTGATGGCTTCATTTTTATCCAATTCAGTTGAAATTCGGATGGATTGGTTGGTTTTAATTTGGCTGTTATACTCTTGGCTCACATTAAAAATGCCCCAAACTTTATCAGTATTCAACAGTTTAAAAACGGTTTGATTTTTTTTGATGTAATCGCCTTCTTTAACTGATAGATTTTCTGTGGTTGAAGGTGCATTTTGCATGGTTGCATTGGCACTATTGGACATGCTTTCCGTTCCTGAAATAATTCCGGAAGCGGGGCTGTAAATGGAGATTGTCGGGTTTGCGCTTTTGGTCGAAATCAAGACGTTTATTTGATACGCCGTCATTCCATAAAGCAATAACTTTTGTTTTGAGGCTTTGATAATCGAACCATTTTCGGCATCATTGGAAATTAAATAGATAAAATTTTGCTGTTCCGTCAGTAATTCCGGGCTGTATAAATCAAACAGTTTTTGCCCTTTGTTTACCTTTTGGTATTTATAATTCACATACATTTTTTCAATTCTGCCGCTTATTCGAGCAGAAATGGTTACAGAGGAATTTGGGTCGTACTCCACGATGCCGGGCAAAGTTATTTCACTGCCAATAATAGTGTCTTTTGCGGTCGTGGTTTTATAATTCCCGACGATAAAATTATCGGTGGGTTTCAAAAGATTGTCAATTGATTTGCTATCTATAGCTTGATTTTGAATCATTTTTTTCACCAAAGTCATTCCGCAAATGGGACAATTGCCGGGTTTGTCCCGAATGATTTGAGGGTGCATCGAACAGGTATAGACTTCGGTCTGATGGGAATTTTTGGAACGATTGTTTGACTTTTTCACATAGGAATAGATTGCCAATCCAATACCGAAAATCACAATTACTGCCAAACTATTTTTTAAATATCGGTTCATGATTAGTTGGTTTCCAGTTGTTTTTCGATTTCCACTTGCGTAATCAAAATGGTTTGCAATTTATCCAACGCGTCCATTTGTGCCATATTCAATCCTTCCCAAGCGTCAAGCACCACAAACAAATCGCCGGTGTTGTTTTGCCAAGCCAAAATTGCGGTGTCGTAATTTTTTCGCAAGGCCGGAATAATATTTTTCTCGGCAATTGCATACTGCTTTTTCAGGTTCGTCAGTTCCGTATTCATGCCCGAAATCATTCCTGTGGCTTCATTCAAGATCATTTGTTTTTGCCAATTGAGGCTTTCATTTTTGATCTGGAAACTGTTTATATTGGCCTTGTTCATTTTTGATGACCAAGGAGCAAAAGGAATATTGACCATAAGCATTAGGGAGAATTGTTGTGGCTGTTGTCCAAAGGCAAACATGTGATCGTATTTCACTCCAAATTCGGGCAATAATTTTGACTTTTCGGCTTCCGTTTTTAGTTGATTTAGGGCGATTGTTTTTTCGATAGCTTTAACATCGCTTCGGTTTTTTGAAAGCGAGATGGTGTCTGATAATATTCCATTAAAATCATTTAATTTATAGGTTTCGTCTATGTCAAAAGCGGTATTTTTATCTCTTGCCATCAGGGTGTTAATCATAATTCGTTTTTGGGAAATGTCATTTTGCAACATCACAATCATGCTTTCTAATGTGCCGTATTGCGATTTTGCTTTGTAATAGGTGGGTAATTTATCCATATTATATTGGTAACGAATCTCCATGCTTTTAATCATGTAGTCTAAAAGCAGCAGATTATCATTGGCAATTTTTATCCTTTTGTTTAAAACCAGCCATTGGTAATAATTCGTTTTTGCCAGTGCCTTCAGTTGATTTATCGTGTAGTTTTTGTTTTCGGCTTCGACCGAAGACATGGCATTCATATACTTAAAATCGGCATTAAGCTTGGAAGAATTGGGTATCATTTGCGTTATACCCACCATATAATTTCCCATTCCGAGTCCCATTTCATTAGCCGTCCACATTTTGATATTATAAGGGGTCATGAAAAAACCGGTACTCACTTGCGGTGCCATCCAGCTTTTGGCACCATTTGCCGCCGCATCCATACTTTGAATATCGGCATCGTACATTTTTAATTGCGGATTATTGGATTTGATATTCGTCAAGACGGCATCTAACGAAAGTGTCTGTGCCACTACATTGGCATTGCCTAAAATCAAACAACTTATGACGAAATATTTTATACTATTTTGCATCGATGAGATCTATTTTTCCCTTTGTTCTTAGTTCGCGGAGTTTTACCATTTCGAATACGACAGGGGTTACTAATAATACATAAATTGTGGAGGTGATGGTGCCGCCAATGAGTGGAACCGTGATGGGCAGCATCACATCGGCGCCGGTTCCTGTTGCCCAAAGAATAGGTACCAATCCGAATAGCGAAACTGAAACCGTCATTAGTTTTGGTCGTAATCTTTTTGCCGAACCTTCAATAATATACTGCCTTAAAATTTCCTCGGTAATAGTTGCTGCACTGTTTCCGTGTTTCGCGACCATTTTATTCATGGCCTCATTCAGATAAATGGTTATTAGCATGGCGGTTTCGACAGCCAAACCAAACAAGGCAATAAAACCAACCGCCACCGCCACCGATAAATTGATGCCATAAAAATAGACCATAAAAACGCCGCCAATTAAAGCAAACGGAACCGTTATCATTGTAATTAACGCTTCCTTCATGGAACGATAAGTGAAATATAAAATGAGAAAAATGATGAGGACAACGATAGGTAAAATCATACTCAATGTTTTGTTGGCTCTGATTTGGTTTTCCCATTGTCCGCTCCATTCCACATAATATCCTTTGGGCATTTTGGACATCATGGCGTTCAGTTTTTTCTGAGCATCTTTTACGGTACTTCCTAAATCACGTTCCCGAACGTTAAATAATACACTGCCGCGAAGCATGGCATTTTCGCTATTTATCATCGATGGCCCGTCGCTTATTTTTACATCGGCCACGGTTTCTAAAGGAATTGGGCCAAATTGCATCGTTTGCACTTGTAGTTTTTCCAGTGCTTCCAGACTGTTTCGGTATTCTTGCGCATATCGCGCATTTACAGAAAAGCGTTGCCTTCCTTCGATAGTCGTGGTTAGTTTCATTCCGCCAATGGCCGCTTCGACAACCGTGTTAATGTCATCAATGGTAAGTCCGTATCTGCCAATTATGTCTCGTTTTGGCACAATATCAATGTACTTTCCTCCGGTTATCGGCTCCGCATACAAATCTTTCACTCCAGCAGTTCCTTCAAGTGCTTTCTTGATTTTCTGCGATAACACGTTGATGGTGTCTAAACTTGCCCCATAAATTTTTATTCCCACATCGGTTCGGATGCCCGTAGAAAGCATGTTGATCCGATTGATAATGGGTTGCGTAAAACCATTGGTCACGCCGGGGATTTGCAGTTTGTTGTTGATTTCCGTTATGATATCATTCTTGGTTTTACCGGCTCTCCATTCTTGGTGGGGTTTTAGCAAAACAATAGTTTCAATCATGCTTATGGGACTATTGTCGGTTGCCGTGTTTGCCCTTCCTGCTTTTCCTAAAACATGGGCGACTTCTGGTACCGATTTTATCAATTTGTCCTGAACCTGCAAAATTCGTTTCATTTCAGAATTGGACACATCGGGCAAGGTTACCGGCATAAACAAAATGGAACCTTCATCCAAGGGAGGCATAAATTCAGAACCCAATCGAGTAAACATCAATACGCCAATCAATAAGGCAATGATATTGATGGCCAACACTGTTTTTCGCCATTGTAGACACAGCGTCAGAATGGGGGTGTAAATACTTTCCAGTTTTCTATTGATTGGATTTTTGTTTTCGGGACGAAGTTTACCTTTGAGCAAAAAGCTGATTAAAACGGGCGTTAGGGTAATGGCAAAAAAGGCATCGACAATGAGAATTAGTGATTTTGTCCAAGCCAATGGACTAAACAATTTGCCTTCCATTCCCGTAAGTAGAAATACGGGCAAAAAGGATGCGATTACAATTACGGTGGAATAAAAAACGCCAGGCCCTACTAATTTAGAAGACGCTTCGATTAGCTTCAGTCTTTCTTCAGAAGACATTGGGTCGGACTCTTTTTTGAATAGATTCTTCATTTTAAGTCAATTTTTGATTACTGTCCATTTCGTCCTGTCTTTCCGAAATTGTCCTATAAGCATTCTCTACCATTACAATTCCGTCATCTACCAAAACCCCAATGGCAAGCGCAATACCCGTGAGCGACATAATATTGGATGATATGCCAAAGGCTTGCAGAAATATAAAAGCTGTGGCAACAGATATTGGAATTTGTATCAAAATGATTAAGGCACTTCTCCAATGGAAAAGAAAAATTAAAATGACTAGAGAAACGGCAATCATCTCTTCTATTAAAGTTCCTTTAACCGATTCGATGGCTTTTTCTATGAGTTCGCTCCTGTCATAGGAAGTTTTAAAAGAAACGCCTTTTGGCAACCCTTTTTCGACTTCTTTCATTTTCAATTTTACTGCTTTTATCACTTTATCGGCATTTTCGCCATAGCGCATTACAACGATTCCTCCAACGGCTTCACCAGTTCCGTTTTGGTCAAAAATCCCCAAACGCAAGTCGCCTCCCATTTGTACCGAACCAATGTCTTTCACTCTTACTGGAACCGAATTATAATTTTTGATGGCGATATCTTCAACATCTTTTATGTTTTTGATATAGCCCAATCCTCTAACAATGTAGGACATATTGCTCATTTCGAATTTTCGCCCTCCCACATCATTGTTGTTCGCCTTGACCGAGTTCATCACTTCCATCATGCTGATATTGTAGTACTGCATTTTTAGGGGATCTAAAACCAATTGATACTGTTTTTCAAAACCGCCAAATGAAGCCACTTCAGCCACGCCAGGAACGGTTTGCAAGCCAAATTTCACGTACCAATCCTGCAAAGCACGCTGTTCTCCCAAATCCATACCGTTTGCTTCTAAAGTGTACCAAAAAATATGTCCGACACCCGTGCCGTCTGGTCCCATTGTTGGCACAACGTTTTGAGGCAGTAATCGTTGGGCATAATTTAATCTTTCCAATACACGGGTTCTCGCCCAGTAGGTATCTACATTATCCTCAAAAATGATATAGACGAAGCTCATCCCAAACATAGAAGCTCCACGAATGTTTTTGACTTTTGGAATGCCTTGTAGGTTAGAAACCAAAGGGTAGGTAACTTGGGCTTCTATAACCTGCGGACTTCTTCCCATCCATTCCGTGAAAACAATGACTTGATTTTCTGATAAATCGGGGATGGCATCAATAGGGTTTTGCTGAACGCTGTAAACTCCCCAAACAAATAAACTGGCTGAAACTAGCAGGATAACTAATCGATTTTTTAATGAGAATGTTATGATTTTTTCTACCATAATTTTTTGATATAATTAACTCTTCCAGTCCCGAAACTTCGGAGTAAAAGACTGAAAGGGTTAACTTTTTATTTAACTTCTTCAGTCAATTTCATTCCACATTTTGGACATTTATCGTTTAATTTCCCATGAACTTCCGGGTGCATCGGACAGGAATACACTTTTGAATCGCTATTCATCATTTTTGAATTATTACCCATCATTGTTGAATCATTGTTCATTGGAGTAGCACTTGTTGTTGCGTCTTTGTTTTTTTTGTTGCAAGAAGCCACCATTAAAGCCATTACGATTGTTGATAGGATTAATTTTTTCATTTAGTTTAATTTTTTTAGTGTCCAGTTTTATAAAAAATTTATTAAACCTATGAGATTTCAAAATCCCATAGGTAAATTTATTACTTTGAATTAATGTTTATGATTTTCTTCTTTTTTATCATCGTCAACTTTTGACATTTTCATACCACATTTTGAACATTTACCCGGTTTGTCGGAAGTTGATCCATCCATTTTGCAAACGTATTTTGTAACAACTTCACTATTTGCTTGACTTCCTTTTATAGTATGGTTGTAAATTCTTTCATTAGTTTTTACCATTTCCATTCCACATTTAGAACATTTACCAGGTTTGTCGGAAATTGACCCGTCCATTGAGCAAACATATTTTGTTACAACTTTAGTCCTAGGCTGGCTTCCTTTTGTAGCATGAGTATCCATTTTTTCGGTGGTTTTTACCATTTCCATTCCACATTTAGAACATTTGCCAGGTTTGTCGGAAATTGACCCGTCCATTGAGCAAACATATTTTGTCACAACCTTAGTCCTAGGCTGACTTCCTTTTGTAGCATGAGTATCCATTTTTTCGGTAGTTTTCACCAAATCCATACCACATTTAGAGCATTTTCCGGGGCTTGATTTCATCTCGTCAGGATGCATTGGGCAAGAATAAATTGTTTTTTCCATTTCTTTTTTTGGAGTTGTTGTAACTTCTTGAGCTGATGTTACTGTACTGACGGCTAAGAATACGCTTAGTACGATGATTAATTTTTTCATTTTTTTTATTTTTTTAATTAATATGTTAAAGTTATAAAAATTAGTAGACTTAACCACTTAGAGATTACACAAATAACCGCTAAATATTTATGGTACTTTTCTATAATCATCCTTTCAAAACAAACGGAATTATTAATTCAATTGTTTTAAAGAAGACAGAACTATGGCTGTGAAGATTGGAATTTAGCTTATTTTAGGAGGAAGCCAAACGGAACGGAAACCAGAAGAAATAAAGGCTTCATCGTTATGATTTATTTTTTTATCCGAAGAAAAATTAAAGCACATTGACTTCAACTTTGTTTCAAAAGGGATAACTATGCTATTATGAGAAATGGGACATTTACAGGAAGATGGATCACATTTCTTGCCACATCCATCATGGTTTTTCTCTTTTGAATTAGAGTTTTTTTCACAACAGCCCTTATGTGCTTTAGCCGATGTAATCTCCTTAGCACAACATTTTGAATTACATGCAAAAGCCACATTTGGAGCCATAAAGAATCCAAAAACAACGATTAATAAAATGTAATAGCTTTTCATATGCACGAAATGAGTAATCAAATATACAAAAAACAGAGAGGATTAATCACTAAATATTTGTTAAAATCTATACGGGAGATAAATTGTTATTCTGATTACCTGTGAAAAAATAAAGCGATCAGTATTTCGATAAGAATTAATATGATGACAATCCATTCTAAGCGTGAACTTTCCCTTACGTTTAAAACATCAGTAAAGAGTGTCAGATTATCTTCTACAATTTGCAGGCGATAATCTAGGTCTTTAAATCGCGTATTGATGTCGAAATTAGCTTTAAGTTGGCGATTTAGCAGGTCGAGTTCCTCGTGATCCCAAACTAGGTTAGGGTCGTCCAGAATATATAAATTGTCGACAATACTATTTTTGACATTCAATACTTTTCCAATATATTTAAGTAAATTGGTTTTAGATATACTGAGTTTACCGCGTTTTTCCAACTCGAGTATGTAGTGTTTTGAGGAAGTAATAAGTTCGTCCGTCAAAACTTCATAATATTCTAAAGCGACAGATTGTCCTGTGTTGAGCATAGCGATTCGTAATATCGAGGGATCAATTTGAGGAACAATAACATAATCATTTTTCACAATTATTTTGTGCAATGCCACATCGGTTTCAATTCGGTATTCCTCAAATAAATTCAGATCAACTAAAGTGGTCGCATAATTTTTTATAATTTTTATAAATTCGTCCTTAGCTAAAGGATCATAATTTGCAAAAACGACAACTCCATAGTCAAAAACATACAAGTAGCTACTAGTTTTTGTTATAGCGTAGAAAACCTCTGAAGTTGATCCAGAAAAGGCTTCAGTGTGGAATTCAGTACGGAATTTCTTTATGTTGAAAGATTCGGCAATTTGGATAGCTTCTATTTTAATTTGCATAACAAAAGTTTTTACACAAAAATAAAAAATCTAACGTGTAAATAATGTCACAAAAAAAAGTATTAGTAATTCTGAATCCTTTTAATTTTCTGATGTTACGATTTTTAAAGTATCTATGCTTAAGCCAATGACTACCCTGCGTTAGAAGTTATACTAAAACTGAATTTTTAACAAGAGTTAAATCGCATCTCATTCAATAATTTAGGCGATTCAACTCTAGTTTTTGTAAAAATCTTTAACATTGGCCAGAATTTGATTGGGGGACATTCCAGAGGCTGTCTCAACAGATTTTAGCTTGTGGAAATCAATCCATTTTTCATTGTATATTTTTTGTTCTAGTTTTGACTTGGTCTCAGCAGGACCAAAAATATAGAGTTCGTCTGATTCTTTAACTTGTGACAATACGTCTATTAAAAAATGGTCGAGTTGATTTTTTTTTTGTTCGTCAAATTTTGTTTCGTTGCCAGCATGACGATTCCTTGAAAAAGTTCCTTTACGAACTTCATCGTCATGATATATCCGATTTTCAATACCTGACTGAACTTCAGTTATATCTTCTATACCATCAAAAAGTGTTACTATGATTGCCTTGGAGGTATCAATCCAAACTCCGGTTTGTTTTTTCCAGTTTTTCATGTTTTTCAATTATTAAGTTAAAGTTTGATTAGTCAAAAAACAACACTACATAAAGTTACAAAAAACAATTAGACGACAATCGTAATATGTTCTTTTTATTGAAAAATAATTAAGTTATATTGATTCTAATTTTTTGTTTTTAAGGTAGTTGGGAATTATGTTATGGAAATGCGTTCCTTTCCAAATTCCTTCAATAATCTTTTGCTTCCCACAAAAAAATCTCAGTAACGGCAACATCTTCTCTCGTTAAGGAATATGTATTCGTCATTTTGAAAGGCTTTGCGACAGGTGTTATTTTTGTTGCGACATCGTTTTGTATTGGTGAATAAATTTAGATGGGTATTAACTTTTCCAGCGTTTTAACATAGGTAAAATATTAACTGCTTTTTGAATTGCATTTTCGTGTAATTCCAATTTTTTCATTTGGTTTTTAACGTTGTTTCTCATTTCATCCAAATTCATGTTTGAATCTTTGAAAGCGCCATTTTCATAACAATACTTGCAATATTCATTATTTTTCAAACCATTTTTTTCGGTTCCCTTTACTGCTTCTGTGTCAAGTGGCATTCCACAACTTTGACATAATATTTTATTTTCCATGATGTTTTTTTTGATTGTTACAATATTTTATTCATTATAAATTATTTTTTATCATACATGTCTTCTATCCATTTTTCATTGATTTTATCTCCTCATAACATATCAATATACTGCTTCTTTTCCAATAAATGAAAGAATCCTCTGATTTTGGCTTTGGTATACTGCTCGGCTGCTATCTTCTCAAAACATCAAATGAGCAGCATTTGATACAAGTATAAAAGTTTTTTTTCATCCATGGGTTTCCGTATTGTGTCTGATTGTAGCATGTAATTTGTTTTTACATGCCAAAAGCATAATAGTAAAAAGTTGGGTCGCCAGCATATTTTCCTTCCAGCATTATGCCGCCTCGTTGTGCTTCAACGGCCTCAACAAAGGACTTAATAGTAGTCACTGCTCTATTGTTGACTGCCATAATTATAAATCCTTCTCGTACCTTAGTTAATTGTCTCAGTTTTCCGTCGTAAAGTTTTGTGATTTTTAGCCCGTTTTTAATTTTATATTTTTTTTGGTCTTCATTATTGATCACAACGAGCTCAACTCCCAAATCCTTTAGCAAATCGGTGCTTTTGGTTTTTATGATTTTAGCAGTTTCTTCCTGTTTTTTGAGTATAGCTGTAAGTTCCTTTTTTTCATTTCCGTTTCTAATCAGTGTAATTTTCACTTTATCGCCAGGACGTTTTCGCATAATGATCTCCTGTAATTTGGAGGAGGTAGAAGTTTCCACATTATCGATGCTGATAATTACATCTTTTGCTTTGATACCAGCTTCTTTTGCCGCTCCGTTTGTAGCCACGCTGTCGACATAAACACCATTTGCACGGTCAATTTTTATCTCTTTTGCGATTTCACTATTCATGTCACGGATACCTATTCCTAAAACACCCCTGTGAACGGAACCAAAATTCATGAGGTCATTTGTCACTTTTTTTACAATGTCTACAGGAATGGCAAAAGCGTAACCCGCATAAACTCCTGTTGGTGTTGCTATGGCGGTATTGATTCCAATCAATTTTCCTTCCAATGTTACCAATGCTCCGCCGCTGTTACCGGGATTGACAGCCGCATCAGTTTGTATGAATGATTCGATGGCATCATGATCGCTAAGTATGTTGATGTTCCGGGCTTTTGCACTTACAATTCCAGCAGTAACAGTCGATGCCAGATTAAAAGGATTCCCTACCGCAACTACCCATTCACCGACTTCTATGTTGTCACTGTTGCCAAACATAATAAATGAAAGATTCTTTTCGTCAATTTTGAGTAGTGCAAGATCAGTTTGCGGATCAGTGCCGATAATTTTAGCCGTGTAGGAACGTCCATCGTATAAAGTTACGTTAATTTTTTCGGAGTCCTTTACCATGTGATTATTGGTGACAATGTATCCGTCAGGGGTCAGTATTACACCGGAACCGCTGCCAATTATTGGCTCGGATTCATATTGTTGAGATTTGGGAATTTGGAATTTAAATTGTTTGAAAAAGGGCTCATCTTTAAAAAAATCTCTTAAAGGATCAGGGATATTATAAAAATCATTCCCATTTTCATCCCGATACATTTGTGGTTTAAAAGTACATTTGATGTGAACCACACCAGGTGTCGCTATCTTTGCGGCCAATTTGAAATCGACATTACTCGTATAAGAAATTTCATCAGGGTTTTGGGTAGCATTTTTCTGAATAGTTCCAATATCTTTTTCGGATTTCTTATCCTGTGCTTGACATCCATGGAACAATAGAAGCGTAAACAACCAACAAATTCCTAGACCTTTCCAATTCCTTTTTTTAAATGTTGTCATGACTGAAATGGTTTTTATTAAAATTTACTTTTTTGGGATTCCTAAATCATTTTATGATTGTTCTAATGTTGACAGATTTTCTTTGGCCAATGCAATTCCTCGGGCTTTTAGTAACAGTCATACTATTTTTTGGCAACGGGTTTTGGGAATGTTTGCTACAATTTTGATTTCCTTGGAAAGGTTTTGCTCTATTTTATTTTTAGTTAAAATCGTGTTTTTTCTATTTAGAAATGAGACTGTGTTCAACGATAATTTCGGGCTCTAACCGAATGGTTGTTTTTATTGCATTAGAAATCAAACAGGCTTTTTCGCTCATTTCCAAAATATGTTTTGCCCTTTCCGGCTTTTGTGAATTAGGGATAACAATTTTTGGTTTTAGGAGGATTTCGGTTATAGTAAATTTTCCCTCAATGTTATTAATATTGCAAATGGATTTGCTCTCAAAGCTTATAAATTCCAATTTTGAATTTTCGGCGATGGACAAAAAAGTCGTCATTAGGCAACTGTTTATTGATGCTGCGAATAAATGTTCCGGTGACCAGATTCCTTCCATTCCCTTCGGAAAATCAGGCGGTGTGGCCACTTCAATATTTTGTGGCAAAACAGGGGAACTTAAAAGTCCTTTTCTGCGGCCAGTCCATTTTAGGTTTACTTCGTAAGTTTGCATTTCTCAAGATTTTTAGTAAAAAAATAAGTTCGTAAGAATTATTGAGCCACAAATCCGCCGTCCACGACCATCGCATGGCCAGTTACAAAGGAAGCTTCATCGGAACACATCCAAACCACCGCATTGGCTATTTCCTCAGGTTGTCCAAAGCGTCCTATGGGTTCTAAACCTGTAAACTGTTCTACGGCTTCTTTGCTATTTCCGGTAAGCCGATCAATCATAGGCGTTTGTATTACACCGGGGCAAACCGCATTCACCCGGATTCCGAGTTTAGCATATTCTAAAGCTGCGGTTTTTGTTAATCCGACAACACCATGTTTGGAGGCCACATAAGCGGGCAAGCCGGCGAATCCTACCACTCCTGCTACAGACGAGCAATTGATAATTGCTCCTTTTCCCTGTTTCAGTATTTCTGGGATTTCATATTTCATACAAAGCCAAATTCCTTTTAGGTTGACGGCAATGGTTTTGTCCCAGTTTTCCTCTGAACAATCTAGTGTAGATGCTGACGCACCTTCAATTCCCGCATTGTTATATGCATAATCCAATCGGCCAAATTTAGCAATGGTTTTTTCTATCATTGCTTTTACATCCGCGGATTTTGATACATCACATTTGACGAAAATGGCTTCCCCTCCTAAATTTTTTATAAGGTTGAGTGTTTCTTCATTTTCAGTCCAATCCACAACGACCACTTTGGCTCCTTTTTTGACGAAAGCTAACGCAGTTGCTCTACCAATTCCGGATGCACCGCCTGTTACGATAGCTACTTTGTTTTTGAATGTTGTTTCCATAATTGAGTTTTCTTATATTAGAATTTTTCTTTTTGTTTTCTTTTCTGCTTCTAAAATATTCTCGATACCTTTTATCATCGCGTCGGGATTAAAGGAGATACTGTCTATGCCTTCATTAACCAAAAAATTTGCAAATTCAGGAATATCGCTCGGTGCCTGTCCGCACAATCCCACTTTTATTTCAAAACGTTTGGCTACCCGAATGGTTTCCTTGATTAAAGATTTGACGGCCGCATTTTCTTCACTAAATAAATAACTAACCAATGCTGAGTCACGATCCAGTCCCAATGTAAGTTGCGTCAAATCATTGGAACCAATAGAGAATCCGTCAAAGAGTTTTGCAAATTCATCGGCCAGTAATACGTTGCTTGGTATTTCTATCATGACATATACTTCCAGTCCATTGATGCCTTGAACCAATCCGTTTTTAGCCATTTCGGCAAGTACATTTTCACCTTCTTCGACGGTTCTGCAAAAAGGAATCATCAGTTTTACATTGGTCAGCCCCATTTCGTTGCGCACTTTTTTCATGGCTTCACATTCTAAGGCGAAACCTTTTCGGTAAAAATCACTGTAGTAACGGGAGGCACCACGGAAGCCAATCATTGGGTTTTCCTCTTCGGGTTCGAAATATTTCCCACCGATGAGGTTGGCATATTCATTGCTTTTGAAGTCGCTCATTCTCACAATGACATCTTTCGGATAAAAGGCAGCAGCTACAATGGATACCGCTTCTGCCAGTTTATCGACAAAATAATTTTTAGGATCGGAAAAACCTTTGGTCAATGCCGCTATTTCGGTACTAACGGTTGAATCGGTAATTTTTTCGGGCGCACATAAAGCTAATGGATGTATTTTGATGGTATTTGAAATGACAAATTCCATACGCATCAAACCCACGCCTTGATTGGGATAATGACTCATTTCAAAGGCTCTTTCTGGATCGGCAAGGATGAACATGGGATATGTTTTTGGCATTTCCAGTTTGCTAAAATCCAGTTCTTTTATTTCCCATTTTAGCTGTCCGTCATAAATATTTCCGTCTTTGCCTTCAGCACAGGAAACAGTGATTTCCTGACCGTTTTTTATGACGGAAGTCGCATTGCCGCAACCTACTACGGCAACGGTTCCTAGTTCTCGAGCAACAATAGCAGCATGGCTGGTGCGTCCGCCTTTGTTGGTGATGATTGCCGAAGCCCTTTTCATGATGGGATCCCAATCGGGATTGGTCAAATCGGTAACTATGATTTCCCCATTTTGCAACAAATTGCCTTCTTGGGGACTGCTAAGGATTCGGGCTTTTCCGGAAGCAATCTTATCACCGAGAGCGATTCCATGTGTCAAAAGGGTGCCTTTCCCTTTGAGTTTGTAAATTTCCCGGACTTGTTTGTTAGTTTTCCCCTGAACAGTTTCGGGACGTGCCTGAACGATATAGAGTTGGTTGTTCAAGCCGTCTTTAGCCCATTCGATGTCCATTGCTTTTTTATAATGTTTCTCAATACGATGGCACCAGTGTGAAAGTTGAATCACTTCTTTATCATTTAGCGAAAATTGGGTTTGTTTTTCTAAGGAGGTTTCAGTGTTAATAATCGTTTTTTCTGCGGATTTCCTTTCCGATTTCTCAGAATAAATCATCGTATATTCTTTTCTTCCACACTGTCTTTTTAAAATGGGATTCAAATCGGGGTTTATCAAAGTGGGTTTAAACACCATCCATTCATCCGGTGTGACCGTACCTTGAACAATATTTTCTCCTAATCCCCAACAGCCGTTAATTATAATGGTATTTTCGAATCCAGAATCTGGATCAATGGTAAATGCTACGCCAGATGACGCTTTGTCGCTTCTCACCATTTGTTGTACACCAACGGAAATGGCAATGTCTAATTTTGCAAAGCCCATGTCATGGCGGTATTTGATGGCGCGATCTGTGAATAAGGATATAAAACAGCGGTGTACGGCATCGATTAACTGTGCAGCACCTTTTATATTCAAAAAGGATTGCATTTGTCCAGCAAAACTTGCGGTAGGTAAATCCTCTGATGTGGCGCTACTTCTTACCGCTACATTAAGATTGCTGGTTTCGCATTGTTCGCTCAGTAATTGGTATGCGGTATCAATTTCATCGCGAATTTTATCGGGTATTGATGCTGATAAAATAAGGCTTCTTGCTTTTTCTCCTATTGAAGAGAGATTAGAATACTGTTTTGTATCCAATGAAAATAATAAATCTTCCAAGGGTTTCTCCAGATGATTTGCTTCTCGGAAGAGGCGATAGGCTTCTGCAGTTAGTGCAAATCCATTAGGTATGTTAATGCCTATTGGGTTAAGTTGATTGTACATTTCACCGAGGGAGGCATTTTTACCGCCGACTTCACTGATTGTTTCAATCGTAATTTGATTGAAAAATAAAATGTGTTTTAAGGTTGTCATTTTAATTCTTTTTTAATTCTGGAATTCCATAGTTTAGAAAACTATAGCTAAGAAAAAATAAAATTTTAGTTGTTGAAGATTGTATCTTTTTATGATTTATGTTTGAGATTGGGTTTTAATATTAAATCATTTTTCAATTTCCATTTATAACAAATAGACAACATTATTTTTTTGATTGCCAAAAAAAACATAACTATCTTAAAATTACGAAATTATACTTAAATAAAAGGTAAAACGGATTATTTTTTTGAATAAGAATTTGAGGATTTCGCCTTTTTGACGAACTCGATTTAAAAGTAAAAAAACAGTGCAAAAAGATAAAAATCAAATGGATAATTTTACTTTTGCACCACACAACTAAACTACCATGTATAAATTACTCATTCGTCCGATTCTTTTTTGGTTTGACCCCGAAAAAGTGCATTATTTTACCTTTTCCTTAATTCGAATTTTGTCTAAAATTCCGGGATTTTCTTTCCTTTTTAGAGCCTTGTATGACGTTAATGACAAGCGTTTAGAGACAGAAGTATTTGGATTAAAGTTTAAAAACCCAGTTGGTCTTGCCGCCGGTTTTGATAAAGATGCAACACTTTATAATGAATTGTCTAACTTTGGTTTTGGTTTTATCGAAATAGGAACGCTGACACCCGTAGGACAGGATGGAAATCCGAAAAAGCGATTGTTTCGATTAAAGCCGGATGCAGCCATCATCAATAGAATGGGGTTCAACAATGGAGGGGTTCGTGACGCCGCTGAAAGATTGAAACGCAATAAAGGAGTTTTAATAGGAGGAAATATTGGTAAAAATAAGCTCACCCCAAATGAAGAAGCGACTTCAGATTATGAAATATGTTTTGATGCCTTGTACGATTGTGTCGATTATTTTGCTATCAATGTAAGTTCTCCAAACACGCCAAACCTTCGGGCATTGCAGGATAAAGAACCGTTAACGCGATTGCTTCAAAATTTGCAGAATAGGAATTTGGCAAAGCCAAAAGCAAAACCCATCTTATTAAAAATCGCACCTGATTTGACAGACGAGCAGTTGATGGATATCATCGACATTGTAAAAGAAACTAAAATTGCCGGAGTAATAGCCACAAACACCACCATTTCACGGGAAGGTTTACAATCTGAAAACAAGACAGAAACTGGAGGGTTGTCCGGGAAACCATTAACGAAACGATCCACGGAAGTGATTCGTTTTTTATCTGAAAAAAGCAACAAAGCCTTTCCAATTATTGGAGTGGGAGGGATTCATTGTGCCGGGGATGCCATTGAAAAACTGGATGCTGGAGCAAGCTTAATTCAACTCTATACTGGTTTCATTTATGAAGGACCTAGTTTGGTCAAAGCGATTAATAAAAAGATATTGGAACGATTGTAAAATGTAGTTTTAAAAATAGGTTGAAAATATGATTTTATAAAATCCAATTCTTTGCTATCTTTGACCTTAATATGAAGCCAATAAAAATCATTGAATGTCCACGTGATGCCATGCAAGGCATAAAGTCATTTATTCCGACGGAACGAAAAGTGGCTTACATTCAATCTTTATTGCGAGTTGGATTTGATTCCATAGATTTTGGAAGTTTTGTTTCTCCAAAAGCCATTCCACAGATGTGGGATACTGCTGACGTTTTAGCTCAATTAGATTTGTCACAAACCCAAAGTAAATTATTAGCTATTATTGCCAATACTCCAGGTGCTATTTTGGCGTCAAAATTTAATGAAATTCAATATTTAGGTTTTCCGTTTTCTATCTCAGAGAATTTTCAAATGCGGAACACGCATAAAACGATTGCCCAATCGACCATTACCTTAATGGAAATTCTTGAAATTGCCGATAATAGTAATAAAGAAGTTGTAGCTTATTTATCGATGGGTTTTGGCAATCCGTATGGAGATCCTTGGAATGTGGAAATAGTAGGGGAATGGACAGAGAAATTATCAGCAATGGGAGTGAAAATTTTGTCGCTGTCAGATACTGTAGGAAGCTCAACTCCCGAAGTCATTTCGTATTTATTTTCGAATTTAATTCCCAAATACCCTTCAATAGAATTTGGTGCCCATTTACACACTACGCCCAATAAATGGTTTGAAAAAGTAGATGCTGCCTACAAAGCGGGTTGCCGTCGTTTTGATGGGGCAATTCAGGGTTTTGGAGGTTGTCCAATGGCTACAGATAGTTTGACTGGAAATATGCCAACCGAGAAATTATTGTCTTATTTTACTACCCAAAAGGAAAATACGAATACCAGTCCCATGAGTTTTGAAAGCGCTTATAATGAAGCCACCAAATTGTTTAGTGAATTCTATTAAGCCCTACTTCGTTTAAATCCTTTGTAAATTTCTATCCATAAAACCGAAATACATCCCACTAAAATACTCAACCCTATTTGAGTCATAGAAACCGTTGCAAACATAAAGAAATGAGAAAAAACGGGTATGAATAATAATAAACTTGTGATGAGAATTGTTATTCCAATAATAATCAAAACCAAATTGTTTTTGTATTTTAAAGTAGTGAATATCGAATAATAAAAGGAACGATTGGCCAACGTCAAAAAGATATTTGAAGCAATCAAAGTCAAGAAAATTACCGTTCTGGTTTCGCTTTGGCTACAACCATCCCCTAGACAGTATTGGTAAATAAATAACAATCCTAGAGTAATTACCAATCCTTGAATTATGCTAATGATTATTTCTTTCAGATTAAAAAAAGTAGTTGTTAAGGGTCTGGGTTTTTGTAACATCAAATTAGGTTCCATCGGTTCGTTTTCATAAATAATGGAGCAAGTAGGGCCCATAATTATTTCTAAGAAGATAATATGGACTGGCGAAAAAATGTTTGGATAAATCCACCCTAAAGCCAATGGAATGAAGACAATCAATATAATTGGAATGTGTATGGAAATAATATATTGAATGGCTTTTTTTAGGTTAATATAGATTCTTCTGCCCATGGCAATGGCATCAGTCATTTTTGCAAAATCATCGTCAATAAGGATTAAATTGGCTGCATCTTTAGCAATTTCGGTTCCTTTTTTACCCATTGCAATTCCTATATGAGCTGATTTTAAAGCGGGTCCATCATTAACGCCATCACCAGTCATGGCCACAATTTGGTTGTTGTCTTTCAGAGCTTTTATGATTTTAAGTTTCGCTTCTGGAAACATACGGGTAAAAATGGTTGTTTCCATCACTTTTTTATCCAAAGTTGCGTCATCCATTTTCATTAATTCATCCCCGTTTAAAGTTCTGTTATAATCTCTAAAATCAATTTGTTTCGCAATAGTTGAAGTCGTTTCGGCATTATCTCCAGTAACAATTTTTATCTGAATTCCTGCATTGTAGAACGTTTCAAATACGGATTTGATGTTTTCTTTTGGAGGATCGTAAAAAGCAACCAATCCCTTAAATTGAAATGAAAATTCCTGTTGCGTTTTAGGATAATTTGTCCCTGAAAATTCAGTTACCCCAACGCCTAAAACACGAAAACCTTCTTTTGTCATCGTTTGCATCGCAGATAGAATTTGTTTTGTTTCCGTTTCGGATAAATGGGAGCAGGCTATGATGGCCTCAGGCGCACCTTTGGTTGCGATAATCCTTGTACGGTGTTGATTTTCAAAAACATGAGTCATCATGGGTGGTTTTCCGCTTAACGGATATTCATGAACCAATTTAAAATTAGGTCGTTCATCCTTGACAGTTATTTTAGCATAGGCTTCATGCAGAGCTATTTCCATTGCATCAAACGGAATAGGTTCGCTAGACCACATAGATAGACTCATCAACTCTAAATCTTCTGTACTGATATTTTTCTCTTCTGGACTTGAAATGGCATTGGATGATAAAGTATAAAATTTTGCCAATGTCATTTTGTTTTCCGTAATCGTTCCTGTTTTATCGGTACAAATTACGGTGGCACTTCCCAGGGTTTCTACGGTTTTAGTTTGTTTCACAATAATCCCCATTTTCATTAATCGCCAAGAGCCCAAAGCCATAAATGTTGTGAAAGCCACAGGAATTTCCTCAGGAATAATGCTCATGGCCAAGGTGAGTGCCTTGAGTAAACTATCTAAAACGAATCTGGAATTATAATAATTGATTCCCCAAACTATGACAAAAATAACTAAACCAATAAGAGACATTTTCTTCACAAAATTCCCAATCTGAATTTGTAACGGGGTTTTTTCTTCGGCAATGGTTTCTAAACTTTTCCCAATCTTTCCCAAATTGGTTTGGTTGCCTATGGCGGTTACTTTGCATATAGCCAAGCCGCTTGCCACAATTGTACCTTGAAATACTTGCTTATTTTCGGATTTTTCATTTTTAAATACCGAAAGTGATTCGCCGGTCAATATGGATTCGTTTACCGAGAAATCATTCGATTGAATGATGATGCCATCAGCAGGAATAAAGGTGCCTTCTTCCGTTTGAATCAAATCTCCTAAAACAATTTCTTCGCTTGGTATTTCTATGACTTCGCCGTCGCGGATCACTTTGCTTTTGGGCTGTGTTAATTTTCTTAAGGATTCAATAGCATTTCGGCTTCTTGATTCCTGATATAAGGAAATGGTTGATACCAATACAATGGCAACCGACATAAAAATTCCATCGCCATAATCTCCCGTGATAAAATAGACACTTGTAGCAGTAATCAGTAGTAAAAACATGGGCTCTTTTACCATTTCAATCAAGGAAGTGATAAAATTATTTTTATCTTGGTGATCCAATGAATTGTAACCATTTTTTGCTCTCGATTGCAAGACTTCCTCATTTGAAAGTCCTTTCGGTTGTTGTTTGATGTCAGTCATGGCCAAAAATAATTGGTTTTTTCAGATTACATGGGTTGTGGATTTTTGAAATCCAATAAATAACCTCGTACAGCAAATTTATTCATTTAATGTAAAATTTAGTCGTTTTATTGCTTAAGATTGTATAAATTTGCACGCAATTTAACTACAACTACAAATTGCAATGATCGCACACAATTCTAAGATTATCGGCGAAGGATTAACTTACGATGATGTACTCTTGGTTCCTAATTACTCTAATGTACTTCCACGAGAAGTGAGTATTCAATCCAAATTCTCCAGAAATATCACCCTTAATGTTCCAATTGTATCCGCAGCTATGGATACCGTTACAGAAAGTTCGATGGCTATTGCCATGGCACAAGAAGGCGGAATAGGTGTTTTGCATAAAAACATGACAATAGAGCAACAAGCAGCCAAAGTACGCAGGGTAAAACGGGCCGAATCGGGAATGATTATTGATCCGGTAACTTTGCCGTTGACTTCAACTGTTGCCGATGCTAAAAATGCGATGAAAGAATTTGGAATTGGTGGAATTCCAATTGTAGATGAAAATCAAATATTAAAAGGAATTGTCACCAATCGAGATTTGCGTTTCGAAAAAAACAATGGCAGGCCTATTATTGAGGTCATGACTAGCGAAAATTTGGTTACGGTAGCCGAAGGAACTTCCTTAGAACAGGCCGAAGTGGTTTTGCAAGGAAACAAAATTGAAAAACTTCCCGTTGTGAATGCCGAAAATAAATTGGTTGGATTAATCACTTTTAGAGATATTACAAAACTGACTCAAAAACCAATTGCCAACAAAGATATTTACGGTCGTTTGCGCGTTGCGGCAGCCATTGGTGTTACAGCGGATGCGGTACAAAGAGCGGAAGCCCTAGTAAAAGCAGGAGTAGATGCCATTATTATTGATACCGCTCACGGTCATACGCAAGGGGTTGTTGATGTGTTGAAATTGGTTAAAAGTAATTTTCCTCAAATAGATGTTATTGTTGGAAATATAGCTACCCCTGAAGCAGCCAAATTTCTTGTAGAAAATGGGGCAGATGGTGTGAAGGTAGGAATTGGACCTGGTTCTATTTGTACCACTCGTGTTGTAGCAGGTGTTGGTTTTCCGCAGTTTTCCGCAGTTCTTGAAGTTGCTGCAGCATTAAAAGGTACAGGCGTTCCCGTTATCGCTGATGGTGGAATTCGTTATACAGGAGATATTCCTAAAGCGATTGCAGCAGGTGCTGATTGTGTGATGCTAGGCTCTCTTTTAGCCGGGACCAAGGAATCTCCGGGAGAAACCATTATTTTTGAAGGAAGAAAATTCAAATCCTATCGCGGAATGGGTTCAGTTGAAGCGATGGAAGGTGGTTCTAAAGATCGATATTTTCAAGATGTGGAAGATGACGTGAAGAAACTAGTTCCCGAGGGAATTGTGGGACGTGTGCCTTATAAAGGCGAATTGGAAGAAAGTATGCAACAGTTTATTGGTGGGCTTCGTGCCGGAATGGGCTATTGCGGTTCTAAAGATATTCCAACATTACAGGAAACAGGACGATTTGTTCGGATTACTTCGAGCGGAATCACAGAAAGTCACCCGCATAATGTGACAATAACAAAAGAAGCTCCAAATTATTCGAGATAGATTTTTAGCCTAGGGATAATAAAAAGGTGTAAGTTTAAGTTCTTACACCTTTTTTGATTTCTAATTATGAACCAAATCGGCCAATAATTTTTTATCGCCCACAATCCAAAGGATATCGTCTTTTTCTAAAATCATATTGGATTCGGGATTCAGGATTCGTTTTCCTTTTTTCTCTACACCAACAACTAGTCCACGTGTCCGTTCCCGTAATTTGGAGTCCCGAATGCTTTTCCCGACATAGGATTCGTTCTTCAATTCTATTTGTCTCAAAACAATTTCAGGTTCGGTAAAAGTGTCTGGTGCATCCATTTCATGTTGATCCAAATAGGTTTTGAATTCTTTAACTTGAATGTCAGTTCCTATTACACAAATTTCATCTCCAGGAAATAGCCGTTCATTTGCTTTTGGGATATTAATCATGATTTCCCCCCGCTTTATAGAGGCAATGTTAATGCCTAGTTGTTCTCTGATTTGTAATTCTTCTAATGTTTTTCCGGCAAGATTTGATGCTGCCGCAATATCAAAAAAGGCCATGTGCTCGTCCCAAGGCGATAAACTGCTTCGATTTCTTTTGATTTTGGTGATTTCTCGGTCATTTAAATTTTTCAAGAAATGGTTTTCAATTTTGTGGTATTGTGCATTCAACCGTTTTTGAAATATAATATATACGGCTATGGCACCAATCAATGCAATCAACGCAATTATTGGGGAAAAGAAAATATTCAACAGAAACCCAATAAGAAATACCGAAAGTACTAGCCGAAATAAGAACATCATGACTATTGGCCCTCTATATTTACGTTCTTCTATCAAAATGGTGACTTCCTTTGCTGCAAAACGACGAAAGGACAATGCCCATAAAAAAGGAGAAACAACTACTAAAGTGATTAATGCGCCTAACGCATTTCCATATCTGAAACTTTCCACTAGAGGCAAAATATATTTGGAAGACAGTAGAATAGCCGCAAAAATAATTGCTGAAAGCACAATCAGTTGGGTGGAATAACTGTTTATTACAATCTGCCAATTGTTCACGGATTTTATGGCTTGAGTATTAGCACTGTACCGTTCGATTCGTTTAATCCATCTTCGGGGTAATTGCCTTGCGAGAAATTCTGAAAAAGGTGTTGAAAATTTAACCATAAAAGGAGTCGTAAACGTTGTTACTGCCGAAACTGCAACTACAATTGGATATAAAAAATCACTAGTTACATGAAGTGTTATTCCCAATGAGGCTATGATAAACGAAAATTCACCAATTTGAGACAAACTCATTCCCGTTTGTACGGATTGTTTTAAAGGTTGCCCTGAAAGCAAGGCGCCAATAGTGGAGCTTATGGACTGTCCGAATATCGTGACAAAAGTCAAGATTACAACCGGAAGCGTGTGGGTAAATAACGTGTGAGGATTGATTAGCATACCCACCGACACAAAGAATACCGCACCAAATAAATCTTTTACCGGTTTTACCAAATGTTCAATGTGTTCCGCTTGTGTAGTTTCGGCAATAATAGAACCCATAATAAAAGCACCAAGCGCTGGGGAAAAACCAACATTGGCAGCAAGGCCTACCATCATGAGACACAGGGCTAGCGAAATGATTAATAACATCTCGTCGGTCAATAAATGTTTCGCTCTTTTGAGTAAAGTTGGAATAAAAAAGATTCCGCCTACAAACCAAATTGTCAGGAAAAAGAACAATTTTAATACGGACTTCATTAATTCCATTCCTGAAAATTGCTGACTCACCGCAATGGTCGAAAGTAAAACCATCATTAAAATAGCTACTATATCCTGAACAATAAGTGATCCGATAACAATTCCGGCAAACTTCTGCGTTTTTACGCCCAACTCGTCAAACGTTTTGAGTATGATGGTTGTCGATGAAATGGAAAGAATCACCCCCAGAAAGATACTATCCATTTTAGACCAATGCATCCATTGTCCCACAAGGAAACCAACAAAAATCATTATGATAATTTGGGTAATGGCTGTAATAGAGGCTGTTCCGCCCACTTTCATGAGCTTTTTGAAGCTGAATTCCAGTCCCAAACTAAACAGTAAAAAGATGACTCCAATTTCTGCCCAAACTTCCACACTCTTAATGTCTTTGACCGAAGGGAAAAAATCAAAGTGATTGCCTGCTAAAAAACCAGCAATCAAATAGCCTAAAACTAAAGGCTGTTTTAATTTTTTAAACAATAAAACGGCAATTCCTGCGGTCATGAGGATCAATCCCAAATCGCTAATTAATGGTTCCAAGTGATGTGATACTTCTTTTACTGTTGCTGCTGTATTCATAAATTTTTATTTTTCAGGAGCTCTTCCAGCCCTACGTTTCAAGCTCTCAGTCATAAATCGTTTTTCTATTCCTCTGGCAGGAGCTTCCTTTGGTCGCTCTGCCAGTGCAAGAAAAAATGATTTATTCCCGTTGAGGCTTTTCACTGCTGTCTGGGCTAAATTGCCAGAAGCATTTGTATTTTTATAAAATTAATACATTTCAACCTCACTGTTGCAATGAAACGATGTCATATTTTAAATTATTCAATTCAGATAAACTATAAAATGTCATATGGTGTTGTTTGATATAATTACAAATCAGTTTTAAAGTTTCCATTTTGGTTTGATAATTAGCCGTTACTTTCAGTACTGGTTTATGTCCAAATACGATCAGAATTTTATGTTTCCGTTTGGCATAATCTAGTAATTTTAAAAGGTACGGAATGCTGAAATTGGGATGATCCAAATCGATACCTATTGCAAAAACTAATTTTGAGTTATTAAAATAGCAATTCTGGAAAAAAGGATCTTCTGCTCCATAGGTTGTTCCTCTTACAATTTTAAATTTTTTTAAAAGGGCTTTGTCAATCTGGACATTTCTAAAACCAAAAGGATAGGCAAAAGAAGTCACTTTAAAGGAATAAAAATCCATTAAATCCAGCATCGGGTTTATCTCCTGATTCATGTAGGTATCAATTCCATTTTTGGCAACAAATTTTGGCGCATCAAAATGATGAAAACCGTGCCCCGCAATTTCATGACCTTCTTTTTGTAATTCCAAAAGTTTGGTTATTTCAGAAAGATTTAAGGTATTTATTTTAGAAACACAAAAAGTAGCCTTCCAAGAATAAGCACTCAATATTTTATCAGTCTGATACCATTCATTGACGCTTGCATCATCAAAAGTTAATACAACTCCGGCAATAGTATCTTTGGGTTTGCTTTTTATAATAGGTTTCCTGTTTTCACAAGAAAATATAAAAAAAGTACAAATCAATATGAGTGTAAATGTTTGTCTGTTCATATTGATTTGTACTTTGCAAGTTTATTGGTTTAGATCCCCAAGAAATTACTCGGAGTGATTTGCATCAATTCGGCTTTAATTTGATCCGAAACGTCTAAAGTCGTAATAAATCCATGAATCGCATTTTTATCGATGGCTTCATTGGTTCGGGTCAATCCTTTTAGGGCCTCATAAGGATTTGGGTAGCCTTCGCGACGTAAAATGGTTTGGATAGCCTCGGCAACAACCGCCCAGTTTTTCTCTAAATCTTCATGGAATTTGGATTCGTTCAACAACAATTTGTTTAATCCTTTTAAAGTGGCCTCGAAAGCGATTATTGTATGTCCCATTGGAACCCCAATATTTCTCAAAACGGTACTGTCTGTTAAATCGCGTTGCAACCTGGATAAAGGTAATTTAGCCGATAGATGTTCGAAAATAGCATTGGCAATTCCCAAATTCCCTTCCGAATTTTCGAAATCAATCGGGTTCACTTTATGTGGCATAGCTGAGGAACCAATTTCTCCCGCTTTGATTTTTTGTTTGAAATATTCCATGGACACATAGGTCCAAATGTCCCGATCCAAGTCAATAATGATGGTGTTGATTCTTTTCAGCGCATCAAAAAATGCTGCGAAATGGTCGTAATGTTCAATTTGCGTCGTAGGGAAGGAGTGGTGCAACCCAAGGTTTTCTTCCACAAATTTACCTCCAAATTTTCTCCAGTCAATTTGCGGATACGCTACATGATGCGCATTATAATTTCCTGTGGCTCCACCAAATTTTGCAGCAAACGGAATGTTGAACAACAAGCGCATTTGTTCTTCCAGACGTTCTACAAAAACACCAATTTCTTTACCTAGACGAGTAGGGGAAGCGGGCTGTCCGTGCGTTCTGGCCAACATTGGGATATCGCGCCATTCTACACTTAAATCTTTCAATTTAGAGGTTAACGTGATAAGCGATGGCATATAGACTTTTTCGAAAGCTTCCTTTGTAGAAAGCGGAATCGCCGTATTGTTAATGTCTTGAGAAGTCAATCCAAAATGGATGAATTCTTTGTATTGGGATAAGCCTAATTTTTCAAAAGCATCTTTAATAAAGTATTCTACCGCTTTTACATCGTGGTTGGTCACTTTTTCGGTTTCTTTGATCCAAAGGGCATCTTGGGTAGAGAAATTTTTATAAATGTTGCGCAGGCTTTCAAATAATTCGGGATTGACTCCTTTTAGTTGCGGCAGCGGCACTTCGCATAAAGCGATGAAATATTCAATTTCAACCAATACGCGGTATTTGATTAAAGCTTCTTCGGAGAAGAAAGGTGCTAGTGAATAAGTCTTACTTCTATATCTTCCATCAATTGGCGATATAGCATTTAATTCGTTTAAAGTAGTCATTGTTGTGTTGTTGGTTCGAAAGGCACAAATATAAACCTTTAGAAACAATTGTGAAAAGGATTACTTTTTAAAAAAGGGATAAAAGCTTTTTTTTGAGGATTAACATTCCTTTTGAAGCGACTTCAGGAATCACTTCAACAGGATTTCTAAGATTCGGAATTTTAATGGGTTTTGGGTCAATATAAAATACAGGGATTTCAGGATTTGTAAATTCCATTAATCCAGCCGCGGGATAGACCTGCAATGAAGTTCCGATTACGACAAAAATATCGGCTTGTTGTGTGATTTGTAAAGCTTCTTCAAGAGCAGGAACGTCTTCGCCAAACCACACAATATGAGGCCGTAGTTGGTTTCCTTCGTTGTCTAAATCTCCCAAATTCAAATCAGTTTTCCAATTCAGAATAGGGCTGTTGTTAATTGAACTTCTCACTTTAAGCAATTCGCCATGAAGATGCAAAACATTCGAACTTCCTGCTTTCTCGTGTAAATTATCGACATTTTGGGTAATAATATGGATGTCGAAATCATTTTCTAATTCCGCCAAGATTTGATGTCCTAAATTGGGTTGTACTTCGTGCAATTGACGGCGTCTTTGGTTGTAAAAATCGAGAACCATTTCTGGATTTTTTAGCCAACCTTCAGGCGTTGCCACATCCATAACATTATAACCTTCCCAAAGACCGTCGCTGTCTCGGAAGGTTTTGATACCGCTTTCGGCACTAATTCCTGCGCCAGTTAAAACTACTATTTTCTTTTTCATATTTTTATTTTTGCCACGAAGTCACAAAGGCTCAAAGATTATTTTGAATAATAAAAATAATCTTTTTTACTATTTTTACCAAAAATAATCCAAAATGATTGATATTGATTACTTAAATTTTCTCGAAAATATCCTAACCGAAAATCGCAAAGAGAAATTTTTGAAAGTCCTACAAAACAGAACGAATCATTTTACCATTGCCGTAGAGGATATTTTTCAAATGCACAATACCAGCGCGGTGATGCGCAGTTGCGAGGTTTTTGGGATTCAGGAATTGAACGTGATTGAGCAGCGCTACGGAAAAAGTATCGATAAGGAAATTGCAATGGGGGCTCAAAAATGGGTTGACATCAATGCATTTGACAGTATTACAGATTGTGTGGATACGCTGAAAGCGAAAGGCTACCAAATTATTGCCACGACACCACACGAGAATGATTGTTTCTTAGATGATTTCGACATCTCCAAACCCAGTGCCTTGTTTTTTGGTACCGAAAGGGATGGATTATCTGAGGAAATTTTGAAACGTGCCGATGGTTTTCTTAAAATTCCGATGGTGGGGTTTACTGAAAGTTTGAATATTTCGGTTTCGGCAGCAATCATCATTCAAAATTTAACGAACCGATTGCGGAATTCAAACATTGATTGGCATTTATCCGAAGATGAAATTCTAGAGAAACGTTTGGCTTGGGCCAAGAATTCCATCAAAGACATTAAACGAATTGAGGAACGGTATTATAGTACAATTTGAAATTAGTAAACTGTGGCTTGACTTATTCATACCTCGTACAATTCAATTCTTTTAGTAAAATCTTTCTCAAGTGATCCATTCTCAAATTAACTGTCTGTCGAGATATTTATACACTTAGCGAGCCACGGAACGCCCTAACGGCATAGTAAGAGGATGCGGTGTTGTGATACACAAAGACTTTGCCGTAACGGAAATCAGCAAAGAGGGCACCACCGAGTTTTCTAATATCAGAAGGTGTTTTCATCCAACTGGACGTTTTTGTATCGAAATTTCCAAGTTTCTGTAATTCCCGATATTGCTCTTCTGTTAAAAGTTCAATACCCATGGCAGTAGCCATGTCTATGGCATTATTTGCGGGTTTATGTTCTTTTCTTGATTGCTGTCCTTCTCGATCATAACAAACGCTTCTACGGCCTTTAGGACTTTCCGTAGAACAATCATAAAAAATGTATTTACCCGTCTTTTTATCTTGATCCACAACATCAGGTTCGCCACCAGTTCTTTCCATTTCATTGAGAGCCCATTGTTTTTCAGTATCAGCTTCCAGCTTTGCTTGTACTTTATCCCATTCAAAATCTTTATGTCGGTTCCTGTTTTTCTCAAAACGGTCTTTTAATGTTTTGTATAGTTCTTCACGTTGTTCAGGTGACAACTCCTTTTTATTTTCCATTTTTATTATATGTTATTCTGATTTGCTTACAACGTCAGTTCGTCTAAAACCTTAAGGTGAGCTTAATTTTATTTGATTGGAATGTAAATCTAAAGGATAAAACCACAATAAAAGTTCCTTATATAAAAAGGTATTTTGTTGGTTACTATAAACAAATGGCTTTAAAAAAGATATTAATAACCCAAAAAAGTAGGGACATTACTTTTTGATACCCTTTTAAATCTTTCTAATCAGACTATTATTTCTTCTTCAAAACCTTATATTGCTCATAGCACTCGCTAATGGCATCCATAATTTGCAAATCGTTGGCCGATTTTACGAATGCTTCCGAATAATTGCAGCGTTCCATGATTTCTGCAATTTCTTTCTTGTCTATTCCAAGAAGCACCGCTACCATTTCTCTGTCGTATTTAGATTCCAGTAAGGCACGAACATTGTTGTCTTTTTTCATGTCTTTGAGCCGCTTGAGTTCCTTTGGTTTTTTGCCAAAAAAGTTGTACAACATATCGGCGGGATTAAAAATGGAACCCATGACTCTGCCAAAAGCATTTGGAGAATATTCACCCGCTTCATAACCTTGCTGCAAACCGGAAATGCTATACCGATAATTCTCTCTTGATGGAATTAATTTGGAATCTACTTCAAGATAGCCCGTCAAATTATACGGCATGATATTAATCTCTTCTAGTGCAATTGCTTTTTCGGTCAACTGGATTTTTGTTGTCTTGCTTTTGATCCAATCGTTAGTAACCCTGATTTTTATGGATTGGAACCCGATGAAGGAAATGTGTAAGGTGTCGTTTACGCTAGCTTCAATTTCGAAGAATCCTTTTTCATTGGTATTTGTCCCTCTGGATTTATTGAGGTTGATGATGTTTACATTAGATATAGGAAGTAATGTTTGATCATTTTGAATGGTTCCTGAAATTTTCTGTGGAATTACTGCTTGTGAGAAAGCGTTAAGCGAAACAAATAAAAAAAAGAAGACTACTAAATATCTCATGTCGTGTTTTAAAAGTTTAAAAGTAATAAAACACGATAAGATATTGAGTAGTCTTTTCTATAATTATAAGAAAATTAACTAAAAGTATTAGCTTTTTCTTGGTCTTCTTTCTCTTGGTGTATCAGAAGAACTTTCAGAACGTCTTGGTGCTCTTTCTGAGAAACCACCTTCACGTCTTGGTGCTGCTGATGAACTTCTAGATTCGCTTCTTCCGCCAAAACCACCTTCACGGGGAGCAGAACTTCTTTCGGTTCTTGGACCAAAACCTCCGCTTCTTGGAGCAGAACTTCTTTCGCCTCTAAAACCACCGCCACCAGAACTTCTTCCGCCACTGAAACCTCCACCAGAACTTCTTCCGTTGTGATCGCGTCTTCCGCCACCGTCGTTTTTAGAAATTTCCACATTGATTCTGCGTCCTTCTAATTGAACGTTATTCAATACTTCCATCACTTTATCGGAATGTTCCGGATCAGTGTTAAAGAAAGAGAAACCTTCTTTTACGTCTACTTTGAAAACATCATCACGACCTAAGTCCAATGTTTCTTTTAAGTAATCTTTCAAGGACATCCAGTCGAAATTGTCTCTGGAACCAATGTTCACAAAGTAACGAACTGCTCCGCCATTGTTGCTTTCTCTTGGTGCGCCATCTCTATCATCACGTCTTTCAGAACCTGAAGATTGAGAAGACAAATCTCTTGTTTTCTTGTAGTAATTGATGAATCTGTTGAATTCAACAGAAACCATTTTCTTGATTAATTCCTCTTTCGACAAACCTTCCAGAACGCTGTTGATAGCCGGAAGATAGTTGTCAATTTCGTGATCAACTTCAGTATCCTTAATCTTGTTGGCAAGGTGCAATAATTGGATTTCGCAGATTTCAATTCCGGATGGAATCGTTTTTTCTTCGAATTTTTGTTTGATGATTCTCTCGATAGCAGAAATCTTACGGATTTCGCTTTTGGTTACAATCACAATAGAAGTCCCTAATTTTCCAGCACGACCGGTACGGCCTGAACGGTGGTTGTAGGTTTCTATTTCGTCAGGCAATTGATAGTTTACTACGTGAGTAATGTTATCAACGTCAATTCCACGAGCGGCCACATCAGTAGCCACAAGCATTTGGATTTGTCTTCCACGGAACGATTTCATTACAGAATCCCGTTGCGCCTGAGATAAATCTCCGTGTAAAGCCGCTGCATTATAACCGTCTTCGATTAATTTCTCGGCAACCTGTTGGGTGTCGCGTTTTGTTCTACAGAAAACTACGGAGAAAATGTCTGGATTGGCATCTGCTAAACGTTTCAATGCTTCGTAACGATCTCTTGCATTTACTAGATAAAATTCGTGGGAAACGGTAGCCGAACCGGAGTTTTTAGCACCAACTGTAATTTCAATTGGGTTGTGCATGAATTGTTTTGCAATTCGGGACACTTCAGCCGGCATGGTTGCAGAAAACAACCAAGTGTTCTTTTCGTCAGGAGTTGTTGATAGGATGTTTACGATGTCTTCATAGAATCCCATGTTCAACATTTCATCTGCTTCGTCAAGAATACAATAGTTGATTTGGGAAATGTTTACCAATCCTCTGTTAATCATGTCTTGCATTCTACCTGGAGTGGCTACAATTACTTGCGCACCTCTTTTAATGTCTCTGGCTTGATCCGTGATACTTGCCCCACCATAAACTGCCACTACGTTAATACCTTTTTCGTATTTAGAGTAGTTTTTAATCTCGTTTGTAATTTGCAAACATAGTTCGCGGGTAGGTGATAAAATTAACGCCTGTGTATTTCTGTTGTTGGCATCAATTTTTTGGATGACTGGAAAACCAAAAGCTGCCGTTTTCCCTGTCCCTGTTTGAGCCAACGCAACTAAATCTGTGTCTTGTTCCAATAATAGGGGAATCGCTTTCTCCTGTACTTCGGTCGGATTCTCAAATCCTAGATCGATAATCGCACGCAGTAACGATTCACTCAATCCTAATTGTTCAAATTTGTTCATATAAGTTTTTAAAATTTGGTGCAAAAGTACGGCGAATAAATGAGATAATCTAACGTAAAATTCAGATTTATTAATTTATTAATAATTGAAAATCAGAAAGTTAGTTTTTTAGGTAGGTGATAAGTTGTTCCGCTGCCTTGCCCCGATGGCTGATTCGGCTCTTTTCTTCGAGGGAAATCTGTGCAAAAGTGACGTCATACCCTTCGGGTTTGAAGATGGGATCATAGCCAAAACCCTGATTTCCTGATTTTTCTAAGGTAATTTCGCCCTGGGCAATTCCCGTGAAAAGGTGTTGTTTTCCGTTGCGGTTTAGGGCAATTACGGTTTTGAATTGGGCGTTTCTGTTGGTTTGGTTTTCGAGATTTTCAAGCAATTTGTCCATGTTGTCCTCGGCATTGCGCTGTTCTCCGGCATATCTGGCGGAATACACTCCGGGGGCTCCATTTAATATTTCGACTTCAAGCCCGGTATCATCGGCAAAGCAATCGTAACCGTAGTTCTCGGTAACATAATTGGCCTTCATGATCGCATTTTCTTCTATTGTTTCTGCCGTTTCCGGAATTTCCTCCAAACAGCCAATGCTTTCCAAACTGATAATTTGGATGGAGTCGGGGAGCATACTTTGCACTTCGAGGATTTTGTTTTTATTGTTGGTGGCGAATACGAGTTTCATATCTAGATACTATTTGTTTTTTTAAGGAATACCAGTCTGCCGAAAGGCAAGTGTTACCGCCTTTTATTTATTGGTTTTTTGTTTGCAACAAACTGATTGTTAGTGGCGATTTCATCAAGATTTTTTTAGGGCAAAGGTAGCTGTTTTTGTTTTAAATTTAAAGAATGACTTGTGCATAACAGTTTAAGTGGAACTAAGGAGAATCAACTTTTAAAAATTTGAAAATCAACGGTTAAAAATGAGTTAAAATGCTATAAATAAATAAGATATGATTTATTTATTCGTACATTTGAATGTGGTTTTGATTAATTACTTGAGTCTGTCAATCTACGTGAAAAACATTGGATATGACAATTCAATAGTCAGCTATACGAGTGAAAAGTATCAGTTTGATAATGGTAAATCAAAACCTACAACTGGAGGACTATAAAGGTCCTCCTTTTTTTTGTGGCTAAAACTCTAATTTAGGAAGTGATTTTTTTAGATTTCGTTTTAATTTGATAAATGAACGGCACTATTTTAAAAATAAACGGCTTGCTTTTGGATTTGACTCGGGCCTGTTAAATATTATTTAAAGTGTTGAATTATAGTATTTTGAATAAAAAATAATCGTACATTTGAGTGTTGTTTTGGTTTATTATCTGAATATGTTCCTCTGCAAAGAGAAGCTTATTTGGAAAGTCGGATGAACCCATAAAGTTCAAGTCGATACCAGTAAATCAAAATCTACAAGGGGAGGTCTGTAACAAGACCTCCTTTTTTTGTGGCTGCAACTCTAAGACAAGGGCTCCTATGCCCCAAAGATTTTAGATACAGTTTCAAACGTCAAATTTGACGTTCGCAACCCCAAATTTGACGTCCCATGCGTCAAATTTGACCCTAAGTGACGTCATACATGGCGTTTTTCTCCAAAAAATCGGCATTCACCGTTCATAACACACAATTATATTTGTTTCTGAACAATTTATAATTCACAACTGACCAATTGATATGACCCTCTACGAAAAACTACAAAAAGCATCCAGCGAAGAAGATGTAAAAGATGCTTACATTAAGCATTGGGTCTGAATAAACAAATTATTTCACGACTAATTTTTTGGTGATTCCGGTAGCGGTTTTGATAATATAGATGCCATTTGCAAATGATTTTGTGTCTATTGAAGAAGCGTTTTTGGCATTCAAAACTAATTTTCCAAGTACATCAAAAACTTTAATGTCCTGAACTTGGTTAAAATGTACCACCTCTTTATTAGAAGGATTAGGATAAACAGTAAAAGCATTTTTATTTGTTTCGAATTGGGAAACGGCTAAAGTGGTATTGCTAGTAATGGTTACCATGTCATAACGAACGGTGCCTCCAGTACCTGCGGAATATACCGTTGTTGATTTTGATGCTACATAATCTCCTACAACAGGGTCAAAAGCACTAACTATTCTAAAAGCCACATTGGGATTGTTGTCTAAAGCCGTAATGGCAGATGCGTCAACAATCCTTCCATTATACCACGTATCTCCCGTTCCTGTTGCGGCCGGAGTGAACGTAAATATTTGTTTGTCTACCCAAATAGGGGTTCCAGCAGTTCGGTCTGTAGTATATTGTACCGCATAGGTATTGTTAGATGAATTGCTTAATCGTTGTTCAAATTTAAAAATTATTCCAGTCTGCCCCACAGTACTTACGTTAAATTGTACCCCTCTCAATTTATTGTCGGTTCCCGAAGGTGCGTAGCCAATGGTTTGCCACGCAAAATTAGTATTGACTGCGGCTGTTTCCAAAGTTCCAGCTGTTGAATTTCCTGCAGGGAAAGGAGTAACGCCAGTGGCGCCTCCAACCAATAGCGCCGTTCCTGTTCCAATGGAAGCATTAGGCGAAGTTTCTCCTCCCGATACTGTGGCGTTCGATGTGCCATTAAAATTCCATTGGGCGATGGTTGTTTGTGCCCAGGAGTTGAATGAAAATAATAGCGTAATGGCAACCGCCGTTAAAATAGTGTACTTTGTCTTCATGATTCTGATTTTTAAAGTGTTGTGCTAATATACTTCTTTTATTTGGATTGAAATTGAACTCTCATCCAAAATTGGATGTTCTGTTTGAAAGAAACGATGAACGACATTAGAATTGAGCATTAGAATTGTAATCATTTATTTGCAGAGGGTTGAATGTTAGAAAACAGTACATTTTATTGAAAGGAATGATTCAAATTTCATACTTTGGAATCGGAATAACAGATATGTGATTTGTTCAATAAAATTGTTTTTAACTAAATTTAAGTCTCACATAGACGTGTTTTATTCCCTTCTTATCGGAATATCTTTCGTCGATTTCAAGGATATCAGTTAGGGATTTTAGCATGGGAGTCAGTTTTGCAAAGCCGTAATTTCGGGGATCGAATTCTGGTTTTTTCTTAACGATGAGATTTCCCACGTCGCCTAAGAATGCCCAACCATCATCATCGCCAATGGCTTCTATAGTAGATTCAATCAATTCTATGGTTTGTAAATCTATTTTTGCAGCGATTTCTTTCTCTACCGGTTTTTTGGTGTCAGTTGGAATTATGGCAGTAGGTTTTGGTATTTTGCTTTGCCCGTTCGCTATTGCTCGGGTCTTTTTGATGGCGCCTTCTAAAACCTCAATATAAATAAATCGATCGCAAGCAACAATAAAGGGATTCGGTGTTTTCTTTTCTCCAATTCCAATCACTTTCATACCGGATTCTCTTAAACGGATTGCCAAACGGGTAAAATCACTATCACTGGAAACAATGCAAAAACCGTCCACTTTTTCAGAATACAGCAAATCCATCGCGTCGATAATCATGGCTGAATCGGAGGAATTTTTACCAACCGTATAACTGTATTGCTGGATTGGAGTAATGGCATGCTCTAAAAGAACACTTTTCCAACCTCCGGCGTTGGGTTTGGTCCAATCGGCATAGATGCGTTTGGTAGTTGGCGTTCCGTACTTGGCAATTTCTTCCATCATGCCTTTTACATTGCTGTAGGGAACGTTGTCTGCATCAATAAGTACGGCGAGTTTTAATTCTTTTGCGTTTTCTTCCATGGATTTAGAATTGAAATGTCTTCAAAGATACAAAGTTTATTGTTGATTGGAATGTCATAGCCCTGATAGTAGCGGCATCCTTTTGTTTTTTTCTTTAAAAAACAAAAGATATAGCGGATAGCAGGAAATAGCTCCTGATAGCTCTTAGGATAAGTCCTGAAAATATTTTTGGTTTCAACACTATATTAAATCAGAAATAATTAATTTTGCACCCTCTTAAAAAATATATTATACGTCACTATATTATGGTAAAAGATTTATTCGAAAGAATTCAGAACAATAAAGGACCACTAGGAAAATGGGCCTCACAGGCAGAAGGTTATTTTGTATTTCCAAAATTAGAAGGAGAATTAGGTCCGCGAATGCAGTTTGCCGGAAAAGATGTTTTAAACTGGAGTTTGAATGACTATTTGGGTCTTGCCAATCACCCGGAAGTTCGTAAAGCAGATGCCGATGCAGCCGCACAATATGGAGCGGCTTACCCAATGGGAGCCCGTATGTTGAGTGGACATACTAAATATCATGAACAATTGGAGCAAGAATTGGCTGATTTTGTGATGAAAGAATCGGCTTATTTATTGAATTTTGGGTATCAAGGAATGGTGTCAATCATTGATGCGTTGGTGACTAAAAATGATGTGATTGTATATGATGTGGATGCACACGCCTGTATTATTGACGGGGTTCGTTTGCATATGGGAAAACGTTTTACGTACCGTCATAACGATATTGAGAGCATGGAGAAAAACCTGCAACGCGCTACCAAATTAGCTGAAGAAAACGGTGGAGGAATCCTTTTTATTACCGAAGGTGTTTTTGGCATGCGTGGACAACAAGGGAAGTTGAAAGAAATTGTTGCTATGAAGCAAAAATATAATTTCCGTTTGTTAGTTGATGACGCACATGGTTTTGGAACTCTTGGTGCAACTGGAGCAGGAGCAGGCGAGGAGCAAGGCGTTCAGGACGATATTGATGTTTACTTTTCGACTTTTGCAAAATCAATGGCAAATATTGGTGCTTTTGTGGCGGCTGATGCGGCGATTATTGACTACCTAAAATACAATTTGCGTTCGCAAATGTTTGCTAAAGCATTACCAATGATTCAAACCATAGGTTCGTTGAAACGACTGGAATTGTTACGAAATTCATCAGCATTGAAAGATAAGCTTTGGGTAATCGTTAACGCTTTACAAGGTGGATTGCGTTCCAGAAATTTCAATATTGGAGATACAAATACTTGTGTGACACCTGTTTATTTGGAAGGAAGTGTGCCGGAAGCCATGGTTATGGTAAATGACTTGAGAGAAAATTACGGAATTTTCTTGTCGATAGTTATTTATCCTGTGATTCCAAAAGGAATTATCTTGTTGAGAATGACTCCTACAGCATCCCATACTTTAGCGGATATTGATGAAACACTAAATGCTTTTGAAGCGATTCGCGAGAAATTAGAAAACGGAACGTATAAAGAAATTGCAAGCAGAACTAAGGTTGATTTAGACGCTTAATAAGGTTTTTAGGTTATAGATGTTGGGTTATGGGATAGGTGTTAAGTAATAAAAGTTACTAAAATCTATCCTAAAACCCAATATTTTTTTTACAACTCTTTACGATAGGTACACCTTCGTTTGTGAACCACGGGGTCAAAATGTTTCCATAAGTTATGAATCGCCAAGTTATCTGCCAATTCGGGGGTTCTGAAACAATTTATGACTCCCTTTTCCTTAAAAGTATGGTAATATTCATTAAAAATGATGGCTGTTACCGCTTTGTTTTGGTATTCTGGATGTACCCCAATCAGATAGAAAATCATGTCCTTGCTTTGCTTTTTAGCTTTCAATAAATGTAGGAATCCAAAAGGGAATAATTTTCCTTTTGCCTTTTGCAACGCTTCCGAAAAAGAGGGCATAACAATGCTAAAAGCAACAATATTATGGTCTTTATCTTCCACGAATTTAATAAATTCCGGATTGATAAAACTGATGTATTTTTTCTTGAAATATTCTTTTTGAACGTCAGTGATTGCCACAAAAGAAGACAAAGAAGCATAGGATTCGTTAAACAAATCAAACATTTTATCCACGTGCGGCATGACTTCTTTTGTAGTTTTAAAATTGAGCGGTTCAAGTTGATATCGTTTTTTGACCAATTCATTTGCCTTTTCGAAAATTTCAGGTTTTACGTTTGAAAAAGGAAATTTGCTTTCTAAGTATTCTTTTTCCTTGACGTAACCCAATTGCTCGAAATGGCTGGCATAATAAGGAAGATTATACCAGGTAATCATGGTGCCGATTTCATCAAAACCTTCAGTTAGAACGCCTACCTTATCCAGATTAGAAAACCCCATTGGGCCTTCAACGTGTTCTAAATTGTTTTTTCGACCAAGTTCATATACTTTTTCCAATAAAGCTTTAGTTACTTCAATGTCATCAATTACATCAAACCAGCCAAAGCGCACTTTTCTTTTTTGTTGTTCGTTGACTTCGCTCCAGTTTATTATTGCTGCAATGCGACCTACAATTGTATCGTTTTTATAAGCTATAAAAAAATACGCTTCTGCATTTTCAAAAGCAGGATTTTTAGTTTTATCAAAAGTTTCTAATTCGTCAGCAATTATGGGGGGAACCCAATACTTGTTGTTTTTATATAATGCGAAAGGGAATTTTATAAAATTCAGTAAATCGCTTTTGGTTTTTGCCTCTTTTATGGTAATCATCTTATTTTATTTTTTCGCCTCCCACTTCGTCTAATCTTTTTTTGGCTTTGTCTTTTTTCTTATCTTTTTTTCCTTTTTTATCTTTACCCTTTTCATCTTTTTTCTCTTTGTGAACTCGAAGCAGCATTTCGTTATAATTATTGTCAAAACGCCAAGAAACTCCAATTCCGCCGTTCAAAATAGAAGGGGTATTTTTATAGTTTTTTCCAATAGAAGCATCGATTTGGAGATTTTCTTGAACTAAAAATGCAGCACCTCCTCTAAGAAAAGCATCGGAGTAATAATCCCCATTAAATCCCTGAATCTCTATTAATCCAGACCATCTAGAAGTAATTCCTCTGGTTATAGTAACAACGTAATCAATAGATTGTTTGTTGGACGAAAATTTATCCAAAATGATATTGCTTATTAAAACCACATTACCAAATTGATTTTGTGTCAATATCATAAATTTGGGACTTATTTTTGGATCTGCCGGAATTCCAGGACGTGAAAGAATATCATTGGAAAGGTTGATATTTACACCGGCATAAATTCCGATAGCAGGGATAAACTGTCGGTAATTAAATTTATGATTCGATTTCCAGCTGTACACATTTATTTTTTTTTCATAATTTTTCATGGGATCATAAAGAAGATATTTGGCTCCAATGATTGTTTTTTTTAATCTAAAATAATTATCTACATTGCGTGTAGTAAAATTGGCTTTTTGATATTGCAGATTTAAATGCAACTCTAATTGTTCTAAAAAGGCACCGTACCGAAGATCTAAATTACTGCCAAATCCACTTATTTCATTGTCTAGCAAATCGTGTTTTTCTTTGAGAGCATAAATCCCTAATTCTGCCTGAAGTACAGTTTTTCCCACTGAAAAAGCAGACATTGATTCTCCCGGTCGATTCGAATTAATGTCATCCGTAAACTGTCCATAGCTTATTATTGAAAAAAACAAGAAAGAAAAAAGGATTAAATATTTGATTTTAAGCATATTCGTTTATTACATTAGAAATTATATCGCTTTTCAAATGTACTATATTTTATTATTTATTTAAGATTGCTTTTTTAATTTTGAAGTTTTGATTTATTAAATTTGTAAAAATTTTATGTTTATGCAAACAGCTTCTTTTACAGGACTTTTAGAAACGCTATTTTATATTTATGTTTTTTATTATGTCTTTAAATTTTTGGCAAAATTATTTCTTCCCATAGTGATTAAGAAAGCGGTAGAAAAAGTGGGGCAAAACTTCCAACAACAATACCAATCAAATACCTCACAAAATCAAAATACTTCAAATAAGGACGAAATCATTTATGATACTGGTAAAAGTAATAAACCTCGTGAGACCAAAAAAGTGGGGGAGTATGTAGATTATGAAGAAATTGATTAAGTTTGCAGTTAAATGTATTGGGTTGGATTTTTGAAAACCTAAAACTTTTAATTCTAAACTATTTTAATGAAGATTCTTGACAAGTTTTATCCGCATGTATTGGCCCTTGTTGGCTTTGTTTTAATTTCCCTCATTTATTTTTATCCTGTTCTTCAAGGGAAAAAAATTTTCCAGTCCGATATTGTACAATATACCGGAATGGCAAAAGAACAAAACGATTTTCGAGCTGTAGAAAATACAGAACCATATTGGACTAATTCCGCATTTGGAGGTATGCCAACCTACCAATTGGGAGCCAATTATCCGCATGAATATATCAGCAAATTAGACCATATACTTCGATTTTTGCCTCGTCCGGCTGACTATTTATTTCTATACTTTTTAGGCTTTTATGGACTTTTATTAGTTTTAAAAATAGATCCTTTAAAAGCCTTCTTAGGTGCTTTGGCCTTTGGTCTATCCACTTATTTGATTGTAATACTTGGCGTTGGACATAATGCTAAGGCACATGCCATTGCCTATATGCCATTGGTGATTGCGGGTGTGATATTAGTTTTTAGAAAGCGATTTATTTTGGGAGGAATACTTACTATGGTGGCCGCCTCCTTAGAAATTAATGCAAATCACTTTCAAATGACCTATTATTTGTTGATTTTGATTTTGATATTTTCTTGTTATTTCAGTTACAAATTCATTAAACAAAAAGACTATAAAAACCTTTTATTCGCCTTTGGTATTTTTGGCATTGCTGGAATTTTAGCCATTGGAGTCAATGCAACCAATTTGCTGGCCACTAAGGAGTATGCAGATTTCAGCACCAGGGGGAAAAGCGAATTGACATTCAATCCCGACGGTTCAAAAAAAGTAAATGACAATGCCTTAAGTCGCGATTATATCACTGAATATAGTTACGGAATTGCCGAAAGTTTCAATTTGTTGACACCTAGACTTTTTGGAGGTTCCAATAACGAAAATATTGGAACCGAAAGCAAAATGTATGAATTCATGGTGAGTCAGAGTGTTCCTGAGGATCAGGCAAAAAATTTCGTTTCAGGAATGCCAACTTATTGGGGCGATCAGCCTATTGTGGCTGCACCAGCTTACATTGGAGCCGTAGTTTTCTTTTTGGTAATTTTGGCCTTATTTATAGACAAGAGAAAAATTAAATATGCTTTTTTAGCTGGAGCAATTGTTTCGTTACTGCTTTCTTGGGGTAAAAACTTTCCGATTCTTACCGATTTCCTCATTGATTTTATGCCGATGTACAATAAGTTCAGGGCTGTTTCTTCAATTCAGGTTTTATTGGAATTGTGTGTTCCGGTTTTGGCCATAATGGGCTTGCATTCTTTCTTTAAATCGGACAAAGAAACACAGTGGAAAGCATTATGGCAATCGGGGGCAGTAGGATTAGGTATAATAGTATTCCTATTCTTGATTAAAGGATCTTTCAGCTTTTCAGGTTCCAGTGACAGTTATTTCATGGAAAGTTACGGACCTGATTTTGTAGACGCGCTTAAAGCGGATAGAAGGAGTTTGTATTCTGCTGATTTGTTGCGATCCGGATTTTTTATTTTGGTTTCAGCCGGGATTTTATGGCTGTTTATCAAAAATAAATTGGCTCAAAATACAGCCATTATTTTGGTAGGATTCTTAATGGTTTTTGATTTGTTTTTCATCGACAAAAATTATGTCAGTGGTAAGGATTTCTTAAATGCAAGCGAGGTAGATGTTCCTTTTCATGAGACTCCATCCGATGCTAAAATATTGCAGGACACCACAAATTATAGGGTTTTTGAAGTGAGCGGAAATTTATCCAGTTCGCGAGCCTCTTATTTTCACAAATCGATTGGGGGGTATCATGCCGCAAAACCCAGAAGGATGCAGCAATTGTTTGATTATCAAATTGCTAAAAACAATATGGCCGTTTTGGATATGTTAAACGTGAAATACATCATTCAAACGGATAAGGAAGGGAAAGAATTCCCGATTCAAAATCCTGAAAACAATGGAAATGCTTGGTTTGTGAGCCAAGTGAAATTTGTTCAAACGGCAGATGAAGAGATGAAGGCTTTAGATCATTTGGATCCCAAAAATTCAGCGGTTATTAACCAGAAAGAATTCGGAGAATTTATCGCTGAAAAATCTTTTGTTAAGGACAGTTTGGCTACAATTGTCTTACAAAAATACAAACCGAATTATTTAAAATACAGGTCAAATAATCCTCAAAAAGGATTGGCTTTGTTTTCGGAAATGTATTATAAGAACGGTTGGAATGCTTTTATTGACGGAAAAAAAGTGCCACATTTTAGAGCTAATTATGCTTTGAGGGCTTTAAATATTCCTGCAGGAAAACATGTAATTGAATTCAAATTTGAACCCGAAGTGGTAAAAACGGGAAGCACCATTGCCCTATACAGCTCCATTGGAATGTTGTTTTTGATTGTTTGCGGACTGTATTTTGAAAGAAAGAAAAAATGGTACGACATTAAAAAGCATTAATTTGTTCTTTTCATGAATAACATAATATTTGCCAATGAAAAAAGTCCTAATCATTACCTATTATTTTCCTCCGGCTGGTGGCCCAGGAGTACAGCGTTGGTTGAAGTTCGTGAAATATTTGCCTGATTTTGGTATCCAGCCTGTTGTTTATATTCCAGAAAACCCAACGTATCCAATCATTGACGAGGAATTAGTAAATGAAATTTCGGACAAAGCAATTATTATAAAAAAGAAGATTTTTGAGCCCTATGCTTTAGCTTCAATTTTTTCGAAAAATAAAACAAAAAAGATAAGTGCCGGAATTATTCCAAATATAAGGAAACAGACACAAATAGAAAAAATGTTATTGTGGGTTAGAGGTAATTTATTCATTCCAGACGCAAGGGTATTATGGGTAAATCCTTCTGTAAAATACCTGGAAAAATATATCAAAGACAATAATATTGAGACTATAATTACGACAGGTCCTCCACATAGTTTGCATTTAATTGGTTTAAAACTCAAGCGTAAATTAGATCTTCATTGGATTGCGGATTTTCGAGATCCTTGGACAACCATTGGGTATCATAAAGCGCTAAAATTGTCTGATAATTCAAAAAGGAAACATAAAATATTGGAAAAAAAAGTATTAAATTTTGCTGACACAATCGTTGTGACAAGCAAAAAAACGAAAACGGAATTTCAGGCGATTACTAATAAGCCAATTAAAGTAATAACGAATGGGTATGATATTGAAAAAAATATAAAACAACCATTAGACGAAAAATTTACATTAGCACATATTGGTTCCTTATTGTCGGAAAGAAATCCAACAATTCTTTGGCAAAGTTTGGCCGAACTCGTAAAAGAAATTCCTGGTTTTGCAACACATTTTGAACTTAAATTAATTGGAACGGTAAGCCGAGACGTTTTGGAAACGATACGGAGCTATAATTTAGGGGGGTACCTTAATTTAGTTGGCTATGTTTCCCATAACGAAGCTGTTATGCACCAAAGGAAATCACAGGTTTTATTGTTAATTGAAATAAATTCGGTTGACACAATAAGTATAATTCCAGGAAAATTATTTGAATATATGGTTTCCGAAAGACCAATCATTGCTATTGGACCACATGGGTCAGGCTTTGCTGAAATAATTAGGGAAACGAATACGGGCGTTTTCTTTGATTATGCAGAGAAAGACGAACTAAAGGGGGTGATTTTAGATTATTACAGCAAGTATATAGAAGGTAAATTACAATCGAATGCAATAGGGCTTCAGCAGTATTCCAGAAGAAATCTAACCGAAAAATTGTCGAAATTGATTAAATAATTTTATCAGATTGCTTCATGCCTCGCAATTACAAGAAAAATGGGAATAGTTTTAAATCAATCTATAAAAAATACCGTTATTACCTATTTTGGTTTTGGGATAGGGGCAATCAACGCCCTTTTTTTATACACTAATTTTTTAGGAAAAACGCATTATGGCATGGTAGCTTTCTTGCTTTCGGCATCAAATATCATGATGCCTTTGATGGCTTTTGGGGTGCAAAGTACTCTAATTCGTTTTTATTCTAAATACCCAACCGAAGCAGAGAAGGAGAAGTTTTTGAGTTTCATGCTATTTATGCCATTGTTTTTGATTGTTCCAATAACAACAATTACCTATTTTTTTTACGACCAAATCGCTTTTTTTATTCTACAGAAAAACCCTGAAATAAAACCGTTTCTTTGGCTAATTCCCATAATCGGAATTTGTATGGGGTATTTTGAGGTCTATTATGCCTGGGTAAAAGTGCACATGCAATCGGTTATAGGAAATTTTATCAGCGAAGTTTTGGTGCGAGTTGTCATTCTGTTTTTGTTGTTTGCCGTGTATTGGAACTGGATTACCAAAGACGAATTTATTTATACGCTTCTCGGAGCCTATTTGCTCCAATTGTTGGCAATGAAAGGCTATGCGATGTATGTAAAAATGCCAGTTTTAACTTTCAAGTTACCACATAATGTAAAGGAGATTTTTGGATATTCCTTTTTTATTATTTTATCAGGAAGCGTGGCAGTTTTGTTGATGGATTTTGACAAAGTGATGATTCCTTCATACCGAAATATCAGTGATAATGCACTGTATTCTGTAGCCATTTTTATAGCAACAGTGATTGCCGTTCCCAGTCGCGCAATGCTTCAAATTATTTACCCCATTACGGCTCGTTTGATGAATGAAAACAAGCATGAAGAACTTAATGAGTTGTACAAAAAAAGCGCTATAAATTTACAAGTCTTTGGAGGATTGGTGCTATTGGGTATTTTTTTGAATATCAAGGAGCTCTATAAATTAATCCCCGGAGAATATGCCGGAGGAACTGCTGTTGTCTTTATCATTGGGTTGACCAAATTTTACGACGTAATTTTGGGAAACAACAATGCGATTATTTTAAACACAAAATATTACAAATCCGTATTGTTTTTTGGGTTGCTATTGGTTTTTATGATGATTGGGCTGAATATGATTTTAATACCACCCTACGGAATTATTGGTTCAGCTTGGGCTACGTTAATTTCGGTTATAGTTTATAATACCATTAAATTAGTATTTGTGGTTAAGAAAATGAATTTGTATCCGTTTACGTTAAATACGTTGAAATCTTTCGGAATTATTGGTCTTATTTTTCTACTCTTTTATTTTTGGGATTTTCCTTTTCACCCGATATTAAATATTAGTTTGAAATCGGTATTGATTGCTCTTGTTTATGTATTTGTTAACTATAAATGGGTTATTTCTGTTGAAATTAATCAAGTGATTGATAAACTATTGGGTAAGTTAAAACGTTTGCCTTGATAAAAGCGGAAATTCTTTTCTTTTTTAAGAAAAGATTGAAACATATAGGCAGAATATGAGCGTAGCGAACTGTCGAAGTAATAGCTCGTGTAAGCTATACAAAATTAATTATAAAACCGTATTGTTATTAAACTTGACGGTTTTTTATATTATTTTTTTTATAACCCTTAATTTATGTGTGTGCTTATTGGCTTCTGGATTATAAATTCCAAGATGATCCAGTCTGTCAATTCTCACTTTTCCGCTGGCATGAATAATATAATTGTCTTCCATGATGATTCCCACATGAATAATTTTGCCTTCTTCATTATCAAAAAATGCTAAATCACCGGGCTCGCTTTCTTCAATAAAACTCAACGCTTCACCTTGCGTGGCCTGTTGTGATGCATCCCGTAACAAACGGTAGCCGTTCAATTTGTAAACCATTTGTGTAAAACCGGAACAATCAATACCAAATGGTGTTTTTCCTCCCCAAAGATAAGGAGCATTCAAATACAGGAAAGCTGTATTAATTATATTTGATTTGGGTTTCATGCCACTGATTTTCATGCCTTCAAAATCAAAATTATTGACGTTTATGTCACGATGATTTAAAAATGAAAGTGAGGAACCAAGCGGAATAGGCAGCAGTAAATTTTTAGGCCCCATGATGTATTCTATCAAATCCGAATTCAACACAATTGTATCTTTCGACAATTGTAAAAAACTGGTTTCTGAAATAGTTTGGTACTGCTTTACATCAATCCAACCTTCATAATCATCATACTTTAGTTTAATTTTAGCCCAATTTTTTGTCTGTTCTAAAATCTCAAAATGTTCCCCAAATAATACTTGCGAGACAATTTCGCTTCTATCGTTAGGTTCAATACGTAAAGGAATAATGGATAAATTACAAATCCCAAACATTTAGGTTTTTTTTTAATTTTGAATGATGAACTTTGAATTAAATACAATGATATAAAAAATCATTTATAATTCAAAATTCATCATTTATAAAATAAATTAGGTTCTTTCTAAAACAATTGCAGAAGCGCCACCTCCTCCATTACAAATGGCTGCAGCTCCAATTCTTGCATTGTTTTGTTCTAAAACATTGATTAGAGTTACAATGATTCTAACGCCCGAACATCCTAGGGGGTGACCTAATGAAACAGCTCCTCCATTTACATTGATTTTAGCATTGTCTAGATCTAAAATTTTAGCATTGGCCAAACCAACAACGGCAAAAGCTTCATTAAATTCAAAGTAATCAACGTCTTTAACAGATAGCCCAACTTTTGCTAAGGCTTTTGGTAAAGCTTTAGATGGAGTAGTGGTAAACCATTTTGGTTCTTGAGCCGCATCGGCATAACTTTTTATGTAAGCCAAAGGTTTTAATCCTAATGCCATAGCTTTTTCTTCACTCATCAAAACCACCGCAGCAGCACCGTCATTTATTGTGGACGCATTGGCGGCAGTAACTGTACCATCTTTGGTAAAAGCAGGACTTAATGAAGGGATTTTATCTAATTTCACATTCGTGAATTCTTCGTCTTTAGTAACTAGAATAGGCTCGCCTCGTCTTTGAGGAACAGAAACGGGAACTATTTCATTGTCAAATTTTCCGTTTTCCCAAGCTTTTGCCGAACGCTCATAGGATTGAATCGCAAAAGCATCTTGTGCCTCTCTTGAAATTGTGTATTCTACAGCACATAAGTCCGCAGAAACGCCCATGGCACTATTATCATAAGCGTCAGACAAACCGTCTTTTTGCATGCCATCCATCATTGAAGCTGGTCCAAATTTATACCCATTCCTTAAATGAAGATAATGAGGAATCAAACTCATGTTTTCCATTCCTCCAGCTACTACAATTTCAGCATCTCCTGCCATAATTGCCTGTGCACCATGCATTACTGCTTTCATACCGGAGGCACAAACTTTATTAATTGTTGTTGCAATAACGCTGTTTGGTAAGCCAGCCAATAGTGCCGCTTGTCTAGCAGGTGCTTGACCAACTCCAGCTTGAACTACATTTCCCATGAAAACTTCATCGACTAAATTAGCTTCCAAATTTATTTTTGCTAAAGCACCTCTAATGGCAACAGCTCCTAATTGTGGAGCAGTAACGGAAGATAGTGCTCCCATGAAACTGCCAATTGGAGTTCTAACAGCGGAAACGATAACAATTTTTTTCATATATAAATAATTTATTTGTCAGTGGTCATATATGGTATTTCCTTTTACCTGTCTACCGACAAGCAGGTTTATTGGTATTTGTTTGTAGCGATTTTATATGTTTTTTTTCTGTGTTTTTTCTGTGTTTTGAGATAAAATGACATTTTTAGGAACATTTACGCATCCTAATATTACTTTATGAATTGTACATTTTTTATAATTGCCGTTTTTAGTATAGCTAATTAAAAAACACTTTACTATACTAAAAATGATGTTTAGAATATATAAAAAGAATCCAAAACTATCTTATAAAGATACTATTTTTTGACCAATGTATTGATAATTTCTATATATGATTCTTTGGCTTCATCGGAAGTTAAGTGGCTAATTTGCATCCATGCATTTGTCTTGAACGCATCTCTTATATGATAATTCGAAGTTTGTTTAGGTTCTAATGTTCCGTAAGTGGACTGCTTATAAAAGGCATACAATCGCAATTGGACATCTTGCGGCAAAGACGCTTGAGTCATTTCGTCAGCAATTGCGACAGCTTCTTCAAAACGGATATTTAAATCTTTTTTTTTCATTAGGATTTAACGGCAATAATGGTTTTACCACCAATTGCTTTATCGTTAAGTTTTACATTGATTTTTGTACCCAAAGGTAAAAATAAATCTACTCTTGAACCAAATTTTATGAAACCAGCATCTGTACCTTGAACGACCTGCATTTCTTCTTCGGCATAATTTACAATCCGTCTGGCTAAGGCACCTGCAATTTGTCGGTATAAAATTTCACCAAAAATCCGGTTTTCTATAACAACAGTGGTTCTTTCATTTTCGGTACTGGCTTTTGGATGCCATGCTACCAGATACTTTCCGGGATGGTATTTACTGAATTTTACTTTTCCATTTACTGGATAACGAGTTACATGCACATTTATTGGCGACATGAAAATGGAAACTTGCAAACGCTTGTCTTTAAAATATTCACTTTCAAAAACTTCTTCAATCACCACTACTTTTCCATCAACTGGAGCAATAATATGATTGTCATTGATGATAACGTCTCTTTTAGGATTTCTAAAAAACTGTAAAATCAGTATTAAAAATGATAAAACTAAAATTTCAACCGCTTTTTGAAGCCAAAATATAGAAATAAATTGATTTGCTAATAGTAAAAATGCAACAGTTAGTGTAGTTGCAATTAAAATAATTTTTCCGCCTTCTTTATGAAACATAATATAAAATTTGATAAAATAAAAATACAAATGGTGCCACAAATATAACACTATCTAGTCGATCTAAAACCCCACCGTGTCCCGGCATTATTTTTCCGCTGTCTTTTACGCCAGCCACTCGTTTGAATTTGGATTCAATTAAATCTCCAATGGTGCCAAAAACAGAAATAATGAATGCAAAACCCAGCCAAATATATAGATTTATATCTGAACCCTGAATGTAATATTTTGAAATTAAATAACTCGCAATGAAAGCAAAAAACATCCCACCAATAAATCCCTCAATTGTTTTTTTAGGAGATATGCGCTCAAATAATTTGTGTTTGCCAATTGATTTTCCAACGATATAGGCAAAAGAGTCATTTGTCCAAATTAAGATAAATATCCCGATAAAAATTTTCGGATTATAACCAAATTTTCCAAACGGGATTTTTGTCATAATGATAAAAGGCAGAATAATATAGCCAATCAGGTAAACATATTTAGAAAAGGAATCAATTTTTGTGTTTTTATCATCATATAAAAATGTGATGCATTTTGTTGAAACAAATAGAGTAAAAAAAAGAATAGTTAAATCAAACGTTTTATTAATATGCAAGAGGTAAAAAAAACCATCAATTTCACTTTTTGATACAGTTATTCTATAAAATAAAAAATAGAGTATCCCTGAAAAAATAAGTGGAATAATTTTATTAATATTCAGTAATTGACAAAATTCATAAACTGCAATAAGGAGAAATATTCCAAAAAGAATAAAAAAACTCTCAGTAGAAAATAGGATTGAAGCTAGTAATAAGACCACATAAATAGCCCCAGACAAAGATCTCTTGATGGTTTCATTCATTTTAAAGATCTTCTAGAAGCAATAAGTAAAGATTTTTTGCGACGCTTCCGTACTGTAAAAAGTCTTCTTCTTTCGCTTTTTCAAAATATTTTATAGTGGTTATGTTGGTAGGATAATCTTTATTGTACTTCATTTTAATTTTTCGAAGTCCATCACTTTTACTTTCTATTATTTGGCTTGTTGTCGCTAAGACAACAATGTTAACAGGCATTTCATTAGGCTTATTTTGTTTGATTTGATTTGATGAAAACAAAATCGAACCTTCATCTGCAATTAGATTTTCGCAACTTGCCAGTAGAAATTTGGGGTTTTTAGGATCATTATAAGAAAGCTTGTTTTCATCCAGCATGCTAAACAACTTTGGTTCATAGCATAAAACTTCGCTCTCAAACCAATCATTTTCTTCTAATATATGTTCAAAATGATCTTTTACTTCATTCAAATTTTCACAATAAAGAAATTTACCACCATTTCTTTTAAAATTAAAAGTGAATTTTTCATCGGCTGGCGCAGAATGATTCGCTTGTACACTATTTAAATCACTTTCCTTTTCCTCTTCAGAGGATTCGTTACCAGAACCAAAAAATTTCCTAAAAAGACTCATAATGTATATTCAATCGATTAAAATGTTTTTTGAAAACATCCAAAGGTAAAAAAATCTTAATTCAAAAGCATTTTTTGAATTAAGATTTTTATAAAATTGTTATTTTTGTATTTAAAGTGAAGTTTCCTCTTGCAAATTAGAGTCAAATTTACGTTTGCCAAAAATAGCTTCCAAGTCATCCTTAAAAATTACTTCTTTTTCTATCAGAATATTGGCCAGTTGATTTAACTTGTCTTTATTTTCTTCTAGAATTTGAATTGCTCTTTCATATTGGCTTTCTATTAATGACGAAATTTCTTTGTCAATAACCATTGCAGTATTTTCTGAATACGGTTTAGAAAAACTGTATTCGCTTTGTCCTGTAGAATCATAATAGGTAACATTTCCTATTTTTTCATTTAAGCCATAAATGGTAACCATAGCACGGGCTTGTTTGGTCACTTTTTCTAAGTCACTCAAAGCACCGGTAGAAATTCGATTGAAAGTTACTTTCTCTGCAGCTCTTCCTCCCATGGTGGCACACATTTCGTCCAACATTTGGTCAGGACGAACAATGAGTCGTTCTTCAGGCAAATACCATGCAGCACCAAGACTTTGTCCTCTAGGCACAATAGTAACTTTTACTAAAGGTGCGGCATGTTCCAACATCCAACTTACTGTGGCGTGTCCTGCCTCATGAATCGCGATTGCTTTCTTTTCGTCTGGTGTTACGATTTTATTTTTCTTTTCTAATCCCCCTACAATTCGGTCAACTGCATCAAGGAAATCTTGTTTATCCACGGCTGTTTTATTGTGTCTGGCGGCAATTAACGCAGCTTCATTACAAACATTAGCTATGTCAGCACCTGAAAAACCGGGTGTTTGTTTGGCTAAAAAATCGGTATCCAATCCTTCCACTTTTTTTAAAGGAGCTAAATGCACTTCAAAAATTTCTTTTCGTTCACGAATATCCGGTAAGTCAACAAAAATTTGTCTGTCAAAACGGCCGGCACGCATCAAGGCTTTGTCTAAAACGTCGGCACGGTTGGTTGCGGCAAGGACAATTACATTTGAATTGGTTCCGAAGCCATCCATTTCTGTTAGCAATTGATTCAACGTATTTTCACGTTCATCATTTCCGCCAGACATGTTGCTTTTTCCTCTCGCTCTACCTACAGCATCAATCTCATCAATAAAGATAATAGCAGGAGATTTTTCTTTAGCCTGTTTGAATAAATCTCTCACACGAGAAGCACCAACACCTACAAACATTTCCACAAAATCTGATCCAGATAAGGAAAAAAATGGAACTTGTGCTTCACCAGCAACAGCTTTAGCTAATAAAGTTTTTCCAGTTCCAGGAGGGCCTACTAATAGAGCTCCTTTTGGGATTTTACCTCCTAAGTTGGTATATTTTTCGGGATTTTTCAAGAATTCTACAATTTCTTGTATTTCCTCTTTTGCGCCTTCCAATCCGGCAACATCTTTAAAAGTAGTTTTAATATCTGTTTTTTCATCAAAAAGTTTGGCTTTTGATTTCCCGATATTAAAGATCTGACCGCCTCCGCCACCTCCAGCACCGCCACCCATTCTTCTCATGATGAAAATCCAAATCCCCACAATGATTAATATTGGCAAAAGGCTGATTAGAATATCCGTCCAATTGTTTTTTTCCGAAAAATTGTAATCCTTTAATTTTCCCTCAGCAACTGCAGTTTCCAGTTTCTTTTGAAAAACATCGACGCTACCTACTTTAAAAATATAATGAGGCCCTTTAGTGTTAGGGCGATTCAATAAATCTTTAGCAACCGCTTTGTGGTAGGGTTCTTTTAGGGCAGCGGCTGTCAAATAGACTTCTGCTTCTTTACTGTTGTAAACAATAACTTTTTGTACGTCCCCTTTTTCTAAAAAGATATTAAATTTAGAAGTTTCTATATTTGCCGCTTCCTGAAAATTGGAGCCACCAGTAAAAACACTGATGAAAATGAAAATAAGAATTATTGCTCCATAGATAACCCATGGACTCACTTTTAATTTATTTGAATTCGGTTTATTATCGTTGGCCATTATTTTGTATTTCTTTAGTATTTATTTTCAATAGTTGTGATTTTAGCATCACCCCAAAGACTTTCGATGTTATAGTACTCACGAATGTGTTTCTGAAAAACATGTACTACAATATTTACATAGTCCATAAGAACCCATTCCGCATTATCGGATCCTTCTACATGCCATGGTTTATCTTTGATTGCTTTTGAAACTGTTTTTTGAACGGAGTTAACAATAGCGTTAACTTGTGTATTTGAATTCCCGTTACAGATGATGAAATAGTCGCAAGATGCATTATCTATTTCGCGTAAATCTAAAATATCAATATCATTTCCTTTTACTTCTTCAATCCCCTTAATAATGTTAGCTAGTAAAACATCATTATTTATTGCCTTTTTTGCCATTTATTTTTTTAGTGTAAGTTTGCAAAGTTACCATTTTTTGTGATTATTTTTGAACCTTAACATAACATTAAATTCTGTTTCACAAATTATTTCCCATGAAAGTTATCAAACTCGATGCCATAGATTCTACAAATAAATTCCTGAAGGGTTTATTGAACTCACAAACAGTGGGAAATTATACGGTGGTAACCGCAGAAAATCAAACGCAGGGTAAGGGACAGATGGGTTCTGTATGGAGTTCTGAAATTGGTAAAAATCTAATAATGAGTATTTTAATTAAGGATTTTCTCTTGGATGTTAGTGCGCTTTTTAATCTTAACATTGTGGTATCTCTGGCGGTAATTCAGGCCTTAGACGAATGGAATATTCCTAAATTAAGTATCAAATGGCCCAACGACATTATGTCAGACCAAAAAAAAATAGGTGGAATTTTGATAGAAAACAGCATCAAAAGTGATGGAACCATTATTTCTGTCGTGGGTTTAGGACTAAATGTCAATCAAACTAATTTTGAAAACTTACCAAAAGCATCTTCTCTAGCAGTTGTTTGCAACATCTATTTTGAAAAAGAAGAATTACTTTCTTCGATTGTAGAAAAAATAATAAAAAATGTCCAATTATGGGACAATCAAGCCGATTTAATGTGGTTAAATTATACTGACATGCTTTTTAAGAGGGGGATTCCAATGCCATTTCAAGATAAAAACGAACAAAAATTTATGGGAATTATTCAAGGAGTTTCGCCCATTGGCAGACTACAAATTCTTTTGGAAGATGATACGGTTTCAGAATTTGAAATAAAGGAAATGGAAATGTTGTATTAATTGCTTAATTAAAATTCCAAGCCAAAAGTGGTTTTCAAAAGTTCAATGTTTGGATTTATTTCGTAAAGTCGGTTGTAAACGTCTGTAGGATTATTAGATTTACGTATCACCAATGTTTCATTGACAATCACTTTTATAGTGATGTCATGATTGTGTAAATGGCCTTTTAAATGTCCTAGCAGTCCGTTCATCTCGGTTTCAAAATCAATCTTTGAACCTTCATTTGGCAATTCAAGAGTGATGGCTGTTCCGTTTAAAGTTGGGTCGTTAATCGATAGTAACGATTCCATAATTTTAAACCCTTTGTCTCCCAGTTTTTGAGCATATTTATTCCAATGCAATAGCATATCAGTTTCATTAAAAGGTTCGGTAGGTAAATGAACCGTTTCTTTCACAAAAGTTTTGTTGGATTCTTGTAATTCTCTTTTTGCACGAATACTGGCTAGCGAAAGAGCGGAAACTTTTGTTTCGGTAGAAGTGGAGACTGGTGCAATTGGAGTTATAGCTACTTCTTGCTCTGCAACATAATCAACAGTGTTTTTTAATAAGGCAAGGGCTGGAATATCAACTATTTCAGGTGAAGTTACTGCCATTTCCAGAACGCGACCGTAGAAATTTTTGGCTGGAATTATATAGCCGTCAACTTTTTTTTTTCTCCATCAAAAGTGATAGAGGCCAATTGCATCAAGCAAAGTTCCACTAGTAATCGTTGGTTTTGGGAAACTTTATATTTCAAATCGCAATCATTTGCAATTTCAATTCCTTTCAACAGAAAATCTTGGGATGCTTTTTGTGCTTGCAATCCGTATAATTTTTGTGCTTGTTCGCCCGCTTCTAATAAGGATAAGGTAGAAGGCGTTTTACTTACTAATAAATCCCTGAAATGAGAAGCTAATCCGGAAACAAAATGATGACCATCAAAACCTTTAGAAAGAATATCATTGTAAGCCATTAATAATTCCGGAATTTTATTTTCCAGAATCAAATCCGTTACATTAATATAAGTTTCATAATCCAGCACATTTAGATTTTCGGTAACAGCCTGACGTGTCAAATCTTTTCCACAATAGGAAACGACCCTGTCAAAAATAGACAGCGCATCACGCATGGCCCCATCAGCCTTTTGGGCAATAATGTGTAAAGCATCATCTTCAAAATTTACCCCTTGGCTTGTGGCAACTTCGGCAAGATGTTCTTTAGCATCTTTTACGGTAATTCTCTTGAAGTCAAATATTTGGCAACGAGAAAGTATCGTTGGAATAATCTTGTGTTTTTCGGTCGTAGCCAATATAAAAATGGCGTGTTTTGGCGGTTCTTCCAACGTTTTTAGGAAAGCATTAAAAGCAGCCGAAGACAACATGTGAACCTCATCTATAATATAAACCTTAAATTGTCCGGTTTGTGGCGGGATACGAACCTGATCAATCAAATTCCGAATATCATCAACCGAATTGTTTGAAGCGGCATCCAATTCAAAAACATTGAAAGCAAAATCTTCATTAGGGTCGTCATAACCGGGTTGGTTAATTTTTCGGGCTAGAATTCTGGCACAAGTTGTTTTTCCAACACCACGAGGCCCTGTAAATAATAGGGCAGAAGCCAAATGATTGGTTTCTATGGCATTCAGCAACGTATTGGTAATGGCTTGTTGCCCCACAACATCTTTAAATGTTTGCGGACGATATTTACGAGCCGATACTACAAATTGTTCCATGAAATTTTATTGGATGACAAATATAGGTAATGGGATTATATTATGAAAACGATACTTTGTTTAATTCTGAGTATTTATGATATTGATAAGTAAAAGAGCACTTAATTTTTTAGAAATGAACCAGTTCCGGATGTATTCAAAAATTTCAATCCCAAAAGGGAATGTTTTGGAATTCCTTTTTGTTGTATCAATACTTTAAATTTCATTCCCATATCTATCAATAGTCTGTAATTCATAAGTGATTCATGCATTGCCATTTGTAAATTTCCCCGATTATTTTTTAAGGCCAATTCTTGATATTCTTTAATACCAAGAGCCAATAAGAAATTAGCTTGTTCCACCATTCCGCAGCATTCCATTCCGGATTGTAAACCCCAGTAAGATAGAGCGGAAAAATTGGTGTGTGTCGTGATGTCTTGTTCCCCAATAAATTGATACGGATTGCTGTTTTTGTGATGTTTGTTGTAGCACAAGAGTGTTCCGGAACTCCTGTGATTTTTGTATAAATCGGATGATAAACCACCATAGTCTATGGTAATTACGTAGCCTTTGTGTAAGGATTTCGCAACATCTCTTATCCATGAAACGGCTTCCAGATTTACTTCGGTTCGAAATCCCTTGGGTAACTGAACATGCAATGTGTCAAAATAATCCACGAGTTCCTTTTTTGCAGGTTTCAAAACTTCAACAAAACTGTCTTTGTAATCCACAAAAACTTCCATTAATTGGTCTTCCATAATTACCTGATGAACCGAAAAATTATCGACTAACTCATTTGATATGATACAACCGTCAATTTCAGGAATGTCATGAATTGTAGCATACCAACTTACTTTTTCTGATAAATGTTTCTTTTGCATTTCCAGCATGCTGGTGCTCTTTTCAATAATACAATAGGTTAGGTTATCATATAGTGACGGAGTATTATTTTTTAGATAATCTAAAATATCGTGACATAACAAACCTGTTCCTGCACCATATTCAATAATTTTAAATGGTTTTTTGTCTAAAAGCTGCCACATTTCCTCGATTTGGCGTCCAATCATGGCTCCGAAAGAAGCAGAAAGATAGGCACTGGTATAAAAATCGCCATTCGCTCCAATCTTGTTTTGCAAAGAATTATAATATCCTAATTCGGGATAATACAAAACCATTTCCATAAAATCATGAAAAGATAAAGGGCCTTCTGTTCTGATTCGCTCTATTACTATTTCGGAAAGCAACATTAGATTTATGAATTAAATCAAGGTAGCCGTTTATTTCTTGGTTGTAACAAAAAAGGGAAGGAATTGTTCAAACAATAGGCTAGATTTCACATCTATCACTACCTTCATTACATAATTTTGCCAAAACGCGTGCAGCACCACTATCTGAATTTGCCGAGAAGCCAGCTACAAAAACTCCTTTTTCACCGGAATTGGAAGTTATGCCATAAACCACGGCTTCATCACCAGGATCTGAATCTCCTTCATAGCGATAGATGTGTTCTACTTCGTATTTATGAGGGTTTGATTTAATATCTTCTTCATGAAGATTAAAATCATAAGAAAAGCCTTTTTTCTTTAATTCATCTAAGGCTTCCGAAACGGTTGTGTAATGATATATTGGTTTCATGATTATTTGAAGATAAGTTGCTTATAATAAAGTTAACTATTTTATTTTTAAGTTATTATAAAAATCTTGTTAAAGTAAATGAACTAATGTTGACAACGGGTGATTAATGTTGTAATTTCGCGCCGCAGACCGCCTTATCGTCCCGCTTCAGTTGGGGAGGAAAGTCCGGACACCATAGAGAAGCATAGCGGGTAATGCCCGTCATCCCGAGCAATCAGGAGAGGACAAGTGCAACAGAAAGTATGTACAGGTAATGCTGTAGTGAAACCAGGTAAACTCTATGCGGTGAAATTTCAAGTATATCGGCATTTAAGGGCTTCTCGTCCGTTGTCGAAGGGTAGAAAGATGGAGTACGTGAGTAATTGCGTGCCTAGATAAATGATAAGGCCACGCTCAAGCGTGGACAGAATCCGGCTTATAGGTCTGCTTTTTTTAAAATTCAAAAATTTTATATTAATCCAACTATATTCGAATGCTTTCTATAGCAATTTGAGGTTAAGCAGGTTTTATTGAAATTTCTTCAGACCGTCAACAATTTAAGAATGTCACTATTCATTCAAATGGGAATCAATAATAGCGCACTGTATGTTCATGTTGGTGCAAATTGTATTTCCAAAATAACTGGCAACCGCAACCTCTGAAGCATCTTTTCCTTCGGCAATTTTTACTAATAGATTATTGGTAGATAGTTGGGTTGGATCAAAAAGAATCCAATTTCCGGAGATATAGGCTTCAAAACATGCGTGAAAATCAGGTGGGTTTAAATTATAGGCATATCCTGTAAAATAGCGTGCTGGAATGTCTAATGACCTGCACAAGGCAATGCCCAAATGTGAAAAATCTTTGCAAACACCGTGTTTTAGATTCAAAATGTCATAAGCAGAAATGCTTGAATCTGTGGAGCCTATTTTATATTGTATGGTACTAAATATCCAGTTGTTTATGGCAAGTACTTTATCGTAATTGTTGGTCAAATGCCCGAATTTATCATTTGAAAAATCCGATAATTTATCTGACTCACAATATCTGCTGGGCGAAATAAAGGGAAGTACCTCTGGATCAAGATCAATTATTGGAGTAGATTGTCGAAGCGTTTCTTTGTTCCTGATTTTTTGAATAACAGCTACCTCGGCTTGATAGGTTATTGTAAATGAAGTTTCGGCTTTTGCTACCAACTTTAGGAATCGTGTACTATTATTTTTTAATAGGAATTCCTCAAACTTAATTTCAGGAATTATGGTCAATGATTCTTGAATAATTGTTTGGCTAGCGGATTTTGCTGCCTGTATATTAAAAATAAAAGTGGTTTCAGAAAAAACCTCGTAGGATAATTGACCGAATACTTTAAATTTCATCTGATATGTAAACATTTATTAGTTAATCCGGAAGTTTGTTATTCTATATTCTAAAGTTGAATTTAAGGATGCTTACTCTTCTTCTCCATCATCTTCAATAATTTCATCCTCTTGATTTTTATTGATTTCAAAAAAAGAGAAAATTGAACCGCCGTAACTCTTCTTGAACGAAAAATGAATCAAATGGTCGAGCTTGGTATATTTAGAATGTTCAATAATCATCATGCCATCTTCTTCCAGTAAATCATTTTCAAAGACGGACAAGACAATCGCATCAAATATTTTTTGCTCGAATGCATAAGGAGGATCGGCAAAAATAATGTTGTATTTGGCTTTGCATTTTTCGATATATTTCAAGACATCACTTTTAATGGCAGCAATATTAAAATCATATTCTGATGCAGTTTGCTTGATGAATTTCACGCAGCCAAAATCGCCATCTATGCTAGTGATGTTATCGCTTCCGCGGGATGCAAATTCATAACTGATATTTCCCGTTCCCGAAAACAAATCCAGCACTTTTAACCCATTGAAATCAAAATGATTATTCAATACATTAAATAAGGCTTCCTTACTCATATCGGTTGTTGGCCGAACAGGGAGATTTCTGGGTGGTGAAATGCGTCTTCCTTTGAATTTTCCGGATATGATTCTCATGATTGAAAAAGTGTAAAATGCTTTAAGTTCTCTTCTTTAGAAAAGGAATTGTTTTTTTGTAAATCAGTGACATCAAACAAGGACACGTTCCGGATATATTTGTAGGCAATTTTAAAAAATGCGTCGTCTTCAGCAATAGTACCTAGGAATTCTAGATTAAAATTCTCAGGATTCATATTCAATTGTTCTGCCGTAAAAAGCAAGTAGTAAATTAAATCTTCGGGAGTTTTATAATCAAAAGAATTGAATAAGAGTAAACGTTGATTTTGGACCACCACAACCTCAAAATGATCGGAATTCATGTGAACAAACATCTTTTTAGCATCTACATTTTTTGATACATCTAAAAGTTTAGTGACTAAAATGGTATTGGCGTGCTTGTAGGTAAAAGATCCGAACTCGTCTACAAAAAAATTATTGATGTTCACATATGGAATGTAAACGGCATTCATTTGATAGGAAGGGATTTCATTATAGGCAAAAAAATCGGTTTCGAAGACCTTGGTGTTGAATTGCAAATAACTGCCTAGATACTGCTCATCAAAGAGGGCGGAAGGCACAAATGTAGAAAGGGTATTGTCGTGTAGAATTAGAATTTCGTCGTATGAATCACTTAATTCTGGATTTTCATTGATGGCTTTTGTAAATAAATCTTCAATTGAAACTAGCTTATTGGAAGTGTCAAAACGAATGTCTCTGAAGCACAGGATACTGTGATTCAAGGTGTCAAAACAACAAAAAGAAAATCCAACCAATGAGACTTGAACCGTCAGTTTTTTGTATTTTTTTTCGGTAATGTTGGCAATATTAACTAACATAGGGTATTTTGCTCATTCATAAAAACTAATAAAAAAGGGATTGCGACAAACTTACAAATTTTTTAAAGGAGTATAATTTTTAGGAGGAAAAACTTCACTGTCCGAACTCACAAATAACACAACAACATCAAGTTTGATATGTAAGGACGTAAAAGTTGTTGTCATATGGGGTCAAATTTGATATTTAGCACCTGATTGCGTAAAAAAATGAACTGTGAGTAATTTTAATTTTGTCTAAACTCATTTTAGAGATCATTACGAGCGCAACACAGGGAAACGTGACATTTGTTATGGATTAAAATTTACAAAGCTATTTCAACAAACATTAATCAGAAAAGTCCTTGTTGAACAGCCATTTTTAATACATTTACAATCTAAAATACTTTTTTATGAAAAAGTTTTACTTTTTATTCTTGGGTTTGTTTTTGTGTAGTGTTGTTCATACACAGATTATTAATATTCCTGATGCAAATTTTAAAACTAGGTTGTTGCAAGCAAGTTCTAGTAATCAAATTGCTACGAATTTATTAGGAAATTATTTTAAAATTGATGCTAATAATGATGGCGAGATTCAAATTGTTGAGGCTTTGAATGTTGATTTTTTATATGTGGACGGTAATGGGAGTTCAAATTTAATAACTTCCTTAGAAGGAATTTTGAGTTTCACAAATCTTAGGCAATTGTCTTGTGGCGATAATAAACTTACCTCGATAGATTTAAAGGGATTGAAATATCTAAGTGTCATCAATTGTGAAAAAAATCAACTCTCGTTATTGGATCTAGGCGGATTATCTTATTTAAGTTCTCTTAAATGTAGTTATAATCAAATTTCTACTTTAGATTTAAGTGGATTTTCTTATTTACAAACCCTTAAATGTAGTCATAATCAAATTTCTAACTTAGATTTAAAGGGATTAATAAATTTTAGAGAGTTAGACTGCCAATTTAATTCTATGACGTCATTAGATATTACTGGTTTACAAAATCTTAATTTTTTATTGTGTGCTAATAATCAATTATCCAAATTAAATTTAGATGGTTTGACGAATCTTATTGAGTTACATTGTAATAGTAATCAACTATCTATATTAAATTTAGATGGTTTGACAAATCTTAGTAGGTTAGATTGTTATGATAATCAACTACAGTCATTAAATATGGACGGGCTAACCAAACTTTCGTTTTTAGAATGTGAATCTAATCAACTTAAATCATTAAATATGAATGGCTTAGTTAATCTTAAATATTTAGTTTGTGCTCAAAATAAAATTACAGTATTAAATTTAAAAGGTTTGACGAATCTAATTGAGTTAGGTTGTAATAACAATGAACTTACTTCATTGAATGTTTCAGGATTATCTAATCTAAAAAGCATATTTTGTTATGAAAATCAACTTTCTTCATTAGATTTAAGTGATTTGGTAAGTCTTGAGAATTTGGTTTGTAGAAATAATTTACTTACCATTTTAGATGTAAGCGCTTCACCTCATCTTTCTATATTAGAATGTGAAAATAACCAATTAAATAATTTATTTATTAAAAATAGTATAAATGAGTCTGCAACTGAAAATTTAGATTTTTCTAATAATCCAAATTTACGCCATATATGCTGCGATGAAATGGAGATTACCGATGTTCAATATTTAATTAAGAAGTATGGTTATACAAATTGTATCGTGAATTCTTCTTGTTCCTTAAATAATCAAAATTTCAAATTTGAAAATTACATAAATTTATATCCAAATCCAGCAAGAAACACCTTGAACATTGGCGTTGAAGAACAAACAGAAGTAACGTCCATCGCAATTTATACCATTTTAGGACAGTTGGTATTAGTGAATCCTAATTTACAAAAAGTTACTACTGTGGATATTTCGGGTTTAAAAACCGGAAATTATTTTATAAAAGTCAACTCCGATAAAGGAAGCGCGAATGCAAAGTTTATAAAGGAGTGAACGCATTTTATCCTGACAGGTTTTAAAACTCCGTCAGGTAAAATAATACTAAAAAACTTTCCGTACTTTGCAGTAAAATAAGCCCAAATGAATTCCAGTCTGTTTTATAGAATATTAACTAGAAATTTCCCGTTTCAACCTACCTATAAACAGGATGTTTTTTTTCAGCAAATAGCGGAATTCATTACCAATGAGGATAACAACGAGATTTTTGTGTTAAAAGGCTATGCGGGAACCGGAAAAACGACCGTGATTTCTACGATTGTTAACAATCTGGCTGAAATTAACAAAAAGTATGTGTTGCTGGCGCCTACTGGACGTGCGGCAAAAGTGATTGCTAATTATTCCCATAAACCTGCATTTACCATTCATAAAAAGATTTATTTTCCCAAGAAAAACTCGGGAGGTGGCGTGAGTTTTACTTTGCAGCAAAACAAACATAAAAATACGTTTTTCATTGTTGATGAAGCATCAATGATTTCTGATACAAATTCTGAGAGCAAACTATATGAAAATGGTTCTTTGCTCGATGATTTGATTTCTTATATCTATTCGGGAACCAATTGTAAAATGATTTTACTAGGCGATACCGCTCAATTGCCCCCCGTAAATTTGGATATTTCACCAGCCTTGAATATTGATACTTTGGGGATGAATTATGACAAGGAAGTCAAACACATCGAATTGGATGAGGTCATGCGTCAGGAAGAAAATTCGGGGATTTTATTTAATGCCACCGAACTTCGGGAAATACTAAAGGAACATTTTATCGATACGTTTCAATTTAGTTTAAGAGGTTTTAAAGATATTGTTCGGCTTACAGATGGCTACGATATTCAGGATGCCATTAATTCGGCCTACAGTAATTATAGCATTGAGGACACGGCGTTTATCGTGCGTTCCAACAAAAGGGCGAATCAGTACAATCAGCAAATTCGGTCTAAAATATTAGATAAAGAGAGTGAACTTTCCACAGGCGATTATTTGATGGTCGTAAAAAACAATTATTTCTGGTTGAAAGATTCGGATGAAGCTGGTTTTATTGCCAATGGCGATATTATAGAAGTGTTGGAAATATTCAATATAAAGGAATTATATGGTTTTAAATTTGCCAATGTAAAAATACGAATGGTGGATTATCCTACCCAGAAACCGTTTGAAACCGTATTGCTGTTAGACACCATCACCAGCGAATCTCCATCTTTATCTTATGAGGAATCCAATCGATTGTATGAGGAGGTGATGAAAGATTATGAAAGCGAAACCACAAAATACAAGAAGTTCCAAAAAGTAAAAGAAAACGAGTATTTCAACGGCTTGCAGGTCAAATTTTCGTATGCCATAACGTGTCACAAATCGCAGGGAGGACAATGGAATACGGTTTTTATAGAACAGCCGTATTTGCCTAACGGAATTGATAAAGATTATGTGCGGTGGTTGTACACGGCAATCACACGTGCAAAAGATAAATTGTATTTGATAGGATTCAAAGATGAGAATTTTGTGGACTAACTTCCTGAAAGAACAGCTTCTCTATGTTGTAAACCCCATTCTAACATTTTATCTAAAACATCACTCAAGGATTTTGCTGAATCTGTTAATTCATATTCTACTGAAATAGGAATAGTATCATAAACCGTGCGTTTAACCATTCCATTCATTTCTAAATCTTTCAATTCTTTTGATAACATTCGAGGTGTGATTTTCGGAATGTTGCGTTGTATTTCTGTAAAGCGTCTTTTTTTGAACAGTAAAGAACCGATAATTGGTAATTTCCATTTTCCGTTAATAACATTCAAAGTGTCATTTACTGCCAATACAAACTGAATAGGGCAGGCTTTTATTTCCTTAAAACTAATTTTATCGTCCATTGATATTTGATTTCATTGTTACTATACTAAAGGATATCGATATACTTTAGTATACTACTATATTTTAAGTAGCAAATATAGTTAACTTTGAACTATTAATAATATTAAATTTAAAATAATGGATACAAAAATTTTAGTTACTGGTGCAACAGGGAATTTTGGAAAAACTACAATCGATTTTTTATTGAAAAAAGGAATCGCAGCAACAAATATTTCAGCTTTAGTTAGAGATGAATCAAAAGCAGAAGATTTAAAAGTAAAAGGCATTACAATAAAAGTAGGTGATTATGATAATTATGATTCTTTGCTAGCTGCCTTTCAGGGTGTTGATAAATTATTGCTGGTTTCGGGAACAGATTTAGTAAATCGAGGCAAACAACAATTGAATGCAGTTAAAGCGGCTAAAGAAGCAGGAGTAAAACATATTTTATATACCAGTTTTGAACGCAAAAATGAATCTGAAACTTCGCCCATAGCATTTTTGGCAAAATCACATATTGATACCGACAATGCTATCAAAGCAAGTGGAATGACTTTTACCATTTTCAGAAATAATTTATATTTGGAGGTGTTGCCAATGTTTTTTGGAGAACAAGTATTAGAAACTGGAATCTTTTTCCCGGCAGGGGATACCGCTGCGGCTTATGTTTCACGAAATGATTTAGCAGAAGCGGTAGCCAATGTATTGGTTTCTGAAAATAATGAAAGTAAAGAATATGCGATGAATAATGTTGAAAATTATTCGATGAAAAATAGTGCGGATATTTTGAGTAAAATAACCAATACCGCGGTAAATTACACAAGTCCTAGTCCTGAAGTTTATTCGGATGTCTTAACAAAAGCAGGTGTTCCGGGAGAATATGTTGGAATGTTTGTCGGTTTTGCAGCAGCAATACAACAAGGTGAATTTTATGCGAATTCAACTGATTTAGAAAATTTATTGGGCAGAAAACCAGTTTCATTGGAAGATTTCTTGAATCAAGTGTACACAAAATAAAAGCAATACAATCAAGATTAGAAAAACGGACAATTTTATTTGTTCGTTTTTTTATTAATTGAAGACCTGAACGGAAAAGATTTTTTACATTTAAGAATTATTTAGACATTTACATTTTATGAATACTTTAAACGATTTACATAAAATTTCAGGCACTTTTTTGAACACCGAAAAAATGCCTGTTTTATTTCTGGGACACGGTAGCCCGATGAACGCCATTGAGGAAAATCAGTTTGTGACAGGTTTCAGAAACTTAGCCAAAACCTTGCCGCAGCCGAATGCTATTTTATGTATTTCGGCACACTGGTTTACTAGGGGAACCAAGGTAACGGCAATGGAAATGCCTCGGACAATCCATGATTTTGGAGGTTTTCCTCAAGCTTTGTTTGACGTGCAATATCCAGCCAAAGGAAGTCTGCAACTAGCCATAGAAACCAAAGAATTATTACAGCCAGTAGAAGTAGAGCTAGACGAAAAATGGGGGTTGGACCACGGTGCTTGGAGTGTCATTAAACATTTATATCCCGAGGCCAATGTCCCAGTAATACAAATGAGTATTGATTACACCAAATCTGGGCAATATCATTTTGAATTAGCCCAAAAACTAAGTGCATTGCGCCATAAAGGGATCCTGATTATTGGCAGCGGGAATATCGTGCACAATTTGGGATTGGTAGATTTCCGTAATTTCGACAAGGACAATTATGGGTACGATTGGGCGATTGAAGTTAAGGAAACCGTAAACAAAAATTTAGTTGACGGCAATTTCCAACCGCTTATAGACTACGAAAAACAAAGCAAGGCATTTCAATTGGCAATCCCTACGCCAGAGCATTATTTACCTTTAATTTATACCTTGGGACTCAAAGGAAAAACCGAAGAACTGAGTTTGTTTAATGACAAATTATTGGCGGGGTCGTTGAGTATGACCTCGGTGAGGATAGTGTAGGTTGGTTTTGTGGGAATAATGGTTATATTTGAGGGATTAAAAAAAAAGTCAAAATAAATGGCAATATTTGAGATAGAAAAAGGAAAAGCAAAACGAGTTCGATTAAGTGAATTTAAACTTGAAAAAGACCTTCAGCGATTAATTGAAGAAAATATGGAAATCATATTTAATTGTCGATTAATTGCAACTGAATTTTCTACAGGAAACATTCACTCTGGGCGTATTGATTCCTTAGCAATTTCGGAAGATTTTAATCCTGTAATTATAGAATACAAAAAAGTAGCATCATCCGATTTAATTAATCAAAGTCTATATTATTTGCATTGGATTAGAGACCACAAAGGAGATTTTCAGGTTGCAGCAAATAAAGTTTTAGGACAAAATATTGAAGTGGATTGGTCTGATATTCGCGTAATTTGCATTGCTCCAGAATATAAAAAATATGACTTACACGCAGTTCAGGTAATGGGAGCAAATATTGAACTTTGGCAATATAAATTATATGAAAATGATATTCTAAATATTGAAGAAATTTACAAACGAACAAATACAACTTCAAGAGAATTAGATGATTATAATGAAAAAAATCCTGTAATGGTTGAAGCAGGAAAAAAAGCTGCTATTACACGAAAAAATGCAGTTTATACAATTGAAGAACATTTTGATAATCTTGACAAAAGTTTAGTAGATTTATTTAATACTGTTCGAGACTATATTACTTCATTAGATAGTTCAATAGAAGAACTACCAAAGAAAAATTACATTGCATATAAGACTAGTCAGAACTTTGTTTGTCTTCAAACTTACAAGAAAAAACTAACTCTTTATTTGAAACTGAATCCAGATGAAGTGAAACCTATGCCAACACAATGTAGAGATGTTAGAAATATTGGACATTATGGAACAGGAGAATTTGAATTGATTATTAAAGACTTACTAGATTTAGAAGAAACAAAGTTCTTGATAAATGAAGCTTACAAGAATATTGGCGGGTGAGATTATTCTCTTTTCCTAATTAACATTTATGAAACAAATCCATTCCAATAATTCAGATTTCATTCTTTATACTTCCCAAAATGGAGAGGTTCGAGTTGATGTTTTTGTAAATGATGAAACGGTTTGGTTAACCCAAAAAGCTATTGGCGAAGAAAGTTAAAGAGAATTCAGTATGTGTAATAATTGCACATACTGGCTATTATTATAAGGATTACAAATAACTAATTATGGCTAAAATTAAAGTTATAGATACCGAGGTTACCATAGTATTAATCAATGACAATGATTATATTTCTATTACAGACATTGCAAAACACAAAACTGATGATACGAGTGCGACCATTGGAAATTGGATGCGAAATAGAAATACATTAGAGTTTTTAGGACTTTGGGAAACATTATATAATCCAAGTTTTAAACCCCTCGAATTCGAGGGGTTTAAAAAAGAAGCTGGTTTGAATGCCTTTACAATGTCTCCACAAAAATGGATAAATACAACCGACTCCATTGGTTTTATTTCAAAATCAGGTAGATACGGTGGGACATTTGCTCATAAGGATATTGCCTTTAAATTTGCCAGTTGGATTTCGGTTGAGTTTGAACTCTACATACTTAAAGAATTCCAGCGTTTAAAAGAAGAAGAACAAAAACATATAGGCTGGTCGGCGCACAGGGAATTAACAAAAATAAATTATCACATACATACTGATGCAATAAAACATAATTTGATACCCAAAGCTCTTACTGCTTTTCAAATTTCGATGGTTTATGCTAATGAAGCCGATGTGTTGAATATGGCTTTGTTTGGGATAATTGCTAAACAATGGCGAGAACAAAATCCTGATTTGAAAGGGAATATTAGAGATTATGCCTCAATAAATGAACTCATCTGTTTGTCAAATCTTGAAAACTTAAATGCTCTTTTTATCAACGAAAATTTACCACAAAAAGAACGATTAGTAAAACTCAATCAAATAGCTATACAACAGATGGGTATATTGAAAGAGGTAGAAAATAAAAAATTAACATAAAACTTTGCGACTTAGCACCTTTGTGGCAAAACAAACATACAAAATGAAAATAATAGCAGTCATTCCCGCCCGATACGCTTCCACACGATTTCCTGCAAAACTCATGCAGGATTTGGGAGGCAAAACGATAATTTTAAGAACCTACGAAGCCGCCATAAAAACGCAATTGTTTGATGATGTTTTTGTGGTAACCGATTCTGATTTGATTTATGATGAAATCGTTTCCCATGGAGGTAAAGCCATCAGAAGCATCAAGGAACACGAATCAGGGAGCGACAGAATTGCCGAAGCCATAGAACACTTGGATGTGGATATCGTGATTAATGTGCAGGGAGACGAACCATTTATCGATGCGGAACCTCTGGCAAAAGTCATTGAGGTTTTTAGAAACGATGCTGCAAAACAAGTTGATTTAGCTTCTTTGATGCGCGAAATAAAAGACGAAAACGAAATAAATAACCCCAATAATGTCAAAGTGGTGGTAGACCAAAACGGATTTGCGTTGTATTTTTCTCGTTCTGTAATTCCGTATCCAAGAGATAAAAACGTAGGTGTTCGCTATTTTCAGCATATTGGGATTTATGCTTTCAGGAAACAAGCTTTGCTGGATTTTTACAGTTTGCCTATGAAATCATTGGAAGCATCCGAAAAACTGGAACAATTGCGTTATCTGGAATATGGAAAACGAATCAAGATGGTAGAAACAACGCATGTTGGAATTGGGATTGACACCCCAGAAGATTTAGAAAAGGCGAGGAAGTTATTGTAGATTTTTTTTATTTTCTTTTTCAAAATAACCTTTGCCTTTTATTTTGTTGGAGAAAAAATTCAAAAACACCACCACAAAAAACAAAAACAGTAAAGCTTGTGTACTGACTAAAATTTTCCCGATGGTTGTGATGGGGTAAAAATCACCATATCCGATGGAAGAAGAGGTAATGATGCTGAAATACACAGCATCAAACCAATTACCAAAAGGTTTGTTTAAATAATTGTCGCAAGAATATAAAACGGCAAAAGCAAAAACGATTTCGATATAATTATAGAAAAGCAATAAGATTGACCTTTTATAGGAACGTGGTTTTGTGAATAAATCAGAAGCGAAAATTAATGTTGGAATATATAAGACCGTTTCTAGTAGTAAGTAAATCATAAGCAAAATCACGAAACTGTTTTGCTCCCAATTATTTATTAAAATCAATAATGGGAAAGAAACTTTGAGCAAAATATATAGATCCAAAGCTAAATCTTGGTATTCACTTCCTTTTAGATTTGCTAGATATTTAATATAAATACCCGGGAAAAACAATTGTGAGGACGAAAGAAACAATCGGGTAATTTTTTCTAAACCGTTATCATCCTGATGGTCGTTATTCCATATTGATTTGATGTTTTGAATTCGTTTTTGCAGGGGGTTGAACTTTGGGTCTTCAACTGTAGAAACGTTTCCCAACAATAGCTTGGCGATGATATATTTCAGTTTTTTCAGCATGAGAAAAGAATTTTATACCAAAGCTAATTTACGAAAAAAAACACCTATTTTTCTTACTTCAGGGAATAATAATGGACTGAATTTTATTTTCCCAATTTTTCAACAACAATCAATTCATTGTGCTGTTCAATCCTCGGAATTTTTTTTACCAAGTAGTGTTTGGTATTGAATTGAGAGCAATAATTTTGGTTTCGTTCATTATGGCTTTCATTCAAAATCATGGTATTAAAAAGCATAAATCCATTCTTTTGCATTAAAAAACCGACACGGTCAATAAAATACGATTCAAACAGAAAGTTAGGCATCACCGTATCTTGAAAAACATCAATGATAATTAGGTCATAGCTGTCTTTGGTTTTAAATACAAATTCAAAAGCATCATCAATCTTAATTTCCAGATTGGGAATTGCATTGAGATTAAAATAGTCATTGGCAATAGTGATGATTTCGGGATCAATTTCTACCCCTGTAATTTTTCCTTGATAACGAATCTCATCGACCAGAGTTTTTATAACGCTCCCGCCAGCTACCCCAAGAACTAAAATGTGTTCCATGGAAACGATTTTGTCAAAACCAATATTCTGTAAGCCTTTTCTCAATATACGTTGTAAACTTCCGTAAGAATAGTTTGTGTTTTTACTGTCTAATACCAATTCTCCATTGGCCCATGTAATTTCTAACGATTGGCTAATTCTGGATTTTTGTTTAAAAATATTCATGGGAATAAGGTAACTAAACAGTTTTTTGAACATTTTGGTTTTTTTAAGGCAATGTAAGTTTGTTACTTATTATATTGGCATCATAATGGCAAAAATACAAAATTAGGAATAAAATTAAAGTTACAATTTCTTCAAAAACATGCCCATTGGGAATTAAATAAAATCGATTAATAATGATTTTAAAAGTCTTTGAGTGTTGGGAATCTTAAATTTTAAAAAAATAAATTCCGTTGGCATAAATTGAAACCGGAATTGTAAAATCTGACGTTATAAATACATTCGGATTTTCTTAAACCAGATGATAAACTTTGCGGATCTGTATAGTGATTATTTGATAAATTCAAGTTTTTATTCCACATCCAATGGTAAGGCTAATTTGCTCTGCATTAAACATGATAAAATCATAAGTGGATTGTGGATGCGGTTTATTTCTGTATAAAAATTTTATAAGTTTTTACCATAGTATTATTTGAAATTTTTAGGAAGTAAATTCCATTGTATAAAGTGTCGGTTTCAAAATGGCAAATAGTGCTTCCTTGCAAGAAAGATTTCGTGGCAACAATTCGGCCTCGCTCGTCTATTAATTCTGCGTTTAAGTTATTCATAATCATTTCACTGGATTGAATCGCAATCAAATCGGATGCAGGGTTGGGATAGATTTTGAATTCTAAATTATCAAAGTCAAAATTAGAGGTACTCAAAACGGGACTATATGTCGTGGTTGTTTCTGTTACAGCGCTTGTTAATTTTGAAGCTACTTTTGTTCCGTAAAATGTAGGTCCCACTACATAAGGATATGTAGAATTATAATTGGAATCAACAGTACAAAAATAGGCATAAGTGCCATTTGGATATTCAGGAGTGACACAAAAACGACCATTGTGAATATCCAAATAATCAGAAGCGGCATTTGCAGTAAATTGATAATCTTCTTTATACATTCCAAGGGGAAAATTGATGCTTACTGTTGGTCCGGATGCAACTGCTATTCCCGTATAATAAGTAGTTCTAGTAGCGATGTTTCTCAAACTAAAACCTGATTTGATTCGGGTTATTCCTCCGGTGCCATCCACATTTTTGTAGCCAAAAGCTCCGTAAATAGGGTAGCCATCATAAGCAAAACCTAAAAGGGGAGAATGTTGTGCAGGATTAATTACATACAAACCATCGGCTAAATATAAATTACATATATTAGAAATTACTTTCAAATCTAAATTAAAAGCACTTGGGTTTTGATGGTGGTGGTAATTTGTTCCCGCGGGATGTCCCTTTGCACAGTCAAATCCCGTTTTTTCATAAAGAACAGCATCCCGATTCCAAACCCCATCTCCAGTCCCTCCCGAAGGACCACCGGCATTTAATCCTGTTGATGACTTGTAAGAAACGCCATCGCGATAGTCAAATAAAGCCACGCCATTTATAAAGACTCCAATATTCCCCCCCGTAGTCGGTGTTGATGTTCCCGTATTGGGTGTGGGTGTTAATGGAAACTTGAAAATCGCATTTTGTGTTCCGGCAAGATTAGGATTCCCATCTAGAAAAGGCCCCGTAACATAGGATGGAATGCCATTTGTACTCACATACACATATTGGGCTGAATATTGAACTTTTTGGACATTGGCCAAAGTGGCGTCAGCAATTGGGGTTGAATTTCCAGAAACGTAATGCCTCCCTGTTATTGAAGTAGTGTTTCTTAACCAAGAAGTTATTGCTGGGTTGGTTTGTGCCATTGAGGAATTCCACAGTGAAATTATTCCTAAGAAGAACAATGTTTTTTTCATAGATTTAGGGTTTATAGGTTGTATTATTTGATTAGACGAAAAACAAAGTTTTTTCTTGCGTTTGATTTTAAAATTATTCTTTTGGAAATGAAAATCGTTTATCGAAAAGGAATTCATTATCGGTTAAAGTCTTTAAAAAGGCAACTAAATCGACTCGGTCATTGTCGGATAAATTCATTGGTTTTGCTAATTCCTTGGGTAGGTTTCTAACATTTTCAGTTGAATTGTAGTGCTTTATTACTTCGGTCAATGTTTTAAATCTTCCGTCATGCATGTAAGGGAACGTAAATTGGATGTTTCTCAATGTGGGAACCTTAAATCGTAAATAATCCTCTTTTTTATCGGTAATTTTCATTCTTCCCAAATCATTTATTGTGGTGTCGGTTGCCAATCCGTTATTCTCAAATTTTTCACTGGTAAAAAGGGGCTCATTGTGGCAAGAAACGCAATTGGTTTTAAATAAATGATACCCTTTTTGTTCTTGATCGGTAAATATGGCTTCTTTTCGAATCACTTTATCGTATTTCGAATTAGAAGAAATGAGTAGCAATTCAAATTGCGTTAAAGCTTTTAATATGCGTTGCCCCGTTATTTTAGAATCGCCGTAAGCATTTTCAAATAACCGTTGGTATTTGTCACTTTTTTGCAGTTTTTTGACCACATGTTCTAGCGTTTCATCCATTTCTACCGGATTTGTAATGGGGTTTAGGGGTTGAACCTCTAAATGATTGATGCCACCGTCCCACATAAAGCTTTTGCTCCAAGCCAAATTCATCAAAGCCATCGAATTTCTTGTGCCAATTTTCCCGTCAATTCCATGGCTTAAACTGTGGTCAACATGAGTAAATCCTGTAGCTTGTAAATGGCAACTTGCACATGAAATGGTATTGTCTCTGGATAAGATGGGGTCGTAAAACAAATTCCGGCCCAATTGAAATCCCTCTTCTGTTAAAGGGTTTTTAGAAAAATCATAATGGGGTTTTGGCCAACTTTTAGGCCTTTTAAAGTAGATGGGATTCGTTTCTTTTATAGCGAATGCCAAAGAGACTAAAATTCCGAAAAGAACAATATATTTTGATTTCATTTTGATTCTATTTGGAACATTTTTACACTAAAATCGGCAATTTCCATGGCTTGCTTTCCTGGAATCATAATACTGTTCGTTTTAGATAGAGCGAGTTCAGAAAACAGGGTTGCGATATCAACATCAATTGCAATATTTGATGTTATTGCTCGTGGTTCTAAAATGACTGTTCGCATCGAATAATGGGGTTTTAAATACCCTCCAATATGAAATTGAAATTCGTTTTCTCGAGTATTACAACTGGAACTTTTTCCTTCTATCTTCATATTGATATAACCACTTTGCCATGCCCAATACATTCCTTTAGTTGGATCCAAATCACCCTGTAAAGCCCCGGAAACACTCGTTAAACTATCAATGCCTATTGTAAAAGAAATTTTTTCAATGGCACGTTTGTTCATTTTATTTATAGGAATTTGCAAAGAGTTTTGGTTTTCTATATCGATTAAATGGTAGCTATCACGTTGATTGTATATTGATTTATCTACATATTGAATCGAAATATTGGAGAGATAAAATTTAAATACTTCGATTTGTAAAGTGTCTTTCCTTTCAGAGACATATTTTTCATCTAGTTTTAAATCCTGTTTTCCAAATTTTAGATGAAGGTCAATAATTAAAGAATCCTTTTCTTTTTGGGCAACAGTTACTTGAAAGAAAAGGATACTAAAAATAAAACAAATCGATATTTTTTTAATCACGTTTGGGAGGTCTTTGTTTTTGTGAAAATATTTTAGAAAGTTCCATTGTCAAAGTATTGTAATCTTTTATTTGATCCCTTCTACATATTTTTTTTATGTCTTCAAAATGCTTAAAATGAGTAGCTTCAATCTCTTTTTGATAGTTTGCTAAAATGGTAATCAAATTGTTTTTTTCGGTCTCATCAACGGCTTCTTTTTGTAATAAAGTGTATAAATCCTGTTTGGTTTCCCTAATTTGAGCTTCTAAATCAGTAATTCGTCCTCGATGCCAATGAATGATCTGTCCGTATTGTTCTTGTTGTTTTTTATCAAAATGCAATTTTTCAACAATAATCTCCTGTGGTCTCTTATGGTTTTGCTCATTACCTTTAGGAGGATTAATAAATAAAAGGCTCAGCGTGGTCAAGTTGAGCAACAAAAGCCCAATGACGGCAAATGTTAATAGTTTAATCTTGTCCATAATTTAATAAAGTTGATTGGTTTTAGACATAAAAGATGCAAGTAGTTCGGTTTGTTCACTAGATTTATTTGATTTTACCAATATTAATTTTATATTCAATGAAAGTAAAATAATAAATGATGCTGCCGTAACCCAAATCCATTGACTCGAAATGATGGTTTTCCTATTAATTCTATTTTCAATTTTAGAAAACAACGAGTCATCGGGAACCACTTTCATCATTCCGTTAGCGCTATTTAAAACTTCGTTTATCCAGTTTTCGGTTTCCATATTAGTTTAGACGAGATTAATTATTTTTTCTTGCGGCATTCCTCAAATTTAACTGCTAATTTTTCTTTAAGGGTAGTTTTTGCCCTGAAAATCAGTGATTCTATTGATGATATACTCAGTTGCATAATTTCTGATATTTCGGTATTGCTTAACCCGTCAATTTTAGAAAGGATAAATGCTGTTTTTTGATTTTCGGTTAACTCATTGATAACACCAAACAGAATTTTGGATTTTTCTTTGTTTTCTAATATGATTCCGGGATGTTCAAAAGAGGAAATATTTAGAATTTCAAAATCAGATTTTGACTTTTTCCCAAAAACGAAAAAACGTTTTTGGCTATTTTTATGTTTTATGGAGTCTAAACATTTATTAATTGTGATTCTATAAATCCAGGTTTTTAAAGAGGATTTGCTGTTGAATTTATCTAAAGATTCATGGAGTTGAACAAATACATCTTGAGTGATTTCTTCAGCATCTTCTATGTTTTGTAAATAATGAAGCGAAACGTTGTAGACCAATATTTTATATTGGTTGTAAACGGCTTTAAAATCGCTTTTATTTATCATTTTGGGAAATTAAGATAAATTTTAGACTTAACAACTTTTGTAGGGTTTAATTGAATTTCAAATTTTTTTTAAAACCGTATTTATTATATATTTGGCGTGCTTTAAAAAAGTAATATTAGCCTCAAAAAAATAAATGATACATATATGAAATTACTAGAAGGAAAAGTAGCAATAATTACTGGCGCGAGTCGCGGAATAGGTAAGGGAGTTGCAGAAGTTTTTGCAAAAAACGGAGCAAATATCGCTTTTACTTACAGTTCATCTGTAGAATCTGCCTTGGCTCTTGAAAACGAATTGAACGCTTTAGGAATTAAAGCAAAAGGATACCAAAGCAATGCTGCCGATTATAATGAAGCACAAACTTTTGTGGAAGCAGTTTTGGCTGAATTTGGCACTGTAGATATACTAATTAATAACGCCGGAATCACAAAAGACAATCTGTTAATGCGAATGTCTGAAGAGGATTTTGACAAAGTGATTGATGTGAATTTGAAATCGGTATTTAATATGACAAAGGCCATTCAGAAAACATTTTTGAAAAAACGTGCGGGTTCTATCATCAATATGAGTAGCGTAGTAGGAGTGAAGGGAAATGCAGGACAAACCAATTATGCTGCGTCTAAGGCAGGAGTTATTGGGTTTACAAAATCAGTTGCTTTAGAATTAGGCTCTAGAAATATTCGTTGTAATGCTATTGCGCCGGGATTTATTGAAACAGAAATGACTGCAAAACTAAATGATGACGTGGTACAAGGATGGAGAGATTCTATTCCGTTAAAACGTGGAGGAACTACCGAAGATGTTGCTAATGCCTGTTTGTTTTTTGCATCAGATATGAGCGCGTATGTTACGGGTCAAGTTATGAATGTTGATGGTGGAATGTTGACTTAAAATTAATTATGAAAAATAAATATCTTATTGCAATTTTTATTTTCAGTATGATTTTAACATTTTTTGGGGCTTTATTGAAAATTATGCATTTTGAATTTGGAGGAATCACAGGAAATTTAGTTTTAACAATAGGAATGTTGCTAGAAGCAATTAGTTTATTTATGATTATTATAAAATTGATTTCAAGTAAAAAAGTAAATGAATTTCTAAATAAATAAAATTTAGAAATGACAACAAACACTTTACTATTACTACTACTTTCACTAATTATAGCAAGTGGTTTGTCGTTTTATCAATACTTTTATAATGCCAAAAGCAAGTCTAAAATTACTCTGCTTTTGGCTTTGTTGCGTTTTATATCCATTTTCGGGATTTTGTTGTTGTTAATCAATCCCATAATTTCGAGAAAAACCTTTGAAACTATCAAAACGCCTTTGCCCATTGTGGTAGATAATTCGAGCTCTATTGTAGATTTAAAAGCCGCTGCTACTTCGCTTGAATTGTATAAAAAACTATCCGAAAACAAGGAGCTGCAGGACAAATTTGATGTGCAATCCTACGGTTTTGATAGTGAATTTCAAATTGCCACAGCATTCGATTTTAAAGGAAAGCAGACCAATCTTGATGAAGTTGCTAAAAACCTAAAAAGCATTCATAAAAATGCCACGTTTCCAACAGTTTTAATCACGGACGGAAACCAAACTTCAGGTAATGATTACCTATATAGTTTTGATTCAAACAACAAAGTGTATCCTCTTATTGTGGGTGATACAACGACTTTTTTAGACCTGAAAGTCGGTCAGTTGAACGTAAATAAATATGCCTTTCACAAGAATAAATTTCCGGTAGAAGTGTTTTTGCAATACTCGGGAAACAAAACCGTGAATGCTGATTTTAGTCTTTCACAGGGAAATTCAATTTTGAGCAGGCAAACGGTTTCTTTTTCACCTTCAAAAAAATCGGCAATTGTAAACGTTTTGCTCCCTGCAGATAAAATAGGATTACAGATTTTTAAAGCGACTCTTTCATCCAAAGAACAAGAGAAAAACACCTATAACAACACAAAGAATTTTGCTGTAGAAGTTATGGATCAGAGAACAAATATTGCCATAGTCTCGGCTATAAATCATCCCGATATTGGAGCAATGAAACGAGCAATAGAATCTAATGCACAACGAAAAGTAACAGTGGTTAAACCTTCAGAAATCAAATCATTACGTGAATACAATGTATTTATTTTATATCAACCAACTGCCGAATTCAAATCGTTTTTTGAGAATAATAAATTGGCAGGAATCAACACTTTTATCATTACGGGAACCAACACCGATTATGCTTTTTTAAACCAAGAACAAAGTAGTTTACTTTTTAAAATGAGCAATCAAAAAGAGGATTATTTGGCCAGTTTCAATTCACAATTCAATTTGTTTGCATTAGATGATATCGGTTTTGAACAGTTTCCGCCTTTGCAAAATGCTTTTGGAACTGTTACAACAAATGGGAATGTGTCAGTTTTGCTTTCTTCAAAAATCAGAAATATTGATACCAATGCGCCTTTATTGGCTTTTGCCGAAAACCAGGGCAAACGTTCCGCTTTTTTATTGGGGGAAAATAGTTGGAAATGGCGTGTGCTAAGTCATGTTGACACCAAATCGTTTGAGAAATTCGACGTTTTTATTGATAAAACCATTCAATTTTTGGCTACCAATAGTTCCAAGAAATCATTGGTTGTAAATCACGAAAGCTTTTATAATTCGGGTGATGCTTTAGAAATTACGGCGCAATATTTTAATAAGAATTATGAATTTGATGAAAAAGCCCGTCTGACGATTTCAGTTTCCAATAAAAATACCAAGCAAACCAAAAGGTACGATTTACTGAAAACCAATAACGCCTTTAAGGTAAACCTGGACGGACTTCCTGCTGGGCAATACACTTTTTCTGTGAAAGAATTGAATTCGAATACGGCGTACAATGGTTATTTTGAAATATTGGATTTTGACATTGAGAAGCAATTCGTGAATCCGGATGTGGCCAAACTAACCCAACTAGCAACGCAAACACAAGGGAAAGTGCATTATCCGAATCAAGTGGACGAATTGATCAAAACACTTTTGGAAAATGAAAGCTATAAAGCCATTGAGAAGGCGATTGTAAAGAAAACTCCTTTGATTGATTGGGTTTGGTTGCTTATTCTAATCGCTATTGCATTGGCTTCAGAATGGTTTATTAGAAAATATAATGGGATGCTTTAGGGAGACAGCAGATTGCAGATTGCAGTAACGAGAAATCTAAACGCAGGAGCCCTAATTCTAAGTGCAGTAGCTCTAATTCTAAACGCAGTAGCTCTAATTCTAAGCGCAGTAGCTCTAATTCTAAACGCAGTAGCTCTAATTCTAAATGCAGGAGCTCTAATTCTAAGTGCAGGAGCTCTAATTCTAAGCGCAGGAGCTCTAAATCTAAGTGCGGGAGCTCTAATTCTAAATGCAGGAGCTCTAATTCTAAGTGCAGGTGCTCTAATTCTAAATGCAGTAGCTTTAATTCTAAACGCAGTAGCTCTAATTCTAAATGCGGGTGCTCTAATTCTAAATGCGGGAGCAATATTCTTTTTTTGATTTAACCTCTTTTGTTTTATTGCTTCGAGGTCGGGACCATCGCAGAGCAAGCTACACACTTCGAATAGCAGGGGTTTCATTGTTCGTGCTGCGCACGCAACGAAACCCTTAGCTGTTAGCTGTAGTGGCTTTTCATTTCGGTTGTTATTTCTTTGTAATAATGGTCGGCTCGTTCTTTTGAAAAGTAGTCAATTACAAGACCTGTAATTCCCAAAATAGCCAATGCAATTCCAATTGCTCTCACTGTTGGATTATGGGTAAATACAAATGCACAAATTGCTAAAACAAAACAAACACTTGCAATAATAATTGTCACTGTATATAGATATTGAAAACCTTCAACCCTTGCTTTTTCGCTTTTTACAAATGCAGATGGTTCTTGTTTGTACGCTTCTGTATATTGTGGCAATTTCTTTTGGTTTGTGTTAATGCTTGTAATGGCTGTACCCAAAAATAAAAGTCCTACAACGATTAAAGGAATAATTAATGCTTTGGAATTTGGCGTTTCTCCAAATTTCCAAAGTATTAAACTACTGATTATTGTTAGCAAACCAAATGAGCCAAATAGTGTAGCTTCAAATATTTCGCCTTTTATCCAATTAGTTGTGTATTGTAAAAAATCCATAATTATTTCGTTAAGTTTTGTGGAACATCGGTGTGTAATTTTTCAACGTTACTACCAAAAATCCATTGAAAAAATCTTGCACTACTTGCACTCATTGGTTTTAGAATTGCATTTGCTTGTTGTTTTTGAAATGCTCTTTGTGATAACATTTTTTTTAGGAAGTCTAAAAATTTAGCGTCTCTACCCGATACAATATGCAGTTTTCCACCTTTTGGATTTGTAACTGCCTTGTATACTTCTTGTGCTATACTGTTTGGTGAAGTTACATTTTGAACTGCAGTAAACCCAAGCAAAAAATTAGTGTAATATTCTTTATAATTTTTGGTATAAATAGGATTGTCTGCACTTGTGCCTTGGTCTAATTTTGTAAATATTTTTGTAGCGTGTGCACCTGGGTAAATGGTCTTTACTTCAATTCCAAAAGGGCTTAATTCAATGCCCAAACTTTCAGAAATTCCACGAACTGCCCATTTGCTTGAACCATAAGTAGCAATAAAAGGATAATTAAATTTTGCACTTGCAGAAGCAAAATTGATAAATATTCCATTTTTATTTTCTCTGAAATGAGGAATGAAAGCTTTTGTTACCGCCATTAAACCAAATACGTTTGTTTTATATTGGTCTTCAATTTGTTCCATTGTTGTGGTTTCTGTTGGACCCATTAAACAATATCCTGCGTTGTTTACTACGGCATCAATTTTTTTAAAGTCGCTGATAACGGTTTTTGCTACATCTTCTACTTGTTGGTAGTTGGTAACTTCCAAATCGTACAATTTTACGTTTGCTAATTCTTTAAACAAATCAGGGTGTTGTGATTTATTTCTAACTGTTGCCGCAACATTCCAACCATTGCTGGCGAAAAGTTCTACCATCGCTTTTCCAAAGCCTGAATTTGTTCCTGTAATGAAAATTGTTTTGCTCATTTTTTTTGTTTTTTAATTTGTTATTAAAGATTGACTAATCAGTCACGAATATTGTTAAAAAAAATTACGTAATCATATCCCACAACATCTCAAATGTTGTTTGGATTATTTCCTGTTGTTTAGATTTTGAAAGTTTGTTAGCTATTAAAAACTGGTATAGTCCAAAAAATTGACTCGTCATTAAAGAATTAAGCAATTCAATTGGTAAATTTTTAATGATTCCTTCTTCAATTCCTTTTTTTAGCAGTGTTAAATGAGGTTCGGCTTGTTTGGCAATAATTTCTTTTTCAATTTGTCCAATGTAAGGCGAAGTTTGAAATTGTTGGATGTACTGAATTTTGGTTTGGTTGTCTAATCCCCAAACCAAAGAAGAAAAAACTTGTGATTTTATAGTTTCTTTTATATCGTCTTTTCTTGATGTGTTTATCGAAATGTATTCGTTCAATTCGTCTTTTACAGAAATGTACAAAGCAATAACCAAATCGTCTTTTGTCTTAAAATATTGAAAAAGAGTTCCATTTGCAACACTAGCTTCTTGTGCAATTTTACTTGTTGCTGTTCCGTGAAATCCCTTGTCCACAAAAAGTTTGAGTGCTGCGTTAAATATGAGTTCTTTTTTTGTCATATTGTTTTATGATTGACTAATCAGTCGCAAAGGTAATGAAATTTTTGAAATGTCTAATTAAAAGTTCAGTTTTTTTCGGAATGTCTGTTGGTGTAGGGTTTCGTGCCATTACAGCTAACGTCCCGGCGCTTGGCGAGGTTGCGAACTTCGGAACTAATTATTTTCTGTTAAAGTTAAAATTTCTTGCGAAACGTAAACGTGAATTTACTACAAAATTCGCAATCTTGCCAAACGCTTGTTGTGTGACGTTTTTCTTTCGGAAGTTATTTTTTCTATTATATTCTGAATGTATTTTTCCTTTTTGAAAAATGATGCATAAAATTGAGGATTACAAATAATGCGTTCAATTTCTTTATTCTCATTTCCGTTTAGATAATAATACATTTCAATTAACCGCATTTTTTGATAATGACCAAATTCATCATTAATTACCGAAATTTTCACATAATTTTGGAATTCATTTTTGCTTAATATTTTGATGCTTTTTAATAAATCTAATTTGTTAATTATATTGACAACCTTGTAGATATAATCTTTAGGTGGTAATTCATCATTAATTTTTTCTCTGTAATTTCTTTTTATAACTCTTAATTCACATAAAATTTCTAATTCTTCATCAGTTATTAGATTTTCATTTTTAAGTTCTTCTAGAAGTATTAAGTAGGAAAAATTAAAATTTTCTTTTTCTGCACTTTTTAAAATTAAATAATTTCTAAAACCAATATACAGGCAATCACAAAACCAACCAAAACCTTTTTTAGAGTTTGGAACAAATTCTAAAATTTTAAAATAATTTTTGTTGTCTTGAAATTGTTTAATATCTGGTTTTTTTGAAATATGATTTTCAAGTATAGAAGTTAACTTTTTGTCACAATCAATTAATGTTTTTGATTCTTTAACTAAATGGTCGATGAATAAACTACCATTTTCAGACATAAATTTTAGTTTAGAATACGTATAAGTCGAAACTGAAAATCCTTGATTTTGATATTCTATTTTTAAATCTTTTAGTTCTTTATAAAAATCAGCAACTATAAGTATATCCTTATCGCTGTATTGGTCGAAATTTTCCCTTGTTGATGAGCCGTAAATTGCTACACTATAATTTTTCATTTTACAAATCGATTTATTAAAACGGTTATTAAAAAACTGAATAAAACAAAACCTGTTACTCCTTGCATAGTTAACATTGTCATTCCATAATCAGAACTTGGTTGAAATTGTGAATCAACCAATTGAGTCATTACATCAACAGTATAATAGAAGTTGGCTGTAAAATCAAATGTTTTGGGACAAAATGAATATATTGGAAAATCCTTTTCGTGCATTCCATAATCTTTCCAATGAATCCAATTTGTTATGTAGCTTATACAGAAAAAAGCAACAAAAGTGTAACAGAAATTTCTTAATCTTAATCCATAACCAAAAACTTTTCTATTAATATAATTAGGAATAAATTCAATATAAAATTCTGCAGTAGTTATTGGGTAAGGTTTTTTGTAATAATACTTGCTTCTTGATAGTCTTCCTTGCCAAGTTTTAAAATTATAATTTGAAATTCTTGCAAAATCTGATTGTTCTTCATCTCTAGAATTATTTAGTAATTGTTGAAATAGATGTACGGCAATATTTGATTTTTTTACATCTGATTTATCAAAATTATTTATAAAACTTTCAGGATTAATGTATGTTTTTTTAATATTGATTTCGTGTGTATTAACATTTTGAAAAGTACATTGTCTAAATTTACAATTCTCTAATGTTGTTCCGATAAATAGACAATCTTCAAAATGGCAAGAAGTAAAATCAATATTTTTTAAAATTGTTTTTGAAAAGCTGACATTATTAAATGACTTTCTCTCTATCTTAATTCTTGGATGGTCTTTTTTAGGTTTTAATATGTCAGGACGAAATAAAATATCTTTAATTTCATCTTCAGCCAAAATGATATTCATCAAATCAGTTTTACTACTGATCTCATTCGGTGTTCCATTTAAACTAAAAAAATTATTGAGCATATTTTATAAATGTTAATTATTCTCCTCGGTTTTCTAAAATGCCACACAACTCCTAAATATGTGCGACTTAGTTATACATATCCACCCATTTTGGTTGGCTTTATCTGACTAAGTCATCCTTATTTCTTTTGCTAAATATAGATTAAAACTTTTATAAAACCGCGTTTTTAAAAAGGAAGTACATTATTGATGAAAAGCCCTTCTTTTAAACACTTGAATTTTTAGTCGGATAAAATCATACAAAAGCGCGATTAAAAGGAAAAAAGCGGCCACAAAAAGTGTTTTCATTTCAATTTCCCTGTAAATATATCCGCCACCGACACAACCAATAAAGAAGAAGGTGATGATGGAAAACCGCAAATAGATATTGGCTTTTAATTTTTGGACTTCCTCTGGTTTTTTATAGAAAAACAGTTGGGATAATTCTATTCCCAGATCGGTAAAAAGCCCCGTAAGATGGGTTGTCCTAACGGTAGATTGTGATATTTTTGTTACCAAAGAGTTTTGGATTCCCATGGCAAAAAGTAAAAAAAAGGCAATTAATTTTCCTTCTAACAGCGACAAATCTGACTGTGATCCGAAAATCCCAACCCCCACTAAAATAAATATTTCTAATGAAGTCGGAATGACGTGATACAGTTGAGGATTCTTTTTTGTGAGTAATTCGGCCAAAAAATTGGAAGTAAACGAGCCCAATAAAAAGAAAACGGTAAAGATTAAAAAAGTTACTGCTGCTGCATAGTCATGTTTCATCACTTCTTCGGCAAAATAGGCGAAGTGCCCCGTAACATTGGTTGTTAAAGTCTTTATGGCTAAAACACCGGTAACATTTACTATACCTGCAACCAATGATAGCATGGTTGCCAGCCGCAAATTATGAATGAATGTCCTATTTTTTCCTTGATGACGAAACATGAGGTTTATTTTTGATACTGTTTCTTTTTCAAAATATCCGAAGCCGTTTGATAATATGAAATTGTTTCATTGATTAAATCCGTTCGTTCCTTAAGCAAGGGTTTTTCTTCGTAGAATAGTTGAAAATCGGCTTCTAATTTTGGATTAGGAAGTAACGTCAATTGAAATTGTTTGGCTTGTTGCTTAGGCGAAATGATGGTCAATACATTGTCTTTTATTAATCCCAAATTTTGATAGGTTGCAATTAACGCCCTAGGTTTATAATCGGCTTTAAAAACATCCTGCCCAAAGAATTTACTTTGATAATTGAAATTTAACAATCCGAATAAAGTAGGCATGACATCAATTTGTGACATTAAGTTGGTGTATCTTTTGGGTTCAATAAATCCAGGACTGTATATCATTGCGGGGATTCTGTATTTATCTAATGGAAGTTCTGTCTTTCCTGCACTTGAGGCACAATGATCGGCAAGAATCACAAAAACGGTATTTTTAAACCAAGGCTGTTTACTTGCTTTGTCGAAGAATTGCTTCATGGCAAAATCGGTATATTTTATTCCGCCTTCACGGGACTTAGCGTCGCCGGAAATGTCAATTTTATTATTTGGAAAAGTAAATGGGCGGTGGTTGCTTACCGTCATGATATGATTGAAAAACGGTTTGTTTTCCTTGGCCTCATTACCCATTACCGATAAGGCTTTGTTGTACATATCCTCGTCACAAACTCCCCAAATATTTTGAAAGGTAATTTCATTGGGTTGGAATGATTTTTTATCCACAATGGCATATCCGTTTCCGGTGAAAAAATCTTGCATGTTGTCAAAAAAAGCATCGCCACCGTACATGTATTTTACATTGTATCCTTTATTAAGGAATAGGTTTCCTGTAGAAAATTTATTTTTATTGTCCTTTCTTTTCACCACACTTTCTCCTGCGGTTGGCGGCAAACATAGCGTTACGGCTTCTAAACCCCGAACCGTACGGTTTCCGACGGCATAAAGATTGGTAAACAACAAACTTTTAGTAGCCAAACTGTCTAGGAAAGGAGTTAGATTTTGCTCATTTCCGTACATTTTCAGGAACTCGGCGCTGTAACTTTCAATGGTAATTAAAACTACATTTTTATGGTTCTCTGCGGCATCACTTTTTATTTGGCGAAGCGTAGTTTCTCCAGAAAGAGTAGGGATTTGCTGTTTCAATAGCGCATAAGCTTCTTTTTCCGGTAGTGTTTTGTAAAATTTGAAATAATCCAGTTCGCTATTCATAAATGCCAAATAGAATTTATAAATGCCGTTGGATTGCAATTCATTGGCAAAAATATTTTGGGAATTTTCTTTGGTTGATAATAGCGGAATGGCAAAAAAGGAAAGAAATAACAAACTTAAAAATATTCCGGATATTTTTATTTTTTCAGCCAGGGTAGGGATATTTTCGATATAGTTTTTAGACCTTTTTACAATTAAAAAGGTTATCAAACCAGCGGCAAGAAATAATCCGGAAAACAATGGAATGACAGGATAGGACTGCATGATATTTCCGATTACCTCATTGGTATAAACGAGATAATCAACAGCTATAAAATTGTATTTTACACCAAATTCATTCCAGAAAAAGTATTCGCTAATCGCATTTTGTAAAATAAGAATAACATACAAGAAGATGACCGAAGTGAAAAGCCAAAACCGAATTTTACTTCTGTATTTTGGCAAAAAAAGCAATAATCCAAATAAAAGGGTTTTTATGCCGATAAATCCCATGCCGATTTCAGGTAAAACACCACCATATTCGTTAAGAATCGTATTGAAAAAAGAGACATAAATCAATAAAGCCAATAGTAAACCGAAAATAATATAACCGTAAGGTTTTAAGAACTTTGAATTGGATATGAAGATAAGATAAAGCCATAGAAAACTGCTGGCCACAATGAAAACAAAAAAATCAGAGAGTAATCCTATCGCGAAAATTTTCACGGTATCTGTCCAAATAAACGAAGTTTGCGTAATGGGATGGAAAAGCAAGACGAGTCGTAAAATAAAACTTGTAAGGATGTAAAAAAGAGTAAAATTATAAAATGGAGATATTTTCTTTAAAAAGGACATAGATTTTTTTTACAAAAATAAGTAATTTGCCATTAACATCTTATGAACTGGCTACAGGATTACATTCCTAATTTATTCACAAATTATTCAATTGAAAACAAGATTAATTTTAATGAAGAGTTTTTTGAGTATTATGACCCAGAATGATGTCACAGAAATGATTTATTTGTCCAAATCACGGTGCTCATTGTAACAGAACGGGCATTGTAACACGTGATCTTGCATCGAGCAATTTGTCACAATATAAAACCACATTGACCGGAATAAGTAATAGTTTATTATTAACATTTAATGAGTTAGCCCCCAAATTGTCTTCAATTATGGACAATTTGGGGTCTGATTTATTTTATGAAATTCAGTGAAATTTTATTCTTAAACTTCAATTGTTTTTTTTGCTTTAAACATAAAATAGAAGCCAACAAGAATAAAAGGAATACTCAACCATTGTCCTGTAGAAAATAGCCCTAAAGTATCTCCAAAACCGCCTTGACTTTCTTTTATATTTTCTACCACAAAACGAACGGACCATAAAAGCACCAGAAACAAACCAAAAAGGAATCCTAATTTTTCTTTTACATTTGTTTTCCAGTATAAGAAAAACAAAATGGCAAACACAAAAATGTAGCAAAAGGATTCATACAACTGTGCGGGATGTTTCGTAGGAACCTGTTGCAAAAGTTCTGAAAATTGAGGATTCGTTGCAATGGCTTGATATGCTTCTTTGGGATTTGCTATTTGGGTTTTTTCAACAGCTTCTCGGGCACTAAAATGGTCTCGAATAAATTTAATCCCAAAAGCAGATTTTGTTTCTATACCCACGATTTCGGAGTTGAAAAAATTACCAATTCGAACGAAAATGGCACCACTTGCTACGGAAATCACCACCCGATCTAATACCCAAAGCAAGGGTCTTTTCATTATCTTTTTGCTAAAATAATACATGGTAATAATGATAGCAATGGCTGCTCCATGACTTGCCAATCCTTGAAATCCAGTAAATTCAAAAGTAGGGTCAAATCTAAAAGGTAATAAAATTTCGGCTAGATGATTTCGGTAATATTCCCAATCGTAAAAGAAAACATGACCCAATCGAGCACCAAGTAATGTAGCTAATACAGTCCAGATGAATAAGGAATCCAGTTTTTCTAAGGATTCATTTTCATTTTCAAATATTTTTTTCATGATGTACCAACCCAAACCAAAGGCGATTACAAACATTAAACTGTAATATCGAATTATGAAAAAACCTAAATCAATTCCTTCCGAAGGATTCCAAACGATACTTAATTCTGGTGTCATTTATTTTGTCTTAATTGTTAATGGTAAAAATAAAGATTTAAAATAAATTTAAACCTACTATTCGTTAATGTTTATGAAAGCATTTTTTTTCAGGAACGGGATCGTATCCACTTTTTCCCCAAGGATGGCAGCTCAAAATCCTTCTTGCCGCTAAAAAACTCCCGTAAAATAATCCGTGAGTTTTGAGTGATTCAATGGCATAATTGGAACAGGTTGGTTCAAACCGACATGCTGCCGGAGTGAATGGAGATATGGCGACCTGATACAATCGTACTAAAAATAGAAAGGGTAATATGAGTATTTTTTTTAGACTCAATTTTATAAAGTAAAAGTAGTTCCGTCTTTTCCATCTTTCAACTGAATTCCTAAGTTGACTAATTGGTCGCGAATTTGATCGGACATTGCAAAATCTTTATTTGACCGGGCTTGTTTGCGCATTTCAATAAGCATTTCGACAACACCTTCCAATTTTACATTGGAATCATTTGACGTTTTTCCATCTTCAAGAGCCAAAACATCAAATACAAACGCTTGCATCGTTTTTGCAAGTTCAGCTAAATCCGTTGCTGTTAAAGTCGCGGAATTGTCTTTCAATAGGTTAACAAAACGGACGCCTTCAAACAATTGGGCAATTAGAATAGGAGAATTAAAGTCGTCATTCATAGCTTCATAACACTCTTTTTTCCATGAAATAATGTCTAAAGTAGAGGTGGAGCTTGCTGTTAGTTCCTTCAGGTTTTGCATGGCTTCCATCAATCGATTGTATCCTTTTTCAGCGGCAACAATGGCATCGTCCGAAAAATCGAGAATGCTTCTGTAATGTGCCTGCATCATAAAGAACCGGGCTACACTAGGAGAAAATGCTTTGCTCAAAAAGTCACTTCCGCCAGTAATAATTTCTCTCGGTAAGATGTTATTTCCAGTAGATTTAGCCATTTTTTTGCCGTTTAGCGTTAGCATATTGGCATGCATCCAGTAATTAACCGGCGTTTGACCTGTACATGCTTCGTTTTGGGCAATTTCACATTCATGATGCGGGAATTTTAAATCCATTCCACCACCGTGAATATCAAAATGATTACCTAAATATTTGGTACTCATGGCTGTACATTCAAGATGCCATCCTGGGAATCCATCGCTCCAAGGCGAAGGCCAACGCATAATATGCTGGGGTTCGGCTTTTTTCCAAAGTGCAAAATCCTGTGGGTTTCTTTTATCCGATTGTCCATCTAGGTCACGCGTGTTGGTGAGCATATCTTCGATATTTCTACCGCTTAATTTCCCGTAATGATTGGTCTCATTGAATTTTACGACATCAAAATAAACCGATCCATTGGCTTCATACCCAATTCCGGTCGCAATAATTTTCTTGATGATTTCAATTTGCTCGATGATATGTCCCGTCGCTGTAGGCTCTATACTTGGAGGCAAAAAATTAAATTCATTCAGAATGTCATGAAAATCGACGGTGTAACGCTGTACAACTTCCATAGGTTCCAATTGTTCCAAGCGTGCTTTTTTGGCAATTTTATCTTCACCCTCATCTACATCATCCACGATATGACCCACATCAGTAATATTTCGCACATAGCGCACTTTATAGCCCAAATGCAATAAATATCTGAAAATCATGTCAAATGACATAAAAGTTCTCACGTTACCCAAATGGACATTGCTATAAACGGTTGGTCCGCATACATACATTCCCACATTTCCTTCGTGAATGGGTACAAATACTTCTTTATCTCCAGAAAGGGAATTGTATATTTTGAGCGTATTATTTTTATATAGAGGCATTCTATTTTGTGGATTTGTTAATTTGGTATATCGTTGGAGCGATAAACGGTATTAAAATTTTGTTTCAAGCTTTAAATAGTCCAAAAATTCCCTACGGGTTTGTTCTTCCTTGAATTTTCCACCAAACTCTGATGTAACCGTACTGCTTTCTATATCACAAATTCCTCTGGAATTCACGCATAAATGTTTCGCATCGATTACACAAGCAACATCTTGGGTATTTAATGCTTTTTGTAATTCCTGAACAATTTGCATGGTTAAGCGTTCTTGAACTTGAGGTCTTTTAGAAAAATAATCTACAATTCGATTCATTTTAGAAAGGCCAATAACTTTACCACTTGAAATATAAGCCACATGGGCACGCCCGATGATTGGCAGAAGATGATGTTCACAAGTAGAATAAAGCGTGATGTTTTTTTCCACTAGCATTTCTCCATATTTGTAATTGTTTTCAAAAGTAGAAGACTTCGGTTTTTTTGCCGGATTCAAACCTCCAAAAAGCTCATTTACAAACATTTTAGCTACTCGATTTGGAGTTCCTTTCATGCTATCGTCAGTCAAATCCATCCCTAGAGTTTTTAGGATATTTTCGACGTCTTTTTTTATCAGCTCAATTTTTTGATCATCCGTCAAGTCAAAGGCATCGTTTCTTATAGGATTATTTGCAGATGTTGTTATATGATTGTCTCCAATTTCGTCTTGAAAATCTTCGTTATTTGTCATTAATTCTGTATTTTTTTAAGGAGACAAAGATAATTAATTAAAATCAAAGAATTTCTATACCAGTTCAATATAATGTTTCAATATATTCACACCAAATGCCCCGCATTTATTGGAATTGAAATAATATCTAATTTTTAATATCTAACATTTCCTAACATTTTCGCCTTGGAAAATTGTTCCAAAAGACTCATAGACATAGTTATTTAAAAAGTTCAAATAATCTTAAAAAGTCCCTTCAGAGCCACCGCCACTATAACCTCCACCACCAAATTCCATTGGAGATGTTTCTGTTTCTACTTCTGGTTTAATTCCAAATTGAGCCGTTACCATTAGCAATTCTGTATTAAAAAGTGAATTCGAATTGGAGAAACGGTCAGGAAGAAATGTTATTTCATTTTCTTTGTGTTTTATTCTTTGTATTGAAAAATATGCAAACGCAAAGAGAATTAATCCTCCAACTGTAAGTGCCACTTCAACAGGTAGAATATGATAGTAATACCTGATGGTATAAATGGAAAATCCAAGTGCCAGAAAACCAATCCAAAGCATTTGTTTCTCTTTTATGTATAATGAATAAATCAAGTAGAAAACTGGAATTATAAAGGAGAATGTGTAGAAAAAATAGGCAAAAGGAATTTCTTGTGTTGCTGGAATGGAATTATTTAAAAGCAAAATCGAGAGTTCTCTCACCACCAAATAATTTCCCGAGAGATAAAATAAAATCAGGCTAAAACCATTTGCCAATTGTATTCCCTTTGAATAATAAGGAAACTTTAGTCTTGGAAGGGCTTTTTCGGAAAGGAAATACAGCAATACTGAAAACACTATCATCACAAATGGCAAGATTGATTTTCCGAGGGTTCCCAATTCAAACATCAAATATGCCACACTGCCTGTAATACCAATGCAAGCCAGCAATGCCGATGATAAATGAAGATACCTCAAGTAACTGATTGTTGAGACTATTGCAATTGTGATGAATACCGCTAAATAATTTTCGTTTGTTGAAATCCCAATTGCTACAAAAAATAGCATTTGTGCTCCTAACAAAAAAGCATCGTCTAAACCATAGCCTAATTGTTTGTTTTGTCGTGACATAAATTCTAATCCGGCTATTCCAATGAAGGAAAAGCAGTAGATTAAAATTTTATAAGTGTCTTGGCCGAAACTAATCGCAAATAATGATATCATACCACAGATGGAGGAATATAGTAAGCATCCGAGTAAGAAGAGTCCAAACCGAATTAATAAATTGTTTTGACTATTGAGAGTAGGCAAATTGTCTGTTATGGTTTTGCATTGAGCGGAGTCAATGAAACCCGATTTCTTTAAGTTATTGGCTTCTTCTACTAAATATGTATTGTCTAATAAGGTTTTATCGTAGGCTATCATCCTGCTGTATTGTGGTTGAAATTTTTAATCAGTTTTATAAATAATACAATAGAAAGTCCAAAATATACGGGGGGCAATATTGTAATGAAGGAAAATAGATCTAAAAAGGCAATAGTCTTAAAAATCAATATGGTAAATCCAATAAAAGCGTAAATAGCATTAAATACAAATACGGAGACCGATGGAATTTTATAGCTTATTTTGTAAAAGTAAAAGGCTGAAAACACCAAAAGGATTGCAAATACAAACCAATAATCATCAAACAAATTAGTTATGCAAGCAATAGAAATTAGATGTAACGAAAAAGTAAAAAAGATTAAATTGAAATGTTTTTTCAGATTGATTTTAGCACTGTATATTGTCCAAATTACAAGTGCAATACCTAGAAGAATACCGGAATAACTTAGTGAAGTTGTCGCATAAGTTTCATTGTTTAGGAGTGCTTGCGGACTTACCGATAATCCTACAAATGCCGCTAATCCGGTAATGGCTATCGATAAGACACTTTTATTGTCAAAATAATAGGCGCAAAAAAAGCCAATTAGCGTTGGTATTAAGGTCGCTAAACCATAATCCGCCCCGAAAGGATGGTACTGGTATTGCAAATAACCAATAAAAGTACAGCTTAGAATGTTGGCAGTTAAGAGTAGATAATCGAATAGGAGGGTAGCAAAAGTGGTTTCTTCTTTTTTGAATCCATTGGATTTTTTGAAACAAAAATAAAAGCAAATTAATGTGACAGTCAGCAACAAGGAAAGAATTGCCATATGTCCAATACTGTCAATATTTTGATAAATTAAAATCCCAATTCCAGTTGTAAATGATAGTATTGAAAGGTACAGCAAAAAACGCAATTCCGAGTAAAGTGAAAAGATATTCAAATTCCGATAAGCAGTAATTTGCTTAAATTGCTCTTCGGAAATAAAGTTTTTTTTCAAAAGGGTTTGTGTAGCTTCTAATTCAAATTTTTCCATTCTATTGTTTCTAGATAAGTAAATCTCAAATGTATGGTTTTTGTATTCGTATTTATGGTTTTAGTTTTAAAAATAATCTGTTGCAAAAAAAATGCGCTTGGTTGGACAGCGCATTTTTTTGAATTAATAGGAACTTTTCATTTTCTCTTTGATTTCCTTCAAACAAAGGTTGTTGATGCTTCCTTCATGGGTGTGTTTGGTTTCTTTTGGTGATTGAAAAGTGCCATTTTCCAGTTGTTCTGCAACAGCTTTGTAGGCATCTCTAAATGGCATTCCAGCTACTACCATTTCGTTTAAAGTATCGACTGTAAACAAGTAATCGTATTTTTTATCGGCAAGAATATTGTCTTTTACCTTAATGTCTTTTATTGAAAAAATCGCAATATCCAAACAGGCTTTCAGGTTTTGAATGGCTGGAAACAAACCTTCTTTAAGCAATTGAAAATCCCTGTGGTAACCACTTGGAAGATTATTAGTAATCAAAGTAATTTCATAAGGCAAGGCCTGTATTTTGTTGCATTTACCGCGAATCAATTCAAAAACATCCGGATTTTTCTTGTGTGGCATAATGCTAGATCCCGTTGTAAGATGAGCGGGTAAACTGATAAAATCAAAATTTTGACTCATATACAAACACACATCCATAGAAAATTTAGATAGGGTAGAAGCCACGCTACTCATTGCATACGCTACTGTTTTTTCTGATTTTCCACGGCTCATTTGTGCGGCAACCGAATTGAATTTTAAGGTTTCAAATCCCAATTCTTGTGTGGTGAATGTTCTGTTGATGGGAAATGAACTTCCGTAACCCGCAGCAGAACCCAATGGATTTTGATCCACGATTTTCAAGGCAGCATTCAACATCGTAATATCGTCAATCAAGGTTTCGGCGTAAGCGGAAAACCACATTCCGAAGGATGACGGCATCGCAATTTGCAAATGTGTATATCCTGGCAACAACACGTTTTGGTGTTTTTCGGCAGATTCCATCAACAAATCGAACAAGGTTTTTACTTGTGATTTGAATTCGGTTACCACGTCTTTTAGATACAAATTCACGTCAACCAAAACTTGGTCATTACGAGAACGAGCGGTGTGAATTTTTTTTCCGGGATCGCCTAACTTTATCGTTAGCAGATATTCAATTTTGGAATGCACGTCTTCAAAACTATCTTCGATTTCGAAATCTCCTTTTTCGACATCAACAATAATATCTTCCAAAGCTAGGACTAAAGAATCTGTTTCGGAGGCTGTCATAAGGCCTATTTGTCTCAACATTTTTGCGTGAGCGATAGATCCTAGAGCGTCATATTTGGCAAGAACTAAATCCAATTCACGGTCGTTTCCAACGGTGAAATGTTCTATTTGTTTATCTGTTGGTATTCCTTTTTCCCAAAGTTTCATAATTGGATTATTAGATTTTTAGAATGTTAGATTTTTAGATCTATCCTTTATTGTTGTGCATTTTTAGCCCCGATAGCAGTGGAAATCCTTTATATTTTTTCTTTAAAAATATAAAGATTGTAATGTATAGCGGGATTAGCTCCTAATTATTATTAAAAAAATCGGTCAGTATTTTAATATATAAATCGACTCCTTCTTCAATTTCGTTGATGAATATAAATTCGTTTGCCGAGTGCGAACGCAAGCTTTCTCCAGGACCTAACTTCAACGATTGGCAACTGATTACCGATTGATCCGAAAGGGTAGGTGAGCCGTAAGTTGTTCTTCCTAAGGCGATTCCGGCTTGTACTAATCCATGCGCAACAGGAATAGATGAAGCGTTTAGATGCATCGATCTTGGCGTAACTTCGGCAGCTACATTTGCTTTTACGGTTGCTAAAATTTCCTGATTGTTGTACCGGTCATTCACCCGAATATCGACAACCAAATGGCATTCGGCAGGAACAACGTTGTGCTGTTTCCCGGCAGAAATTTGGGTTACGGTCATTTTTACGGGACCTAAAACATCGGAAATTTTTTCGAATTCAAAAGTTTTAAACCATTCGATTACGGGCATTGCATTGTAAATTGGATTGTCCGGATTGTGGTGTGCGGCATGACTGGCAGTACCTTTTACGACAACATCGAGAACTAATAATCCTTTTTCGGCAACGGCCAATTGCATTAATGTGGGTTCACCAATGATGGCACAATCCAATTCAGGTAAATGTTTCAAAACGCTGTTTAATCCATTTTTTCCGCTGCTTTCTTCTTCCGCGGAAGCTACCATTACGATATTGTAAGGCAGATTTTCGGCAGTATAAAAATGAGTGAAAGTGGCTATAAGCGAAACCAAACAACCGCCGGCATCATTGCTTCCGAGGCCAAATAATTTGCCGTCTTCTACAGCGGCTTCAAACGGATCTTTCGTGTAACCTTGATTTGGTTTCACGGTATCGTGATGCGAATTGAGTAAAAGTGTTGGTTTAGCTTTGTCAAAATTTTTGTTGAAAGCCCAAATATTGTTGTTTTCTCTTTCGAAAGGAATGTTGTTCTGGGTAAACCAATTTTCGATTAAAAGTGCCGTTTGATCTTCTTCACTTGAAAAGGAAGGCGTTTCAATCAGTGCTTTTAATAGCGCAATGGCATCTTGGGTGAGGGTTGCTATGTTTTTCATATTTTAATTTGCCACAAAGGCACAAAGTCACGAATTTTTTTTAAAATTAAATTGAAATATAAAATTCGTGTAAATCTGTGAAATCTGTGTTTAACTTTTTTATAATTCGATGCTTGTACAAATAGACTTCGAGTCTTTCAACATTCTATGATGCCCAATTTTTATTTTTTGAACTCCTTTGGATAAACTGTTGAAACAGTTGTCCAGTTTAGGAATCATACCGGAATGTATCGCTTTTTCTGCTTTTAATTTGGAATACAACTCCTGATTTATGTTTTCAATTACGGAAGAATCATCCTCGGCATCGTATAAAACACCTGGTTTTTCGAAGCAATAGTTTAAGGTTACTTCAAATACTTGTGATAAGGCAATGGCCAATTCGCTGGCAATCGTATCAGCATTAGTGTTTAGCAATTGTCCTTTTTTATCGTGCGTTATGGCACAAAATACAGGAACAATTCCATTAGCAATTAAAGTGTCTAATAATGTGGTATTTACTTTTTGCACATCACCAACAAATCCATAATCAATTGTTGGATGGTTTCTTTTGGTGGATTGAATCAAATTTCCATCGGCACCCGAAAAACCCATTGCATTGGTAGTAGTAGCTTGTAATTGAGCCACGATATTTTTGTTGATTTGTCCTGCATAAATCATCACGACAACATCAAGCATGGCAGCATCGGTAATGCGTCGCCCGTCAATCATTTGAGGAGTCAAACCGATGCTTTGCGCCATTTTAGTGGCCGATTTTCCGCCACCGTGAACGAGAATTTTATTTCCATCTATCTTTGAAAAATTCGATAAAAACTGCGATAATTCTGTTGGATTATCGATGATGTTTCCACCAATTTTTATGATTGAAAGAGGATTTGGGTTCTGGGTTTTGGGTTTTGGACTCATTTCTACTATTTTAAAAGTCTTTTTTCTTTTTTCTTTTCTCTATTTTCTATTTTCTTCAAAATCTTTTGCAATACTAATTGGGCTGAATACGTTCTGTTGTTAGCTTGTTCGATAACAATTGAATTTTCGCTGTCAATCACCTCGTCAGTCACAATTACGTTTCTTCTTACCGGCAAACAGTGCATAAATTTGGCATTGTTGGTTAGTTTCATTTTGTCGGCAGAAACCGTCCAATTCGGGTCGGAATTCGTTATTTTTCCGTAGTCGTTATAATTGCTCCAGTTTTTGGCATAGATAAAATCGGCATTTTCGAATGCTTTATTTTGGTCGTATTCAATTTTGGAATCTTTGGTAATTTCGGGATTCAATTCGTAACCTTCAGGATGCGTAATCACAAAGTCCATATTTTCTTGTTTTTGCATCATTTCCACAAAAGAATTGGGAACTGCCTGTGGCAACGCTCTTGGATGTGGCGCCCAGGTCAAAACCACTTTTGGTCTGTGTTTGGTTTTGTGTTCTTCCATTGTAATGGCGTCAGCAAGGGATTGCAATGGATGACCGGTGCAACCTTCCATATTGACGATAGGAACGGTAGCATATTTCATAAAACCAGCCAAAACAGTTTCTGCATTATCTTTTTCTTTGTCAACTAATCCAGCAAAAGCTCTGATGGCAATGATGTCACAATATTGCGAAACCACCGCCGCCGCTTCTTTGATATGTTCCGAAGCTCCAGAATTCATAATCGCACCGTCTTCAAATTCTAGTGTCCAACCTTCATTGGTAAAATTCATGACCATCACGTTCATTCCCAAATTCAAGGCTGCTTTTTGCGTACTCAAACGGGTTCTTAGACTCGGATTAAAAAACAACATTCCTAAGGTTTTGTTTTTTCCTAGTTTTTTGTGTTTGAGTGGATTTTTTTTAATTTTTAGTGCTTCTTTTACCCATTCGGAGAGCGAATCTATATCTTTTATTGAGGTGTAGTTCATCATTATATGATTTTTGTGAAGGAAATTTCATTATTCAGTGCTTTCAAAATAAAGTTGTCTTCCAAACCGTTGATAATCCAGGTTTCGATGTTTGCTGCTTTGGCAATAGCCGCCGAATCAATTTTCGATTGCATTCCGCCGGTTCCGTGGGAAGATTTCGAATCTCCGATTTCTTTTTGTAAAAGCTGTAAATCTGTTACTAATTCAATGGTTTCAGGAACTTCATCGTTGAAAGTTGCTTTGGTGTAAATTCCGTTGGTATTTGTGGCAATAATCAGAATGTCAACGTTTAACAAAACTGCCGTTAAAGCCGCTAATTTATCGTTATCGCCAAACTGAATTTCATCCGTCGCAACAGTATCATTTTCATTAATAATTGGAATATAACTGTTTTTTACCAATACATTTATCGTATTTACGATATTGAGTTTGGTTTGTTTTTTTTCAAAATCAGAATAAGAAAGTAAACATTGTGAAGTATGCAAACCCAAATCGCTGAAATTTTCGTGATAAATTCGCATTAAATGGGGCTGACCAATAGAAGCCAAGGCTTGTTTTACAAAAACATCTTTGTCGTGATTGTCCAGTTTTACAAACTGTTTTGCAGCAGCAATGGCACCGGAACTCACGATTATAAACTCATATTCGTCTTGTAAAGCGGCAATTTGCATACCAATATCTTCAATCTTTCCTCTCGAAATATGATTGGTTTCCTTGGTTAGTGTGTTACTGCCTAACTTCAATAAGATTCTTTTTTTACCTGATTTGTCCATTTCCGTAAATATACCATTTATTAGTCACTAAATGTTGCAATCCTATTGGGCCGCGTTGGTGCAATTTGTCCGTGCTTATCGCCAATTCTCCGCCAAGACCAAATTGACCTCCATCTGTGAATCGGGTGGAAGCATTTTGATAAACTGCCGCACAATCTACTTGCTCCATAAATTGTAGTGCAATTGCGTTGTTTTCCGTAATAATCGAAGCCGAGTGTCCGCCGCAATATTGGTTGATTTTTGCAATGGCTTCCTCGTTAGAATCCACAATTCCAATGACAATTTTATAATTTAAAAACTCTTCGTACCAAATCAAATCCGATTCAATTTGAGGAACATTTGTTGCTTTTGAAATATTTTCGTCTCCCAAAACTTCAACCTTATATTTCTGTAATTCAGCAACCAAATTAGTTGCGAACTCCTGCCAGTTTTCTAAATTGGAATCAATTAAAACTTTATCCAAAGCATTGCAAACTCCAATATTCGTTGTTTTTCCGTTGATGATGATGTCCAATGCTTTTTGTAAATCGGCTTCCTTATTTACATAAACAAAATTATTTCCCCGACCGCTGACAATTACCGGGCAAGTTGCGTGTCTCTTGGTAAAAGCAATTAATTGCTCGCCGCCACGGGGAACGATTAAATCTATTTTTTGTGTTGGTTTCTCTAAAAATGCTTGTGTTTCTTCCCGATTATAATTCAAATATTCCACCCAATCTTTAGCAATATTGTTTTCTTCTAAAGCTTGGTGCCAAAGAGAAACAATTTTCAAATTGGACAATAAAGATTCTTTTCCGCCTTTCAGCAAAATCTTATTTCCAGATTTGAAAGCGATTCCGCCAGCTTCAACAGTCACGTCAGGTCTGGATTCGTAAATAATCATTATCGTTCCAAAAGCTGCTGTTTTATTGATGATTTTCAAACCGTTTTCGTGGTCGAAATTGAATCTTTCCACTCCAACAGGATCTTCTTGGCTAGCCAATTGTTGCATGGACAAAATCATCCCGTCAATTTTGGCATCATCAACGAGCAAACGTTTTTCCATAGCCAAATCTTCGCCAGAATAATTATTCAAATCCTGTTGGTTTACGGTTTTAATGTTGTCCCTTTCTTGTTCTAAAAGTTCCGCCATTCGGCTTAAAACCGCATTTCTTTTTTCTATGGATAATAATGTGTTCATTTTTCTTGTTTATTTTCTTTTGCGGAGCGTATTATTTTAATTCAGCCAAAGTTTCTTTCAAAGCGACGATAAAGGTATCAATATCCGTTTTCTTAATTGTTAACGGCGGCAAAATTCGCAATAAGTTTTTGTTATTGGCATTTCCTGTAAAAATATGCTTTTCGATAATCAGTTTTTTACGTAATTCAGAAACGTCAAAAGCGAATTCAGCTCCCAACATCAATCCTTTTCCTTTCACTTTGACAACTTCTGGGACTGCTTTAATGGCTTTCAAAAAATAGGTGTAAACCTCGTTTACATTTGCCATCAATTTTTCTTTATCAATTACTTCCAAAACGGCAATTCCCGCTGCACAAGCCAAATGGCTTCCGCCAAAAGTGGTGCCCAATAATCCGTAACTGGCAGTGAATTTTGGAGAAATCAGGATTCCTCCAATCGGGAAACCGTTCCCCATTCCTTTGGCAAGCGAGATAATATCGGCCTTTATATTATGATGTTGATGGGCGAAAAACTTTCCGCTTCTTCCGTATCCTGATTGTACTTCGTCTAAAATTAGAACGACATCGTATTTGGCACAAACTTTTTCCAAAGCTTGAAAAAATTCAGTTGTTCCTTCATCTAACCCGCCCACACCCTGAATTCCTTCGATAATTACACAGGTAACATCTCCTTTTTTGAGTTCGGCTTCTACCAATTCGATATTATTTAAAGGCAAGAAAGTAACGACTTGTTGGGCGTTGATTGGTGCCACAATTTTTTTGTTATCCGTTGCCGCAACCGCCGCCGAAGTTCGTCCGTGAAAGGAATTATCAAAAGCAATGACACGCGATTTTCCGTTGTGAAAAGAGGCTAATTTCAGCGCATTTTCATTGGCTTCGGCACCAGAACTACACAAGAATAAAGAGTAATCTTTCAGTCCTGACAATTTTCCTAGTTTTTCGGCTAGTTCCACTTGTAAAGGATTTTGGATAGCATTGGAATAAAACCCAATATTATCCAATTGATTTTTTAATTTGGAAACATATTCTGGATGCGTATGACCAATGGAAATCACACCGTGACCGCCGTATAAATCTAAATATTCCACGCCGTTTTTGTCTATAATTTTGCAATTTAATGCTTTTACAGGCGTGATGTTGTATAATGGATAAACGTTGAATAAGTTCATAGTATTCCTCCCCCTAACCCCCTCCGAAGGAGGGGGGATAAAAACGTACAACGAGGGGAATTGCTTTTATATGTTTATAATTATTTATTAGTTGCTCAACTCCCTCCCCTTTGGGGAGGGGATTAAAATCCGCTTGGTTTCAAATGCAATCCTGTATTTTCTTCCAATCCAAACATCAAATTCATATTCTGAATGGCTTGTCCCGAAGCTCCTTTTACTAAATTATCAATAATAGAAGTTATCAATAATCGGTTTCCTTTTTTCATTAAACTGATAATACATTTGTTCGTTTGCACCACTTGTTTCATATTAATGGCTGTGGTGGTAACGGTTACGAAGGGTTGATCTTTGTAAAAAACTTCGTATTTTTTCACTATATCTTCTAAACTTTCTTCGATAGTTGTATATAAAGTGGCGAAAATTCCTCTGGCAAAATCGCCTCTGTTCGGAACAAAAATTAATTCGTTTTTATATGTTGCTTGCAATTGATTCACACTTTGGTTTATTTCGCCCAAATGTTGATGATCAAAAGCTTTATAATGCGACATATTATTCGATCTCCAACTAAAATGTGTCGTTTCAGAAGGCGTAACTCCTGCACCAGTACTTCCTGTCGTGGCATTGATGTGTACGTCGGTTGTCAATAAATTGGCTTTCGCCAAAGGCAATAAAGCCAACTGAATAGCAGTTGCAAAACAACCTGGATTGGCAATATAATTCGCTTTTTTTATCGATTTTTTATTCAATTCGGGCAAACCATAAACAAAAGATTTTCCGTCGAAATCTTTGTCTTTTGTTAAACGAAAATCATTTCCTAAATCGATGATTTTGGTATGGCTTGCAAATTGATTTTGTTCTAAAAATGCTTTTGATTTTCCGTGACCTAAACACAAGAAAACAACATTTACATTGGGATTCACGGTGTTGGTAAAATTCATTTCGATATCGCCAAGCAAATCGTGATGTGCTATCGAAAGTGGTTTTCCAGCATTTGTCGTGCTATATACAAAATCGATTTTGGCATTGGGATGAAACATCAATATTCTGATGAGTTCGCCAGCCGTGTAACCTGAACCGCCAATTATTCCAATATTAATCATAGCTTAAATCATTTACTGATGAAAATATGTTTTGTGCATTCCCTAAAATCTTGATAAATCCTTTTGCATCATCTGATGTCCAAGCGTTGTTCATTTCTCCGTATTGACCAAAACCAGTATTCATCAAATCATTTTTCGATTCGATTCCGTCAAGCGAAAAATGATATGGTTTCAAGGATACGGTTACGGTTCCGTTTACCGTTTCTTGAGTCGATTCAAGGAAAGTTTCAATATTTCTCATCACAGGATCAAGGAATTGTCCTTCGTGAAACAGCATTCCGTACCAATTTCCCAGTTGTTCTTTCCAGTATTGTTGCCATTTACCAAGCGTGTGTTTCTCTAATAAATGGTGTGCTTTGATGATAATTAAAGGAGCAGCAGCTTCAAAACCAACTCTTCCTTTGATTCCGATTATGGTATCGCCAACGTGAATGTCTCTACCAATGGCATAAGCAGTAGCTAGTTTTTCTAGAGCCACAATATTGTTGGATGGTTTGTCTTTTTTACCATTTACGGCAACTAATTGTCCTTTTACGAATTCTAAAGTTACTTTTTCTTCGTCTTCTTTTTGCAATTGCGAAGGATAGGCTTCGCTAGGAAGTGGAAGGTTTGAAGTTAATGTTTCTTTTCCTCCAACACTGGTTCCCCACAATCCTTTATTAATGGAATATTGTGCTTTTTCCCAAGAATATTCTACGCCATTGGCTTGTAAATAGGCCACCTCTTCTTGTCTTGACAATTTCAAGTCACGAATAGGAGTGATGATTTCAATTTCGGGAGCAATGGTTTGGAAAATCAAATCAAAACGAATTTGGTCGTTTCCAGCTCCAGTACTTCCGTGAGCAATTGCATTAGCCCCAACAGATTTTGCATATTTTATGGCTTCCATAGCTTGAAAAACACGCTCCGCACTTACAGACAATGGGTAAGTGTTGTTTTTCAATACATTACCATAAATTAAATACTTAATAGCTTTATCATAATATTTGTCAACGATAGTCAAATTAGCGTGTTTTGCACTACCCAATTCGTACGCTCTTTCTTCGATTGCAGTTAATTCGGCTTCATCAAATCCACCGGTATTTATTAATACGGTATGAACTTCATATCCTTTTTCGTTTTTTAAATATTTAAGACAATATGAGGTGTCTAATCCTCCGCTGTATGCTAAAACTACTTTTTTCATTTTTTTAAGTTTTTGGCTAATCGCTTTTGGCTAATCGCTTTGTTGTTATTTAGTTTTTAGAGGCTAATGGCTAAATGCCAAAAGCCAATGATGTAATTATTTTTTTAAGAAAAGTGCTTGTTTTATTTCTTTTAGTCTGTTCCAAATCCGGACGTTGAAAGGATGTTTTGGCGGGTTTTTTGGTTTTTCTTTTGGATCATAAAGCATTCCGGTACATAAGCACATTTTATTGTCTTTGCTTTGCAATATTTCAAAATTCGTACAGGTTTTACAACCTGCCCAAAAACTTGGGTCGGTCGTTAATTCAGAGAACGGAACGGGTTTGTATCCTAAATCGGAATTGATTTTCATTACCGCTAAACCAGTCGTGATTCCAAATACTTTGGCTTCTGGATACTTTTTTAAGGAGTAATCAAAAACGAATGATTTTATTTTTTTGGCTAAGCCCAAGTTTCTGTAATCGGGATGCACTATTAACCCAGAATGCGCCACAAATTTGCCATGTTGCCAACTTTCAATGTAGCAAAAACCAGCAAATTTACCATCGATTAAAGCAATGACAGCATCTTTGCTTTCCATCTTTTTTTGAATATATTCAGGAGTTCTTTTAGCTATTCCTGTTCCCCTCAATAAGGCAGATGTTTCAATAGTATCGCAAATTTCCTGCGAATATTTATAATGCTCTTCCTGAGTTATAACAATAGAGATATTCATTTCAAGAGTTGAAGTTAAAGTTAAAAAATAAAATATTTATTGGTTGTAATAGATTGATTTTACGCAAGTCAATTGTGCCAAAATCACAACAGATTATTCTCGAAAAAATTAAAGAGTAAGCGAATAATTCGAAAATAATAAGATTTTTAGTGTCTAGTAACCGAATCGTAAACAGTGATGATTTCAAAATGGTAAGAATGAAAATGAATAAAAATAAACAAACACTTTTTGGAAACTATTATAGCATCCGTACTTCGGGAGAAGCGGTAGGTTTATTAATCCTCGAGATAGAAGTTATATGTAAACTTGTTATATTCATCGGCGCAAAATTACAATTATTAAATTAAAACAACACGTGTTTTATGTTATGTAACAAAATTTTAATGAAATGTTAGGTTTTTTTATTGAATTCCTTAAAATTAAATAGGGTTTAATGGGGTTCAATGTTGATAATCAGTTTCTAATGGAATTTTTACCTATGAGATCTTTAAGTTTGGTTTTTAAATTTTCCCCTGTGTTGTAAATCATTTGCTCATTAGAGGGAAATGGCACCGCTTTTTTATCGAAAAAGGGACGGTAAATGTCATCCAAAGCACGTTTATCTCCGTCATAAGTTGCGTACCCATTTTCAAAAACAAACTCACTAGTCAAGGGGAAAGTCTGAATCAATTGATTGCTTCTGAAATCGATATAATCTACTTTTGCTCCAATTTGACTGGTTTTAAATTGCTTAAATTCATAAATCCGTACAGTTACATTTCTAAGGTTATCAACCATGACAACTTTACCAGAATTATCAACGACCTCTTTTCCATTAGCATCCAATAGCTTTTTTTGTCCATCTTTTATTTGCCGTTCTTTGACAAATTCTTTTTCTTTGATTTGTTCCGGAGAAACATTTATTTCTCGAAAACTAACCATCATTCCGTAATCGTAATTTACTCCTTTTTGTTTGCTGCCGTGATAAACAGTCCATTTATTATTTAATTCATAAGTATTGAAATCTAATAAATCGTTAAGCAGACGAGTAGGGATTACCATGTTGGTCTCGTTTTTTGTATAAACACTAACATAATCAGTGCCTTTATAATGTGCCTCGTCTATTAGTTTTAAAACGTTTTTATAATTGGGATTTATCTGGTTTAAATACATCAAATCGTCATAGGCTTTTCGAATATTTATTTTATCAGAAGACAACATCAATGACTTGGCATTTAACAGTAAATAATTAGATAACGCATTTTTGCTGTCAACAATTTGAGAATTGTAATTTTCAAATGGGAATTGTGCATTTCTGTTGTCTTTCAATAACTTTAATGGAAGCAACGGTTTTATCTTTTCCTGACGGTCGTTTAATTGCAAGTAGATATTGTAATTTTTTTCAAGGTTTGCAGGATTCTTGTCTTTACCTAATAAATTTAGAGTGTTCAAATCGCGTTCTTTTGCTTTTGCAAATGCCTCTTCGAGTAAATAGACATAATCTTGGTTTCCTTTTTTATCTTTATTGGAACGCAAATTTGAAATTGCATTGGTAATGGCCTCATCATAATTTCCAGAACTCAATAAATTTTGAGTTTGTTTCACTCCGCAGGAGGCCATCAATAGAAAAACAAAAATAAAGGAGATTTTTTTCATATGTAGATAATATTTATTTTTTAAAGAAATGTGTTATGCTTCGCCTTTTCGCAAGCTCGGGTCTCCAATCTTCATGAGGGTTTGTGATTTTGAATCATGGTGATTTCACACTAAAAATATTTTACAAACGTACTATATAATTTTTAAAATTGGGAATTAGTTTATTAGACTATAGCTATTTTTCGGAAGCAAAAAAAAATCCAACAAAAAAATGTCGGATTAAGAATTAAAATAAGGTCTATTTCCTCACAAACGGAGGAAGCAATTTGCTGGAAACTTCTCCGAAACCCAATCGAACTCCGTTAGTTTTACAAAAACCTTTAATGATTACGGTATCGCCGTCATTTATAAATTTACGTTCTGTTCCGTCGTTAAGTGTAATTGGTTTTTTCCCTGCCCAAGTTAATTCAAGCATGGAACCAAAACTATTGGGAGTAGGACCAGATATAGTTCCTGAACCCATCATGTCTCCGGAATTCACGCGACAACCATTGGATGTATGATGTGCCAATTGCTGGCTCATTGACCAATACATGTATTTATAATTGGAATTAGAAACTACAGTGGGCTCACCATTTTCAGGTTCAATAGCCACTTCAAGATTAATGTCAAAGGCATGTCGTCCTTTTTGTTGTAAATAGGGCAGTGGATTTGGATCTTGTTTTGGTCCTTTGGTCCTAAAGGGCTCTAAGGCATCCATGGTAACAATCCAAGGCGATATTGAGGTGGCAAAGTTTTTGGACAAAAACGGACCAAGGGGTATATATTCCCATTTTTGAATGTCCCGAGCACTCCAATCATTTAATAAGACCATTCCAAAAATATAATCCTCGGCCTCATATACGGGGATGTTTTCTCCCATAACATTGGCATCGGTAGTAATAAAAGCCATTTCCAATTCAAAATCAATCGATCTTGACGGGCCAAAAACGGGTGACTCTTCTCCATTGGGTAATGTTTGTCCCATGGGTCTGTGTATAGGAATTCCGGATGGGACTATTGTAGAACTTCTGCCATGATATCCTACGGGAATATGCAACCAATTGGGCAACAACGCATGTTCTGGATCACGAAATAACATACCCACATTTGTAGCATGTTCTTTGCTGGAATAAAAGTCAGTATAATCGCCTATCTGAACCGGTAATTGCATTTCTACATCTTCCATTTTACAGATCACAATAGCGCGGTGTTCTTTATTGTCTCGCAACTCCGAATTGTTGCTGTCAAAAATAGTGGCAATCCTATTCCGAACCAATCGCCATGTTTTTTTGCCATCTGAAATGAAATCATTCAAGGTGTCTTGCATGAACATGTCATCTGTCAATTCGATGCCTTTAAAATAGTTCAACTGCTGTAGAGCCCCTAAATCAATGGCATAATCACCAATGCGGGTTCCAATGGCAATGACATCCTCTTTTGTTATAAATACTCCAAACGGAATGTTTTGTATAGGAAAATCACTGTCTTGTGGCACGTCTAACCAAGACATTCTTTTGGGGTTATTGGCTGTTATCGGCATTTTATATGTTGATATTATGTTGAAAATTCATTTACCAAATATATCATTATATGTCAATTTAACAAACTGTTTTTCGTAATTTTGCATAGTTTTTAACGAAAAATAATAAAATGCAACACGACCAACAAATTTTTGATTTAATTCTTGAGGAACAAGACAGACAAATTCACGGAATAGAACTTATTGCTTCGGAGAACTTTGTGAGCGACCAAGTAATGGAAGCTACAGGAAAAGTCTGCATTCGTTTGAATGTTTACTCAACCTAGATTAATTAGTGGCGGTGTTCATTTTTCTAATGCAGATTCCTAAAATACTTCCTGTAACAAGGGTGGGTAAAAATCCAAACAACACTATCCAGAAAAAAGGTTTTACATAATAATCAATTGCAGCTTCTTCGACATTATCTTGACCTAAACCATCAATGCATTTTTGCAAAAAGCCAACAGTTGAACCTATAAAAATTCCAAAAAACAAAATTAAAAACAGCCCAATAGCACCTGTTATAACAGCATTAGTTTGACGGACATTTATTAGATAGTCCATTTTCTTGGCGATGAAATTGCCTGTAAAATATAGACCCACTATTCCGAGCGCGAAATTCAGTGGGAAATCAGTAATCAGGCCTTTTAAATCCCTGAATCCATACATCTTTATAATAATTAAGGCAGCAATCAATAGATTTATTGTGATACAAACTTGAGTTATTTTTACGGCTTTTGTCATGTTTTTTAAACGGATAATTAATTAATAAAACGTTGTTTAGTACATATATAAACTCATCTAGAAAGTCAAAGGCTTGACCAATTCTTTAAAATCCACCACAATACAATAAACATCATCAATGTAAAAAAACCAAAAAATGCTGGAACTAGAAATATCTCATCCCATACATTTACCACAGCACTGTGAGGTTTGTTTAACGGATAAATAACCTCGACTGCTTCACCCGGTTTTAGGCTTGTGTATGGTCGAGTTAGTGCTCTTTTAATACTTATAGTAGCTCCTGTCTTATCTTCAAAGGTAACATATACATGATTTCCTTTTTTATTATAAACTTCTAAAGCTCCGAAGGTATCGTCCTCCTCATCGACATGACCAATAACCTTAATGCCATGCGCACACAAATCTAGTCCTTCCTTAAGTAAGGACATAGGTAGCCATAATACAGCCAGGAATGGCCAATGATAAAATGCAAAGCATAGGAAAACGAACCGGGTTCAAATTAAAATGAGAAATCAGTTTGGGTAGTAAATGTAATGGGTCATCATAGGTATTGCCATTAATAAGAATAAAGGAAATCCAGATTATTAATGTAAGCAAATCCAAATACAACCCCTGCTGGAATTAATGGCAGTTCTTCCCAAGACAAGATTTGGGTGTCTTTTGGGTTTGACATATCATAAACCAGTTTCACAGAATCTCCTACATGTATTGATGGCAATGTGACAGCCGATCTGCCATCAACGGTTATTTTTTCTCCTGTTAAAGTGTAAAATTCAATCTGAGGTGTAAGCAACGGATTTGCTTCTTCGGAATAACGATTGTTGCTCAATGCCGTTACTGGAGTCATACCAATGACAGTACCTTCCGTTCTGTGTCCTGTAATAAGGAGTTTAACAGGACTCAATAAAATAAGGAACGTTAGCACAATAAATAATAACTCAAAAAAGCTAAATACCCATGCCATTGCGCTTGTATACATAATTTTAGATTTTAGATTTTGAGTGCTTTTAACCGATTTTGATTTTGTCATTCCGCTTTTTTTTCGGTTTCTCCATTTTCTGTCCCTTTTTGTCAATGTAATACCAATGGTCACTCAACCAAGTTTGATGTTCGCCGTCTGATTGCGTTTTGCAATCGGTGCTTACTTTTGCATTACCCTTTTCAAAAGGGAAAGCGCAGTCAAATTGCGGACGAATCACCACCGCACCAGTTGCAGCGTCGGCATAGCCTATCTTCTTATTGGATTCAATCCTGAACAGCCCTTCTGAAGGTTCATCAGGTCTATTGTCGAATATAAATACATCATATAGTACATTTTGATTTCGATCTATCGCGACCATTCCTGATTTTGTAATAGCAACGATTGCATACGATTTAAAAGTATCGGTAAAACACATTTGATATTTCCCCTCGGGAATTACAATCTCGCCTTTTTGGTTTTTAAATCCGCAGGCACCGGATGTACTGTCTTGAAAAGATATTAGGTAATCGTCTTTCTTTACCGTGTGCTGGCAACAGGACAGTATTAGTATCAAAAATAGAATCGCAAATGCTCTCATAATGTTATTTGGTTTAATTTCACATAGGTATCAAAATCATGGGATTAATGCAAGCCCATTTTTCCTGGTTTCAGTTTGGCTAAAAAAAGAGCAATTATTTGAGGATACATAAGGTCTACATACATCTTAATGCCTACAAAAACAATCAGCACAGGATAGCCATTGCCGGTTATGTCAAAGATAAACCCGCCAAACATAACCACGATCTGCTGCAAAATAACGCGCGGGTAGGGCTCAAACATTTGATGCCTCATGGTACGCTTACTATAAATTCCGTTATAAATAAACCCCATTGTAAAGTCTAGTGTATTCTTAAGCAGGAAAGCGGCAAGAGCAATAAGATAAGAGCGCTGATTTATAATACCGCTCACGGTTTGAAATAAGTCATTATCGAAGAATATCCCTAATTGTATCAACACAAATCCGTAAAAATGAACAAGAAAAAACGGAATCAGCCAAAGACCTGCTGGATCATGGAGTTTTATATCTCGAGTGCCATAGCAATGAATTACAAGCATCCGAAATACATTAAATAAGCCTACGATAATAGTTTCCAAGGCATAACAAATAAAAACACTCTCTGGCTCCCATCCCAAAAACACCACGCCCATAACAGGGAAGAGATTCCAGAGAATAATTGGAATTGAGGCCTTATCCAATTTGGGCTTGGGAAGTGATGAAAATTTATTTTGATCCCATTTACTGTCGGGCTTTATTGTTTTATCGGCAGTTTTCATTGATACTGTAATACACTATTGTAATTTATAAGCTATGATTATTAATAACTAAAATCAGAAACTTCTCTTATTTCTCCCCTTGTTTGTTATTTGTCATTTCCTTATTTGCAGTGGAAGTAAAGGCTCTTTTTTGCTGCAATGACTTGGTGAAAAAAAAGCGCAAACCTTTTTTGATTTGCGCTATCTAATTAATCCATTTTTCTTCTTTATTCCTTAATTATTTTCTCAATACTGCTTCCATCGCTCGTTGTTACTTTCAGGAAGTAAACGCCGTTTTGCTTATTAGAAATATCAAGTAAAGCTGAAGGTTTATTTTCAATTATAATCTGCAACAACCTTCCCTGAATATCAAAAATCTGTATTGATTTTATATCAGTTTTTGAACTTACGTTAATATTATTTCTAGTCGGATTTGGGTACACTCTTATCGTGTTATCTCTAACAAAGCTTGCGCTATTTAGTGTTGCAAAGGTAGAAGACGCTGTATTAGTGGTGATAGGAAAATTAAAGTCAAAATAAATGTTCGCAGTATTTTCAACAACAGCTCCTGTTATTAATGTAGGTAAGGTTTTTATTTTGAACATAACATTCCCGTGGCTTAAAGTTGGAGCTGAAACGGTAGGAGGTAAGTTGATGGCTTCAAAGATAAATTCAACTACATTTCCAGTAATTTTTGTACTTACAGGATGTGAGGAATCCATCAATTGAAGCGTACTGATGTCAAATTTAGTATCATCTATGACATCTTTTACTACAATATTTATAGCATCAGCAGTACCCGTATTTTCGAAATTGATGTTGTAATGCAAATATTCTCCAATATTAGAAGGCTCGATTACATCGCCCTCTAGACACGTTTTGTCGTTAGGATCATATGAATTTACCACGGTTTGGTGAAAGATAAAATTATTATCCGGCGGGGTAATATCAGTTGCTATGGGATCAATAGTAGCGGTATAAGTTAAAATATCGCCTCCAATTACAGGATATAAAGGATCCGTTGGAGTATTGATATTTAAAGTAAATGTAATTACCCGTGTTTCAAGTGGTAATAAATTAGTATACTGCCAAACTAAAGGGTTATTAGGTAAAGAATAGATAGGTGGCGTTGCTGAAATAAAATGTGTTCTTAGATCATCGTAAACAAGATTTATGAAGTCAGACACTATTATTTGATTCCCTTTATTTTTATAAATTAATTTGTATGTGGCATCAAAACCCGGGCGTGCCTGACCTATTGGCATCAATATAATTTCAAGATCAGGATTAACGCCTACTGCAGATATACAAAAATCCTGAGTTTGTGCACTTGTAATACTGGTAAAGGTTGCAGAGGGTGGTGTAACTGCAAAAATTGCAGGATTGTCAAAATAAGGTGTTATTGTTACACTAGACGCACCTGATTGAGCGACATTAAAATTGTAATCACCCAGAGTATTTGTAAAAGTTGCCCCGCTTATGGGGTTGCCATCAGTAATATTGATTTTTACGTTATTGATGGTTGGGCCACATCCTGTGCTTGGGTCAAAACGTGTTACACCAGTAATGGGATAAGATACACCACCTGGTGTAAATGAACAATAAGAATTGATATTAATGTTAGAATTGTTGCCTACAGCGGTACTTAAAACACTCTTTATATAAGGAAGGTTACTGTCGTCAGCACATATATAACTCAAGACTGGGTTATTAGTTGCATCAAAATTAATAAGAGTATTTCCATTTTTAAGATTTACAGAAGTTAAAGATCCATTCGTGTACAAGAATACTTGAAGTTGATTTAAAGGATTAGTACAACTCGTTAAATCTAATGTAGTTAGGCCAGTACCCGCCAGAGTTATACCAGAAAGATTTGGCAAAGTACCTAGAATGAGATTTGTCAAATTATATCCATAAACAGCTAGGGAATTAAGATTAGTCATACCACTCACGTCAATAGATGTAAATAGTCCCTGACCATCTCCCCCGCAAGATAAATCGGTTAGATTAGTTAATTTAGTAACGTCTAAAGCTGTTATAGCAGTGCCAGAACATAATAATACAGTAAGATTTATAGTATTGGTGAAATCCAAAAAAGATATTTGAGTACAATTAGTACAACTCAATGTACTTAAGTGTGTTAATGGAAGTAAATTTAATACTTGAATGTTATTATAACTACAGATCAAGTCTGTTAATAAAGTTAGGTTAGAAACCTCAAGAACATCTATAAGATTATAATCGCATCTTAAACCAACAAGTTTTGTTAAATTTGTTACATCTAAAACTTTAATTTTGTTGTAGTTGCAATCTAGAGAGGTCAAATTTATCAAACTATATACGTTTAAGACTGCAATTTTATTACTGTTGCATTTCAGATAAGTCAAATTTGTTAAATTGTCCACACCCAAAAAAGTAAGATTATTAAAAGAACAATCTAACCAAGTAAGATTTGTGAAATATTCAATGCCAGCTACATCAGTAATACCTAAATTGGAAATGTCCAAAGTTGTAACCGCCAATGCTTCATTAGTATCTATTAGACCATCAGGAATGGAGGAAGGACCAGTGTATCATAACCAAGAGCAATTAACTTTGCCAAAAAAACAGCATTAGTAATGGGAACATTCGTCGCATTCGCAACCCCGCCAATAAGCAATAAAAGAAGTAGAATTTTTTTCATTTTGTTTGAGTTTTAAAATTTGTTTATAATTATAGAATAGTATGCTTGTTGTACGGTTTTGTCCTATATTAGGTATGTAGGACTCTTTCAATAACGCTATTTTGGACTTGGGATCCGAACCGGTATGCGAATGCTATTAAAATAGGGTAGTTTACAAACTAGTCAACTACATGGGTGTAACTTTGTTAAAATAACCCGTTGGGTATAATTCAAAATTGTTTAATTTTTAGCCACATAGAAACATAGATTTTATGAATTTTGAAAGGCGTTTCACTTTATTTGAGAAAAACATAGCCATGTGAACCCAAGTATTGGGCTATCCAACTCTTTTTTTCTATGTTTCTATGTGGTTCAATTTTTTATTTATTCTATAATTTAAATTTTCATCAATTACACCCAACGGGTTAAAATAGTATTTTTTAACTTAATTGTTTTACTGAACAAACATTAAAATAATTCCAAATATAAAAAAAAAAGCATACTGATAAGAAAATAATTATTTTTATTTCATTCTTTTTTATAAAATTATTTTCAAAGTAAATAAAACTCAATGTGTTCATCAAAAATTTTATTATATGTCAATTTAACAAACTGTTTTTCGTAATTTTGCATAGTTTTTAACGAAAAATAATAAAATGCAACACGACCAACAAATTTTTGATTTAATTCTTGAGGAACAAGACAGACAAATTCACGGAATAGAACTTATTGCTTCGGAGAACTTTGTGAGCGACCAAGTAATGGAAGCAGCAGGTTCATGCCTAACTAATAAATATGCTGAGGGTTACCCAGGCAAGAGATATTATGGTGGTTGTGAAGTAGTGGATGTTGTGGAGCAAATTGCCATTGACAGAGCCAAAGAATTATTTGGGGCTGAATATGCTAACGTACAACCACACTCTGGTTCACAGGCTAACACAGCTGTTTACCACGCCTGTTTAAAACCGGGGGATAAGATTCTTGGTTTTGATTTGTCACACGGAGGACATTTAACTCATGGTTCTCCAGTAAATTTTTCAGGAAGATTGTATAGCCCCGTTTTTTACGGAGTAGAAAAAGAAACCGGAAGATTCGATTATGACAAAATTCAGGAAATAGCTACTAAAGAGCAGCCAAAATTAATCATTGCTGGAGCATCCGCTTATTGCCGTGATATGGATTTTGAGCGTTTCAGAAAAATTGCCGATAGTGTAGGTGCTATTTTATTGGCAGATATTTCACATCCTTCCGGATTAATCGCTAAAGGTTTGATGAATGATCCAATTCCACATTGTCATATTGTAACCACCACAACTCATAAAACATTACGCGGGCCAAGAGGTGGATTGATTTTGATGGGTAAAGATTTTGAAAATCCATTTGGCCTAACAACACCAAAAGGGGAGTTGCGAATGATGTCTAACTTATTGGATTTAGCCGTTTTCCCTGGAAACCAAGGAGGCCCGTTAATGCACATCATTGCCGCTAAAGCAGTTGCTTTTGGTGAGGCTTTGACAGATGAGTTTTTCCACTATTCCATGCAAGTACAAAAAAATGCTAAAGCCATGGCAGAAGCTTTTATGAAAAGAGGGTACGATTTAATTTCTGGAGGAACTGACAACCACATGATGTTGATTGATTTAAGAAATAAAAACATTACGGGTAAAGAAGCTGAAAATGCTTTAGTTAAAGCGGAAATCACAGTAAATAAAAATATGGTTCCTTTTGATGACAAATCGCCATTTGTGACATCAGGTATTCGTGTAGGAACTCCAGCAATCACGACTCGAGGTTTGGTAGAAGCAGACATGGAAACGATTGTTGCCCTTATCGATAAAGTTTTGATGAACCATACAGATGAAGCCATCATTGAAGAAGTTGCCGATGAAGTAAACGAAATGATGGGCGAACGAGCCATGTTCGTTTTCTAAAAAACAATTTATTTCAAAGACAAATTTCACTTCTTTTCACTTCTCATAACGTGTTAATTAGTGGAATTTGTCTTTTAATTTTAATGCCAAATTTATGTCCGTTTTAAGATTAAAGTTACCAACCGATCCGAGATGGGTTAATATTGTAGATAAAAATATTGAAGAAATCCTTACCGATCACGCCTGGTGTGAACAAAAAGCGGCATCGAATGCGATTACTATCATTACCATCAATTCAGAATATCCTGATTTAGTTTCGGATATGTTGGCTTTGGCTAAAGAGGAAATCGAGCATTTTCAGATGGTGCACGACATCATTAAAAAACGCGGATTAACTTTAGGGCGAGAACGCAAAGACGAATATGTGGGCGAATTGGCGCAGTACATGAAAAAAAGCAACAACGGCAGCCGAGTTTCCGGTTTTGTAGAAAGATTGTTGTTTTCGGCCATGATAGAAGCTAGAAGCTGCGAACGTTTTAAAGTGCTTTCTGAAAATATGGAAGATCCTGAATTGGCTTCTTTCTACAGGGATTTAATGGAAAGTGAAGCGGCACATTACACTACTTTTATTACTTATGCCAGAAAATACGGTCATGGAATTGACGTTGAAAAACGTTGGAGAGAATGGATTGAATTTGAAGCATCGGTAATTGCTAATTACGGCAAAAGGGAAACCATTCACGGATAAACTGAATCCTAAATGATAACTATTTCCGAAGCTACAGCACGAGATTTCAAGACCATTCAAGAAATCGTCCATATAACGTGGCCACATACTTATGGCGGAATTATTTCGGATGCACAAATAGCGTATATGCTGGATTTGATGTATTCTGAAGGAGCATTAAGCGAAAACCTAAATCAAAAAAAACATCGTTTTTTATTGGCCACAGAAAATTCGGATTGTTTGGGTTTTGCTTCCTTTGAACATAATTATAATAATGAAAAGGGGACACATTTACATAAACTGTATGTTCTTCCTGAAGCACAAGGACTGGGAGTAGGGAAGCTCTTGATGGATGCTGTCGAAAATAGCGCCAAAGAAAATCATTCGATATTTATTTCATTGTTTGTAAATAAATTCAACAAAGCAATCGCTTTTTATCAAAAAAACGACTTCAAAATTGTGTCTGAAGTATGTCTGGAAATTGGTCAAGGGTATGTCATGGATGATTATAAAATGGAAAAACAATTGTAAAGAGGTATTGAATTCATTTTGGACTTAATCCCTTCTAAACTTTTATAAAAAAAGAATGTATCGAGATGTAATTCTTTTAAAAAATACCCCGATACATCCTTCGTTATTGAAAATGCCTTCAGTTATTTATTAAAAATCAATTTCCTGGTTATCGTTTTTTCTCTGGTTATTACCTTAAGAAAATACATTCCCCCAGATATCGCCGAATTAAACTCAATTGTTTCTTTGATTTGACCGTCTGTTCTAATTGGTGTTTTAGAATAAATAAGTCTACCATTAGTATCTTCAATTTGTATCAATACGTTTTCTTCTGCATTCTCATTGTTCATTTCAACTGTGAATGAACCTGTTGTGGGATTTGGGAACAACACCAAAGAATTTTCATTATCTGTGACTGAAGGATCTATGTTTACTGATAACCTGTTATTCTTGTCATCCTTGCAATCTTTTTTGTTGGCACAATTTCCCAAATAATCACCATGTGCAAGATGGGCCTGAACAGCAGCGCTGGATATGCAAATTGTTTTATTGGCATGGCATACCTTTACTTTGTTTTTGTCGCAACGCACATCAATCACAGTGACTGTAACATCATCTGTTTCCGAATTTCCTTTGGCATCTACAACTGTTAATATGTATGTTGTTGTTTTTGTAGGGCAAACGGTAATGCTTGGATTTGAAACCCCATTTCCATTTGAATGGTGATTATGATGATGATGTGAATGTTTGGTTTTTGAAGAGTTGTCTTCTTTTTTTACGGACTCGCTATCCCAGTAATAGTGATATGGTTCGGTTCCTCCAGTTGCAAAACCAGTGAGGGTAACGCATTCGCTTGGCGGATAGCCATAATAGACTGTTTTATCTGGTCCCGCATTGACAAAAATTCCTGCATCATATTCCCAAAAATCTTTTTTGTATTGTCCATTTAGCGAACCTGTTCCTATGTAGCCTTTAGTGCCTATAGAAAATCCTACAGCATTGCTTCTTAAAGTTCCTGCAAAGTCGGCGATTTTCTCCCATGAATTGGAACTTTGGTCATATTCCCAAAAGTCATTCTTTAAATCGGTACCATCATAACCTATACCAATATAGCCATTGGTATTTATTGAAAATCCCGATGCAGAATATCGGGCAGTTCCTTCGAAATCTGCCTTCTGAATCCAAGAATTTGTGGAGGGGTCGTATTCCCAAAAGTCTTTCTTGTATATATTGTTCCATCCAGTTCCGATATAGCCTTTGGAACCAATTGAAAAACCTACAGCGAAAAATCTTTCTATTCCTCCAAAATCGGCTTTTTGCTCCCAAGAATCAGAACTTGGATCATATTCCCAAAAGTCTTTTTTTAGTAAACCATCCCAGCCAGTTCCAATGTAGCCTTTGGTCCCTATCGAGAATCCCACTGCATATGTTCTTGATGAGCCACCAAAATTTGCTTTCTGTACCCAGTTATTGCTCAATGGATCATATTCCCAAAAATCATTTGTTGATCCAAAAGTGGTATTCCCTAAACCTATATACCCTTTGTTATTGATAAAAAAACCTACAGCATTGTCTCTTGCCAGCCCACCAAAATCGGCCTTTTGAGTCCAAGAGTCTGTGGTTGGATTGTATTCCCAAAAATCTTTCTTAAACCCCTCGTCTGGATTTATTCCTGTTCCGATATAGCCTTTATCACCAATACTGAATCCCACGGCGTAATTTCGGATACTAAAAAAGTCAGCTTTGGCTGTCCATGTATCTTGGGCAAAACCCTGAAATACTATTGATAGTAAGATAGAGTAGAGGGCAAAGGGTTTTATTCCATCAAAAGAATTCCCAATAGCACTGATGAGTAAAATAACTATTTTTTTCATGATAATTTGGTATTAAAGTGTTTTTATTTTTTTTAATTCTTCTAGGGTTATGCTAGGTGGCATTTCACCCTTATTCATTTTACCAATAATAAATTCTGCAGTTTTTTTTGCGGCTTTTTCAGTTTTAAAACCCTCATTTCCGGGCATTCCTGGAATATTCGGCTGATGAATAATTATTTTATTACCAACCGTAATTTCGTACCCCCAAGTAGCATTGATACTGGGAATGGTCTTTGCATTAATGCTGTTGTTTTGAGCTATTCCTATTATAGGGAAAGCCGCCTTTTCCGCCGTTTGGGCATTTAGAAAAGTCAAAGAGCAAAGCAATAGAACTGTAATGAATTGTTTTTTCATCGGATTTCTTTTTAGTGATTATTTACAAAAACAGTTGTTAGGTTTTGATGATCGGCAGGCACATCCCTCAGAATGTATTCCTTGCTTATTTAAAAAGATTTAGGGGGTAAAATCCTTTACAGGATTTAAACAGATTTTATTTCTTTAGTTTCGTTTTTCATAGACGTCCTGATATTAGATTAAATACAGCATAGCAGCCATAATTAAAAATACAGTAGCGAGGGGCGCTCATTTTTTGAAAAAACGAATTTCTTAGTCTTGTTAAGAAATGTCATTAAAAGTGACACTAATGCCATTAGGTATCATGTTTACATAAAGTTACTAAAAAACAGCAACATAACCCGTTTATTTCTGTTTTTAGTTTTTCCTTTTTTGGCGTTTTTACAAAATATTGTCTGTTATCTCTCTAACCCCAAGTTTGACGTCAACAGCCTCAAATTTGACGTTTACACATTTATAACAGATTTCTTAGGGGAAATTAATTGTAATTTATGCAGTACAATTTCCTTATAAATGGTGTTTTTCCTTATAATTATATAGCAATTAATGTCCAAAATCACTCCGTTTTGTTGTATATTTGAAAGTATTATTCTTCCCTTTTGTCACTAGTTTTTAATACAATTTATAATGAGAGCTTCACTAGTATCATTTTTTGGTATATTTTTTCTCAGTATTATTTCCTGTTCTAGAAAAGAGACCGAGGAAACAAAACCAACTCTGAGCGATGTGACCGAAAGCGTTTATGCTTCGGGCGTGGTAAAGGCGGTTGGACAATACACTGTTTATGCCACAGTCAATGGGATTTTAAAAAACACTAAAGTTACTGTAGGACAGGAAATTAAAGAAGGTCAATTGTTGTTTGAGTTGGAGAGCGACAAAGCAGCGTTAAACACCGAAAATGCAAAATTGGCCTATCAGCTGAGTCAAGAAAGCAACCGTTATATTCAGGATAAAATTTCGGAAATGGAAATGAAAGTACTAGCATCTAAAGACAAATTGGATTTAGACGAATCCATTTACACCAGAAACAAACGTATCCAACAATACCAAACCATTTCTGAGGTCGATTTTGAAAGAGTGGAATTGGCTTATAAAAGTTCCAAAATTAATTATGAATCGGCCCAAAAGCAATTGGTACAGCTTAAAGCCCAGTTACAAAATGACCAAAATCGCAACAATATCAACCTGAAAATCAGTCAAAAAACGCAAAGTGATTTTGGTGTTAAGAGCGCCTTTTCGGGACAATTGTTTGATATATCTGTCAAAGAGGGAATCTTAGTTACTCCCCAAACACCTTTGGCCATTATAGGAAAATCCAATTCCTTTTTGTTGGAGCTGGAAGTTGATGAAAACGATATGGTTCTCGTTACATTGGGTCAGAAGGTTTTAGTGACCATGGACAGTTATAAAGGTCAGGTTTTTGATGCCGTTGTAGATAAAATTTATCCCATAATGGATGAACGTTCCCGTACTTTTAAAATAGAAGCCCATTTTGTAAAACCACCACATAAGCTCTATCCCAATTTAACCGCCGAAGCCAATATTGTTATCCAAACAAAAAAGAATGTCATTACGATTCCGAAAAATTATTTAATTCAGGGTCAATATGTTTTGGTTGATAAAGACGAAAAACGCAAAGTTAAAATAGGCTTGAACGATTATCAAAAAGTAGAAATTCTGGAAGGTTTAAAAGCAGAAGAAACCATTTATAAACCTGAATGATGAACTTTAAACTAATCCTGAATATTGCGTTGCATTTGCTTCAAGCCCGGCTCAAACAGACCGTTGTCGCTGCTGTTGGAGTTACTTTTGGAATTGCAATGTTCATATCTTTGGTGAGTTTTATGACTGGACTAAATGATATGTTGGATAGTTTAATGCTTAACAGAACGCCACATATACTTTTGTACAATGAAGTGAAGCCACTAGAAGATCAGCCTATTTCGTTATCGAAAGAGTATAAAAAAAGCACAAATTTCATCAATTCTATAAAACCAAAAGACAGAGGGAAATCCATTTATAACAGTAAAACCATCATTAGAGTTTTAAAAGAAGATCCTCGAATTATTGATGTGGCGCCCAAAGTGACTTCTCCAGTTTTATTTAATTCGGGAACCATCGAAATATCGGGAGTGGTAAACGGTATCGATGTGACATCCGAAGAAAAACTATTCAAAGTCAGCGATAATATTATAGTGGGCAAGGTTGGGGATTTGGCTGAATACAACAGTATCATTATCGGAAAAGGATTGGCAGACAAAATGTTGCTTTCCAAGGGGGATATCATAAAGGTCACGACTGCCAAAGGAGGTTTGGCTTCTTTAAAAATCGTTGGAATTTCTGAAATGGGTATTGCTGCCATTGACGATACTTCCAGTTATACGTCTTTGGCTACCGCCCAAAAATTATTGGGGGAACCTACTGGTTATATCACGGACATTCAAATAAAATTGTATGATATGGCTTCGGCGGCAACGGTTGCAACGGAATTTCATAATCGATTCAATTTGGATACGATAGATTTTAAAACGGCCAATGCACAATTTGAAACCGGCAGAACGATAAGAACCACAATTTCCTACTCGGTAGGGGTGGTGTTGCTAATTGTGGCCGGATTCGGAATTTATAACATTTTGAATATGATGATTTATGAAAAAATGGACAGTATTGCCATCCTGAAAGCAACTGGTTTTTCAGGCACTGACGTCAAATGGATTTTCGTATCGCTTTCCATAATTATTGGGCTTACAGGAGCATTGTTTGGGCTGTTGTTTGGTTATATTTTTTCTTCCATAATTGATGTAATTCCGTTTCATACCGCCGCATTGCCAACCATAAAAACCTATCCCATCAATTATAGCACTACCCATTATGTAATTGGGATTGTCTTTGCGTTATTCACCACCACAATTGCCGGACTTTTCCCCGCCTTAAAAGCCAGTAAGGTGGATCCAGTAGAAATTATTAGAGGAAAATAATCATGGGAAATAAAGTGCTCGAGGCCATTGGTTTATCCAAATATTTTTATGAGCCCGTGAAATTTCAGGTGCTCAAGGAAATCAGCATGAGTGTTGACCACGGTGAATTTGTTTCGATTGTGGGAAAATCGGGTTGTGGAAAATCGACTCTGCTGTACTTGCTCTCTACTATGGATACCGATTATGAAGGCCAATTATTCATCAATGAGCAACAGATTACCGGAAAACGGGACAACGAATTGGCTAAAATCCGAAATGAGAATATTGGGTTTGTGTTTCAGTTTCATTATTTGCTTGCGGAATATAACGTTTTAAAAAACGTCATGCTTCCTGGTATGAAGTTAGGGAAACATTCTCAGCAGGAAGTAGAACACCGCGCCATGGAGCATTTAAAAACCCTAGACATGGAAGACCAGGCCCTGAAAATGCCCAATCAGTTGAGTGGTGGACAAAAACAACGTGTAGCCATTGCCCGAGCCTTGATAAATGATCCTTTAATTATTATGGGGGATGAGCCTACGGGAAATCTAGACCAGAAGAACAGTGACCTCGTTTTTGATATTTTCAACAAACTGACCCAAGAAAGAAACCAAACGTTACTTATTGTTACCCACGATACTGATTTTGCCCAAAGAACCAGCAGAATCATTACGATGGAAGACGGGAGGATTGTTTGAAGGGCAATTTAGATGAAGAGACGCAGTTAATTCATTAGTGAGTTCAATCTGAGTTTATTGATGACTTCAACAGGAATTTTATTGTTTGTAATGCATACATAATGAGCTATACTGTTGTATGCTTCTTATAATATTTCTCTATATTATTTAAAGAAAAAAAGTGCCGATTTCCAGTTTTCCAGAAGAAAATGACCCATAAATAGAAAATTAAAAAACTACATCGTTAGAGCTATTTTGCTTTTTGTATTCAAAAAAAGCTAAAAAAGATTCATAAGTGATTAAGTACGATATAAAAAAAAAGGAATACACATTTATTTTAGATAAGAACTGCTGTTTTGCTAAATAACTCATAGAATATGTAGTCTATTTACATATTTCGTAAATTTAGTATATAGAAAAGTAAGATAAAATATATCCAAAAAGAATAGATAATTAATACATCAAAAAATGGAAAATTTAGTAGAAAGAGAATCGCTTAATAAAGGGGTCTTGAATAAAGGAGTTTGGAACAATACAATTAATGTACACGATTTCATTGTCCAAAACATCAAATCGTATGAAGGGGATGCTAGTTTTCTTGTAGGCCCGTCAGACAGAACCACTAAACTTTGGGATGTTTGTAAAAAATCGCTTTTAAAAGAAAGAGAAAATGATGGTTGTTTGGCCATTGATACCGAAGTGATTTCCAACCTTACTTCTTTTGGACCTGGATATATTCAAAAAGAAAACGAAACTATTGTAGGACTTCAAACAGACGAACTTTTAAAAAGAGCAATGAAACCTTTTGGAGGAATCCAATTGGTGCAATCTGCTGTTGCAGAAAGAGGATTAAAAGTTTCGGATAGAGTAGTTGATATTTTTAATTACGCCAGAAACCATAATCAAGCCGTATTTGACGCTTATGACAGTGAAATTAAAACCTACCGTTCGAAACACGTATTGACTGGTTTGCCTGACAACTATGCCAGAGGAAGAATCATTGGCGATTTTAGACGAGTGGCTCTTTACGGAATTGATAGATTGATTGCCGAAAAGAAAACAGATAAAGTAAATGTAACTGGCAATATGGACGATGCCAAAGTACGTTTGCGCGAAGAAATTGCCGATCAAATCAATGCCTTGCTTGATATGAAAAAAATGGCGCTGACTTATGGAATTGACATTTCAAAACCGGCAGTAAATGCGCATGAAGCGGTTCAGTTTACTTATTTAGGATATTTAAGTGCGGTTAAAGAACAAGATGGAGCTGCAATGTCTTTGGGTAATGTTTCTTCATTCTTAGATGTATATATACAAAATGATCTCGAAGCTGGAATCATTGATGAAGTTCTAGCCCAAGAATACATTGACCAATTTGTAATGAAATTGCGCGTGGTGCGTCACCTACGTCCAAGTGCTTATGATGCTATTTTTGGTGGAGATCCAACTTGGGTTACCGAAGCCATTGGTGGTCAATTGTATGATGGAAGAACCAAAGTTACCAAAACTTCTTTCCGATTCTTGCAAACACTTTATAACTTAGGAGCGTCTCCAGAACCAAACTTGACTATTCTTTGGTCTGAAAAATTGCCACAAGGATTCAAAGATTTTTGTGCTCAAGTTTCCATCGACACTTCATCTCTTCAATACGAAAATGACGATTTGATGAGAGGTAATCGTGGTTCAGACGATTATGGTATTGCTTGTTGCGTTTCGTACCAACAAATTGGTAAAACAATTCAACACTTTGGGGCTCGTGCCAATTTGCCTAAAGCACTTTTAATGTCCTTGAATGGTGGGAGGGAAGAAGCTCAAGGAGTGCAAGTAGTGAACAACATTTCGGAAATGGATGATGAAGTTTTAGACTACGACACTGTAATGAAATCTTTTAAAAAAACATTGGCAGAAGTAGCTCGTGTCTATGCAAAATCCATGTACATCATTCATTACATGCACGACAAATATTATTACGAAAGAGCTCAAATGGCCTTGATTGACTCTAATCCAAATATTGACATTGCTTATGGTGCTGCCGGAATTTCAATTATTGCCGATTCGTTGTCAGCCATTAAATATGCCAAAGTAACTCCAATCAGAAACGAATACGGATTAACCGAAGATTTTAATATTGAAGGAGATTTTCCAAAATTTGGTAATGACGATGATAGAGTGGATAGCATTGCACAGGAAGTGACCAAAATCTTTATCGACGAGTTGAGAAAACATAAAACGTATAAAAATTCAACACCTACACTTTCATTGTTGACCATTACTTCAAATGTGATGTACGGTTCTAATACTGGTGCAACTCCAGATGGGCGTAAAGCTGGCGAGGCTTTTGCTCCAGGAGCCAATCCAATGCACGGAAGAGATGAAAACGGAGCGATAGCTTCTTTAAATTCAGTAAGTAAATTGAATTATAATGATGCCCAAGACGGAATTTCTTATACTTTCACTATGGTTCCCAAATCATTAGGAAATAATTTAGAAGAACAAGTTGGCAATTTAACCACCACATTGGATGCTTATTTTGGAAGAAATGCCCATCACTTGAATGTGAATATTCTAAACAAAGAAACCTTGTTAGATGCTTACAATCATCCTGAAAATTATCCTCAATTAACCATCCGTGTTTCTGGTTATGCTGTTAATTTTGTACGTTTGTCAAAAGCGCACCAACTGGAAGTAATCAGTAGAACTTTCCATGACACGATGTAATTGATTGAAAAACTTCAAAAAAACGTAGGCTTTATTTGATGCTATTCCTTAAATTATTTTTTAAAGGAATAGCATCAAATCAATTAAAAAATAAAATATGTATTTCCCAGAACAACCCAACCATCTATTAAACGATACCGACTTTGATTCCTTGAGAATACATTCGTTGGAAACCTTTGGAACTCATGATGGTCCCGGAATACGGATGGTCGTATTTGTTCAAGGATGCCAATTTCGATGCTTGTATTGTCAAAATCCCGATTCAATAGATGTTCACGGAGGTTCATTGGTCACCATCGATGAACTCGTTACTAAAGCATTGAAACAAAAATCTTATTTTGGAAAGCAAGGCGGAGTCACCGTTTCAGGCGGAGAACCTTTGCTGCAAAGATCCAAATTGATTACTTTTTTTGATCGATTGCACGAACAAGGTATCAATACCTGCCTGGATTCGAATGGACGCGTTTTGGATGCACAAACAAAGGAAGTTCTCTACAGAACCGATTTGCTGCTGTTGGATGTAAAACACATCAACGAAGAATGGCACAAAAAATTGACCGGTTTGAACAATTCCATCACCTTGAAAGTGGCAGAATACCGCGAAAGCACAGGTAAACCAATGTGGTTACGCTATGTTTTGGTTCCGGGATGGACGGATCAAGAGGAATATTTGCATGAATGGGCGAAACATTTTTCAGGTTATAAAACAGTTGAAAGGGTGGAGATTATTCCTTTTCACCAATTGGGAAAACACAAATGGGAATTGTTGAATATGGAATATGCGCTTGCAGATACCGCATCTCCAACAGCTGAAACTTTGGAAAAAGTAAAAGCCATTTTTAGTCTGTATTTGGATAACGTGAAAGTAAAATAAATTCAATAAAAAGTATTTAAGAAATGAAAAAGAATAAATATTTGATTGTCTTGGCTGGAATGATTATGCAGCTGTCAATCGGGTCTATTTATGCGTACAGCAAATGGATCGAACCTTTATCAAAAGTATTGAATTGGGATGCACATGATACCAAAATAGGGTTTAGTTTAGCCATTTGCTTTTTAGGATTAACGGCAGCTTTTATGGGTAAATTTGCCCAAAAAGTGGGGCCAACCAAAGCGGGATTATTGGCAACCCTGTTTTTAACCATAGGATTGTTGGGAAGTGCATTGGCTGTAAATATAGGCTCCATCTACCTGTTTTACTTGACTTTTGGTGTTTTGCAAGGCATTGGTTTAGGATTTGGGTATGTGGTTCCGGTTTATACGGTCGTAAAATGGTTTCCAGATAAACCAGGATTGGCATCCGGGATTATTATTATGTCTTTTGCCTTGGGCTCCTTGTTGGCTTCTTTTTTGATTAGTCCATTAATTGCTTCCATGGGATTGTCCGGAGCCTTTGCCACACTGGGAATTGGCTATGGAATTTGTATGCTGTTAAGTGCTTTGTATTTGGCAAATCCTGTAAATGTTGTTACTACTCAGCTCACACATGTAGATTTGACTCCAAAAGAAATTATAACCGACAAACGTTTTATGGCGCTTTGGTTGTTGTTGTTCCTGAACGTATGTGGCGGGATCGCAATCATCTCGAAAGCGGCTATTCTTGGGGTAGAAGTAGTTGGAATGTCTGCAACACAAGCGACGATGTTTGTGGCCATTGTTGGTTTATTTAATGGTATTGGGCGTTTGTTCTGGTCCAGTATTTCGGATAAAATTGGCTGTTGGACCACTTTTATGCTTTTTATGGGAATAAACGGAATTTGTTTTGCTTTAATTCCCAGTTTTTCGACCAATTCTATCTCTTTTCAAATCTTGACTTATATCATTATTGCAGGTTACGGCGCTGGTTTTGCCACAATGCCATCCTTCGTGAAAAGCATTTTTGGAACTGAAAATTACGGACAAGTATTCGGTTATATCTTGACGGCTTGGTCCGCAGCAGCATTTGTTGGACCATTATTGTTGGGACTAAGTACGGAAATTACCATTTTCTATCTCTTTTCCATATTGTTGATTGTTGCCTTGACTGTAGGATTTTGGCTAAAAGGATTACTTGCAAAAACGTTGATTCCAGCATAATTATTCAATGACGAGTTCGTGTTTGAACAAGAGTCCTTTTACTTCCTTCAACGAAAAAATTGCTTTTTTTAATTTGGTTTTTGTTGGGTCAATCGTGTAGTTGGAATTCCATTCAATATTTTTTTATTAAATTAGGGTAATATCCCTCATTGGAAACGCTTTGTTGGAGTAGGGAACTCTTTGCAAACGAGCCACGCAACGAAACTCTAACTGTTACCAGCAGTTTTTATTTGTATTCAACATCTCTAAATTTACCTTTTATTATAGTGAATTGAATAACTTGGTATGAATCAACAGGTTTTCCTTCTTTTGAAGTCGCTGGTTTCCATTTTCGCGGCATTTTTTTTACTATTTCTAAAACTTGCTCAGATAAAATTACCAAATCTCCTATCTCATCGCTCACAATTTGAAAGTCGCCAATCTGACCTTTACAATTTACTATGAAACCAATTAAAATTCTAAAAGTATTAGAATTAGAAAGTGAATTTGCTTTGAAATATTTTTTTAATTCTTCGACCCCACCTCCAAATTTTGGATTAGAAAACGGAATGGTTAAGTCCATTCCTACTTTTTTTCGTAATACCCAATCATCAACAGTGTAAGTAATAGTTTTACGACAAGTTTCAAAAGGTTTTGGGCTTTGCGCAATACAATATTGAGAAAGAATTACAAGGAAGAATAAGAGTGTTTTCATCAGATTAGTGTTTTAAAATTGCGGGTAATGTCTAAATTAGCACGTGTCCCATATTCAAATACAGAAAATACAATCATTAATAAGCATTCGTAAATATATCAAATAATCACTCCACCACAACATCATACTTCACCAAAAGCCCTCTTAAGCCTTTTAAAGAGAAAACGGCTTTCTTGATTTTGGTTTTTGTTGGGTCAATCGTGTAGTTGGAACTGGTTTTAAAATTGGCCTTGTTGGCAATGGCTTTCGCAAATTCGGAACGGTACAAATCACAGGTATCAAAAATGGCTTCGGTCAAATCGGTACTCATAAAATCTACGGCTATCAGGCTGCAATCCACGAATGATGTTCCTTTTAGCTTTAACGTATAAAATTTCGAGAAATCGAGTATGCAATGGTTAAAGGCAATTTCAAAAATAAGTTTGTCGCACATGGCAAAATTGACTTCTTTCATCATACAATGGTTGAAGGTTACCGTTCTTAGCGCCACATAATTGATTTTGGCGGTATTGAAATTACAATCATTAAAAATGCAATCGATAAAAGTAACGGACAGAAATACGCATTGGGAGAAATCGCAATGGTTAAAAGTACAGCATTCGAATTCCTTGAAATTAACTTCCTGCTTACCATAAACGAGATTGTTGTATTGAATATCTAGGAAATAGTCCGCCATTGCTTTAGTTGTGGGGTTATAAATTTGACCGAATTGCACTCGATCGACTCCAGATTGGAAACGGAAAGTCTTTTTCAATTGGAGATTTCAATCTATTTTTTTTTAGATTTTGCTTCACAACATCCACAAAGCTTCGCTTTGAAAAAATAAAAAGCCCAAAAATAATTTCAAGTAATCTTGATTATTTTTAGACTTTTTTTTATTCGTGACCTTGACTGGATTCAAACCAGTAACCTCTTGAGCCGTAATCAAGTGCGCTATTCAGTTGCGCCACAAGGCCTTAATTCGGGTGCAAATATAGGTAATTTTGTTAATCTTGCAAACCTAAATATGAAATTATATGAAATATTTTTCGAATAAAAAATCAACAATCTAATGCTCTTGCAGTTACATAATAACGCCAGCCTATAATTGCCATTTGCCATTTCTTGGCTTTGGTTAAATCCAATCGTTGCTTGGTAAAACTCGGCAAAAATAGTTTGTTTATTTGGGCTAATATTTTGAACATACAAGATGATTTTATCTGAAATTTAGTATTCCGGCTTGTCATTTGCAAGAGCAAAATTTCTCGTTTTCTTTGGATAATCGGCATACGATTTATCACTAGGATTCACAATTGACGTTTTGATTGTAATTTTGTCTCCCAGATTAAATCCTTTGGAAACCATTTGATAATCTAACAGAAATTCGCCGCAGAAATAGTTTCCGTTCGCGTCTTTTTCAATAATTCCAGTATATATTCCTTTTGACATTTTATTTTATTTTTTAATGGTGCAAAACTAATCAATTTCCCGTTAGCAGGTATTAATTCGTCTTGGTTCTGATTACATGTTTCGATTTATCTTTTTACATTGGGATTTGCTGGCTCAGGCAATGCATCGTACCAAATCCCCAAATCAAATCGATGGCGCTAATACCTATAATTTCTCTATCAGGAAAACATTCGGAAAGGATGTTTAAAGCCACACGATCCTTGCTATCGTTAAAAGTGGGCACCAACACACAATTATTTAAAATCAGAAAATTGGCATAACTGGCCGGCAAACGCAGTCCATCAAAATTGAGCCGTTTGGGCATGGGTAACGCTACAATTATAGGGGATTTTCCGTTTTCCAGTTTGGCATTTTGCAGTCGTTTTAAATTGTCTTGCAAAGGCGCATAATTGCTGTCATTAGGATCTGTCTCTACAATGGTAACAATAGTGTCTTCGTTCACAAATCGGCATAAATCATCAATATGTCCGTGGGTATCGTCTCCTTCAATGCCGTCTCCCAACCAAATCACATTGGTAATTCCCAAATACTCTTTAAATACCACCTCGTAATCTGCCTTAGTGAAATTGGGATTTCGAACCTGAATATCGGGATGCAACAAGCACTCTTCTGAAGTCAGCAAAGTCCCTTTTCCGTTGGTGTCTATCGCGCCACCTTCTACAATAACTGGTTTTCCTTTGTACATGACTTGGGTCAACGGAATGTTCAGAAATTCGCTAACTTTAGAAGGAACGAGTTTATCCAATTGGAAATTTTTGTATTTTGCCCAGCCGTTAAAATTGAAATTCAAGGCTTCTCTTTGATCTCCATTTTTTACGATAATCGGACCTGAATCGCGCATCCAACTTCTATTGGTTTTTTGAATAATAAAGGAAACATTTGTCACATTTACATGGGCCGTTTCAAGCATTCCGGCTACTTTTTCTTTCAGTTTTTCATCGGCAACAACCAATATTACTTGCTCAAAAGTGGCCACTTTTTTTATGAATTCGATAAAAGCCCATTGTATGGCTTCGTATTTTCCCGGCCAATCTTTGCCATTATGTGGAAAACAGAGTAAAATGACTTGTTGTTTTTCCCATTCAGCAGGAAATCTTCGGTTGGTTGTACTCATGATTAGTCGATTGCTCTTTTTGTGATATCTCCAAAAGCATCAATTCTTCGATCTCTGAAGAAGGGCCAATTCTGACGCACATTTTCTTGTATCTCCAAGTCAACTTCGGCAATAAGAATTTCTTCTTTGTCGTGTGAGGCTTGCGCCAAAATTTCGCCTTGTGGTCCCGCAATAAACGAAGAACCCCAAAATTGAATTCCGGCTGTATCCGGTAAATACTGTTCTAATCCAATTCTGTTTGCAGCGGCAACATAAATGCCATTGGCCACCGCATGACCTTTCATGACGTTCATCCATGCACCATGCTGGTTTTCGCCATACTCTTCTTTTTCTAGAGGATGCCAGCCAATTGCCGTTGGATAAAATAAGACTTCCGCACCTTGCAAAGCGGTTAGTCTCGCTGCCTCAGGATACCATTGATCCCAGCAAATTAAGGTTCCTATCTTTCCTTTTTGAGTAGGGAAGGCCTTGAATCCTAAATCACCCGGTGTGAAATAGAATTTCTCATAAAAATGTGGGTCGTCGGGAATGTGCATTTTGCGGTACAATCCCGCTTCCGAACCGTCGGCATCAATGATATAAGCGCTATTATGATAAATTCCTGCCATTCTTTTTTCGAAGAAAGGAACAATAATAACCACTCCCAGTTCTTTCGACAAGGCGCTAAAAGCCGTAAACGAGGTACTATAAAGTGGTTCTGCAAAGGCAAAATTAGCAACATCTTCACTTTGACAAAAATAATGGCTGCTGTATAATTCGGGTAGCGAAATAACCTCGGCACCTTGGCTGGCAGCATCCCGAACCCAACTTAAACATTTTTTCAGGTTGTTTTCGGCAACGTCATTTAGATTCAATTGAATGACGGCTATTTTATATGTACTCTTTGGCATGGATAAAAATTTAGATTGCAAAAATAGTTATTTTTATAAAGAGAAGCGGTAAAGGAATTTGGAAAAAACAGGAAATAATGAAGTTTTTTATTGGATGAAATTCTAACAATCATACTCAATTATCCGTAAATTGAAAGTAAATTAAAGTCATGGCGGCAACGCTCATAATAATTAGTGCTATAAACCCCAGTGCATTTGCTTTTCTATCATTGGTATAGATGCCCATCACTTTTTTGTTGTTGCAAATATGGAGAATAATGGCAATCAAAACTGGAGCGGTTAATCCGTAAAGAATGGCGGTATAAATCAACGCTTTAATAGGAGAGATCCCAATGTAATTCAACGATAATCCCAACAGAAGTGAAATTGCAATCACAATATAGAATGCTTTTGCCTCATGAAATTTTTTGTCAAGTCCCTCTTCCCAACCAAAGGTTTCTGCAATGATGTAGGAAAGAGAACCGCTCAATACAGGAATGGCTAAAAGGCCTGTGCCAATAACCCCAATGGCAAAGAGTAAATAGGCGGAATTACCTGCCAATGGTTTTAAGGCCAGAGCGGCCTGCTCAACGGTATCTATTTGGTGAATGCCTCCATTATACAAAACGGTGCCCGTGGTAAGAATGATAAAATACATGACCAAACCTGAAAAAGACATACCGAAATCTACATCTTCTTCCATTTCGTAAATGACCTTTTTGTCCACCATGAGGTGTTTATTTTTGTGTTTCATTTCTTCGACTTCCATAGAGGCCTGCCAAAAGAAAAGATAAGGAGAAATGGTGGTGCCAAGAATTCCCACAAGAATACTAATATAATCCTTGTTGAATTTTATGGTTGGAATTACCGTAGCCTTAATAATCCGGATCCAATCTTGTGAGTACAAAAAAGGGACAACCAGATACACTAAAAGTACGATACACAGATATTTTAGAATTGCCGCAATTTTTTGATAGGGCAAATAAACAATTAACAACAATAGAATTACCGTAAAAAAAACACTAAAAAAAGTAGCCTCAATTTTAGGGAACAGTAAATTTCCCACGGCACCCATTCCTGCAATATCGGCGCCAATATTCATCACAATAGCAGGAAAACTAAACAACAGCATGAGATACAAAACAGGTTTTGGGTAATTTTTTTTGAGTGCTCCAGTTAAGCCTTGTGAAGTTACCAAACCAATTTTAGCACACATTTGCTGAATGGAGGCCATCAGCGGAAAAGCGATAAGCGCTGTCCATAACGTTGAAAGCCCGTAAGCTGCACCCGCCTGCGAATAGGTTGCAATACCGGAAGGGTCATCGTCACTCGCACCAGTTATAAGCCCAGGACCCAGTAATTTCCAGAAATGAAGAAGCTTTTTTGAAATTGGTATTCTGGTATTCATTTTATAGTGGATGTTGAATTAATTACAACTGTATACCTAAAAATACATCAATTGAATTATTTTTAAGATTCTGAATAGAAATATTGCAATAAAAGTACGGAAAAAACTTAAATTTTTACTGTTTCAGGGCTTGTTTTTTCCCTGAAACATCTTATGTTTTATATACGGGCAATTCATTAAAATCCTCCGCCAGTTTTTCTTCCAATAGAAAATCTTTTATGGCCATCAGCATAGCTTTATTGGAAGTAAAAAGTTCTCGGTTAAAATTAATAATTGTAGTGATGTCTATATCTTCAATAGGAGCATGTTGTGCCTCAATGTAAAAACCATTTAGAGCTGAACTATAGTTATTTTGGATGGAATCAAAGATTTGTCGAAGCACTTCAAAACGTGTTTTTTCATCATGAAAGAGGAGTGTGTTGAATTGATGGTATAGCTTTTCTGTTTCTTTTTTATGGTGTATAAAAAAATTGTATTTAATGTTTTTTGATGATTGTTTGAGGTTGATGATGTTGGTTCCAATGTCCTTCATGCTTTTAACGGAGTGCATGGAACTGCGAACGGCAGAAATCAATTGGTTGAGTTCAGAATTTTGCTCGCCCTCTAATTTTACCCGAAACGCTAAATAAAATGCTTGTAATTCGCCTTGCAATTGTTTGAGAAATTCATATTTTTCCTCTGGAATTTTTGAATGGAAATTTCTTTTCTCATTAATTTTTCTGAAATCGGAATGTTCCTGAAATGATTTGGTTTTAATGCCAAATAGTTCCAGATTAAAATACATGGAATTGTGGATAAAATATTCCGTTTCCCTTCGGAATAAATCCAAAGCCGTCTCAGGTTCGGCAATTGTGGCATGCCCTATAAAAGCTGCAGCTGAAGCATCGGTATCCTTAAAAAATCGTTCCAGAAATTTAGCAAACCGCTCCAAAAAAGGAAGAAAAAGTACAATGGACATAAAATTAATCAGACTTGAAAAAGCAACCAAGCTAATGAGCGGATCCCTAATGCTTAAAATATCGGTAATCAGTACCAAAATGGGTTTTAGCATCATGAAAACAATTGCCGTAAGCAAGAGATTGAAAAGGAGATTCCCAAGAGCCACCCGCTTTTTTGAAGCATTGCCACCAATGGCTCCCACAACTATTTTAATTGTGGTACCCGTTTCTGAACCAAGGACAATAACCGCAGCCATAGGAAAACCAATCACTCCGGCGTGAAGTGCACTCAACGTAAGAGCCATAGTAACAGAACTTGATTGAATAATTAGGGTAATAATAAATCCAATGAGCAAAAAAATAATCTGTGGCATGTATGCATATTCTGAAAAATCAAAGTTCTTAACCTGTGCTTCCATCGCTGCTTTCATAAAGGAAATGCTAATGAACAATAGACCAAATCCGAAAAGAAAATAGGAGCTATATTTAGCTATTTTTCGATTCCGGAACAATATTAACAATACCCCCCCAATACATAAAGCGGGGTAGGCAACTATCTCTAAATTCAATTTAAAACCAAGTGTCGCAACTAACCAGCTTGCGAGTGTGGTTCCCAGATTTGCTCCCAGAATAATTGCCAAAGCATTCTTCATGGTAAATACTCCCGCACCTACAAAAGCCAAAACCATCAACGAAACCATAGAGCTACTCTGAAGAATGCCCGTTACCAATGTACCACTCGCCACAGCGGCGATTTTGTTTTTTGTGCTGCGTTGCAAAAAGAGTTTGAAATTCCTCCCCGAAAGATTTTTTAATGACTCTTCGAGCAAGTACATGGAATAAAGGAATAAACCTATACCAGCAGCCAATTTCAGGATTGAATTAAGAATTTCCATAAGCCATAAATTCTATTAAAGTTAATGATAAAATCGTCCAATATCAAATTTTAAAATTTCGTCACTATGGCTTACGAGCTTGAATATCCCTAAAAGAAATAGGGCCTAACCCTAATTAAAAAGTTAAACCCTATTCTTTTGAAATAAATTTTTGGAATTACATTTTCTTATTCTTTATTTACGCTTCCACCAGAACTGGATTTTTTATTTATGTTTTTTGCGAGATTATGGTAATTTACGTTTGCACCACTAGAGGCTTCTGCATTTAAGCTTACTAAAGGGTAAACATCAATCGAACTTCCGCTGGAGGCATTGGCGATAATATCATTCGAGAGTAATTTTTCAGCATCAATGGTACTACCGCTTGAGGAAGATATTTCCAGGTTAATCGCTTTCCCATCTAGGGTTATTTGGCTTCCGCTTGACGATTCACAAGATGCTTTTTCAGCTTCTATTGTAATTTTAACGGATGCACCACTACTTGATTTTATGGAAATATTTTCGCTTTTAAGGGTGTTTCTTGAACTTAAATTTGCTGCGCTGCTCACTTCAACTGATTCAATTACAGGTATTTTTACGATTACCTTTTTGGATTTCACATTGATATAATTTTTGTAATCTGAAGTAATAATTAAAACCCCATTCTTTACTTTAGTAAGGATGTGTTTTTGCAAATTATCATCTGCAACAACCATCACTTCCAATTTATCGGATTGTTCCAGTACAACATCGAGTCCGTTTTCTACTTCAATACTTTTAAAAGTCCCTTCGATTAATCTGTTTTCAGAAGTTACATTTCCACTTCCTTTTATGCCCTGAAATTGGCAAGAGGCGAAAAGTAACCCCATCGCGGTCATAACCACGATTTTAGTTAGTAGAATAAAAAATTTTAACATGGCTACTTTGTTTTAATTAGAATTCCGTTTTTGTCAATTTTTATGGTACTTGTTTTATTTTCTTTATTTATGATGTCTTTTCCATTAATTTTCAATTCAATATCATTTATAGTATCATTTTCAATATCATTCCACTCATTTTCTTCTGGAGGGCAATTCAAACATTTTACTTGTGAACTTTCCGCTTTATAGACATAATTGTCTGAAGTGAAATGTAAATTAAAGAAGGAATCATCAGAATCATCATAGTCTTGAACACTACTGTCTGGTTTTAAAAGGGTTCCTTCCGGTACGTACAAAAAGAGTTCTACTTCTTGGTCTCGGTATTTATTTTTAAAATCGGTCAATAAATAATTATCCAAAATCAATTGATTCCCAATAATTTTATAGCCATATCTAATTTTTTCAGCCGTTTTTCTTGCTTCCGCCAATGATTTTCCTTTGGCTTCTTTTTCAATTTGAAGGTAAGGCAGTTTTTCATCGGTTTTCAAAATGTGAATGCTTACTTTATTTGAATAAATCACGTGAACATTTGAAGAATCCCGGGTTATCATAAAGTTATTGTGCTCGTTGACATCCTTGGCAAAAAAATCATTGTGCGTGAATTTGATGAAAAGTGTATCTTTATCTTTCAATTGAATGGTTTCCTTTTTAACGATTCTTCCATTAGCAGCAAATTCTGTCGCTTGTTTAATGCCAATACTGATTAAAATCCCAATCGCAATGAGCCAAAGTGCCAATAAGGTGTATTTTGCAATATTCCCAATCGATTTGATGCTTGGAGACAATAATTTGAATCCCAAAAGTAACAAGAAAAAGAACGGAATTCCAATGGCTAAAAACATCAATACTCCAAAAGCCCAAATAGGATAATCTGAAAAATTACCAGCATTCACGAAGTCTTGCCAAGGAAAATCGATAAAAGCGGTAGAGCCTAGAGTAAACACTCCAATAAACAAAATAACTAGTGTTACCAAACTTGTCATTATCAAAATCACGCCTAGAATTTTTGCAAAAATTTTGAAAATACTTGCAAATACGTCGCCGATTTCTCCTATAAATTTTCCGAAACCAGTTTTAACTTGGTTTCCCATTTTGTCATAATTAGCATTTTTGAATTTTTCTGAAACAGTCTCAAACTCTTCTCTAACTTTTTTCTCAATATTAGAAATGGTTATTGGCTCACCTGTCATTTCCAGTTTTTCAGACGTGGTAACAGCCTCCGGCATTACAATCCATAGAATTATATAAGCAATAATTCCAAAACTAGTCGATGCTAATACCAAGAATAAAATTTTAATCCAAACAGAATCAATTCCAAAATAGTGACCTAAACCCGTACAAACTCCTGCGATTGAACCTTTTTCTTTATCTCGATATAATTTTTTATGAACTCTATTTGTATCATTGAAATTATTTTTTTGAGATTCGTCCCCATCAGAATCAATTCTATAATCTTCTGGTTGACCCATTACGGCAATAATTTCGTCTAGTTCTTTCAAATTAATAACCTGTTTGTCGCTAGTGTGTTTTTCGGTTATCAATTCGGCAATGCGCAATTCAATGTCTTTAATGATTTCATCTTGACCATTTGAGTTGGATAAGGAACGCTTTATGGCATCAAAATAACGAGATAGTTTTTGGTAAGCATCTTCGTCAATGTGAAAGAACATTCCGCCTAAATTTATGTTTACAGTTTTGTTCATGACTATTATTTTTGGTTTGTGATTATATTTACTGCATCAGACAATTCAGTCCAAGTGCTATTTAATTCATTTAAAAAAGTTTGTCCTATTTCGGTCAGTCCATAATATTTTCTTGGTGGTCCCGAGGTAGATTCTTCCCAACGGTAATTGAGCAATCCGTCATTTTTTAATCTTGTTAGTAGCGGATAAATGGTTCCTTCCACCACAAGTAATTTTGCGTTTTTCAAAGTGTCAAGTATCTCGGATGTGTAGGCATCTTTTTCCTTTAATACAGATAAGATACAAAATTCGAGAACACCTTTTCGCATCTGGGCTTTTGTGTTTTCAATGTTCATGATTCATTTTTGATTTTTTTGTTAAACTATTCATTTTTTGATTGATGATTTATTTTAAAAACGGAATTGTAAATGGATATTTATATATTTCTCCGTTTGATGCTTTTACAGATGCCAATAGGATTAAGAAAAACTCGGCAATTTTTATAGCAAGCAAAAGGACTACTGCAATTATGGCAACAATTACAATTCCGTTGATGTGCTCTATATTGAAATTTTTAATGGGAAACGCATCATTATTAGAAATTTCAATAATGGAAATGTTTTTCAAAACCGTTACAATAAATATTGGAATTGCGATTAATCCTAATGCTAAAGAATACATAAACAAACTCAACTGAAAATTCAAAACTTGTTTTCCTTGAGCGTCAAGATTTTCGGATTTGTCCTTAGTCGAACTCCAAATAAGTAAGGGAAATATAAAATTCCCAAACGGAATAAAATATTGAGACAATGCACTTAAGTGAATCAATGTTGCTGTATTATTATTGCTATTTGTTTTCATATTTGTAAAATATATTTGTTAAGTGTAAATTATATTTTGAAATCATGTTGACACACTGTTTTAAAATCATATAGTAATTTCTTATGCAAATATATATCTAAAAGACAGTATCTTGTTTCGCATAGTAGTGTATGTTAACAAAAAATTAACATCTATGAAAAATTAAAAAAAAACATTATAACTTGTACTTCTAGTATTTATAAGGTATTGGAATGTATTATAGAAAGAAATAACAGATTGTTAAATGCTACCCTAAAAAAATACATTACATTTCGGAAAATATAAAAGCAATGAATTCTACAGTTCGGAAAATCAATATTTTTCTATTATTCAAATTGCCTTCGGCTTTTTTTTGTGGTGTAAGAGTAAAAAATATAAATGAAATGCAATGTACCGTTTCCGTCAAGCACCGATGGATCAATCAAAATCCGTTCAATTCCATTTATTTTGCAGTGCAGGCAATGGCTGCAGAGCTTTCTACAGGCGCCATGGTCATGAATCAAGTGGCGAAAAGTGGAAAATCCATATCTATGTTAGTAGCAAATAACAAAAGTAACTTTTCAAAAAAAGCGACTGGTCGGATTGATTTTATTTGCAAAGATGGGCATTTGATTGAAAATGCCATCCGTCAAACCCTAGCTACTGGCGAAGGACAAACCTTCTGGATGAAATCTATTGGAATTAACGAAAAAGGGGAACAGGTTTCTGAAATGGATTTCGAATGGAGTGTAAGGGCAAAATAATTTTTTGAGAAGTACACAATCGTTAATTCGAACCTAATATTGTACTGATATCAAATATAGATAATTAACTTTGAAATAAAAATGAGAATTCTAATTACTGGAGCAACGGGACTTATCGGTACCGAAATTGTTTCCCTGTTATTGCAAAATGGGGTTAGCGTTCATTATCTTACCACCTCTAAAAGAAAAATTGAAAACCAACTTAATTACAAAGGTTTTTTTTGGAATCCAGAGCAAGGAATCATAGATGAAAATTGTTTGATGGGAGTGGATGCAATCATTCATTTAGCGGGAGCATCCATCTCAAGAAGATGGACAAAAGCATACAAACAAGAAATCATAGAAAGTAGAATATTTTCTTCAAATGCACTTTTCAAAGCCCTAAAAGAGAATCCCAACCAAGTCAAACAAATTGTGTCAGCTTCAGGAACAGCAATTTACCCGAATAGTTCCACCGAAATTTATACCGAAGAATCAAAAGCTATTGAGAATGATTTTCTAGGAAATGTAGTTCTTAAATGGGAAGAAAGTGTCGATAAGTTCCAACTACTGAATATTAAAGTCTGTAAATTGAGAACCGGAATTGTTTTATCTAATAAAGGCGGCGCCTTAGTAGAAATGATTAAGCCCATAAAATTAGGACTTGGCTCGCCATTTGGCGATGGAAAACAAATGCAGTCTTGGATTCATTTACACGATTTAGCTGCCATGTACTTTTTTGCCATACAAAACTCTTGGGAAGGTATTTATAATGCCGTGGCTCCAAATCCTGTAACAAATGAAATGCTCACTAAGACAATCGCTAACTTACTAAACAAACCATTATTTATGCCTAATATGCCAGAATTTGTAATGAGTCTATTGTTAGGGGAAATGCACGAACTTTTGTTTACCGATAAAAACATAAGTGCCCAAAAAGCCCTTGGTACCGGATTCACGTTTCAATATCCCAGAGTAGAAAATGCTTTAGAAAACATATTAGTATGAAAGTAGTGATGTTTTTTATTTACTGCATTAATCGCTAAAATGATCCTCAGTTAAAAAGGCAAAGCCTTTTTAGTTACATGTTTACCCCAAAAAAACATATTGTTTTGATTATTAAATCCTATTACTTAATTCTGAAATCGAAGCGTTTATTTTTGTCGTATTTATTAGGAATAAGCCAAAAATAACCTTCAATTATTATCGAATTAAACATTCCCTTAATTATTTATTTTGTAAATTGTAACCTGATAATTGAATTCTGATATCGTCATTAATCAACAATATATTTTTGTATGAAAGGCTTATTATTGTCAAACATTATTAAAAAAATTATGCTTCGTTAATACTAAATATAATTTACATCTAAATTTGACAATCATCCAAATCATAAATCAGAGGCGATTGATGGCGCTAAGAATACCAATTGGAAATAATAAAAAATTTCTGTATATAAAATCGGCATGATTCGAAATCACAAACATTGATGAACAATGGCGATATCACATCCAATAAAAAACAAATAGTATCTATATATGAAAAATCTAATCATTATAAGACATGCCAAATCAAGTTGGGATGTTCCCCTTCAGGATATTGATAGACCTTTAAATATTAGAGGAGTTACTGATGCACATTTGGTGGCCTCAAAGTGTATACCATATTTACCCAAAACGTTTTTGATGTGGAGTAGCACGGCAAAGAGAGCCTCGGAGACCGCCATTATTTTTGCCCAAAACATTTCTTATCCCATAGAAAATATCACTTTTAGGGAAGACCTCTATACTTTTGACGAAAAAAAATTAGAAAAAATCATCAAATCTTGCAATAATGATTATGATAATGTTATTCTTTTTGGGCATAATGAGGCTATTACAAATTTTGTTAATAAATTTGGGGATGTTTTTATAGAAAATATTCCTACATCGGGGTTTGTATCCATGCAATTTCATTCCGAAAATTGGCAATCTATAGGCAAAGGCAAAATCAACAAAATAATATTTCCAAAAGATTTAAAATAAATATATGACGAATAACAAATATATAGATAGGGAAAAAAGCTGGTTGGCTTTTAACGCAAGAGTATTACAGGAAGCTGGAGATGAAACAGTTCCTTTACTTGATCGGTTACGTTTTTTAGGAATTTTCTCTAATAATTTGGATGAATTTTTTAGGGTTCGTTTTGCCGCAGTCAGAAGATTAAGCCTGTCAGGAGTTTCTGGAGAAAGTGTTTTAGGCGGAATTAGTGCTAAACAATTGCTTAATGACATTACGGAAATTGTTATTGAACAGCAATCGGAAAGTTTGAGAATATTAAGTATCATAGACAAAAAACTACAGGATGAAAACATTTTTATGATAAATGAAAATGAAATTTCTGAAGAACAAGAAATTTTCATTAAAGATTTTTTTATCCAAAAAGTCAGTCCGGCTTTAGTCACAATTATTTTAAATGATTTGGCCGAATTCCCGGTGCTTAAAGACAGCGTAGGATATCTCGCCATTAAGTTGGTCATGAAGCCATCCAAACAGTCAAGATCATTTTTAAATCCAAAAAAATCAAGACAGGAAATCCGGTATGCCATTATTGAAATACCTAAAACCATTAACCGATTTGTGGTTTTACCCTCTTGTAATGAAAAAAAGCATATCATATTTTTGGATGATGTGATTCGTCATAACTTGGGCAAAATTTTCAATATTTTTGATTATGAAAGTATTTCTGCACACATGATAAAAATTACACGTGATGCCCAATTGGAAATTGACAGTGATTTAAGTAAAAGTATGCTCGAAAAAATTGCAACAAGTGTAAAAGACAGAAGAATTGGAGAACCTGTTCGCTTTATTTATGACCAACAGATAGAAAAAGATACTCTTAAATTTTTCATTTCCAAAATACATATTGACGCAACCGATAGCGTAATTCCTGGAGGAAAATACCACAATAGAAGGGATTATATGGATTTTCCTAACCTCGGTCGGTTTGATTTATTATATAAAACCAATGAGCCTTTACCAGTCTGTGGATTGGGTTTAGAAGGGAGCATTTTAGATAAAATCAGTAAGAAAGATTACTTGATTCACGCTCCTTATCAATCCTTTTCCTATTTAATTAAATTTTTAAGAGAGGCTGCTTTAGACCCAAAAGTAACCACTATCAAAATTACATTGTATCGTCTTGCAAAAAATTCTCAAATTGTAAGTTCACTTATTAATGCCGCTAAAAACGGAAAAAAAGTTACGGTACAAATCGAACTCCAAGCACGATTCGATGAGGCTAGTAATATTTACTATGCAGAGCAAATGCAAACTGAAGGAATCAATCTTATTTTCGGAATAAAGGGCTTAAAAGTACACAGTAAAATATGCGTAATTGAAAGAGTAGAATCGGATAAATTAAAATTATACGGATTAATTTCGACTGGAAATTTTAATGAATCTACTGCAAAAGTCTATACGGATGTTACTCTTTTTACTAGTCATGAGCAAATTTTAAAAGACATAGATAAAGTATTTGATTTTTTCGATGTAAATTTCAGAGTGTATCGTTACAAACATTTAATCGTTTCCCCTCATTATACTAGAACTCGATTTTATAAATTAATTGATCGTGAAATAGATAATGCATTATTAGGAAACGAAGCGTATATAAAATTAAAGATGAATAGCTTATCGGATTATCACATGATAGACCGATTGTACAAAGCAAGTAGAGTTGGAGTTAAAATTCAACTACAAATAAGAGGTATATGTTCCTTAATTCCAGGAGTTAAGGGCATGAGCGAAAACATAGAAGCCATAAGTATTGTCGATAATTATTTAGAACATTCTCGGGTTTATATTTTTGCAAATAGTGGAGAACCTGAAGTATTTATTTCTTCCGCCGATTTTATGACTCGAAATCTGGACGGCAGGGTAGAAGTAACCTGTCCAATTTATGACGAAAACATTAAAAAGGAATTGATTGATATTTTTGATATAGGCTGGAAAGGAAACGTAAAAGCGCGCTATCATTCAGAAAAACTAGACAATAAATATCGAGTTCGTGGACAAAATCCCATTTTTAGGGCTCAATTGGAAATGTATAACTACTATAAAAATCGAATGGAGCATGTTGTAGATAACGTCCAAATAACAGGCACCCAATCGTAAATCTTAAAATTAAACATGATTAACATAAAAAAATATGCCGCAATAGACATTGGCTCCAATGCCATGAGATTGTTGGTGGCAAATATTGTTGAAGAACACGGAAAAGAAACCCATTTCAGTAAAAATGCCTTAGTTCGTCTTCCTATTCGTTTAGGTCAAGACGCTTTTACCGTTGGCGAAATTTCTGAAGAAAATATTGACCGTATGGTTGATGCCATGAAAGCCTTTAAGTTGTTGATGAAAGTACACAAAGTAGAAAGGTATGTTGCATTGGCCACATCAGCCATGCGAGAAGCCATTAACGGAAATGAAGTTCTGGAAATCATCAATAAAAAAGCTGATCTCGAAATTAAAATTATCGATGGCAAAACGGAAGCGGCTATTATTGCTTCAACCGATTTACATTATCTTTTAAAAACGGAGAATACCTATTTATTTGTGGATGTTGGTGGTGGAAGCACCGAGTTTTCCTTGTTTTCTAATAAAAAGATGATTGTTTCAAAATCATTTAAAATTGGTACGGTACGTCTTTTAAACAATATGGTCAATGAGTTGGTTTGGCATGAAATTGAAAAATGGATTAAAACTCATACCGAAAAATTTGAAAATGTTTCCCTTATTGGATCTGGAGGGAACATCAATAAATTATTTAAAATGTCTGGAAAACAACAAGACAAACCGTTATCTTATTTTTATATTCAAAAAAGATATGCCTTTCTCAACTCATTAACTTATGAACAGCGCATCTCTGAATTAGGGTTAAATCCAGACCGAGCGGACGTTATCGTTTTAGCAACAAAAATATATCTCAATGCCATGAAATGGAGTAGTGCAAAAAATATCTATGTACCAAAAATAGGATTGTCAGACGGAATAATAAAAGCGATGTATTCAGGTCAAATTTAGTATGGGATATTCAAAAAAAAAGGTTTCTCACATTATGGAGAAACCTCTTTTTTAAAACGTATTGAAATTAAATATTTATTTTAAAACTATATAGAATTATAAACTTTAATGGCTTCTTTCAAAATTTGAACAGAACGAATTAAATCTTCTTTATTCAAGACATAGGCAATTCTCACCTGGTTTAACCCCATTCCCGGTGTCGAATAGAATCCTGCAGCTGGTGCTACCATTACGGTTTCACCATTAAAATCGTAGCTTTCTAAAAGCCATTGTGCAAATTTATCCGTATTATCAACTGGAAGTTGTGCAATACAATAAAATGCCGCTTTAGGTTTGATAACAATTACTCCTTCAATTTTATTTAATTCGGCGATTAAGGTATCTCTGCGACCTTTATATTCTGAGATTACTTCTTCAAAATAACTATCAGGGGTATCAATAGCAGCTTCACAGGCAATTTGTTCCACTGTTGGCGGGCTCAATCTAGCTTGTGCAAATTTCATGGCCGTTGCCATTACTTCTTTGTTTTTTGAAACCAAACATCCTATCCTGGCTCCACACATGCTATACCGTTTTGAAACGGAATCCACCATGATAACATGTTCTTCCAGTCCCGGAATATTCATAACAGAATAATGAGTATCACCATCATAAATAAATTCACGATAGACTTCGTCAGCAATCAAGAAGATATCGTATTTTTTAACAAGTGCTGCCAATTGCATCATTTCATCCTTAGAATACAAATATCCCGTGGGATTTCCTGGATTGCAAATCAATATGGCCTTCGTTTTTGGTGTTATTAATTTTTCGAATTCTGAAATTGCAGGAAGTGCAAAACCGGTTTCAATGGTAGAAATCACGGGAATTACACTACCGCCCGATGCTGTTGAAAAAGCACTATAATTAGCATAAAAAGGTTCCGGAATGATGATTTCGTCCCCTTGATCCATGATGGTGCCCAATGCAAATAACAAGGCTTCAGAGCCTCCAGTTGTAATTATCATGTCTTCAAAATCTACCGCTACATGCTGTTTTTTGTAAAATTCGGATAATTTTCTTCTGTAGCTTTCATTACCGGCAGAATGGCTGTATTCTAAAATACTTAAATTGATATTTTTTATAGCATTAATAGCTATTTCGGGCGTTTTTATATCAGGTTGTCCAATGTTTAAATGATATACTTTATGGCCTTTTTTCTTAGCTATTTCCGCAAAGGGAGCCAATTTTCTAATTGGTGATTCTGGCATTTGTTTCCCTTTGTTCGAAATTTTAGGCATAATGATTTTTTTTGTGGTGCAAATTTGCAATTTTTTTTATAGCGTACCAATTGTTTTGCTTTATATATTACTTAAAGAAGGCTTTATCGTAATTATTTTTTTTAATTTTATAAAAGATTAAATCCATCATGAAAATTAGATTCATTTTTTTTATTGTTTTCACTTTTTGGCAATTTGCATTTTCGCAACAGGGATTCCAGTTGGATACTAATAAAAAAAAGATACAGATTCCTTTTCAACTCATTAATAATTTAATTTTTATTCCCATAAATGTAAACGGAGTTGAATTAAATTTCCTGTTAGATACTGGCGTAGAAGAAACCATTCTATTGAGTCTTGATGATAAGGAAGGATTAAATTTAAACAATGTAGAGAAAATAAAATTGCGAGGCCTGGGCAACGAGGAATCAGTTGAAGGACTAAAATCCAAAAATAATATTTTGTCCAGTAACGGTTTTACCGATAGGCATCATGATTTGTATATCGTTTTAGACCAAAGTTTCAATTTCTCCACTCATATTGGCATTCCAGTTAACGGAATTATTGGATATTCTTTTTTTAAAAATAATTTGATAGAAATTGATTATGACAGAAAGAAGATAATCATTTACAATGAAAATGATAAAATCCTAAAAAAAATCAATAAAAAATATGTCCAAATTCCCATTTCTATCGAAAGAAATAAACCCTATACGCAAGCCCTAGTTACCATAGCCGAAAAAGAAATTTCTGCAAAATTACTTCTTGATTTAGGAAACAGCGATGCGCTTTGGTTGTTTCAAGATACAAATGCTGCATTTCAAATACCAGAAAAGAGTTTCGATGATTTTTTGGGAAAGGGATTCAGCGGGGATGTTCTAGGAAAAAGAACAAGAATTTCAAAATTCAAGATTGATAAATTTGAATTTCAAAATCCAATTATTGCCATGCCCGATTCGAATTCAATAAAAAGTGTAACTATGGTAAAAAATAGGGCTGGATCAATAGGTGGCGAAATATTCAAACGGTTTTCAATTATTTTTAATTATAAAAACAACCAACTCTTTTTAAGAAAAAGCAATCATTTTGACGCTCCATTTCAATATAACATGAGTGGAATCGAATTGCAGAACGAAGGAATGCAATGGGTTCAAGAAACAGTACCGCTTCAAACCGTTGCAATAAATGACAATACTTTTGATGAAAACGGAAATAAAATCAACTCTAATTTCAAGTATAAATTTTCATTAAAACCTGTTTATACCATTGCCAATATTAGAAAGGATTCGCCTGCAGAGCTATGCGGGCTTAAGAAAGGAGATATACTAATCAAAATAAACAATTCCCCGGGATACAAATATTCGTTACAAGGAATCAACGAAATTCTCAAATCTGAGGAAGGAAAATGGATGGATTTTGAAATCGAAAGAAACGGCCGAATCCTAAAATTCAAATTTCAACTTAAAAGTATTCTATAAAAAAAGAGCTTCAATTGAGGCTCTTTAATTTTTTTCTAGTTTCCGTTTGCAGGCAAATCTTTTTTCTTTTCCATAAAATTTACAATCTCTTTTTCAAAGACTTCCCCCTTTATTTTCAACGCAACTCTTCCGCCTTCATAATTAGTAGCATTAGATTCAACCGTAATTGTTTTTCTAATAGGACCAAGACCCATATTGTATTTCACCTCAATTTTTCCAGTTTTCCCAGGCATAATTGGCTCTTTAGGTTTTGTTGGAATCGTACAGCCACAAGTCGATTGCACATTCGTAATAATCAAAGGGGCATCTCCAGTATTCGTAAATTCAAAAACGCGAATCCCATTATCACTCCCTTTTTCAACCCTTCCATAATCAATTGTATTGTCACTATTTTTAAATTCAATTTTTGCCCCTTGTGCAAAAGCTGCTACGTTAAAAACAACAACGGCCATTAAAAATAATATTTTTTTCATTTAGGTTTAATTTTAGGTTTCGTAAAAATACTTTCTTTTACTAATAATACAAATTATTAATTCTTAATTTTTTATACTGCACTATTTCTTTACTTTTGCAAGGAATACAAAAAACATACCAAAATTCATTTTTTCTTGAAATTGAGAAGAAAGTGACAATCAGTAGCAAATGGTTTGGGCATTTTTAGTATTTCTGTTCCTGCTGTTTGTTCCAATCTTCATTTTTAGGATTTGCTTCGCAATCCTAAAAATAAAGGATTTCCACTTCCATCAGGGCTATTTATTAAATCATTTGTATATAAAGCAATTTTTAAATTACGAATCAAAAAAAATAACCGACCCGAGCGGAAGCGAACGGATGAAATAATCAATTATAAAATGACAATTCCTGCACAATTCGACGCCAAAAATATAGAAGACAAGTGGTATGACTACTGGATGAAGAATAATTATTTCCATTCGGTACCAGACCATAGAACGCCATATACCATTGTAATTCCACCTCCAAATGTGACTGGAGTTTTACATATGGGACATATGCTCAATAACACCATTCAGGATGTTCTGATTCGTCGTGCACGACTAAAAGGATTCAACGCCTGTTGGGTTCCGGGAACCGATCACGCCTCAATCGCTACCGAAGCCAAAGTAGTTGCCAAATTAAAAGCCGAAGGAATCAATAAAAATGATTTAACTCGCGAAGAGTTTCTTGCCCATGCTTGGGATTGGACAGACAAATATGGTGGGGTAATCCTCGACCAGCTAAAAAAACTGGGAGCTTCTTGTGACTGGGAAAGAACTAAATTCACCATGGATCCTGATATGTCAGCATCCGTAATTCGTTCTTTTGTCGATTTATATAATAAAGGACTTATTTATCGTGGGTATAGAATGGTCAACTGGGATCCGGAAGCAAAAACGACACTTTCTGATGAAGAGGTGATTTATGAAGAACAACAGGGAAAATTGTATTTCCTAAAATATAAAATAGTTGGAAGTGAAGATTTCTTGACAGTTGCTACAACACGTCCGGAAACTATTTTTGGTGATACGGCCATTTGCATCAACCCAAATGATGAACGCTTTACCCATCTTAAAGGAAAAAAGGCGATTGTGCCTATTTGTGGAAGAGTAATTCCAATTATCGAAGATGACTATGTTGATATCGAATTTGGAACGGGTTGTTTAAAAGTAACTCCCGCCCATGATATGAATGACAAAGCATTAGGAGAAAAGCATAATTTGGAAATTATTGATATTTTCAATGAAGATGCTACCTTGAATAGTTTTGGATTGCATTATCAAGGCAAAGACCGTTTTGTAGTTCGTGAGGAAATTGCCAAAGAATTAGAAACGATTGGTGCTTTAGTAAAAACAGAAATTCACTTGAATAAAGTGGGAACTTCTGAAAGAACCAAAGCAGTAATTGAGCCTCGTTTGTCAGATCAATGGTTCTTAAAAATGGAAGATTTAGTTAAACCGGCTATCAAAGCCGTTTTGGAAGATCATGAAATCAAATTATATCCGAAAAAATTTGAAAACACATATAGACACTGGCTAGAAAACATTCGCGATTGGAATATTTCCCGTCAATTATGGTGGGGACAACAAATTCCGGCTTATTTCTTCGGAGACGGAAAAGAGGATTTTGTGGTTGCCGAAAACATTGATGAGGCTTTAGTTTTAGCCCAAAATAAAACCAACAACCAAAACCTAACAAATCAAGACCTAACTCAAGATGTTGATGCACTCGATACTTGGTTTTCTTCCTGGCTTTGGCCAATGGCGGTTTTTGGAGGAATCATGGATCCAGAAAGCGAAGATTTTAAATATTATTATCCAACGAATGATTTGGTTACCGGTCCGGATATTTTGTTTTTCTGGGTGGCCAGAATGATTATTGCAGGTTATGAATATACAGGTAAAAAACCATTTACGAATGTGTATCTAACCGGTTTGGTTCGCGACAAACAAAGACGTAAAATGTCCAAATCATTAGGAAATTCTCCCGATCCTTTAGACTTGATTGCTAAATTTGGCGCCGATGGTGTTCGTGTGGGATTACTTTTAAGTGCTTCTGCCGGAAATGACATTATGTTCGACGAAGAATTGTGCAACCAAGGAAAAGCCTTCTCTAACAAAATATGGAATGCGTTCCGATTAATAAAAGGTTGGGAAGTTTCAAGTACGATCCCACAACCGGAATCGTCTAAAGTGGCAATCGAATGGTATGAAGCCAAATTGCAACAAACGCTTTTGGAAATCGAGGACAATTTCGAAAAATACCGAATCTCAGATGCGTTAATGGGTATTTACAAACTGGTTTGGGACGATTTTTGTTCATGGTTTCTTGAGATGATAAAACCGGGCTATCAACAACCGATTGACAAGATTACTTTTGACAAGGCGATTGAAATGCTGGAAAGTAATTTAAAATTATTGCATCCGTTTATGCCATTTTTGACAGAGGAAATATGGCACATCATAACTGAGCGAACACCTGAAGAAGCATTAATCATTTCTAAATGGCCGGAATTAAAACCGTTTAATCAAAATTTAATTACTGATTTTGAAAACACGATTGAAGTAATTTCTGGAATCAGAACGATTAGAAAAGACAAAAATATTCCGTTTAAGGACACAATTGAATTGAAAGTGGTTAACAATGATAAAGTTTCCACTTATTTCGATTCAGTGATAACTAAGTTGGGAAACATCACTTCATTAGGATACGTTTCTGACAAAGTAGATTCTGCCTTATCCTTCCGAATCAAATCAAATGAATATTTTATTCCAATATCAGGTTCCATCAATAAGGAAGAAGAAATTGCCAAACTGACTGAAGAGTTGAAATATACGCAAGGATTCCTAAAATCTGTAGAAGCCAAACTAGCCAATGAAAAATTTGTTGCTGGAGCACCGGAGAAAGTTCTCAATATCGAAAAACAGAAACAAGCCGATGCCTTAGCAAAAATCGCAACCATAAAGCAAAGTTTAGCGAGCTTGAAATAAAAAAGAAAATCCCATTCGTTGAGTCGAATGGGATTTTTTTATACTTTACTTTTTCGGTATTCAAGTACTCGTATGCAATAGGAATAAATTTATGTTTAAGATGATGTAAAAAAATACATCAATTTCGTATAATTTTTAGTTTATTTCACTTTACAATATTGTATTTTTTTATGTTTTTTTTTAAACTATTAATAATTTTATATATTTACGGAATTATAACTATTTAAACCAACTTTTAACGAAACAATTACCACTAATGAAAAAAATTTTTCTTTTCCTGTCTTTTACCTTTAGTTTCATTCTCTCGGCCCAGACAGTAACTACCGTTCCCGCTATTATAACAGATGATTACACGGGAATAATAACGATTACTTACGATCCAGCAGGTGGGGCAATGGCAACTGCAACCAATTGTTATGCTCATATTGGTGTTACCATTGGAGGTGTAAAATGGCAATGTGCACCAGCTTGGCGCAGTGGTTTGGCAAAGCATAAATTAGTTAAAAATGGAACCAAATGGGTATTAACCATTGATAACATGTATAATTATTTTACAAGTTGCCCCGGACTTTATCAAGAATTATCAATGGTTTTCAATGATGGAGTTGGCGGAACCAAAGAAGGTAAAACAGCAGCTGCTGGCGATTTTTTTGTTAGTATTGCTCCAGCGGGAGAACTCAGTGTTAAGTTTTCTCCAACTTCCTCTTCGGGAGCTATTAGCTCGGGCAGTACTGTTAATTTTTCAGCTGATGCAACCAGCGCCTCTGATCTAACTATTAAAAAAAATGGAGTTGTTGTTAAAACTGCCACTAACGTTACTACTATAAGTTACAGTGAAGTTTTAAACAATGTAGGGGATTATGTATATACTGTTGAGGCCGTTTCAGGAGTTAAAACCTCAAGCGACAGTAGAAGTGTGGCCATTATTTCAACTTCGGAATCACAACCACGACCTTCGGGATTAGTTGGTGGTATAACCTATAATACATCGGATAACACTAAGGCTCATTTGTGTTTGTATGCCAAAGACAGAAATAATGTTTTGCCCGATAATGTCTTTGTAGTGGGTGATTTTAACAATTGGGCTATTTCAAATGCATATCAATTGAAAAGAGACGCGGATTCTGGCTATTGGTGGATTGAAATTACAGGTTTACAACCAGGTGTAGAATATGCCTTTCAATATGCAGTAAAAATAGGTACAAAAGTCGTTAAAATAAGCGACCCTTATTCAGAGAAAGTATTACATACAGATGATCAATGGGAGCCAAAACAACAGTATCCAAATTTGAAAGCGTATCCCGTACAAGGTGATGGTTATGTATCTGTATTGCAAACCAATAAAACCAAATACAATTGGAGCGCTGAAACACTAAATTTCATAAAGCCGAACAAAGATAACTTAGTTATCTATGAATTATGGGTACATGATTTCACATCAATTCGCAGTTTCAACGCAATAACTGATAGGCTGAGTTATCTTCAAAATTTAGGAGTGAATGCAATACAAATAATGCCAATTACTGAATTTGAAGGAAATATCAGCTGGGGATATAACCCAACACACTATTTTGCGGTTGATAAGTCATATGGAACAGAAAACGACTTAAAAAAATTGATTGACGAATGTCACAAACGAGGTATTGCCGTTATTCTTGACATGGTTTTTAATCATGCAACTGGAGCTGCACCACAGGCTAAAATGTATTGGGGTACTAATTCGATTGCAACTAACAATCCATGGTTTAATCAAATTGCGCCTCATGGTTCAAGCGTAAATCAGGATTATGATCATAATTTTCCACAAACACGCGAAATGTTTAAACGCACACTTAAATATTGGATTGATGAATACAAAGTAGATGGATACCGTATGGATTTATCACACGGATTTTGTGGTTCAGATTGTGGTAACCGTAGCGAAATTATGTTTGATTACTATAACAATGGGGTGAAAGCAGGAAACCAAAATGCTTATTTTATTTTAGAACATTGGGAAGAAACTCCTGGAGAGCGTCAGAATTATGTGAATAATGGAATGATGTGCCACACTAATAATACGAACAGCTATCAACAAACAGCTATGGGCTGGTTAAAAGATGGGGATGATTTAAACGGTTCAAACCAAGATGGTTTTTTATCGTATTGTGAGAGCCATGATGAGGAAAGAATCATGTATAAAGCTAAAGCTTTTGGTAATGGAACTACTGTACAATCAGTTAGTGGACACAGTTACCGAGCCCCTCTTAACACCGCTTTCAATGTATTACTAAATGGAGCTCACATGATGTGGATGTTCCAAGAATTAGCTTATGATTATAGTATTTTTAGCAATTCTACCGGAGCAGTAGGAAATAGAGTAGACCCAAAACCTGTTCCAGAAAGTTTAAATTGGTACACCACTTCAACTCGTATGGACTCATACCAAAAAATCGGACAATTAATTCAGTTGCGAACTCGTATTTTACCAAATGTGTTTTCAGGTAATCCTTCGAGTACTGACTTGGGTAGCGGGAAAGCCGCACGAAGCATCATCTGGGGATCAGGAAATGATCGTGTTTTTGTTGTAGGTAATTTTAACGCTCCTACTGATGGTCTAACCTATACAGGAACAGTAGCTATTAATTTGCCATCAGGAAATAATTGGTTTGATTATTTAGCTGACGGAAACAGTACTATTACCGAAGGAACAAGTATTACATTACAGCCTGGCGAATTAAAAATTTATACTGCTAGTCGTTATACTTTACCTAATGTGCCTAATTCCTACACGGACTTTACTTTAGGAACAAATGAATTGAGTACAGAAGATACTGTTTTGTGTAAAGTATATCCAACTTTAGCCGATGAATTTATAACTGTTGATACTAAAGAAGCAATTAGAAACATACAAATTATCGGTATGAATGGAAGTACTTTTTCACCAACATTAAATCACAATAAAATAGATTTAACTAAGGTATCTTCGGGACTTTACTTGTTGCATGTTACTTTTAATAACAACAAAACCAAGACCGTTAAATTCTTTAAAAACTAAGATATAAATTTCTGATTTATTTAGAACTTGTTTATAAAAAAAGAGGTAGGATTAAAATTCTACCTCTTTTTTATTAGATTATTTTTCGATACTGAAATAGAGATATCCAAAACAAAATCTTTACGAACGAACAACATCAATTAGGAAAGACTTACACAAGAGGACTACAGTACGACTTTTAAAAACTTAAATTTTTGTTTTAGGTTAGCTTGAGTCAAACTTCTTTATAGATTCAACATCCATTAAAAAATAGCTATTATTTTTTTACGACATTATTAATTAATTATATACAGAATATTGAAACATTTCTTTAAATTTACTACACTATGAGAAATGACAAAGTAATTATTATTGGTGGGGGTGTGGCGGGTTTGACAGCCGCAATACATTTATCAAAAATAGGAATTCCAGTTACAATCATAGAAAAAAATTGTTTCCCAAAACACAAAGTTTGTGGTGAATATATTTCTAACGAAGTGTTGCCCTATCTCAATTGGCTAAACATTAATATAACTTCTTTGCAACCTACAAAAATTACCCGACTTCAATTCTCAACGGCCAAGGGAAAAATAATCGAAACCATTTTACCTCTGGGTGGTTTTGGGCTTAGTCGTTTTGCATTAGATGATTTTTTGTGTAAAAAAGCCATTACCAACGGCTGTGAAATCATTCAGGAAACAGTTGAAAATATCGTTTTTGAAAATGATGAGTTTACCGTTAGAACCTCCTCGAATACCATATTAAAATCTAAAATTGTTGTTGGAGCTTTCGGAAAACGTTCCAATATTGACCTAAAATTGAATCGGAAATTCATCCTGAAAAAATCACATTGGCTTGCCGTTAAAGCCCATTATTTGGGGGATTTCCCCAATGACATGGTGGGATTACATAATTTTACTGGTGGCTATTGCGGTATTTCAAAAGTGGAGAATGATATTATAAATATATGCTATTTAGCCGATTATAAAACATTCCAGATATATAAAACCATTGATGATTATCAAGATAAGGTTGTATTCCAAAATCCCTTTTTGAAATCCATATTTGAAAATTGCACCTTGTTTTTTGAAAAGCCATTGACAATCAGCCAAATTTCATTCGAAAAAAAACAAGCGGTAGAAAATCATATCTTGATGATTGGCGATACTGCTGGATTAATTCATCCTTTATGCGGAAATGGCATGGCTATGGCAATTCATAGTGCGAAAATCGTATCAGAATTAGTGCAAAAGTATTACAATAAAGAAATAAAATCCAGAAAGGAATTAGAATATCAATACACTTACGAATGGGATTTCAATTTCCGAAAAAGACTAAAAACAGGAAACTTTTTATCCACTATTCTACAAAAGTCCAAACTTTCCGAAATATTTATGAGCATATTGATACTATTCCCCCTTTTAATGCGATTTATCATTAAGCAAACACACGGAAAACCAATAATTCTTAAAACATAAATGTTCATTAACACAAAATATAGAACGAGCAATCCTGAAATTATGGATGATTTTGCACTTGAGGGGGAAAACCTTCGCGATGCATTGGATAAAATTGCCAAAATCAATCAGCTTTTGGGTGGAAACCAACTAACTTTACGCGGCGTTCAAGAATTAATTAAAAATAAACCCTCATTAAAAACGTTTACGATTGTTGATATCGGTTGTGGTAATGGGGATATGTTGCGGTCATTAGCAGAATATAGCAAAAAAAACAATTTAATTTTTGAATTAATTGGAATTGACGCTAATAATTTCACCATAAATTATGCCCGTAAACTTTCATTTCAATATCCAAATATTAGTTATAGATGTGAAAATATTTTTAATGAATCCTTTGCTAAATTAAAATATGATATTGCATTATGCACGTTGACTTTACATCACTTTAAAGACGATGAAATCGTAACTATAATGACCATTTTTAAAAAAAATTCTAACATAGGAATTGTCATTAATGATTTGCATAGAAATGCAATTGCGTATAGATTGTTTCAGGCATTGTGTTTTGTCTTTCAATTAAATTTGATGTCTCGCAAAGATGGATTAACTTCCATTTTAAGAGGTTTCAAAAAAAGGGAGTTGATGCTGTTTTCAAAAAAATTGAATTTAGTAAAACATAAGATCCAATGGAAATGGGCATTTCGCTACCAATGGATAATTTCAAATATATGAGTGTAAAAATAAAGACAGTAGCCAAACAGCTACCCAAATATTCGAAAATAACAGCGGAAATTATTCCGTTTTTGGATGCTTGGCTGTTGGGTCAAGAAGAGCGGTTCATCCGAAAAGTTAAGAAAATCTTTGAGGGGGCAATTGTCGATAAACGGTATTCCATTATGGATCCGATTGAAGTTTTTACCAAAACTTCATTTGAAGAAAGAAACGATATTTACATTCGAGAAGTGATTGATTTGGGCGAAAAAGTACTTAAAAAAGCGTTAACGAAAGCCAATTGGACCCCAAAAGATTTAGATTATATAATTACCGTAAGTTGCACCGGAATTATGATTCCGTCACTAGATGCGTATTTGATAAATAAATTGAAGTTGAGGAAGGATATCGTTAGACTGCCAGTAACTGAAATGGGGTGTGCGGCTGGGATTTCTGGAATTATTTATGCCAAAAATTTCCTTTTAGCCAATCCCGGGAAACGTGCTGCGGTTATTGCCGTAGAAAGCCCCACGGCTACGTTTCAATTGGATGATTTTTCGATGGCGAATATCGTAAGTGCTGCTATATTTGGTGATGGAGCTGCATGTGTTTTACTTTCTTCGCATGAAGAGGATGAAGGTCCAGAAATTTTAGATGAAGGGATGTATCATTTTTACGATGCAATTCAAATGATGGGTTTTAAACTCACAAACTCAGGATTGCAAATGATTTTGGATGTTGAAGTACCTGATATAATTACGTCCCATTTTCCGAAAATTATACACCCTTTTTTAGAAAAAAACAATCTAAAAATTGAAGCTATAGACCATTTAATTTTTCATCCTGGAGGGAAAAAAATTGTGCAAACAGTTGAAGATCTATTTTTTGATTTAGGAAAAAATATTGATGATACAAGGGAAGTATTGCGTTTATATGGAAACATGTCAAGCGTAACAGTCTTGTATGTTTTAGAGAGAATTATGGACAACCAGCCCCGAAAAGGGGAAATAGGATTGATGTTAAGTTTTGGTCCTGGATTTTCGGCACAAAGAGTTCTATTACAGTTTTAAAAATGACACACCAAGAAATCATATCAAAATTACCTTATTCAAAACCATTTCTATTTGTGGATGAAATTCTCAATATAGATGTAAATGGGGTGGAAGGGAGGTTTACATTTGACAAAAAATTGGATTTTTACAACGGACATTTTACAACAATGCCTATTACACCCGGGGTGATTTTAACCGAAGTTATGGCGCAAATTGGACTTGTTTGTTTGGGGATATTTTTAATGAATGATACTTTTACTATAAGTACTTCAATGGCCTTAACATCAATAGAAATAGAATTTTTAAAACCGGTTTTTCCAAATGAAAAAGTGACTGTGATTTCAAAAAAAATCTATTTCCGATTTGGAAAATTGAAATGCAATGTCACTATGACAAATGAAAAAGGAGAAGAAGTTTGCAACGGAATAATTTCGGGAATGATATGTTAGTACAGTTATAATAATAGGATTAATTTTAGTCACTATGAATAAAAGAGTTGTAATTACCGGTCTTGGCGTTGTCTCTCCGAATGGAGTAGGGCTTGATGCATTTACAAATGCAATCCAAAATGGCATTTCGGGGATTAAGCACGATGCCGAATTAGAACGATTACAATTTTCCTGTCAAATTGCCGGAAAACCTGAAATTTCAACGGAGTTATCCTTACATTATTTTTCCGAACTTGAATTACGAAACTTTAACTCATCAGGTATTTTGTATGGTGTAATTGCCGGAATGGATGCATGGAAAGATGCTGGATTAACAATAGAAATAAGCGAAGAACCAGATTGGAATAGCGGAACAATTTTCGGTACAGGAACATCTGGAATTGATAAATTTCGCGAAAGCATTTATAAAATTGATGCCTTTCAAACTCGAAGATTAGGGAGTACCGCCGTTGCCCAAACTATGAATAGTGGGGTTAGTGCATACTTGGGTGGGAAATTAGGATTGGGAAACCAAGTAACGACCAATTCATCTGCCTGTACAACCGGAACTGAAAGTATTTTGATGGCTTATGAAAGAATAAAAAACGGACAAGCCACACGGATTTTGGCAGGAAGTACCAGCGATTCAGGCCCATATATTTGGGGTGGATTTGACGCTATGAGAGTCTGTACATTTAAACACAATAACGCTCCAGAACAAGGATCAAGACCAATGTCTGCAAGTGCTTCGGGATTTGTTCCAGGAAGTGGGGCAGGAGCATTATTATTAGAAAATTTAGAAACGGCATTAGCTCGTGGTGCCAAAATATATGCCGAAGTCTTAGGTGGAAATTTGAATTCTGGAGGTCAAAGGGGGGTGGGGACTATGACGGCTCCAAATCCCATAGCTGTTCAAAGATGTATCAAAAGTGCCATAAAAAATGCTGGGATATCATCAGATAAAATTGATTATATTAGTGGCCACTTGACGGCAACCTCTAAGGATGGTTTGGAAATTCAAAATTGGAGTGAAGCTTTAGGCAGAAAAGGAGTTAATTTTCCTTATATAAATTCCTTAAAATCAATGGTTGGACATTGTTTAACAGCTGCCGGTAGCATTGAAAGTGTAGCCTCAGTTTTACAATTGCATAACGGATTTATCTCACCAAATATTAATTGTGAAGATATACATTCCGAAATAACGAATCAAATTGATGAATCCCGAATTCCGCGGCAAAGAATTGAAAAAGAATTAAATATTATTGCCAAAGCCAGTTTTGGTTTTGGGGACGTTAATGGATGTGTCATTTTTAAAAAATACAAATAAAAAATATGAAAAAAGAAGTATCAATTGAAACACTAAGAAATATCATAAAACCATATGTAAAAAACCAAGAAGCATTTGATAATCTTACTGAAAACACCGATTTCATCAATGACTTAGGGATTAATTCGGCCAATTTGGTTGATGTTATTTTAGATATTGAAGAAAAGTTTGATTTTGTTATTGACAACCAATCTATGGAACGAATGTTGGATATAAAATCGGCTATGGAAATCATCGAAATCAAACTAGCCGAAAAAGAATGATTGGAAATGACATTGTAGATTTGGCATTGTCCAGAAAAGAAAGCAACTGGAAACGGAAAGGTTTTTTTGAAAAAATATTCTCTGAAAAAGAGCAAGTATTGATTTTAAATTCAGAAAATCCAGAAATTATGGTTTGGAATTTATGGACTAGAAAAGAAGCTGCCTATAAAATTTACAATCGACAAACAGGAATCAGAGGCTTTTTTCCTTTGCAGCTAGAATGTCAGGATATTACAAATGAAATTGGGAAAGTGATTTGCAAAGGGAACTGTTATTTTACTAAAACAAAAATTACTTCAAAATACATTCAAACGATAGCTCTTGTTTGTGAGGAAGATTTTGAAAGGGTGGTGGTATTGGATAATAATACTAAAATAAAAAAATATAATGGAATTCCATTTATTGCTCCAAATGGAAAACAAGTTTCTATAAGCCATCACGGTCTTTATAAACAAATTGTAACCCTAAACAATTAATTCAAACCCAACCTTGATTTCAATTTTAAAAATAACAATGCGGTATTATAAGCATCTTCTGAAGAAGAGCTTTCCTCACTTTTGCGAATTTTAAAAATATCACACAAAGCATCAATAGAGAATTCTTTATCGGTGATATCCATTAGTTTTCTGTACATAATTTCAATGTCTAGAGCTTCATTTTTTAGTTTTCCACAATCCATTTTTTCCAATGCCACATTAATGAAATCAACAATTAAATTAATACGATGTCCCACCAAAACAGCATTCCCAATAAAATCAATAAAAGCCTGCATTGCTTCACGCTCGCCTAATTTTGGTTGTTTACTCTCAATAATAAATTCATTGGAAAGACCATTTTCATGTAAGTAAACATATTGTAAAAGAATAACTTCAAAACTATCCCCAACAATAATGCTGTTGTTGATTACCGAAATTGCTCCAATCGATAATATCACGTCTTTATCAGGATTTAATCCCGTGTTTTGAGTACTTAAGATTACATACCTTGAGGATCTTTTTTCAAATTTGGAATGATAATTTTTCCAGAATTCGGGATGTTCTTTATTGATATTTTTTAGCCACTCTAACATATTATGAAAATTTTGTCAGTTGAAACGTATCTTTAATTAGGTCCTCCAATTCTTTCATGGGAGCCAATGCATTTTTAAGTTTTTCTTTATCTACTTTTGATAGATCTTCCAAGTTTATATACTGGCCATCACTGTCATTTTTTAACCCTTCTAAAGTTCTGATTTTAGATAACGTCAGGAAAGCTTCGGCACAATTCAGATAAATCTCCGAATGTTTCGAATCAACCATAGCCAATTGTTTGAATCGCATATAGGTATTGTTAATTCCTTGTATGTTTTGGCTCAATGTGAATAATCGAGCGGCATCAATCAACGGCATCAGGGCACGAATTTTTATATCGAATTTATCTTTATTTATTCCGGTTTCCTCAACATTAAACTTTTTGAAAAAACTTATTGGTGGAGGTTTTCTCAAAGCATCATTTCCTAAATAATCAAAGAATAATTTATTCTTTTTTACATTATTGAAAATGATATCCGTTAGCATTTCTTCAATTTTTGGTTCTCCGAAAGCAATTTCATAATCAAGGAATATACTGCAATTTTCGTTTCTGTTTTCACCTGGAGAATTAATCCAATTGGTATATTGTTTTGTCCATTCTGTCAATGATTTACACCATTGTAAATTACTGGCGACGTGGCCGTTTGGACATGGTTCGTAGCCTACTTTTTGTAAAGTGCCAACCGTTTTTTTGGCTAGTTTTATAAAATAATCTTTTACATCACGGTATTTGTCTGCGGCAACATCCTCAAATACTAAAATATTATCTTGGTCAGTAATCAACAATTGTTCTTTTCTTCCTTGACTTCCAATGCTCAACCAAGCAAACCTTGCGGGAGGTGAACCTAATTCTAAAATGGCCAATTCTACTGATCGTTTTATAATGGCTAAATTAATTTCGCTTGCAATATTAATGATATGCAAAAGAGGGATGTTTTTTGCAATTGAAGTTTGTATTAAGTCAGATAACTTTGTTCTTACTTTTTGTAATTCTTTGGCATCTTGAGCACGCTTGATTTCTTTTATCAAAAAACCAGGATTACTTGCTTGTGCTACAACCAAATCATGCTCTGTAATGATTCCTTTGACTTCCGATTTGATTGAGCCGTCCTGTGTAACGCATAAATGGCTGACATTATACTTAAGTAATAATAATTGTGCTTCTGCTAATGAAACATTTTCGACCACTGTAATTACAGGGGAGGACATGATTGTATCGATTGTTGATGTAATAGGAAAACGTCCCGTTGCAATTTTAGAACGCATGTCAGTATCAGTAACAATTCCTATAGGCAAATTTTGATCTAAAATAATAACGTTATCTAAAAGATTATCCGTCATCAGTTGCGCTACTTCTTTTATTATTGAAGCAGGGGGCACTTTTAAAGGCATTTTATTATAGGATAATGACTGAAAATGCTGAATTTCTGATGGTTGAGAAGAAAAAATCACATTGTCCGAAAGCAATTTTCCTTTATTTTCCCTATCGGTTGGATTGCTGGTATTGCTGGCAAAACTTTCCAAAAGAAAATTTAATACTTCCTCGTTTTGAGCAACAAAAGGTCGGAAAGTTGCTATAGGAATTGTATATACAATACATTCTTCGCGAGCTTTGGCTGTCATCATATAGTTATTTTTGGCAAAAAACGGACGTAAACCAAAAACATCACCCTCAACACACTTATTTAGTAAAGTTTCTTCGGCATCTGAAATCACTGATAAATTGATGGTTCCAGATGCAACAACATAAAAACTATCGTGTAAAACATCATCAATTTGAAACAATGTTTTGTTTTTTTCCAAATTTATAACCTTAATATTTAAAGCAACAATTGTTAATTCTTCAAATGAAAGAATATTAAATGGTGGATATTTTTTTAAGAAATCAGCAATACGTTCTACAATGGCATTCATAACACAATGATTGATAAAGTTTAAATTTACTGAAATAAAATGGTTTTAAAAATACCCAAACTATATAAGTGGTGCAAAAATAGGAAATGATTTGAAGTTTGAGGATATATTATTTGAAAATATATGTAATTCCCAGTATTAATAAAAACAAATTCTATTTTACATAATGTAAATTATAGTTCAAATATAAACCGTTTTACAGAGTTTTGCGCAAACAATATAAATACTAATAACACGCAAAATTAATCGTCTGCAAATCAACAAAATACATTTTAATTCGAGATTTTAAAATTTCAAGTTCTTGTCTTGTCAATACTTTCTTATAAATACTACTGCATTAAATGATTATACTTAATAATGTTAAAATAATGTCTATAATTTAACTGGAATTATTCTTACAATACATTTTTTTAAAATCAGGGATTTCATACAAAATATTGAAAATCATGCACTTAATCGTTAAAATGTTACTTTTTAACGTTTATTTATAAGGTTCGATAACTATTAAGTAATTAAATTTGCAATGTGTTCTTGTTAATACAGATTAATAATAATGCAAAAATTAAAAAACAACAACCAACTATTAAAATGCTAGTTAAAATTTCTACTTAATTATGAAAAAAATCTTAACCTCAATCGTAATTTTTCTTTATTTTTACGGTAATGCTCAAACAACAAATGTAATTTACAAAGCTTCAACTGCTACTTTTCCAAATCCAGAACGTGGTTTTTATAAATTTACATCCGCATCAAGCTCCGGATCCTATCAGGGATTGAGCCAATCGACACTAACCAATTTTAGACTGAATAACAATATCACTTTGATATACAGAGAATTTAAATTGGACGCTTTTGTAAACTCTCCTATTTCATCTAGTTACTTGGCTAACATGCAAAGTGATTTTGATGTTTTGAGAAAATCAGGATTAAAAGCTTTTATCCGTTTTACTTATTCTGATAATGAAACTGTAGCTCAAAGAGATGCGTCTAAAGCAACTATATTATCTCATATTTCACAATTAAAACAACTTTTACAAGCCAATTCGGATGTAATTAGCTTAATGCAAGCGGGTTTTATAGGAACTTGGGGGGAATGGTATTACACAAGTCAAGCCGAATTTGGAGGCGGGGGCTATAATGGTTCAAGTTTGACTGCTTCAAATATTAGCAACAGAAGAGAAGTTGTAGACGCTATGTTAAGTGCTTTACCAACCGGGCGAATGGTACAAGTGAGAACACCTGCCATTAAAAGAGATTTATATTCCTCAACTGCCATAGCCGATTCTCAAGGATATAATCAAACGAATGTAGCCAGAGTTGGTCATTTTAACGATTGTTTTTTAGCCAGTTCAACGGACTACGGAACTTATGCTAATTCATCGGTAGAATACCCATATTTAGCGCAAGATACTAAATTTACCCCTATGGGTGGCGAGACTTGTGCTTTAAATTCTCCTAGATCCGATTGTGCTTCTGCAATAAGTGAAATGGCAAAATTTCATTGGTCGTTTCTTAATTCAGATTATAATTCTAGTGTCCTTTCCGGTTTCACTAACGGTGGTTGCTACGCAGAAATTCAGCAAAAATTAGGATATAGATTTGCATTAACTAATGCTACTTTTCCACAAGCGATCAAGTTAGGATCTACTTTACCTATAACATTAAAAATAGTGAATCAAGGTTTTGCAGCACCATTTAATGAAAGAAAAGCCTATATTGTTTTGAAAAATCTAACTACGAATCAAGTATATCCTGTATTAATGAATGCTGATCCTAGACTATGGATTGGAACTAATGAATTGACTATTACTGAAAACTTAACTTTACCTTCAAATTTAACCACAGGTAACTATAAATTATACTTAAGTATTCCGGATCTTTCAACCACTTTAGCGAGCAAACCAGAGTATGCAATTCAATTTGCAAATCAAAATATTTGGGATAGCACAACTGGATATAACGATTTAAATTTTACTCTTAACGTAACATCCTCACTTGGTACGGCCGATAATCATAAACTTAACATGTCTATTTATCCAGTACCTACAAATAATGAGCTAACAATTGAATTAGAAAACCTGAAAGATTACAATGTATCTGTTTTTAATTCATTAGGTCAAAAAGTAACTGTTGCAAGTACTTCTGAAGCTAATAAAATGACAATAAATACTGGAAGCCTAAGTACCGGTTTGTATTTTGTATCGTTAGAAAAAGGTTCATTTAAAGATACCCGAAAAATTATCGTAAAACATTAAGATTTCAATTTCTTTATAAAAAAGGTGTTGTACAAATTGTACAACACCTTTTTTTATAGAAGTGTCTTTACTACCTTTTTATTTTCTTTTTAAAATTATGTTTTACACCAAATTGGAACGAATTAGAATAATATTTTGATTGGGAGAAAAATTCAACGTTTGCCGTTAGTGCCGTAAAGTCAAATAACTGATAGGACACATTTCCTGTAAACCGTTTGAAATTTTTACTGTAATCATCTAAAAAATACCCTGCTTCTACTTTCGAATGAAAATTTGTTATTACAACCTCCCAACCCAAGCCTAAACCGCCAAAAAAACGTTTTTTTATCATCCAAAAAGGATATCCTGTAGATTGATTTCTTGTTCCCTGGGAATATTGGCTTTCTATAAAAGGGATAAATTTAGATTTTTTTACATCTTCATTATCTAATGCCATTCTTACTGAAGCAGTACCTTCTAAGGCTTCATCATAAGTAGCGATTTCATAGTGATTACTATCTATAGTAGTATAAATTTTTCTTGCAAATTTATTAGGATTAAGTATGTTGGTATTTATTGTATCTCTTGAAAGTAAACCATCGGTATAATAATTCCCTTCAAATGAAATACTGGTGTTTATGATTTTGAATAAATAGATATCTTGATATAAATTTAAACGCAATTCATACATTTTCTGATTAAGACCTGGAGCGGTTTCTACGGGAAATACATTAAATTCAGCTGATCTGTATTTTTTATATCCCGTTGTATTATATCCAATTCCAAATTGATAATAGGGATTTGTAGATTTATCTACTTCAATTCGAGCTCTTGACCAATAGTTGGGTTTTCCTTCTATTTGAGCTCTTGTAAATTTATACTGCACCCCTAACAGCGAATTGTCAAAATTATCTTCATAGTTTTCTTTTAATTTCTGTTTGTAATAGTTGTTATATGTTCCTGAAAAGCTGTGAAGGTTACTTTTTTTATCAAAATGATTATAGGATATGACATTTTTTTGAATGGCATTATTTTTTTGATTCGTTTCTAATGAGCTTACTGCATCAGCAAAATCACCTTTCAATAGCCGATTTTCTTTGATTATTAATTTCAAGACATTGGGATAGAATAATTCCGGTTGATGGGCAATCAAATCTAATTTTAGCTCTTCCGTTTCAAAAACAACATCCGTATTCAATATTTTTTTCAACTCCTCTTTTTCTGAAATATCAGGTAATGAATTTGCCATAATCCAGGAATCTTTAAATCTTCCCATTTCATGATATATAGTACTCATAAATGCTTTAGCTTTATAATCATTAGGTTGGGAAACAATATGTTTTAGAAATTCAACCTCAATTAAGTTGTATTTTTTTAATTCAAAAAGCCAATTCATTTGGGTTACAAAATCAATTTCTTTGCTGAATTCTGACCAATCATAGGCTTTTTGATATTCGTTGGCATCTGCAAAAAGCCATACGGTTTGAGTGGCCAATTCTGATAAGTCTTCACATGGCTTAATGTCACAAAGTTTATTTAGAGCCTCTTCAGGCTGGTATTGCATTAAATGCTTGAGGTAATTTTTATAATTAATTGCGGAATTATCAAGAGAATATAATTTTTTTAATATGTTTTTGATTCTTTCTTGATTCTCATCAGTATTAAAATTAGTGATATAGTTATTCAATAAGTCAGTGTCATTTGGTGTTGCCCCCATTTGTGCACTCATCCACTTTTCTTTAACAAAATCATCGGGATACCCTATAACTCTGTCTAATTCATTTGAGTACATAATATTTTCTTTAAAAGGATATTTTAGGGTATGCTCCTCAAACATTTTCCAGGCCTCCCCTCCTCTTTTGTTCCATGATAAATACTTTGAATATTTATTCCAGATAACAGAATCTATCACTGCATCGTTCAGCATCTTGCCTTTTAAAGATGCCATTTCTAATTTTAATTTTTCATCGGAATCATCCAACCAAATTGCACCCGACTGAAATCTTTTGGCAGCAATAGTATATTTTGTATAATCAGCCATTACTGTTTGATTCTCTTGAACTTGTAAGGCTTTTTGATTCTCATTTTTATAATTAAAATCTATCATGGCTAGTTTTGGTTCTTTAGTGCAAATAGAATACAAATAGCCATCTATCATAGGAGTTTTAGAAAATAAAACAGCTTGTTTTTTTAATTGGGTTTCTATTTTTTCGGTATTAGAATTGCTTCCAAAAAGGAACCAATATTGCTTATTCTTTGCATCGGGGTTGATTTCTTTAACGGTATATATTCCATTTTCAGATTTATGTGTATATCTTGACGTGCGCCAATCAATGACCATTTTTGCCCCATCATTTGCATTTACAAACCGCATTTGGGGAAATACACTTTTTATCTCTCTCAAATATTTTTTAAATTCTGTTATCATAGCTTTGTCTTTCCCCTTAGTTTTGTACCATCCATAACCTAAACTATTACGCAAATTAGCCATATGCCAATCATCAAGCCCCGGTTTTGGCAATTCAAATACATCATCGGGATGAACAAAATGGGTCCAGACACCCGTAAATAAATACATCGATTGCTGATTAAATTTACTATCATCAGCCAAATAGAACCCGCTGGTAATTCTTGGGTAATCAAAGAATTCTTTGTTGTAGGGGTCATAGTCAAACTCCCTATTTCCGCCATCTTCTCCTTGATCTAAATACAAACTGCACATATATTTAAGAGAGGGCATTGCTTTTTTTAGCTCTTTTAAACCGTTTTTGTCAATAACATTAGATGGCGGGACATAAGTTGTAGGTAAATTTCCAAAATCACTAATATCCCATTTTTTCTTTACTGTACTTAATGCTGTTCCAATAAAATCTTGGTTTTTCCATAAATTAGTTTTAAGTGAAACGTGATTATAACCATGGAAGGCTATTTCATGTCCATTTTTTTTTGCATCCTTAACTAACCAATCTGTCTCCGGTTGTACTTTATTATTAGAAGTTATTTTAATGGCATTCCATTGGTCTAAAGTAAACGGAGGTATTATTTTATTTTTATAATCAAATGTGGTCATTACGGAGTACGGGATTTTATGTTCATTGGCTATTTTTTTCATATCTGGCCACCATACTTTTGCAACAAAATCAGACATAGATAAATTCATTTCTGAGGCAATTGGTTCTGCTTTAACATTATAAACAGGAGATGGAAAATCATCTAGAAATATAGTGGCTGTGTTGGCAACAGGGTAAGGAATACCTTCTAATCCTTTAAGCATTCCCGCAAAAAATAAGCCTCGATCTTCTTTTCTAAAATCAGTAGTTGTATTAAAAAATAAGACTCTACCTTTTCCTATTTTATTTTCTATTATTAGAGGGAAATTATGATTGTTTATTGTCGAAGCTAATATTTTGATTCTATTCGAGAAATTTTGAGAATCAAAACTAAAATGAACAAAACTGCTCAAAAAGGTTTTTCCTTTTAAATTGGGTAACATTGGTGTGATAAAATAAAAACCCTTTGCATTTTTATCAGTAGCAAATTCGGCTTCAGGAATAAATCCATATAAAAATGCCATTCTATGATCTTCATAAGCATCTGGTATAAAGAGAGTTCCTCCATTAGAAATAAAATCTAATATTTTTGTTATGGATGCATCATTTAGTTTAGACGTATCATAGATTGAAAGGACTCTAGTTGATGGTGATATAATTAAAGTCGCATTCCAAGTATTTATATCGATTGTTCGAAAAGGTAACTTCGTATAATCACATATTTTTCTGATATGGGCATCATAATTTACGCTCATAGGTTCTTTTTCATCGACAATATATTCTATTAAGGGTTGTGAACTCATTCCAGGTTCGCTATACCGCTTAAAATCATTATCGGCTTCAAGCTTATTGGTCTCATCAAGCAAATAAGCACTTTTTAAATCAGACCAATCCTCTAATCCTTCACAATTGGTATTTATTGCTAAAAACAAAATTGTAATTATTAAGTACAGCTGTTTTTTTTTGATTAATTGTAATGATTTCATACATAGATAATTTTCGTGTTCAATGATTTTCAATTATAATTTGGAATCATACAATTTCATAATCAAAATATTAAATCAGAAATTTTACTTTCCTCAGGTTCATTGACTATTTCATATACTTTCAGTACTTTGCTCTCATAAAACAGATTTATCTTACGTCCTCTTTTTTTAAGTAATTCCAACTCCTTAATAAGTGAAGCGTTTAAGAATTTATTTTCTGAAAATATATTGTTTTCAGCTTTACTTTTATCATTCAAAACAAAAACCAACACGCTTTTTGACAATGAAAACTGGGGGTTTTTGATTAAAAATTTTGGATCTTTTCTATTCTTTGTATTTATGGAATCAACTTTAGCATATTTTTCCAGAAAGAAAGAATAATTCATAAAAAAGTGCTTGTTTGTACTAATTACCTGAGCAGCAGGATCATTTACTACACAATATGAATACGGAAAAAAAGACTTCCCTATTTTGTCATAGGCATCAAGAATTTGTTTTGGTGTCTCATCTGAAACGGTAAGTCTATTAATATTTCTTTTTTGATAAAATACGGAGGCAAATAAACTGGAAATTAATATTACGGAAATGGTAATGACATTTAGATTTTCGAAGGGATACAACACCAAGTTTAATATTCTAATGATAATGGCCACATTTAATCCAAAAATAATAGGGATAAAAACAACCAATGCATTGTTAATCATGTCGCCATCAATCCACGGATAATTGATATACGTGAGTACTACTAAAAAATTGAAATAGAAGAAAAAAATGGCCGTTGGTCTCCAATTTCCTTTATGAGTTAAAACTAAAGGAAAAATGAACAATAATCCCGCAAATGTGCTAAATTGAAAATAGCGAATGATATTTTCATAAGGCAAAATAAGCTGCGGTAAATAGGTATATGAACTCACCGAAAGTAAATTAGCATGGATAAATTCAATAAAATCTGCTTTCAAATAATTACTGGTACTGTAATAAATTCCAAACACTATTGCTGTTGACAAAACGAATGAAAATAGGATATGGAGATTGTCTAATTTATACTTTGTGAGACCGATTCCAATTATCAAAAATGGAGGGATAAGAATGCAAAACGTGAAAAGATCTATTAAACCAATGGCCGTAAAAGTTAAACTAAAGGTTACAAAACAACCCATTTTGGTTAGCTTTAGCAAACTAGGTTCCAAGAAGAAAACAAAAGCTGGTAATCCAAAAGTAAGTGCTGCAAATGTTGGATTAACTTTTAACAAATCATAAACATTTAGCGGAGTTATGATATAAACTAAAGAAAATGATAATGAAGCAATTAACGGAGCAAGGAATTTAGAAGGCGATAATTTACTAATCACCCAAAAAATAATGACTGCTAAAAGTGTTGATTCTAAAATTGCAATGACTTGTAATGCAATTTCGGGACTCACATCAGTTATTTTACTATAAAAATTAACCAATGCAAACTCTCCATTTACGGATAATTCATTTGCAAACCACAATTGGGAATCAAACTGAATCACTTTATTCAGATCATCAATCCAAGGATTAGATAATGAATAATTATCATAAATAATAAAATAATAACGACTGGCAAAAGTAATTCCACATAAGACAATCGTTAAAATTAAAAGAAGCGTCGCATTCTTATCATAGTTTTTCTTTTTTAAAGTTTTGAAAGAAAACCAATACCAAAATGTTTTTTTATTTTCTGATTTTTTTAAAAATTTTAATAATGATGATTTTATATGCTTATTGAAATAAATCTTAGAGCGTTTTAAGTTTTCTATCCCAATTGCATCCAATATAATAATTGGAATCAATAAAAAGAAGCAGTTGAATAAATTATATGCGTTTAATAGTACTAAAATAAAAATAATTAGCAAAAGAATACTTCCATACAGAAACCAATTGTGAATAATAAAATCTAATAAATTTATAGGATTCGAAACATTAATAAACTTTCTATTCAAGTAGAATAAAAAAAGTATAATAAAGCTTAGCCTAATAAATCCTAATAATATTGAACTTGTTAAAAACATTTTTTGTCTTATTTGAATTTTGGAATATTTTGCAAATCGATATTCCCTATGAAATATTCAAAATTAGAGGGTGCTATTCTTTTTACAATTTCGTTAAATAGTATTTCTGAATTAGCATATTCTATTAGGATAACGGGGATTTGAAAGCTTTCGGAAATAGATTTCAATCGTAACATATATGTTTCAAAATCTTTATTGTTACGCAATTTGTAACTCTTGTTGTTAAAAGTGTAATTACTCGCAACGGATTCTACCACAATCGCATTTATATAAGATGAAGTTTCACTAACTAAATCTAAACCTGAATTTTGAATGAATTTTTTCTTAGGATATTTTTCTTTAATTGTTTTTAATAAAGCTATTAATTCTAATTTTTGATCTTTTTGAGGGCCATGAGTTGAAAAATTATCGATGTTATCAAAAAACAATCCATCATAACCTAGTTCTAATGTATTTTCAATAATTTGCATTATAATTTGTTTCGTTTTTTCAGATTTTAAATCTAGATAATAACTATTCCAAATTTCGTTTTTCCCAAGAATCGCATTTTTTAACTCTTCATAATGAGAGGCATTAGCATTGACTTCTCCCAAACTTAAATAGGCAAAAACAGTGTCATTATTGGATTTCAGGACTCTAATATCACTGGGTAAATAATATTTGGATTCTAAAATCACATAGGAATACCCTTTTATATTTTCTGGTTTTAATTTTCCGTAGCACACTAGCACACCGCTTCTATTGATACTATTTGCAAAAAAAGTAGTCACCAGAAGTGAGGGCAATATGTGAAGAATTGTTTTAATAAGCAGCATAATAATAATAATCTAGATTTTTAAAAAAACTGATGTTCGCTTTCAGAGTGTGCCCTGCAAAAAGTGCCGCTCCGCAAAGCATTCCCACAACGCTAAATTCATAAGCTAAAAATCGGCTCAAGAAAAACCCAATTAATAGATTAATTAAACAAGCGTAAATTATTGCTTTTAAGGGCTTTATTGCCTGTCCAAGTGTGAATAAATATAATGAATTCAACATCCCCCAGGCTAATAATATGTAGCCAATTCCCCCAATTATACATACTTTGATGCTTAATTGCAACAACACTTCATTGAATTGTCCTTGATATCCCCAGGAAGCATTTATAATGAAATAGATTAATACAAAAGCCGCTATACCAGTGGCAAATAACAATAATACTTGTTGCCAGTACATTTTTTGGAGTTGATTGTTAAAGTGTTCTGGAGATTTGTAGTTGGTTAATTTCTGCCCAATATCAATAAATTTAGTAAAGGAAGCAATACTGTATTCTAATACTCCAGAAAGCAATAAAAAAATTAAAATGGCCAAATCCATTCCCAATTCATAATTTTTTTCGAAATAAATCAAAAAAGGGAGATTTCCATTTATTCCGGAAGACCAAGCTAAAATTCTATCCGTGAATATAAAGAAATAGATAAAAATACCGTAGAAGAAGTATTCATAATTGTGATACAACATCACAGGTACATTAATTTTGTTTCCACTGATTGCTTTTTTGTTTTTGGTTAGCCACCTAAAATAGAGTACTAAAAATGCTTTTGAAACTACTATTGCAACTGCAATTCCTATCCAATGCGTCGTAAATATACTTAATGATGTATTTTCCTTGAGTATTATGGCTATTGTGGTTCCCGCAAAAATGGCTAAGGTAATGACCCAACGCTGTTTTATGGTATGTAAAGGTGCCAACATCAATAACAACATTCCTACAAGAAAGGCATAGACAAAAATTACAAATAAAATTTCATATGGATAAATATGGAAAATAAAATTCATTAAAAAAATGGTCACTAAAACTAAAAAAACCGATACTATTCCAATTTTGTGTAAATAATCGATGGTTTGCTTTGTCATTTTATAATCCTCATAATTCCAGTAAAAGGATGCTTGTTTCCCAATTACTTGTACAAAACCTCCTGTAGAAATCAAGCCAATAAGTACTCCCAAAACAACCGCTGTAGATTGTATTTCATTAAAACCTACAAATGTCCATAGCGAATAACCAAAAAATACTATAGCTGCAATTTGAATTATCACCGGGAGAAGATGGAAAATACCTAAAGAATAATACTCGGCAAAAATTTTGGTTTTAATCCACATATAATCCGAAATTTGTATTGTTTTGGATTGAGTTATGTCACCTTCGCGTTCTTTGGCATTTTTGGCTCCAATGTAAGATTCGTTGGTTGTTAATTCATAAAATACAGATTCAGACAAATCATGTATCGAGTTAAACCCAAAATCATCCATAGTATCTTTTTCACGGATACCAAGTGATTCTATGGTAGCGGCAACAACATGATTGCTAACAGGTTTGCCAATTTTGTCCTTAGTATTTTCTATTAAAGACTTAATATTTGCGTAATGATTTTCCATTTTAGAGGGATAATTTTTTGGTTAAACCTAAAAATTTCTATGATGCTTCCATTGTTTCTTCATGCGGTAAATCAGAATGCAAGAATATGGGTTCTTGAGCTTTTTTATTTAAAATAGATTCGTAGGCAATCTCATATTCATTAATAAATTTCTCGATTGTAAAATTATCTACAACTTTCTTTCGAGCATTTATACCCATTTGCTTTCTTAAAACCTCGTCTTGCAACAATGTTATAACACTCTCCCCTAGCGCCTTGTAATCTTTAGGTTTGCAAATAAAACCACATTTATCATCTAATGCCTCTGTTACTCCACCAACATCCGTGGCAACCACGGGAATTCCACAACTCATAGATTCCAAAACAGTATAAGGAAAACCCTCAGAAATTGAAGTTAAAATGGAAACATCCCCTTCACAAAAAAGTTGATGCGGCTTGTTATGATAACCCGCTAAAGAAAAATTGTTTTCTAACCCAAGTTCCTTTATTAAGTTCAAGCACTCTTTAGTATATTCAGGGACGGCAGTATTGTCTCCGTAAACTAAGAATTTTACATTTGGAATGGTATTCTTTACCACTTCGCATGATCGTATCATAGTGATTATATCCTTTAATTCAAAAATACGGGCTGCAGCTACGACCGTTGGAACTCCTTCTAAATGCGCTGGTTTTCCCGATGGTGCAAAAAGATCTGGATCAATGCCATTGTAAATCACTTCAATTTTGTTTGGGTTGGCTCCATACTTTTTCTCCCATGAAATATTAAATTTATTAACCGACAAAATGAGGTCAGATTTGTAATAAACTAGTTTAGTGATGCATTCTGAAAACTTTATTAATAAATTTTTCAGGAAAAAGGAATATTCCGAAGAATTGATTGCAATCAACCTTTCCCTTATGAAAACACCATGTTCCGTAACAATGATTGGCGTCCCGTATTTGTATTTCAAAACTAAGGCTGGAATTACCGGAAATCCCGATAAGGTTAAGTGAGAAATATCAACTTTAGGAACATCAATTGAAATTGGAATTAGAAAACGATAAATCCAGCGCATCCCAACTGTAAAGTCATACAATGTGGCTCCATAATGATTGTCTCGAACAATGACTTTTGAAACAGTTTTGTAAAACGATTTCCATACTTCAACACTTTTCATTGTCTTTTTATAATCGTGATTTTGAAAAAAGAACCACATGTCAAAAATGGTATCATCAATATCTTCAATATCTGCATTATCAGCATATATATTGAATAATAATCTTTCAAAAATGGGTATAAACTCTTCAATAATTGCAGAATTATCGTCCTGCTCTTTCCTGTTTACCGTGGCGTAATATTTTTTTCCATAACTTAATAATTCTGAGGGTTCCATAGGAGACCATAAAGGAACCTGAATCACATTTTTTACATTTTCACTTAACTCATACTTCGATTTTTGTTCGAAATCTGCATTAATTGAATACAAAGTGTAATTTACATTTTTAACTTTATTGCATAACATGTGTGCCCATGTAGAGACACCACCACCATTAAAAGGATAAGTCCCTTCTAAAATTAACATTACGTCGTGTTTTTTTATCATCTTAATAAAGTATATAAATTGTTCTAAAATCAAGCTTTATTATAAAGCCAAATCACAAAATTCTTATTATTACTTATTTAGACTGGTGGTATTTTTAAAGAAACTAAAATGATTTGGTCTTCTTTATTTCTATCTAAATGAAACTGCCAGTTATAAAGGCATTATTAAATAATACCGCTATTCTAAATGATGTTTCTTTTACAAAGATATTTGTACTGTAGTGAATATAAAATAAAAACGCTTGAAATCCGTTGTAAACACTCATAACATCGACGAAATACACTATTCGTTTCAGTATAAGAAATTACAAAAAATGCGTTAAAAAAAGGGGGAGATTTGTCATGAAATGAAGCTGCTCATCAAGTTATAAACTTTTATATAATTGGATTAAAACAATTTTTCCCGAACTTTTTTTCCGATAAGTAATGTTAATTTCAATTTGTAGTCATCAATTAGCCATTCGCGGTAGTTTTTGCTGCAATGGCTTAAACATTTAGCATAACGTTTCATTCTACATTCAATATCATCGTGGAGTTCTTTTGCCAATTGCTTTGCAGCATACAATTCTTCAGTATTGTCAACACACATCGAAGCATGTTGTTCCAGTGATTTTTCAATCACAATTTTAGATCGAAGATTTTGTGCTATAACAATTTTGTGCTCTTCATCGATGTCAAAGGTAACGTTAGGGGTTTTGCTGAATTTAGCTCGCAATTCCGGTGGCATTTGATATTTAAAAAACAATTCTATTTCGGCATCATCTCTCAGGTTTTCCAAGTAAAACTCTGGAGATTTGAAGATATGTTGCCAATCTACCGGCTCACTCCATAAGCCAAAACGAGCAGCATTATTTCCTAAATCAATTACTGTAAATGTTTTTTTGTTGGGTAATTTTCTAGAACCTCTACCTATCATTTGGTAATATAGGGTCAATGATTTTGTAGCGCGATTCAGGATAATACTTTCTACAGTAGGCTCATCAAAACCCGTAGTTAAAATCCCTACTGAAGTTAATATTGCATCGGGAGTTTTCTTAAACCATGCCAAAATTTCTCTTCGGTCTTCGGGATTACTGGTATTGTCTAAATGACGAATTGGATAGCCTGCTTCTCTAAAGGTTTCATAAACATATAAAGATGTATTTATTCCGTTGTTAAAAATCAAGGTTTTTTTGCCTAAAGATTTTTCAGTATACGCATGCAATAACTTTTCCTGCATCACCATATTAGAATACAAATCATCTGAAGATTTAACGGTGTAATCGCCATTTATTCCTACTTTTAAAGATGATAGACCCACGTCATAACTGTATGTTATTGCCTTTGCCAAAAATCCATTGTCAATTAATGATGAAATGGTGTCTCCCACAATTAATTCATCATAATTTTCATTCATGGGCAACTTGATATTCGAACTCAAAGGTGTGGCTGTTACACCAAGTATAAAGGCATTTTTGAAGGAACTTAATAATTTGCGAAAAGAGTTATAATGGGCTTCATCAATGATGACTAAACCCACATTGTCCAAATGTAGTTTTTCATCATTAATTCGGTTTTTCAATGTTTCGACCATCGCAACAAAACAGGAATAATCATTTTGGTCAGGAAGTTCTTTTACTTTGCTATTGATGATTTTGTTTTTTACATCAAAAGTTTTGAGCATTTTAGAAGTTTGTTTGCAAAGCTCAATTCTATGGGTCAAAACTACCACTTTCTTGTCGTGCTTAGACAAATATCGTCTTACAATTTCCGAAAAAATGACGGTTTTTCCACCGCCAGTGGGCAATTGATATAATAAATGATAATTAGTATGGGCATTTTCTAAGCGCTCAAAAATGGCATTAATATCCCCTTTTTGATAACCGTAAAGCTCCTTTTTTTCTTCGATTTCAAGTTCTAAATCTTTATGAAACATAATGTATTTTTACGATTTTGCAAAAGTACACCTAAAAAAGAGTTTTCCCATATTAAAAGGCAGGAATTTATATCAAATACAGAAAAAAATTAATATTCGAAGCGTTCAACAATGGCGTTAAATTCATATTTGTTTACCCAATCTTGAGCAATCGTTTCATTTTTAATGGCTACTACTCTATTTTGAAATTCATTGAGAATACTTTTTTCCATCATAAAACTAATGGCTTGTTCGAAAGAATTGAGCATGCTTTTAAAAAACAATTCGGATTTAATTGTTTTCTCCGAAGTATAGGTTTGGGCTATTTCAATGTTATAAAGCATGACATCCGCAATAATAAAAGAATCTACGCCTAATGTAATAAAATGTTTGAGGAATTTTTGAGATACGGAACGTCTCAATTTTGCTTTCTTGCCTCTTATGGGGAAATATTCATTCGATATTTTGAGTTTTGCCTCTTGAATTAATTTGTCTTCTTTGGGATTAAAGACAAAATCATAATATACTTTTACATCATGAAACTTATCATACAACTCCAAAATTTGTTCTTCAAGTTGTTGTTTGTTAAGTTCGGTAAGGTATTTTTTTAAATCGCGTTTGCTCATAATATACTAAAATTATCACAAAAGTAACTTACTTTATCAATCAAAAATCAATCAGAATACTTAATTTCGCCATCACACCTAAGAATATAATTTTAAACCACCCAAAATGATTAAATTTTTCAAAATTATTGCTTTATTAGAAGGAATTTCTTTACTAACTTTATTGTTTTTTGCTATGCCAATGAAATACGCCTTTGATCAACCTATTTTTGTAAAAACTGTAGGAATGGCTCATGGTTTACTTTTTATAGCATATATTTTAATGGCAATTATGTTGAAATTTGAAGAAAATTGGAACATGAAAAAATCAGCGGTTATATGTTTTGCTTCCGTAATTCCTTTTGGAACTTTTTATATAGAAAAGAAATACCTACGAAATGAATAAATTTCTGGAAAAAATATTTGATTGGTGTTATCCTTTGTTCAAGCATTGGGGTTTACCATACACTTTAGCTTCCTATCTAAGTTTGTTTATCAACATTATAATACTATGTTTTTTAGCCTACGAAATTTACATCGTATTTCGATTTGTTTTAGTTCGATTGATGGAAATTATTGCTAAAAAAACCAAAACGAAATTCGATGATTTATTGGTATCTAATAAAACGGCAAAATATATAGCACACCTAATTCCCTTATTATTCATATACAAGTCAGTTCCAGTAATACTCAACGATTACGTGTATTGGGAATCGGTTTTCGGAAAATTGGTAGGCATTTATATTGTGATATTGGTTTTATGGATTATCCGAACCATTTTTAATGCGTTCCGGGATTATCTAAAACAAAAACCTGCTTACAGCGATAAACCAATTGACAGCTACATTCAGGTAATTATGATTATTCTCTGGATGATTGGTATTACAGTTATTATCTCTGAATTATTTGAAATAAAACCAAACACTTTATTCACAACTCTGGGAGCAGTCTCAGCCATTATAATTTTAATTTTTAGGGATACAATTTTAGGATTTGTTGCCAGTATTCAGGTTTCCCTTAACGATATGGTTCGAATTGGTGATTGGATCACTTTTGATAAATTTGGTGCAGATGGAGATGTAATCGAAATTAACCTTGCAACGGTTAAAGTAAGAAATTTCGATAATACAACAACGACAATTCCAACCTACAGCATGATTTCTGACTCTTTTAGAAACTGGCGCGGTATGCTAAATTCCGACGGTAGAAGAATCAAAAGACATATTCTTATTAAGGCCAATAGCATTCGTTTTTTAAACGATAGTGAACTGGAAGCCATGAAAAAAATCCAACTAATCAGCTCCTATATTGTTGCCCGACAAGCGGAAATCAAGAAATTTAATATAACAAATCAAATTGATAAATCAATCCCAATCAATGGTCGAAACTTGACTAATTTTGGTCTATTTCGAAAATACATCACACAATATCTTCTAAACTATCCTAGTTTAAATAAAGACATGATTTTGATTTGCAGACAGTTACAGCCAACATCTCAAGGTATTCCTTTAGAAGTATATGCATTTACAAAAGACAAACGATTTGAAAATTACGAATATATTATGTCCGATATTTTTGATCACGTCTTCGCATCGATTGACTATTTTAATTTAGAAATTTTTGAATTGCCATCTGGAATAAAAATACATAATACTGAAAACTAATGCTCCATTTCATCTGTTTTAATAGAGAATTGAGCATCAAAACTATGTCTGCCTTTTATTTAAAAACGTTAATTTGTTAATTAAATAACTGATATTTTTTGTTCATTTGTTAAAATTATTTTTCTTTATTTTTAGAGCTATCTGTAAAATTCACACGTTAAAATTAATAATTAACGACACTTTATTGCTATTAATTGATTATTCCTCAGTATTTAATGGTTATTGTACGTTTTAAAATAATAATTTACTTTAGTACTATTAAACTGCTCAGTTGTTGAAAATTTTTATTATAATTGTTAAAAATTATTATATGAAATTGCCATGATTCAAAATCACAAATCATAATGAAGATTGGCGATACCATATTCCTTTAAAAACAAATAGTATTTAAATATGAAAGAAGAACACTTTAAATGGTATTCACCAAACTTAAGTAGAGACATTGATATGCTTGTTTTTGGTCATGCTGGTTATCCTGTAATTCTTTTTCCAACTTCAATGGGACGTTATTACGAGAACAAAGAAATGGGATTAATAGAATCTGCAAGATGGTTCTTAGAACAAGGTCTTATTCAAATTTTTTGCCCAGATAGTATTGATAAAGACAGTTTTTACAATAAAAATATTTACCCCGTTCATCGCATTCAAAACCACGTTTGGTATGACAAAATGATTTGTCATGAAATTGTGGAAAAGGTTAAAAACAATACCAGTTCCGGAAAAGTTGTTGTAGCGGGCTGTAGTTTTGGAGGCTTTCATGCTGCAAATTTTGCTTTTCGCCATCCAGGCTATGTGAGTCACCTCTTTTCTTTGAGTGGGATTTTTAACATCAAGAGCTATATGGATGGTTTCCATAACGATGAAGTCTTTTACAATAGTCCCGAAGATTATCTATATGGACTAAATGACTCTGAATTATGGAATATGGACGTTGTTCTGGGAAGTTCCAATTGGGACATTTGTTTTGATGCCAATTTAAAATTCAGCAAAGTACTATGTGATAGAAACATACATCATTGGTTAGACATTCGACAGGATAAAGAACACGATTGGCCGCTTTGGAAAGAAATGTTTCCACATTATTTATCAAGAATTAAATTTTAATAAAAAAATATAAACATAAAAAAACTACAAATGAAGAAAATCGGAATATTATACGGAATGGAAGATACTTTCCCTCAAGCCTTTATTGATAGAGTAAATTCAAAAAAAGAAAAAGGAATCATTGCCGAGGCGGTTTCTATAGACAAAGTAATCCAAAATAAAGATGGTGAATACGCCGTAATTATTGACCGGATTTCTCAGGATGTTCCCTTTTACCGAGCCTATTTGAAGAATGCCGCATTAACAGGTACCAACGTAATTAACAATCCATTTTGGTGGAGTGCTGACGATAAATTTTTCAATAATGCATTAGCCAACACATTGGGAGTTCCAATTCCTAACACCGTTATCCTTCCTTCATCAGAACATCCAAATGACACTACAGGAAAGTCCTTCAGAAACTTAAAATATCCAATGGATTGGGAATCTATTTTTAATTATGTCGGTTTTCCAGCTTATATGAAGCCTTATGCGGGTGGCGGATGGAAAAACGTTTATCGATTAGAGAATAGAGATGATTTTTGGGAAATTCACAAAGAAACCGGACAACTCGTAATGATGCTGCAAGAGGAAATTGCTTTTACAGAATATTTTAGAGTATATTGCCTTGGTGGAAAAGCGGTTAAAATTATGCAATATGAACCTAGAAACCAACCGCATTTGCGTTATGTAATTGATGGACCAGCTATTGATAAAAAATTATCGGCTACAATAAAAGATTATACTATAAAGCTCTGTAAGGGTCTGGGGTATGATTTTAACACAGTTGAGTTTGCAGTTAGAGATGGCATTCCTTACGCTATTGATTTTGGAAATCCTGCACCTGATGCAGAATTGTCTTCCGTTGGTGCTGAAAATTTTGAATGGGTTGTTGAGGAAGCTGCAAACATGGCAATCACTGCCGCAAAAAAGCAAAAACCGGGAAAAATGAACCTAACTTGGGGAACATTCATTAAAAATGCCGTTGAAGAAAATAACTAAAAAGTATAATTTTAATCCTTCTTGTAATCGATAAATTCATTTTATGAGGAAATTGCCTGTTTTTACTCTTGGAGTTGAAGAAGAATACCAAATTATTGATCCCCAAACAAGGGATTTACGTTCCCATTTGTCCAAAATTGTGGATGGTGCAAAAATAATTCTGAATGAACAGGTAAAAGCCGAAATGCACCAATCGGTGGTAGAAGTTGGTACAAATATTTGTAAAAACGTTAAAGAGGCGACGGACGAAATTAAATTCTTAAGAAGTAAAATAGTAGAGTTAGCACAGAAACAAGATCTAATAGTTGGAGGAGCCGGGACACACCCTTTTTCAAAATGGCAAGATCAGCCCATCACTGACGATCCTCGTTATCACAATATTGTCAATGAATTGCAAGACGCTGCAAGATCTAATTTGATTTTTGGAATGCATTGCCATGTTGGAATAGAAAATCGAGAAATCGGATTACAATTGATGAATCAAGCCTGCTATTTCTTACCACATATTTTTGCGCTTTCAACTAATTCTCCTTTTTGGGAGGGCAGACAAACGGGGTATAAATCGTTTAGAACCAAAGTTTTTGACAAATTCCCTAGAACTGGTTTGCCGGAGTATTTTGATTCTGTTTCTTCCTACGATAATTATTTAGAGACTTTAGTAAAAACCAATTGCATTGACAATCCCAAAAAAATATGGTGGGATTTACGTTTGCATCCGTTTTATGACACTATCGAATTTCGTATTTGCGACATGAGTTTAACGGTAGACGAAACCATGTGTATTGTTGCAATTATTCAGGCCATAGTGGCAAAATTGTACAAACTGAGTTTGCACAACATGAGTTTTAATATATACCGATTGGCTCTGATAAAAGAAAATAAATTTCGGGCTGCCCGCTATGGAATTGAAGGAAATATGATCGATTTTGGTCTTCAAAAAGAGGTAGAAACAAAGTTGCTAATTATTGAATTACTAGAATTTATTGATGATGTAGTGGATGAATTAGGAAGTCGTGAACAAATCAATTATGTGCATACCATCATGAAAGAAGGAACTGGAGCCGACAAACAATTGGCTGTTTTTGAAAAAACGAATGACTTAGCTAAAGTAGTAGATTTTATTACAGGTGAATTTACCAAAGGGTTGTAATTTTATAATTTTATATTTGCAATAAATTTACAATACCACAAACCCGATATAATGAACAGTCATATCATAAAAATCGCAATTTTAGACATGTATAATGGCGAACCCAATCAAGGGATGCGTTGTATTATAGACATTCTCAATAGATTCAATCATATTGTGCGTTTTAAAATTTTTGACATAAGGGGAAAATCTGAATTTCCGGAAATTAAAAATTACGACATCTATATTTCTTCAGGAGGACCTGGAAATCCTCTGGAAGGAGATGGAAACTGGGATTTGAAGTACTACGCTTTTATTGATCTTCTCACCGCTTGGAATAAAGAAAAGGAAGTAAAAAAACACATGCTTTTTATTTGTCATTCTTTCCAAATGGCATGCAAACACTTTGGGTTAGCAGAAATCACAAAACGGAACGATACATCATTTGGGGTAATGACCATTCATAAAACCAAAGATGGTTTGACCGACCCTTTATTTGAAGGTTTATCCGATCCTTTTTATGCCATTGACTCCCGTGATTACCAAGTAGTACAGCCTAAATTAAGCACATTTGCTAAAAAAGGAGCGAAAATAATCTCATTAGAAAAAATCCGGGATCATGTTCAATATGAAAGAGCCATTATGGCAGTTCGTTTTACCGATTATTTTGTTGGAACACAATTTCATCCTGAGGCCGATCCAATTAGCTTTATTGCCAATTTGAGAAATACCGAAACTAGAGAAAGAATAAAAAAAATGAAAGGAGAAAAAAAATTTAGAAATATGCTCGAAGATTTATTAGATAATGAAAAAATTTATAGAACTAACGAAACCTTAATACCAAACTTTCTTCGCATTGCCATTAATGATTTAATCAAAACAAAGAAAATCCTTTCCAATTAAACACTACTCTCCATAATGATACCTAAATATCGTACTTTATTCAATGACAGTTTTACATTAAAAAAATATCAAGAACTTCAAGACGATATCGCATCGGATTTTAATTATGCTCCAACATTTAGAATTGCAGAAACCCCTTTTTTCATATCCAAAGAGTTAAAAGCACAATTGATTGAGGGGTGCGATGATGTTATTAAATTAATTCAACAAGATAACTTTAAAAAATTAACAGAGAAGTCATTAGAACTAAACACAAAAGTTCCAAACGAAGATAAACATACCACTTTTTTGGCCGTCGATTTTGGAATTTGCGAAGAAAATGGCAGGGTTATTCCAAAGCTTATTGAAGTTCAGGGATTTCCTTCTTTATTCAATTATCAACCTGCATTATACCAAAAATTCCAAAAGCACTATCCATTTTTAGAAGAACTGACACCTTTTTTTAATTCGATTTCATCTGAGAAATATTTATCAATTATTGAGGAAGCTATTTGCAACAATCATCCAAAAGAAAATGTAATCCTTTTGGAAATTGAACCCGAAAAGCAAAACACTAAAATCGATTTTCTGTATTGCAAAAGAGACATTGGCATTCCAATTGTTTGTGTAACTGAAATCATAAAAATAGGCAAGCAACTTTTTTACAAAAATGATAAAGGTGAATCGATTCGGGTCAAAAGAATTTACAATAGGGTTATTTTTGATGAATTGGAGTTAAGAAAGGACTTGAAACTCGATTTTAGTTTTTCTGACGATTTGGATGTGGAATGGGCAGGACATCCCAACTGGTTTTTCAGAATCAGCAAATTTATTTTGCCTTTATTGAAAGGGAAATACTGCATCGAAACCACTTTATTGAGTGACCTAAAAGAAATTCCCGAAGATCTGGAAAATTATGTATTGAAACCTTTGTTCTCTTTCTCAGGAACGGGTGTTATTTTTCACGTCAAAAAGGGAGACATAGAAGCCGTTAAGGAAAAAGACTTGTATATTCTCCAGAAAAAAGTAACCTATTTCCCAATTGTCCAATCTCCTGATGGAAAAGTGAAAGCCGAAATTCGAATGCTTTGCGTATGGAAAAAAGAGGATGCAGCTCCTACTCTACTCTGCAATTTAGTTCGATTGAGTCGAGGTGAAATGATTGGTGTAAAATTCAATAAAGACAAAGATTGGGTTGGTGGGACTTTAGGGTTGTTCGAATGATAAATTACAGCCGTCAGCTAATGCATTAAAGTTTCCATTAGATGATGGCAATATTTATTCCAATTAAATATTATCTAATGCAAATTCTTAACTTCTTTTTGTATCCCAACGGTAGCAAAATCTTTTACCAATCGATCCGCATAATCATCCAATAATTCCAAAACTCTCTCTTGTTTCTCCGATTTAACGATTAGTCCCGCATGATAGTCTAAAGGAACCCTAAAACAAATTTCTTCATCTGAGAAAGAAGATAAATCCGGATGTTGGTATTTAGATAAAGTCAGAACAATTCCCGCATAGCCTTTTTTAACTTTAGGTAATTTGTATTCCAATCCTTTTACCAAAGCATTCTCAATTGCCGCCCATTCTGCCCAAAGATTAATGTCGGAAGCCGATGCCACCATTTCTGCCAAATGCGCACCACCAACCCGTGATGATGTTTCTAGAAAATAAATTTTACCATCTTCATTGCATTTGATGTATTCAGAATGGGCTGCTCCGTGTTTCAGACCGAAATCCTTAATCACTTGCTCGTTGATTTTCTTTATAGCTATATTATCGGCAGATTCATACGGAATATTGGCACTTCTAAAAACACCTCCACCCTGAGAAATTTCCATTGGGGTCGTCAAATATTTCGAAGTGATACTGAATATAATTTTACCGTTTAAGATCAAACTGTCGCAGTGAAAGACGTCGCCGGGACGGAATTGCTCCACTAAATATTTAAAGCGATTATTCCCCATTTCATTAATTTGCATCCATAAACTGTCCTTATTATAAACCTTTATGATTCCGACAGCCGAAGCTTCAGATCTAGGTTTTAAAACCCAAGGTGGTGCAATGGTATCCGCAAAAGTATTGATGTCATAATCATTAAACAAGGATGTAAAATTAGGATTAGAAATGCCACAACTTTTCGCACGCATTCGCATGGCTAATTTATCCCTAAAATAGCGCCCAGTAGTTTGCCCCATTCCATCAATACGGAGATTTTCACGCAAATAGGTTGCCTTTTCGACGTCAAAATCATCTAAGGCTATCACTGCATCAATTTTGTGATTCCTCATTAAATTACTTACGCCAAGTAACAAATGTTCTAAATTCCAGTCCACATCATGACCTTCCATAAAGAAAATTTCATCAATATAGGCAACTGGCCAGGGTTTATCTCGTAATTTCTCGGATGTTACCAGAAAGACTTTGTTTCCCAGTTTCTTCATATTGATTAAAAAATCAGCACCTTTAAAATAGTTAGAAATGCAAATGAAGGTTTTTGTACTATTACCCATACTTTATAGATTTTCAATAAATTTAGTTAATAAATGAACCCCATAAGCAGTTGCGTGTTTGCTTTTTGCAAATTCGTCGTCTCCAAAAGAAACCCCAGCAACATCAAGATGCGCCCAAGCTTTATGCTCTTCAGTGAAAAACTCTAAAAATTTGGCTGCACTAATGGCTCCAGCAACAGGTTTACCGCTATAGTTCTTGACATCGGCAATATCGCTTTCAATATCCTGTTTGTAAACATCCCAAAGTGGTAATGGCCAAAGTCTTTCTCCTACTGCATCTCCGGATTGTTGCAGTTTTTTTGAAATCGTTTCGTTATTGGAAAACAGCGCACCACATTCATAACCAAAAGTCCCCACACTGCTTCCCGTTAAAGTCGCAATATCTACAATAATTTCAGGCTTGTAATTTTTGATTAAGTAGGATAATCCGTCGGCCAAAACCAAGCGTCCTTCAGCATCCGTATCAATAATTTCGATAGAATATCCGCTATAACTTTTGATGACGTCACTTGGTAAAAATGATTTGCTGTCAACGGAATTTTCGCAACACGGAACAATCGCAGTAACTTTTACCGACAATTTCAAATCCGAAATCAATTGCATGGCTCCAAAAACAGCGGCTCCACCAGCCATATCGCATTTCATATGGACCATTCCGGTAGTCTTAATGTTTAATCCTCCGGTATCGAATGTAATCCCTTTTCCTACTAAACCTACATGTTGTGTTTTAGCATCAACATTTTCAGGTACATAATTCATAATAACGAATTGTGGTTCTTTGTCGCTTCCTTTTCCAACAGATAAAAAGGCTTCCAAATTATTTATTTTTGAATCTTCTTGTCCTAAAATTTCAGTAGTAAATCCGAATTTTTTTCCGCTTTCAACAGCCCAATTGGACAAGTATTTTGGTGTAATCATATTGGGTGGCAAATCAACCAAATTCAAAACTTCCAGTTGTGCCGAAGCTATTTTCACGGCTCTAATTGCCGTTTCTTCATAATTTTCTTTGGATACCAATTGTAAAATAAAATCGGAATTCAATAAAGGATGTGCGGTTTTTTCTTTTTTATAATGTCCCAAATCATACGTTCCCAAGTACAATCCCGAAAGGGCAGCCTCCACTTGCTCTGCTTTGAATTGTTCCGGTAAAAACAAGGCCACATTATTGCCGAACGATTCTTTCTGTTTGGAAGAGATTCTTCTGAAAATTGTTTTCAAGGATTTATAATCGATAGTCTTTCCTAAACCTATAAAAACATGGACGGAATCGTATTTTTCAACCACATAGTGCGTGTCTTTTTTTCCGAAAAACACTTTTGAAGAAACGGAAACTCCATGAAATTCTATCGGAACCAAACTTTTTGAATAGGTTTCAAAAACAGGAATTAAAATGGTTCCTGTAAAATTTTCTAGATTTTTTATTGTTGTTGCTTTCATTTAATTGTCTTTAGTGTTAAAAAATAACCATTCAATCGCCTTAGGGAATTCATCACTCCAGTAGGTTTCATTGTGCTTACCGAGCATATTAATACTTAAATTAATTTTCATTTTGTTGCTTACAAATTCATTTTTTATCATTTTTTTTCTGAATTTTTTCACATGTTCAATCATCGTTTCGCTTTCATCACCACCTGCATACAGATAAATTTTTGTATCACCTGATTCAGAAAAATCAATGTTTGCAAAATCTCTTTTTGGAATTACCCAAAGCGAAGGGGAAAAAATCATCAGTTTTCCGTATACTTCCGGATACATCAATCCACTAAAAATACTTACCAAACCTCCCATGGAGCTCCCTCCTATTCCTGTAAACTCCCGTTCAGACTTGGTTCTAAACTTTTTGTCGATGAACGGTTTTAAAGTGTCTGTAATAAAACGGATATATTTTTTTCCCTGTCCAACACCAAGAATAGTTTTACCCACATTGTATTCTTTTATGCGATCTTCTTCGGCATGTTCAATGGCAATAATAATAATTTTTCCAATATTATATTCGGACATTACGGCAAGTTTCTTGTCAATTTCCCAATTACCATATTGAGCATTTTCATTGAATAAATTTTGTGCATCCTGCAAATACATAACGGGATAGTGTTCTAATGAAGTTTCGTAATCATGGGGAAGCAAAGCCCAGATTCTTCTTGTTTTGTTTAACTGTGGGATTTCAAATTCTTCAGAAATTAGGTGAACTTTGGGCAAAAAATTAGGTTTGAATGGCAGCCAGTTTTTTCTCCATTTGTCAACATGATCCTTACGAATACCCGAACTTTGTTTGCAGGAATGATTTTCAGTTCGATTGCCATATTTGTCAATCTCAACTTCACTCCAATCTCCTTTTGTATATTTATACAGCAGTTCTTCTGGGTAACTAAAATCGGCAGGAAATTTATAATGGTACAAGCCATTTCCGATTTTTTCCATTTCAAATTTTTTGTCCTGGGTATGCCAATGGTTAAAATTTCCTGAAATGTAGACCGGTCGGAAATCATCTTCATCAGTGGTGAGCACAATATTAAGTTGTGGTTCGGTTATTTCATTGTTTAAATCCGGCGAAATAGTGTTGTTTTTGGAATTCATATTAATGCAAAAAACTATAAATACTTTTTATTAAAAAGTAAATATAGTTTTTTGATTGTTTAAATAAAAAAAAGTTTTTACAATTATTAAGAAAATGATAATTTCAATAATATATCCAATCTTATTTCTGTCTTTCCTTTAAAACTGATACAACATCGTCTAACTGAAAACCTTTTGCTTGTAATAATATCAGGTAATGGAATAGCAAATCAGCACTTTCGCTCAAAAATAAATCATCGTTATTGTCTTTGGCTTCAATAACCACTTCTATGGCTTCCTCTCCAACCTTTTGAGCAATTTTATTGATTCCTTTTTCAAATAGAGAAGCCACGTAACTTTTGTCAGAAGTTGCATTTTCTTTTCTTTCTTTTATGGTTTTTTCTAATTTAGAAATAAAACCATACTCTTGATTATTAGATTCTTGCCAGCAATTATCAGAACCTGTATGACATGTAGGGCCAACGGGATTTACTTTGATTAAAAGCGTGTCTTTATCACAATCATTTTTGATATCGACCAAATTTAAAAAATTTCCGCTTTCTTCCCCTTTAGTCCATAACCTACTTTTGGAACGGCTATAAAAAGTAACTTTTTTGGTTTCTAATGTCTTTTGATAAGCCTCTTCATTCATATAGCCCAACATCAAAACCGTTTTAGTTTCACTGTCTTGAATAATTGCCGGAATCAATCCGTGTGCACTTTTTGAAAAATCTATGTTCATAATTTTAGTCTAAAGTTTTAAAGTCGAATGTCTAAATCCGTACCTCTATATTATTACTTTTAAGTTCTTTTTTTAATGTTTTAATTTCAATTTCCTTGAAATGAAATACGCTTGCCGCCAAGGCCGCATCGGCTTTTCCTTCAACAAAAGTATCTACAAAATGTTGCATATTTCCTGCACCACCCGAAGCAATTATGGGAATATTTACTAATTCAGAAAGTGTTGCCAAAGCTTCGTTTGCAAATCCATTTTTCGTTCCATCATGGTTCATAGAGGTAAAAAGGATTTCTCCCGCTCCACGTTGTTCCACTTCTTGTGCCCAATCGAATAATTTTATCTCTGTAGGTACTTTACCTCCTACCAAATGCACCATCCATTCGCCATCAATTTGTTTGGCATCAATTGCCACAACAACGCATTGGCTCCCGAATTTTTGTGCCAAATCATTAATCAACTGAGGGTTTTTAACCGCAGAGGAATTGATGGAAACTTTGTCCGCACCGTTTTGCAACAATACTTCCACATCACTTACAGCGGAAATTCCACCACCTACAGTAAAAGGAATATTAATGGTTGCTGCCACTTTTCGAACCAAATCAACCAAGGTTCTTCTTCTTTCTTCCGTCGCCGAAATATCCAAGAAAACCAATTCGTCAGCCCCTTCATCCGAATAGATTTTGGCCAATTCAACGGGATCACCTGCGTCACGTAAATCAACGAAATTAACGCCTTTAACGGTTCGTCCGTCTTTGATGTCAAGACAAGGGATTATTCTTTTAGTAAGCATATTTTATTGATTAAACCTGACAGGTTTTAAAAACCTTTCGGGTTTGTTATGATATAATTTTCTAATTGCTTTAAACTTATTCTTCCTTCGTAAATCGCTTTGCCTATTATCGTTCCTTCACAACCCAATTCGGCTAATTTTGGTAATTCGTCAAAGGTTGAAATTCCTCCTGAAGCGATTAATTTTATTCCTTTGGCTTCCGTCAAAATCTTGGCGTATAATTCAAAACTTGGGCCTTCCAGCATGCCGTCTTTGGCAATATCAGTGCAAATTACGTATTGAATTCCTTTGTTTTGGTAATCCTGAATAAATGGCACCAAATCTTCATCAGAATCTTCTAACCATCCTGAAACAGCTACTTTTTCGTTATTGGCATCTGCTCCCAAAATGATTTTATCCGAACCGTATTCAGCAATCCATTTTTCGAAAATTGCTCTGTTTTTTACAGCAATACTTCCACCTGTGATTTGGTTTGCACCCGATTCAAATGCAATTTTCAAATCCGAATCCGCTTTTAATCCACCTCCAAAATCAATTTTCAGTTTGGTTTGGGATGCAATTTGTTCCAATATTTTATAATTAACAATTTTACTTGATTTTGCTCCGTCCAAATCCACCAAATGTAAATATTCAATTCCGTGTGCTTCAAATGATTTTGCTACTTCAAGCGGATTTTCGTTGTATATGATTTTGGTATTGTAATCGCCTTTTGATAAACGAACACATTTTCCTTCTATGATGTCTATTGCTGGTATTATTCTCATTCTAATTAGTCTTAAAGTTTAAAAGTCGAAAGTCATAAAGACTTAATTTATAATTTCAAAAAATTCCCAAGGATCTGCTCTCCAACATCACCACTTTTCTCGGGGTGAAATTGGGTTCCGTAGAAATTATCATTTTCCAGCGCCGACGAATATTCCAGTTCGTAATTGGTCGTGGAAATCGTTTCGGCACAAATAGGAGCATAAAAACTGTGTACCAAATACATGTATTCGTTTTCTGAAATTCCTTTGAACAAATCTGATTTTAGATTGTAAATAGTATTCCAGCCCATTTGTGGTACTTTCACTTTTGAAGTAAATTTTACTACATCCACATCAAAAATCCCCAAGCCTTTGGTATCGCCTTCTTCGGAATGGTTGCACATCAATTGCATTCCCAAACAAATTCCAAAAACAGGTTGTTTCAATGTTGGAATCAGAATATCTAAACCACTTTCCTGAAGCATTTTCATTGCATAACTTGCCTCGCCCACTCCTGGAAAAATTACTTTGTCGGCAGCTTTTATTTCGTCCGGATTGTTACTCAAAACCGCTTTGTATCCCAATCTTTCGATGGCAAACATAATGCTTTGAATGTTTCCTGCTCCGTAATTTATGATTACTATCTTCATTTATTTAGTCTTAAAGTCTTAAAGTCTTAAAGTCTTAAAGTCTTAAAGTTTAGCATAAATACCATTTAGGTACTTTCGACTTTAAGACTTTTGACATTATGACTTAATTAAAGCATTCCTTTCGTGCTTGGCAAAATCATTTTCTCCGTGTCGCGTTTCACGGCTACTTTTATCGCTTTGGCGAAAGCCTTGAAAATGGCTTCTATTTTGTGGTGCTCGTTGGTTCCTTCGGCTTTAATGTTGATGTTGGCTTTTGCTCCATCCGAAAAGGATTTGAAGAAATGATAGAACATTTCCGTTGGCATTTTGCCTACCATTTCACGTTTGAATTCCGTTTCCCAAACCAACCAGTTTCTACCTCCAAAATCAATAGCCACTTGTGACAAACAATCGTCCATTGGCAAACAAAAACCGTAACGTTCTATTCCCAATTTGTTTCCTAATACTTTCGCAAAAACTTCTCCCAAGGCAATCGCCGTGTCTTCAATCGTGTGGTGTTCATCAACTTCCAAATCGCCTTTTACCAAAATCTCCAGGTCCATTTGTCCGTGACGTGCAATTTGGTCTAACATATGGTCGAAAAAAGCAAGACCGGTATCGATTTTACTTTTCCCGGTTCCATCAAGATTCAGGTTGATAAAAATATCGGTTTCGTTTGTTTTTCTGGTAATTGAAGCGGTGCGTTCTTCTAATTTCAAAAACTCATAAATGGTTTTCCATTCCGTGGTTTGTAAAGCAATAACGGCATCCAATTCGTGTCTTTTGGACGAAATTTCATCACTTCCTAATTCTTCATCCGTGCTTATGAAAATAGCTTTGGAACCCAAATTTTTAGCCAATTCAACGTCTGTTATTCTGTCTCCGATTACGAATGAATTTTCTAGATCGTATTCTGGATTGTTGATGTATTTCGTCAACATTGCCGTTCCCGGCTTGCGGGTTGGCACATTTTCGTGTGGAAACGTTTTGTCAATAAAGACTTCACTGAAAACTACGCCTTCATTTTCGAAAGCTTTCATTACCAAATTATGCACTGGCCAAAAGTAGTCTTCTGGATGAGAATCCGTTCCCAAACCGTCTTGATTGGTTACCATAACCAATTCAAAATCCAATTCAGTAGCAATTTTCCCTAGATATTGAAAGGCTTTTGGATAAAATTCCAATTTTTCAAAACTGTCCAATTGATAATCGTTTGGCTCTAAAACCATCGTTCCGTCACGATCTATAAAAAGTATTTTCTTCATTTTTAAACTTTTATTAAAGAAGCCAAAACTTCCATCAATTTTTTATTTTCTTGTTCCGTTCCAATAGTCAAACGCAAGGTGTTTTCACATAAAGGTTGTGTTGTTCGGTTTCGAATCACGATTCCTTTGGCAATTAATTCGTCATATCTTTTATTGGCGTCATCCACTTTTATCAAGATGAAATTGGCTTCCGTTGGATATATTTTTTTAACAAATTTCACATCAACCAATACTTTAAGTAATTCCTCTCTTTGCGCAATAATGGAAGTTATTTCGGATTTAATTTTATCGGTGTCGCTCAATCTTTCCAAAGCTCTCAATTGTGTCAATTCATTCACGTTGTAAGGTGGTTTTATTTTGTTTAAAACCGAAATTACCGCTGTAGAACCATAGCAAATCCCCAAACGGATTCCTGCCAAACCGTATGCTTTTGAAAGTGTTTGGGTAATAACCAAATTTGGATATTGGTCTATTTTAGCCAACCAACTTTCTTTTTCTGAAAAGTCGATATAAGCTTCATCAATCACAACCAAACCTTTAAAATTTTTCAATAATTTCACCACACTTTCATTCAAAAAAGAATTCCCTGTTGGATTATTTGGCGAACACAAAAAGATGATTTTGGTATTTTCGTCAACAGCTTCCAAGATCTTGTCCGCTTGTGGCTGAAAATCTGCGGAAAGCAACACTTCCCTGTTTTCAACGGCATTGATATTGGCCAAAACGCCATACATTCCGTAAGTTGGTGGCAATGAAATAATGTTATCCACTTTCGGTTCGCAAAAAGCCCTGAAAATCAAATCCAATACTTCGTCGCTTCCGTTTCCTAATAAAATTTGGTTTGGATTTACATTTTTCTGCTTCGCCAAAACCACTTTAACATTGCTTTGCTGTGGGTCTGGATAACGATTCACGCCATTCTGGAACGGATTTTCATTGGCATCCAGGAAAATCATATCCGCTGTATCAAAGTCCTCAAATTCGTCACGTGCCGAAGAATAAGGCTTCATCGACTTGACGTTTTCACGGACTAAATTATTTATATCGAAATTCATTTCGTTTACTCTTTAAATTTTTAAATCTTTCAATCTCAAAGTAACTGCATTTTTGTGCGCTTGCAATCCTTCGGCTTCTGCCATAATTTCTATCGTTTTTCCAATATTTTGAATGCCTATTTCGGATATTTTTTGGAAAGTCATCGCTTTAAGAAAACTGTCTAAATTCACTCCAGAATAATTCTTGGCGTAACCGTTTGTCGGCAAAGTATGATTGGTTCCCGAAACATAATCACCGGCACTTTCCGGCGTATAATTTCCAATAAAAACAGAACCTGCATTTCCTATATTGCGAACATAAAAATCTTCGTCTTTAGTACTAATAATAAAGTGTTCCGGACCGTATTCGTCGATTAATTCCAAGGCAATTTTGTCATTTTCGACAAAAATCAATTTTGAATTGGCAATGGCTTTTTCGGCAATGGCTTTTCTTGGCAAAACTTCCAGTTGCTTTTGAACTTCCTCTTCCACTTTATCAATCAATTCTTTTGAAGTAGAAACCAAAATTACCTGACTGTCGGTTCCGTGTTCCGCTTGCGACAACAAATCGGAAGCAATAAAAGCTGGAACGGCAGTGTCATCGGCCACGATCAACAATTCTGAAGGTCCAGCAGGCATATCAATTGCCACACCAAATTGGGTTGCCAATTGTTTTGCCACGGTCACGAATTGGTTTCCTGGGCCAAATATTTTATATACTTTGGGAATTGTAACTGTTCCAAAAGTCATTGCGGCAATAGCTTGAATTCCGCCAACTTTTAATATTTTAGTCACACCACATAGGTTGGCTGTGTAAAGTATAGCGGGATTAATTTTTCCGCTTTTATCCGGAGGAGAACACAAAACTACTTCTTGACAGCCTGCAATTTGAGCAGGAACTGCTAACATTAAAACCGTTGAAAACAAAGGTGCGGTTCCTCCCGGAATGTACAATCCAATTTTTTGAATGGGTCTTTTTTCTTGCCAACATTGAACACCTTCTGTTGTTTCTACAAAAACTTTAGCTGTTTTTTGTGCAGCATGAAATTTTTCGATATTGGATTTTGCCAATTGGATGGCATTTTTCAAATCATCGGAAACAAGATTGATTGCTTCCTTGATTTCATTCTCTGAAACTTCAATGTTTCCTATAGTTATTCCATCAAAAAGAGACGTATATTTTGTAACAGCACTATCGCCTTTGGTTTGAACTTCTTTGAAGATTCCTTTTACAGTTTCTTCAATATCATTAAAATTGGCAGTTGGTCTTTTTAGGATTGATTGCCAAGTTTCTTTAGTTGGGTTGTATATTTTGTTCATTTTTAATTTAATTTTAAGATTAAATGATTACTTCGTCCGTTCGCCTTTCTGGCTCGGGTCAAAAATTGAAAAATTTCAGCATTTAATCTCGTATTTCAAACTTCTTAAGTTGTACTTTATAAAACCATTTTTTCGATTGGACAAACTAAAATCCCTTCAGCACCCGCTTCTTTCAGTTGATCAATAACATCCCAAAAGGTATCTTTATCTATTACCGAGTGAACACTGCTCCAACCTTCCTCAGCTAGTGGCATAACGGTAAGGCTTTTTAAAACAGGTAATATTTTACCGACAGCCTCAATCTTATTATTGGGCACATTCATCAAAATATATTTTGATTTCCTAGCTCTTAAAACGGATTCAATTCTAAATTGAAGTGTATCTATGATTTTTTGGGTTTCCGGAGTAACTTTAGGAGAAACGGCTAATACTGCTTCACTTTTCAAAATCACTTCCACTTCTTTAAGATTGTTTTTGAATAAAGTGCTACCACTGGAAACAATATCGACAATCGCATCGGCAAGACCTATGTTGGGTGCAATTTCTACAGATCCAGAAATTTGGTGAATGTCTACGGTCAATCCAAATGAATTAAAATATTCATTGACTGTATTAGGATACGATGTTGCTATACGCATTCCATCTAAATCTTTTATGGATTTATAATCGAATGATTTGGGTACTGCCACGGAAACTTTGCATTTAGAAAAACCTAATTTTTGAGCAATGGTAATATTTTTTCCTTTTTCAACCAAAAGATTGTCACCTACAATAGCTGCATCAACTACACCATCAATCAAATATTGAGGGATATCTGAATTTCTAAGAAATAAGACTTCCAAGGGAAAATTAGTTGCCTGTGCTTTAAGTTGGTCATTCCCATTATCTATGGAAATTCCACAATCTTTTAGAATTTGAATACTGTCCTCGTTTAAACGACCTGATTTTTGAATTGCAATTTTTAAGGTACTCATTTTTGTTGTTTGTTATTTTTTAATTTTGATAGTTTTGCTTGAGCACAACCTTTAGGCAATAAAAAACCCGTTTGATGTACTCAAACGGGTTTTAGAATATAGTGATTTACACGCATACCATTAACACATCGCTTGAGAGCAATTATTAAAATGGTGATGATGTAATTGATTTGTAAACATGTTTTTTTTATTGTTATGCAAATATAACTTAAAAAGAATTAATAAAACAAATCATTTAAAAAAATTTGGTAAAAAAGTATGTTCAACTCTATATATATCATAATCTATTGAATCAAGAAATAAAAAAACCTACTTATAACTTTTACATTACAAATAGGTTTTAACATGAAAAACTTTATTATAATCTTCTAATTAAGGACAGCTTCAAGTGAAGGTCCAGCGGCAACCAATCTTTTTCCTTCCTCAGTATTGGTATACTGTTCGAAGTTTTTAATATAACGAGAGGATAAATCGACAGCTTTACGAACCCATTCTTCTTTATCTTTGTAAGTATCTCTTGGATCAAGAATTCCGTTGCTAACGTTTGGTAAAAAAGTTGGTATTGTTAAATTTAAATAAGGAATAGTTCTAGTTTCTGCTTCTTCAATTTCGCCACTGATGATTGCATCAATGATCGCTCTTGTATTTTTAAGTGAGATTCTTTTTCCGGTTCCGTTCCAACCTGTGTTCACCAAATACGCTTTAGCATTGTGTTCTTTCATTTTTCCAATTAATGTTTTAGAGTACATTGTTGGATGTAAAGTCAAGAATGCCTCTCCAAAAGCTGGTGAAAACGATGGTTCTGGTTCGGTAATTCCTCTTTCAGTTCCTGCTAATTTAGAGGTATATCCACAAAGGAAGTGGTATTGAGCTTGGTCTTCATCTAAAATTGATACTGGAGGCAACACCCCAAAAGCATCGGCAGAAAGATAGATAACTTTACTAGCGTGACCTGCTTTAGAAGGCAATACAATTTTACTGATATTGTATATTGGATAAGAAACTCTTGAATTTTCAGTAATTGAGTGGTCATAATAATCGATTTCCCCATACTCATCAACGATAACATTTTCTAATAAAGCATCTCTTTTGATGGCTCTCCAAATGTCTGGTTCGTTATTTTCGCTCAAGTCAATAACTTTCGCATAACAACCACCTTCAAAATTAAATACTCCATTGTCATCCCATCCGTGTTCATCATCACCAATCAAATATCTTTTTGGGTCAGCAGATAAAGTTGTTTTTCCGGTACCAGAAAGTCCAAAGAAAACCGCAACATCACCGTCTTCACCTACATTTGCAGAACAGTGCATGGAAGCCATTCCTTTTAAAGGTAAGTAGTAGTTCATCATGGCAAACATACCTTTTTTCATTTCTCCTCCGTACCAAGTTCCTCCAATAATTTGGATTTTTTCAGTAAGGTTAAATAAAATAAAGTTTTCAGAATTTAATCCTTGCTCTTTCCAATTAGGATTAGTTGCTTTAGAACCATTCATTACAACGAAATCAGGCTCACCAAAGTTTTCCAATTCATAAATAGAAGGTCTAATAAACATATTGGTTACAAAATGTGCTTGCCAGGCTACTTCCATCACGAAACGAACTTTAAGTCTTGTGTCAATATTTGTACCGCAAAATGCATCAACAACATATAATTTAGGTGATGTAGAAAGTTGATTTAAAGTAAGCGCTTTTAAATCGTCCCATATTTCTTTTGTAGTAGGATAGTTAGGTGTACTAATTCCTTGTTCTTTGTCCCAGCAAATCGTATCTTTTGTAATGTCATCTTTTACGATGTATCTGTCTTTAGGAGAACGTCCTGTGAAAATTCCTGTTTTTACTGCTACGGCACCCGTATCTGTCAAAGCACCTTTTTCGAAACCTTTTCTTTTATGAGAAACTTCGGCTTCATATAATTCTTCATAGGAAGGATTGTAAACCACTTCATGATACCCTGTAATTCCTAAATCGTGTAATTCCTGAATAATTTTAATGTTTTTCATTTTCTTAATTTTAAAATTCTTACTTGTTTAATTCTATTCAAAATTAGGAATCTAATACCAAATAAAAACTGATTTTTATCATGTTTACATATCAAAAATACGCAAACGTTTTCGTGTTTTATAAGGGTTCGCAATGGTTTTTATTAAAAGTAAAAGATGTACTAATCCATTTTAAAGAGTTAAATTTACAAAAAAATAAACTGGTTTTTATCACATGGAAACTGAAAAAATATTTTTTCCTTATTCACAGTCAATTTTTAGTATTACAATTGATTGTTTTATACTGCTCTCTCAAGCGATAATACCAGATAAAAGTCACATAAAATGAGTGAAGAAAGAAAAACACAAATTGTATTGGAATTGCTCACTGAAATTGGAGAAATGATGATTACCAGCGGTGCTCATACCGCAAGGATTATTCGAAATTTAGAACGAATTGCCAAGGGATTGGGGTTTCATTGTGAGTTAGTGCTAACCTATACTGGAATCGTAATTTCAATATACAAACACAACAAGTTTAAAGCTCATACCCTTGCCCGGACTGTTAAGGCAAAAGGGCTCAATTTTGAAACTATTTCAGAAATTAGCATTTTATCTTGGGATGTCATTGAAAACAAAATTCCTATTTCTGAAATAAAATCAACATTAGAGCAAATAAAATCTAAGAAGATATACTCCAATCTTCAGCTTTATCTTTTTGCTCCACTGGCCAGTGTAGCTCTTTGCATGTTATTTGATGGAGATTGGCTACAAGCCTTTATTGTTTACTTATCTACTTTTGCAGGGTATTATGTGAGAAGAACTTTGGTATTAAAACATCACAATCATTTGTTTACATTTTTCATTGCCTCTACTCTTTCAACGCTAATTATACATTTTGCAGGCATCTTTTTTCATTTGCAAGTAGAGCAAGCTTTAATTGTGTCCATATTATACCTTATTCCTGGTGCTATTATGATTAATTCTTTCATTGATTATTTAGAAGGGTATTTTGAATCGGGTACCGCTCGCTTTATTTATAGTTTAATGGCTATTTTAATGATTGCCTTTGGCTTTTTTACTTCAAATATGATTTTCAACATGCCGTTCATCAAGTCATTTAGTTGTTTTGATTTTTCAAATTTTCAAATGTTGGTAAAAACATCCTTTGAACCCGAAGGTGTTGCGCTACAGGCTTCCAAGTTAATTTTTGGAGGAATCACTTCTTTGGGATTTGCACTCATGTTCAACACTCCAAAAAGAGCCTTATGGACCGTTTTTTTACTTGGGTCTCTTGGCTATTTTATAAAATATCTACTGTTTAAAGAATTGGATATTAATCTTATTCTATCCATTTTTATCGCTTCCTCATTTGTGGGTATTTCTGGAATGTATTTTGCCCATAGAACCCATACACCTCCCATTATTTTTATGATTCCCGCCGTAATCAATATGATTCCAGGTTTGATTAGTTACAAATTTATGATGGGAATGATTGATTGGATTAGCAATAATGGAGAACAAAAACCACCTGTTAGCGAAGTTATTGAAACTTTTTCCTACGGAATTACCACAATTTTCATTCTTTTTGCCCTTGCTTTCGGAGTTGCATTTCCTATTATTGTATTCAAATCCTATACAGTGAAAGGAAAAGATTTGAATGTGCTGATTAAAAAATTGTTCAAAAGGACTGATGTGATAAATTAATTTTTTGATTGTCCGTTTTCAGTCCTACCCTATAATACTAGCTATCACTAGCCTATGATGTACTTTTATCTGTAAATAGAATACTTTTTTCAGATATGGATTCCTGTATTGTTTGATTTATTTGATCCGATGTATGATCCGTCAAAACCTTTGCTTTAAATATCTGCATTGATTTGATTTTTCTCGCGTTTGTATATCTTTTAAAACAGTTGATTCA
>NZ_QCZI01000006.1 GCF_003097635.1 Flavobacterium psychrotolerans
AAATCAGATTACAATAATGTCAATGAACTTGATTCTAACCAGCTGGTTTTCAACTTATTTTAAGTGGACACTAGTGAGATGGAATAGTGAAACTACACAAAACAAAAAACGCATTTGCCTAAGCAAATGCGTTTTTTGTTTTAGAGAGTTACCTCCCTATTCATCGTCAGAAATATAGGTTTTATTGCCATTTGAGTTGATGTAATATCTCCCTCCTCTAGGGCCAGTATATACTTTTTTTCCGTTGTACTCACCTGTAATTTTATCCGGAACTTTTGGGGCTTTTTCTGTTGTTTCTCTAACTTTTTCTGACGTTTTTTTTATTTTCGGCATTACCTTGTTTTCAACTTTTTTTGTTTCTTTTTTGGCGTCTGCAGTTGTTTTTTTTGTTTTTTCAGTTGTCTTATCGGTTAATTCTTTGATTTCTTTTTTTGCCTTATTTTTCGATTTTTTGGTTTTAGTGCCAATCTTGTCAGTTGTTTCTTTGGTTTCTTTTTTTATATCTGCTTTAGCTTTTTTTGTTTTAGCACCTACTTTATCAGAAGTTTCTTTGGCTTCTTTTTTGGCTTTAGCCTCAGCTTTTTTAGTTTTTGCAGCTTCTTTTTTTGCATCAGCCTCAGCTTTTGATGCTTCTTTTTTCATTTTGTCAGCCTCTTTTTTTGCAGCTGCTTTTTCTTTTTTTACTTGTGCCGCTTTTTCGGTTTTAGCTTTAGTGGCTTTTTTCTCTTTTGTTTCTTGAGCATAAAAATTACCAGAAAGAAGGAACACGAGACATATTAACAATAAATTTTTCATAATAGGTTGATTTTAAATTATTAATTAGGATAAAGTTAATAATTTAATTTTATATTTTAAGAAAAAAATTAAAAATATGCTCGTAATTGTATGCTTCCAGTATGTATCGTTTGGCTGGTTTCGCTCTTTCGGCCCTGATAGTTAAGGTTAACATCTAAAAACTGTGTTAAGTTTCGTTGAATCAACAATCGCCAGGTCATGTTTTGCCCTGGTTGCAATCCTTCTAGCATCTGGAAAGCTACTGCCGAGGCATCGTTTCCGTTAAATTTATTTTCATATAATGAAAATTCGCCATTCATCGTGAGTTTCTTTTCGCTGGCATAGGTAAAGGAAGTTCCAATTCGAGTTTGTTTCAGTGTTTCTAATTCGCTAATTTTATTTTCTTTGTTTTGGAGTTCATAAAACAAATCCCAACTTGCATTTCGGGAGAATAAATAGGAAATTTTAGGAGACAATTGATAGCCTTCTATGGTGTAATTTCGGGACGCATAATTCTCGACCATGGATGCTGTTCGGAGCGTTTTAGCGGCCATCGCAAACAACCAGCTTTTCTTGTATAAATGCTGGTATTGCAATTGATGGGAATCATTTTTACTTTCCAAAGAACCAACTGAAAGTAAATTCCTAGAGCGACTGTTCAAATAGGTATAGGTTACCGAATGGTCCTGTTTTCCTCGTTTGTAAAATAAACTGTTCCTAAAACTGGTATTCAATCCTAACAGATCTTCATCGGAATTATTAAATGGATTTAGGTCGAAATTGTTTCCGTTGCGCTTTATTTTTCGGTCAATCAAATAGGAAGTTTGGTTGTAGAAATACGACGCAATTTTTTTAAAACCCTGTTCATTTTGCCATTGATTTAAATTTAAAGTCACCGATTCCGAAAATTTATTTTGATGCGTTTTTATGAAAATCTGGTTGGGTAAAAATACGCGAACGTACTTGGCCTGATCGGGAAAAGGAGCAACTTCAAACTCTTGCAGTTCCTGGATTTCATTACCATTGTAATCATTCCAAGTGTAAACGCCTCGCCCGGGATCAACTTCCAGATAGGTAAATTCTTGTTGTGGAATGGTTCCGGAAGTGGTTTCAAAAGCCGTTGTAGTTTGAATAAATTGGTCGAAAAAACGAGAATTATACAAAATTCTGGAATTCAATGATGGTTCGTTCCCTCGAATAACATCAACATATTTCAAATTTCTATAATTCACAAAAACAGACAAATCGCTTTTTTCGTTCTGAATTAATTTCGATTTAATATAATAGGATTGCGAATTGTTCACGCGTTTTATAAACCCATTTTGCACACTATCGTTTTGTCGGGTTAAATACCCCATTTCGGCATACACTTTCGTACTATCACCCCGTCCTAAAAAAGCACCATATTCCGTAAATTTTTGGCTTAAAGCCGAAAACTGATTGGACGATTTAATTTTTCCCTGATTATTTTCCAATCTAAGGCTCGCGCCAACCCAGTTTTTATTGAAATGATACCGGGTTTGGGTTTGGTTTCGGATGAATTTTGAATCGGTTAAAGTGGCATCGCTATTCAAAAAACTCCCCTGATTTTGAATGTTCCAATGGTTGAATTTAAACAATCCATTGATGCTGTGGCGGCTTCCCGAAAACGTTTTGGTAAAATCAAGTTTTTCAAATTGATAGGTTAACAATCCCTTTTTAGGCAAATTAAAGTTCAAACCAGAAACCAATAAACTTTGATTTCCTGAAACAGAGGTAAGGTTCCAATCCCTATTGAACTCAATGGTGTAAAGTCGTTCGATGGTTCTGAAATCCTTTTGCACGAACTGAAAATTAGCAAAAGCATCGACTTCCCATTTTCCGGTAAAAAGACGCTTTTTCGAATTTATTTTTCCAGCCAAACCTTTATTATTGACGTCATCTTGAGAGGAGAAAAGATTCAGGTCGTTGTTGCTGATGCCTAACTCGAAATCAATGGAACTTTTTTCAGAAGGGTTGTATTTTCCTGTAATGGTGGCAATCTGTATTTTAGTGGGCGCAACCAAACGGGTTATGGGTTCGTAATTGCCCTGTTTAACACTGTTTATAGGTTCTACATAGGAATAAATTTTACCAATTGCCCCGGCATTAGATAATACATAATTTCCCAAATTATTTCCCACCAAACTATATTTTACATTATAAAGTAGTTCTTGGGAATTATTTGAATATTCAAAAGTTTCCACGCCATTGACGATTGTTTTTTTATACAGAATTTTATTTTCAGAATAACTGTCTGCATAGGCAGATGGTGCTGTCATCAAATCAGTATTGTCGCCAGCATTGACTAATATTTGGGCTTGTTCTGTAGATAAATTTTGCTGTAAAGGTTGGTTTTTCACGTCGTTTTCAGAATAAACATAAGCACCAATACTCCATTTTTCCTGTTCATGGGTGGCGCCAAAATAAGTAAGAAATCGAGTGTAATTTCTGTCGGAATATTGATATTCTATGTTAATTCTCATTTCCGAAGTGATGGGGAACAGCGTCGTAAATTTGATTTCTCCTGCATTATAATCAATCGTGTAATCATTGTTTTCACCTCGTTTCAGCAAAATTCCATTCACATAAACGCGTTCTGATCCTGAAATGACCAAAATGTACAATTCGCCATTAGATCCGCGCAATTTATAGGGGCCTTGATTTCCTTCCTGGCCTATAAAATTACTTTTGGCATATTGGCCTCGAACCAAAGCCGCCGAGGCAAAAACATTGGTTTTTTTTTCTGGGGTTCCAAAAGTAAAATTGGTCGATAAGCCCTGCACTTTTTTGTTGAAATTTAGAAAACTGGTTTTTCGGTTCTCCAAAAATAAATCTCCGGCACGAATGTTCCATTTGTCACTGAAAAGTTCAATGAATATTTGGTCAAATTCATCTAGTTTTTGCGAATAGCCGCCATTTTGCAGCGGAATATTACTGTCCTGAATGGAAGCGCGCAGGCTTACCTTATCGGATATTTTACCGGTAATTTGCAAATCGAGATTAGAGTTGACTACTGCGTTTTGGTTGTTGCCCACCGTGATTCCGCGAGTTATACTTCCCGAAGTGTTCAATCCGTCAAAAGGGACGAACTTTTTTACGGCATCATTAGAAACGCGGTATAAATTATTTCCGCTGGCATCGTTACTCACCACACGGCTGTCGTCATAAATACTGTATTCTTTCGTTAGATAATCGGGTAGTTTAAGATACTGAACGGTTATAGTGTCTAGATTTTTCGGCAGATTATCCTTAAAAATCAATGTTCCTTTTTGAAAATTAATTTTGTAAAAAGAAGTGTCAATTGCATTGGCATTGGTGTCAAGCAATTTAAAAAAACTCGAATTGATGCTGGTTTTCTCTACATGGATAGTGTCGTGAGAAACGGGAATTTTTTTGGTTTTATAAGGCGTGTTTATTTGTTGGGCTTGAAGCCCTGAAAAAGCACAAAGTATAACCCCAAAAAGCAGTTTTTGCAACATAAAGAATATAACGCCAAGACATCAAAAGTAGTGCGTTTTATTTGATATTTCAAGAGTTTGAAATCCTTATATTCCTGTTAACATGAAATTAAATCGCTTCCTTGGTCACAATTTGCATCGTTTCCCGACTCACTTGTTTCAACAAAACCTCCTTACCATCTTCAACCATTTGCGCCGCTTTTTCATCAAAATGTCTGATGGTGTAAAGCGAAACATTTTCGGTGTAAGAAACCTTGAATTTTTTTGCCAGTATATTTTTCAATTCATTAAAATTGCCAAATTTGTCTTCTACACAAATGGAGAAACTGATTGCAGAGTTTTGAATTAGACTTACTTTCATTTTGTATTGATGCAACAATCCGAAAATTTCGCTGATGTTTTCTTCCATGATAAATGAAAAATCTATTGAAGAAAGCGAAACCAACAATTGGTTTTTCTTTACGATAAAACAAGGCAACTGCGGCACCAAATCTTCCCCTTTAGAAACGCTGGTTCCCGGTAATAAAGGGTTAATGAATGATTTTACAAATAATGGAATTTCCTTTTTTTGTAATGGCTGTAAGGTTTTGGGATGAATAACGCTTGCTCCATAAAAAGCCAATTCGATGGCTTCCCGATAGGAAATTTGATTCAGCAAACTCGCATTTTCAAAATAGCGTGGGTCGGCATTCATCACTCCAGGAACGTCTTTCCAAATCGTCACGCTTTCCGCATTGAGGCAGTAGGCAAAAATAGCTGCGGTATAATCAGAACCTTCACGGCCTAAAGTGGTTGTGAAGCCATTTTCATCAGAACCTAAAAAACCTTGGGTAATATTCAAGACTTTTCGTTTTACGTTTTTAGAAATGTTTTTCTGTGTTAAATCCCAGTCCACTTCTGCATCACGATAGGTAGAGTCGGTTTTTATGAAGTTACGTACGTCTATCCAAGTGGTTTTTATACCCATGAAACTCATGAAATGAGAAAGGATAGTGGTCGAAATCAACTCTCCATAACTCACGATTTGGTCGTAAACAAAATTATAATTTGGAGATTTGTTGTGACTTAAAAAATATTCCAAATCAAAAAATAAGCCATTCACCGCAGTAAATACCTCATTATTTTCATCTTCAAACAAATCCAATAAAATTTGATTATGGTATTTTTTCACTTCTTGAACGGAAGATTGCAGAGTTGCCGATTTGTCAAAATAAGCTGCAACTACAGTTTCTAAGGCATTTGTTGTTTTTCCCATCGCAGAAACTACCAGTAATACATCTTCATAACCTACTTTTTGTAAAAGGTCGTGTACGTTTTTAATTCCTGCAGCATCTTTCACGGATGCACCACCAAATTTGAATACTCTCATATTTATTTCAGATTTTAGATTTCAGATTTTCAACTTGAAAAATGAAAGCCACTAATTTATATTTTGTTTTTTTCTAAAAATTCATTTATTCCATTGGAGTCCATTTGTGCCACACGCCAATCATTTAAAACGACAGCACCTGATTTTTCATAAAAATCAATGGCCGGAGTGTTCCAATCCAATACATTCCATTCAATTCTGCGGACTTTATCCTTTTTTCCTTGGGCAACTATTTCTTTGTATAAGGCATGTCCCAAACCTGAGCCACGCATTTCTTCTTTCACAATCAGATCTTCCAGATGAATTGTTCTTCCTTTCCAAGTAGAATAGCGGTAATAATACAAAGCCATTCCTACAATTTGCTCCGCCTGTTCGCTATCGCTCGAGTCATTGTTAATTGTAGCGACAAAAGTATGAAATAATGGATTTTCGCCAAAACCATCGCGTACTAAATCGTTAACCGTTACAACAACGGCTTCTGGTTCTTTTTCAAAAACAGCAAGTTCCTTAATTAAATCTAGAATAGCCGGCATGTCTTCTTTACGGCCTTTTCTAATTCCCATATTTTATTTGCCCATTTTTTTGATCTCAAGAACTATTCTTATAGTTTTTGGACTAAAAATTATCATTTAAGCGACAAATATACAATTCTGACAAACTATCTTGTGAAAATCATTTCAATTTCACAAAAACCCCGATATTTGTGTATAATTAACTACAACGATTTCGTTATGGAAAAACACAACAAAACACTAGGAGAATTTATCATTGAAAATCAAAATGCGTTTCAATATTCTTCAGGAGAATTATCGCGAATCATCAATTCCATCCGACTTGCTGCCAAAGTAGTCAACTACAAAGTCAATAAGGCGGGTTTGGTAGATATTATTGGTGCTGCAGGGGAACAAAACATTCAGGGTGAAGACCAACAAAAATTAGACGTTTATGCTAATGAGGTTTTTATTCAAACCCTTATTAATAGGGAAATTGTTTGCGGAATTGCCTCAGAGGAAAATGACGATTTCATTACTGTACAAGGTTCAGACAATAGCCACAACAATAAATATGTGGTTTTGATGGATCCTTTAGACGGTTCGTCAAACATTGATGTGAACGTTTCGGTTGGAACTATTTTTTCAGTTTTCAGAAGAATTACGCCTATTGGAACACCTGTTGCAATAGAAGATTTTTTGCAACCCGGCATCAATCAAGTCGCTGCCGGTTATGTTATTTATGGAACTTCGACCATGTTGGTTTATACTACGGGCTGTGGCGTAAACGGATTTACCTTAAATCCAGCCATTGGAACTTTCTATTTGTCTCATCCCAACATGCAATTCTCTAAGGATGGAAGTATATATTCCATCAACGAAGGAAATTATGTGCATTTTCCGCAGGGTGTGAAAGATTACATTAAATATTGCCAGTTTGAAGAAGGGGATAGGCCTTATACTTCCCGTTATATTGGAAGTTTGGTTTCCGATATTCATCGAAACATGATAAAAGGTGGAATCTATATTTATCCTACCAGTTCTAAAGCGCCAAAGGGGAAATTGCGTTTGCTCTATGAATGCAATCCAATGGCTTTTATTATAGAGCAAGCAGGAGGAAAAGCATCCGATGGTTTTGGAAGAATAATGGAAATTCAGGCTACGGAATTGCATCAAAGGGTTCCGTTTTTTGGAGGCAGTTACAATATGGTGGAGAAAGCTGAATGTTTTATGCAAAAGGCAAAATTGAGTAAATACTAAATATTTAAAAATAGGCTCCAAATTTTGGAGCCTGTTTTTTATTTGTTCATATTTTTCATTTCATAAATAAAAGTATCCAAATCTACTTTTTTATCAATAAGTAAAAGCGCTTTGTTAACAATATAATTGACATTGCTGGGGGTAAATCCTAAGGCAATTCCAAATTTTATCAAGAGCTGGTCTTGTTTGTCCCCTAAGTGGTGATCTCCACTAACCATCCTCGCCAAATCATACAGTCGCTCCAATCGTTCTACATACAAATACGGCGGATTAATAGGATATTTTAATGGGTTTTCTAAAATTTCTTCATATTCCTTTGGAAATATTTCAAGATGCAAAGCCAATTTGTCCAAAAAAGCTTTTTCTTCTGGAGTACATTTTCCATCAGCCAACGCAACACGAACAATGGCTGAGAAATGACCTTTATTTCTGTTTTTAAATTCGCTATCGAATAAGTCTGCTATTGACATAATGATTGGTTTTAGAGATACATACAAATATAATTCTATTTCAATTTTTATGAAAACTATTTCTTAATAATTTTTGTTTTTTATTCGGAAAATTCTAAAATGTTAAATCCAACGTCCTGTTTTCAAAATTAATTGTAATTTTACATTGCCTAAATTTTTAACACCAGATATAATGTCGGAATTTTTGACATATTTTCAATTAGCATGGGGGCATGTTTTAGATATTAAAGGATTTGACCACGTCTTATTTTTAATAGCTTTGGCATTGCCTTATGGCTTTAAAGACTGGAAAAGGTTGCTGCTTTTAGTCACCATTTTTACTATTGGTCAAACTTTAGCATTGTTACTTTCATTTTTCGGAATTGTTATTATTAAATTGTTGTTAGTCGAGTTTTTGATTCCAATAACCATATTAATCACCGCTCTTTTCAACTTGTTTTCAGTTGGTAAATCGTATAAGGGCAACAGCATCAATTTGATTGGGATTGTAACTCTTTTTTTTGGAATCATTCATGGTTTGGAATTTTCAATTTACTTTAAATCTATTATAAAAGGAAGTCTGTCAGATAAAATAAAACCATTATTCGAGTTTGCTTTAGGAATAGAAGTAGCCCAGATTTTGATAGTTTTAGTGGTTTTGATTTTCTCTTATATACTTCAAAACTTTTTCCGATTCTCCAAACGTGATTTTACTTTGGTTTTTTCCTCTTTTGTAATTGGAGTTGTATTGCCAATAATTATTGAAAGTGCCATTTGGAATTAATTTCGATTAAAGATAGAATTCAAACAACCTTAACCCTATACTAGAATTGCTTAAAAAAGTTTTTCAAAACACTAAATGGAATTAAAAAAATTAAATAAATACGACAAAGCCTATCTTCGGATTGCTAAAGAATGGAGTCTTTTGTCCTATTGTAAGCGTAAGCAAGTGGGTGCAATAATAGTGCGCGACCGAATGATTATTTCGGATGGATATAACGGAACGCCTTCTGGTTTTGAAAATTGTTGTGAAGATGATGAAGGGATAACTAATTGGTATGTATTGCATGCAGAAGCGAATGCAATCCTAAAAGTGGCGCGTTCTACACAAACCTGTGAAGGAGCTACGTTGTATATCACGCTTTCTCCCTGCAAAGAGTGCAGTAAATTGATCCATCAATCTGGAATTAAAAGAGTGGTGTATCAATTGGGTTACAAAGACAACGCTGGGATAGATTTTTTAACCAAAGCGGGGGTGATTGTTGAACAAATTGAAGTCTTAGAATAAACATGAAAAAGCGCAATATCTATTTTCCCATACTACTTTTTTTTATGCTTGCACTCGGGGTTTTGCTTGGCGGATACTTGAATTTCCCTATTGAAAAGAGGGGGCTTTCCAAAAATGATTCTAAAAATAAGCTCTACAAAATAATTGATTTTATCGACAATGAATATGTAGACAAAGTCAATACGGATTCTATAGTAAACCTTACTGTCAATGACATTATGACCAAACTCGATCCGCATTCTGTTTACATTCCACCAAGCGAACAAACAGGCGTTGCGGAGAGCATGAAAGGTGATTTTGTGGGAATTGGAGTGAATTTCTATATGTATAATGATACGGTTGCCGTAATCAAACCTTTAGAAAATGGGCCTTCGGAAAAAGCGGGAATTAAGGCCGGCGACAGGATTTTGTATGCCAATAATTATAAATTATTTGGACGAAAATTATCTACCGACAACTTGTTTGCCAAACTAAAAGGAGAAGAAGGTTCTGAAATAGAATTGACTATTTTTAGAAAAAGCGAAAATAAAAAGCGCAAAATAAAGCTGAGACGAGATGTGGTTCCCATAAAGAGTGTGGATGTTGCTTTGATGGTGAATCCAGTGACGGGATACATCAAAATCAATCGATTTGCCGAAACGACTTATGATGAGTTCAAATCCGGTTTGCAGAAACTACAAAAACAAGGCGCTAAATCAATAATTCTTGACGTTCGAGAAAATGGTGGCGGTTATATGGAAATGGCGGCTCAAATTGCTGATGAATTTTTAAAAGACAAACAGTTAATCGTTTTTCTGAAAAACAGAAAAGGGAGAATCGATAAAACATTTGCGACTAAAAAAGGAAGCTTTGAAACGGGAAAAGTGGCCGTTTTAATTGATGAAAATTCTGCTTCGGCCAGTGAAATTCTAGCGGGCGCAATTCAGGACAATGACCGGGGAATTATTGTGGGACGTCGCTCTTTCGGGAAAGGGTTAGTGCAACGTGAAATGAATTTTGATGATGGTTCTGCGGTTCGATTGACCATTGCAAGATATTATACGCCTACGGGCCGCTCCATTCAAAAACCCTATAAAAAAGGGAATGAGGACTATTTTAATGAATTTGGCACCCGTTTTCAAAACGGGGAATTGTACGATAAAGACAGCATAAAAATTGCGGACACTTTAAAATTTAAAACGCCAAAAGGAAAAATTGTTTACGGTGGTGGCGGAATTGTCCCTGACGTTTTTGTTCCTCTTGAAGGGAAGCACGGGGAGGAAAGTGTGGTTTATGTCATGCAACAATCTGGAGTTGTGGGGCATTTTGCTTTCGAGCAACTGGATAAAGACAGAAATGCATTTAAAGGATTGACCTTTGCTCAATTTTTAGACAAAATGGATAAAACCGATTTGTATTTTACTAATTTCCAGAACTATTTGTTGGATAATGGTGCCTTAGTAAAATTGTCTGCAAGCAAGTCTTTGGTCAAGCGCTATTTGGCTGCTGAATTTGCCAGACAACTTTTTGACGAGCAAAAATATTATGAGATTGTTTTGAAAGAAGATGCCATGATTAAGGCCGTTTTGAATAAAAAATAGAATTTTTATTTTTTGATGCTATCGTGACTTTGAGAGTCAACTCCGCCATTCCATAAAGTCAAAATATCGGTGGCTACAGAGGCTCCACTTCCGGCAGCAATGGCCAATTGGCTTCTCCAACCTGCAAGCGTTCCCACAACATAGATACCTTCGGCAACTTTGTGGTCGGTATTTTTTAATTGTATTCTTTGTTTCTCGACAATCGTTTTTTGATGTGGTTCTACGTAGCCCATCAATCCTTCGATGGCAAAAGTATTTGCAGAGCCAATGGCTACAATAATAATTTTAGTGGAATAGGATTTTTTATTGGTGACAACGGTAAAATTAGGAAATGTGCTCTCTATTTTTAAGACTTTTTCATCAGCAATTTGCAATACATGGGGATATAATTGCGACAAATGTCCAATGCTCTCCGATAACAATTCGGAACCTAATTTTCCGGGAGTAATTCCGTAGGCGTTGTTAAATAATGCTTCTTGTAGAGCTGACGTTCTTTGATGGGTAATGATTCCAATTTTTTTATCGACAGCAAAGGGTTTATTTTTGGCTGAGCCTAAAATTAATGCACATGACATTCCAGAAACGCCACCACCAATAATTAAGACATCAAACATGCAATTATTGATTTTTGGTTTTTTCCTGAATCATTTTAGACATTCTAAAAATAAGCAAAATAAGAACAGCACAAAAAGAAGCAGTGATGCCAATTAATGCAATGATACTGTTGCCTTCAAATAAATGATTAAAATCAAGAAGCGTAATGTTGAAGATGATTAAAGCTAAAGCTAAAAAGACTAATATAGAAGTAAAAATTTTCATTTTGAATGATTTAATTTGGTGTGAAATTAATAAAAATTGGTTACATGAACAAACCTTTAACATTCGCCGCAAATAATTTAACAGCAATGGCTAAAAGGACAACACCAAAGGCTTTTCTGACAACGCCTAAGCCAGTTTTGCCTAACATTCTTTCAATTTGGGAAGAGGATTTTAAAACGGCATATACCAAAATAATATTTAGGACAATGGCAACCACAATATTTTCGGCGTGATATTGGGAACGTAGGGAAAGTAAGGTCGTCATTGTTCCGGCTCCCGCAATCAAGGGAAAAGCAATAGGGACTATCGAGGCTGAACTCGCTCCTTCATCCCGATAAATCCGAATGCCTAAAATCATTTCCAATGCTAAAAAGAATAACACAAAGGAACCTGCTACGGCAAAGGAGTGGACATCGATACCGATAAAGCTCAGGAGTTCTTCGCCTACAAAAAGAAAAACAATCATGATGATTCCTGCAACAAGTGATGCTTTTTCGGATTCGATATGCCCGTGTTTGGTTCTCAAATCCACAATAATAGGAATGGTTCCCACGATGTCTATTACGGCAAAAAGCACCATTCCAACGGTAATTATTTCTTTAAAATTCAGTTCCATAAGTTTCTTTTAAAGCGCAAAAGTATTGATTTTAGGGTAGTTAAAAGCTAAATTCAGGTTAATTTTAAAGTTTAGATGTTTCAAAAACAATTGGGGTATGGTCAGAATAGCGTACTTTTACAAAAACTTTTGAAATGAATAAAGCACTATTCTTTTTAGCAATTCTTTTTACATGTGCTTCTTTCGGGCAAATCACGTTGGAACACACCTATGATAATGGTGTCGTAACCCGAGTGAAACTGGAATATTCAGGAGAGAAATATTATTTGTTTAAAAGGGCTACCAATGAATTGGTTTTTTATAATGCCGATCATAGTTTATGGAAAACAATTGTATTGCCAGCGCCAGCTCCAAATGAAATATTACCGCCTACTCATTTGTTTCATGTTTCTGAAGCCAAAATAAACCCAGATGCTAATTTAGAAATTATTTATGGGGCTTATAATACCGCTTCTCAACAATACGAGAGTAGAATTATTTCTGAAAACGGTATAATTTTGTTAACGATACCCAATGCTTATCAAGTGGATTTAAATGAAATACCGGGACTTCCGAATAAAATAATTGTAAAAAACTTCACTACTTCAATTAGCAGAGTATATTCAGTTCCGGAACTTGTTTTAGAGAATACTTATACTGGTGGTGATGTGAACAGGATTAAACTCGAAAATTCAGGTGAAAAATATTATTTATTGGACAAAGTAAATAACAATATTAAGGTTTACAATCAAAATCACAGTTTGTGGAAAACTATCAATTTAACAAAACCAGCCAATGCGACATATTCTGACCTCGGTATTATTTCAGAAAGTCAAATTAATCCGGATGCCTTGTTAGAAATAGGATATACATATTACACCTCCAATGGCAGTAGCTTTAATTATGTTGGTAAATTAATAAGCGAAAATAATGTTGATTTACTGACAATCCCTCAGGCAGAAACAATGTATGTTAGTGTTTTGGAAGGTTGTGAAAATAAACTTATAGCTAAGATTAATTATAGTAATAGCTCCTACGGAAACATAATTTATTCTTCAAATGTATATAAATTGCCCAGTTTGTTGCTTGAGAATGCCTATGATGGTGAAATTACCAGAATCAAATTGGAAAATTCGGGTGAGAAATACTATACTTCCAATCAACCTTTAAACAACCAAGCCAAAATTTATAACAACGACCATACCTTATGGAAAATCATAGGTCTTCCAGTTCCTTATGAGGGCTATTCTGTAGCTTCTGTTAATCATATCTCAGAATCAAAAATAAATCCAGACACATTACTTGAATTGTCATATACCTATTACTCCCCGATGATAATGGAGCCTTATTATTGGAGTAGCGTGATTAGCGAAAATGGAACGGTTTTAGTTACGGGTGGTGGTGGCGGTTTCTATCTAAGTGAAATCCAAGGATTAAACAATAAATTGATTGGTAACGGTAAAGTATATTCATTAGAAACAATGAAAACAACAGATTTTGTGAGCCATTCTAAAGTTTCAGTTGCTCCAAATCCAGCTTCTTCACTCCTAAACATAAACTCTAAATCTTCGCCCATTATTGAAGCTGCCATTTATAACACGATAGGGGCTTTAGTAAAACAAGACCATTCTCTAAATATCACCAAAATGGATGTTGAAAATCTTCCGTCAGGAATTTATGTTCTTAGATTAAAGGATGTCAACAATCAAAAATCGACTCATAAAATTACCATTTCACATTAATACACCATGTTTCAACTAGGAAAAACCATTGTCTCAGAAGACATTTTAGAAAAAGATTTTGTTTGCAATTTATCAGCCTGCAAAGGCGCTTGCTGTGTCGATGGCGATGCCGGAGCACCTTTGAGTTTGGAGGAAACTAAAATTTTGGAAGAGATTTATCCAAAAGTAAAACCCTTTCTTCGCAAAGAAGGAATTGCGGCAATAGAAGCACAAGGAACTTGGACAAAAGGAACCGATGGTGATCTCGAAACGCCATTGATTGACAATAAAGATTGCGCTTATGTCATTTTTGACGGAAAAACCGCTCTTTGTGGTATCGAGCAAGCCTACAACCAAGGTGTAATTGACTGGAAAAAACCTGTTTCCTGTCATTTGTATCCTATCCGGGTGAAGGATTTTACGGAGTTTGCCGCTGTTAATTATGACAAATGGGACATTTGTGACAATGCCTGCTCTTTAGGTAAGGAATTGGAAGTTCCGGTATATAAATTTGTCAAGGAAGCGCTTATTCGAAGGTTTGGAGAGGATTGGTATTTGGAGTTGGAAAAAGTGGCAGAGGAACTGAAAAATAATTAAAAATCAATCGGAATTCCCCTTGTTTATTATTTATATAATCCTATATTTTACGGTACTTTACTTTATTTTTAATTTTTTATAGTACTGATATTCAGCGGTATAAATTTATTTAAGAAAAACATTGTTATTCCTTCGTTTGTTAAAAACTAGGGTCGATTGTGAATAAGTTTGGCTTTCTTTTTCAGTTTCAAATGACAATCTTTGTGCTCTTATTAAAGCAATTTTTTTGTTTAAAACGTTATAAATACAAATACAGACAATGTCTCAAATTGAACCCATATTACAAGAAAATAAAAATCGTTTCGTCATTTTTCCTATCAAACACCATGATATATGGGAATTTTACAAAAAAATGGAAGCCAGTTTTTGGACTGCCGAAGAAATTGATTTGGCACAAGATTTGAACGATTGGAACAATAAATTAAGTGAGGACGAAAAATATTTTGTGAAACACATTCTTGCTTTTTTTGCGGCTTCTGACGGAATTGTTAATGAAAATTTAGCCCAAAATTTCATCAATGAAGTGCAATATGCCGAGGGGAAATTTTTCTATGGTTTCCAAATCATGATGGAAAACATCCACAGTGAAACCTATTCGCTATTAATTGACACGTATGTGAAAGACGAAGCCGAAAAAGACGAATTGTTTACGGCAATCGAGGTTTTTCCGGCTATCAAGAAAAAAGCGGATTGGGCTTTAAAATGGATTGAGTCGGACTCTTTTGCGGAACGGCTGATTGCTTTTGCAGCCGTAGAGGGTATCTTTTTCTCTGGAAGTTTTTGCTCTATTTTTTGGTTAAAAAAACGGGGTTTGATGCCTGGCTTAACTTATTCTAACGAATTAATTTCTCGTGACGAAGGGGTGCATTGCGATTTTGCCGTGCACTTACATAACCACCATTTGATAAACAAAGTGCCAAAAGATAGAATTAGAAAAATTATCGTTGACGCGCTGGATATTGAACGTGAATTTATAACCGAATCGATTCCGGTGAGTTTAATTGGGATGAATGCCTCATTAATGACGCAATATTTGGAATTTGTAACCGACAGATTATTGGTTGAATTGGGTTGTGAAAGAGAGTACAATACGGCAAATCCATTTGATTTTATGGATATGATTTCGCTTCAGGGAAAAACCAATTTCTTTGAAAAGAAAGTGGCCGAATACCAAAAAGCAGGAGTAATGAATACGGATAGTGATGCCCAAAAAATTAGCTTTGATGCCGATTTTTAGAATTTTAGCTATAAAGTCACTAAAAATAGGCTAAGTTCAAAATTCAGGCTAAAACCCCGTTACAAATACTAAAATTAAAGAAAAAAACTTGTATCTTAGTGTATTTGTGGCAAAATATATTACAAATAACCCAAAAACAGAAAAGGGATTTTCTGTTTTTTTTAAGAAGAAAAAAATATGTACGTAGTAAAAAGAGATGGGCGCAAAGAGCCGGTAATGTTCGACAAAATTACCGATAGAATTAAAAAACTATGCTATGGTTTAAATGATTTAGTGGATGCCGTAAAAGTAGCCATGCGTGTAATTGAAGGATTGTATGATGGTGTTTCGACATCGGAATTAGACAATTTAGCGGCCGAAACGGCGGCTTCCATGACCATTGCTCACCCCGATTATGCACAATTAGCAGCGCGTATTGCGATTTCTAATTTGCACTCTAACACAAACAAATCCTTCTCGGAAACGATGAATGATATGTTTCATTACGTAAATCCAAGAAACGGGCAGGATGCCCCATTACTTTCGGAAGAGGTACATGCCGTGATTATGGAAAATGCTGAATTTTTGAATTCGCATATTATTTATAACCGGGATTTTAACTATGATTATTTTGGTTTCAAAACATTAGAACGTTCTTATTTGCTTAAAATAAACGGTAAAATTGTTGAAAGACCCCAACATATGTTGATGCGTGTTTCGGTGGGAATTCATTTGAATGACCTTAAGTCTGTGATAGAAACGTACGACTTGATGTCTAAGAAATTTTTTACCCATGCGACGCCAACACTATTTAACGCTGGGACTCCAAAACCTCAAATGTCCTCCTGTTTCCTTTTGGCAATGAAAGATGACAGCATTGATGGGATTTATGATACGTTGAAACAAACGGCAAAAATCTCCCAGTCGGCTGGCGGAGTAGGGCTTTCTATTCACAATATTCGCGCAACAGGATCTTACATTCGCGGCACTAACGGAACTTCAAACGGAATTGTTCCCATGTTGCGTGTTTTTAATGACACGGCACGTTATGTTGACCAAGGTGGCGGAAAACGCAAAGGAAGTTTTGCTATTTACATTGAAACTTGGCATGCCGATATTTTTGAATTCCTAGACTTGAAAAAGAATACCGGAAAAGAGGAAATGCGCGCCCGAGATTTATTCTTTGCTATGTGGACTTCGGATTTGTTCATGAAACGCGTGCAGGAAGACAGTTATTGGACCTTAATGTGTCCTAATGAATGTCCAGGATTATATGATGTGTACGGAGAGGAATTTGAGGCGCTATATACGGATTATGAGGAAAGAGGAAAAGGCAGAAAAACCATTAAAGCACATGAATTGTGGGAAAAAATTCTAGAATCACAAATCGAGACCGGAACACCCTACATGTTGTATAAAGATGCAGTTAACAGAAAATCAAACCAAAAAAATCTAGGTACCATTCGTTCCTCGAATTTGTGTACCGAGATTATGGAATTTACTTCTAAAGATGAGGTCGCCGTTTGTAATCTGGCTTCAATTTCATTGCCAATGTTTGTGGAAAACAAAAAATTCAACCACAAATTGTTGTACACGGTGACCAAAAGGGTGACCAGAAATTTGAATAAAGTTATCGATAGAAATTATTATCCTGTTATAGAGGGGGAAAATTCTAATAAGCGTCATAGACCAATAGGTCTTGGTGTACAAGGATTGGCCGATGCTTTTATCCTATTGCGTTTGCCATTTACGAGCGACGAAGCTAAAAAATTGAACCAGGAAATTTTTGAAACGCTATATTTTGCTGCGGTAACCGCATCGATGGAAATGGCGAAAGAAGAAGGGCCATATTCCAGTTTTGTGGGTTCGCCTATTTCGCAGGGAGAGTTCCAGTACAATCTTTGGGGATTGAAAGACGAAGAACTTTCTGGTCGTTGGGATTGGGCAAGTTTGAGAAAAGAGGTAATGAAACACGGAGTTCGAAACTCATTGTTAGTGGCGCCAATGCCTACGGCTTCTACATCACAAATATTAGGGAATAATGAAGCTTTTGAGCCTTACACTTCTAATATTTATACAAGAAGGGTGCTTTCAGGAGAATTTATTGTGGTGAACAAGCATTTGTTGAATGATTTAGTGGAACTTGGTTTGTGGAACGAAACCTTGAAACAGGAGTTAATGAGAAATAACGGTTCGGTTCAGGACCTAAATATTCCACAAGACCTGAAAGATTTATATAAAACGGTATGGGAAATGTCTATGAAGGATATTATCGATATGTCTCGTCAGCGGGGTTATTTTGTAGATCAATCACAGTCGTTGAACTTGTTTATGCAAAATGCGAATTATTCTAAATTGACGTCGATGCATTTCTATGCTTGGCAATCGGGATTGAAAACGGGAATGTACTATTTGAGAACTAAGGCTGCGGTTGACGCCATAAAATTCACCTTGAACAACGATAAAAAAACGGAACCTATAGCAGCTGTGGCTGCAGTTGCCGTTGCGGTTGAAGCTGCGCCACAAGAAATGTCTGCCGATGAATACAGAGCCTTGATTGAGCTTTCTAGAAATGCAGATGCAGAGGATTGTGAAATGTGTGGGTCTTAGTTTTAGATCGAAATTATAATAGGCAAACTTGTGATTTTGGATCAGGTATAAATATAAAGCAGTTATCGTAATGGTAGCTGCTTTTTTCATGAACATAATTTTGATCCGTACGGTATTTTGTCACGCTAAAAAATGCTGAACAAAAAGATTTTCAATTCGCTATAAAGCTTTTGAATATGCACAATAAATATGCAAGAGAAAGTTTATCACAATCTTTCCCGCAATCTAAAAAGGAAACAATAGCAATAAAAAAACCGCCAAGTTCATCACGAGGCGGTTTTAAAAGCTATTTAGTTTTTAACGGTTTACTTCACGATCATGAATTCTGATCTTCTGTTTTGAGCATGTTCTTCTTCGGTACAGTTTTCTTTGCAATCTACTTTAGGCACTGTCTCTCCGTATCCTTTTCCTGCAATTCGGGTCATATCAACTCCTTTTGAAACAATATATCTCACAGTCGATTTTGCTCTTTTGTCAGACAACGTTAGATTGTAGCTGTCACTTCCCCTATTATCCGTATGGGACTTAGCTAAAATGACCATTCGCGTATTGTTTTTCATTACCTGAACCAGCTTGTCTAATTCGGCAGCACTAGCGGCAGTAATGTTGTGTTTGTTGAAATCAAAATAAATTGGTTTTAATACAACTTCGGTTTCAGTAACAATTACATCAATTGGTTTTAATGGAACATTAATTTTCACCTCTGGTCCTTTGCTTTGTGCTACGGTAGCGGTATTGCTCTCATAACCGTCTTTTGAGGCTTGAATTACATAGGCTTTGTCGCATTCTACTCTGTGTTTCACTTCTCCTTTTTCATTGGATTTTTCGGTAGCAATAATGTTTTTCTTGTCATCAAGAATAACAACAGTTGCGTTGGCTAATATGGCATTTGTTTTAGCATCGGTCACTACGGCAAGCAGTTCTACTTTACAAAGTGGTGTTGCGCTAAAGATGTCGTCATTTCCGTTTCTGTTACTCGATAAAAAACCTATTTTTCTTCCCTTATTGTAGGTGAAAGCAAAGTCGTCTTTTTCAGAATTTACCGGTTTTCCAAGATTTGTTGCCTCTGTTTCCTTAGCTAAATCTGCTTGAAAAATGTCGAATCCACCAAGACCAGGTCTTCCGCTTGAAGCAAAATAGAGGGTAGTGTTGTCTTCAGCAATAAAAGGAAAACTTTCGGCACCTTCTGTGTTTACTTTTATTCCTAAATTTTCAGGTGTACCAAAACTTCCGTCTGCATTAATGGCTACTTTCCAAATATCAACATCACCAATACTTCCCGGCATATCAGATGAGAAATAAAGTGTTTTTCCGTCGCTACTCAAACTTGGATTGCTGGTAGAATAGGCTGGGCTGTTAAAAGAAACTGAAGAAATTGCTCCCCAGCTGTCTCCTTCTTTAGTCGCTTTAAATATATTGTTTCTTCCTAATTTTAATTTGTTTGCTTTGTCCTTTTGAAAGGATGATTCTCTGAAACTGTCGCTAGAAAAATACATGGTGTTTCCATCGGCACTTATGGTCACTGTTCCGTCGTGGAATTTCGAATTTAATTCATTTACTGCCCCAGCACCTGATAATGTACCATCGGCATTGTAATTGGCTTTGTAAATGTCTAAAAATGGCTCTTTGGTCCATCCGTATTCTTTTTTAGAGGCATTTCTGGCACTGGTAAAATAAAGGGAATTGTCAAACAATAGTGCTCCAAAATCGGATTTATCGGTATTAATATTTAATGTATTGACGTCAAATAATTTTTCTAAATTTAACAATCCCTGTATGTAATTTGGATTGCCCAGGAATGTTTTGGCTCTTTGGTCGGCAGGAGCCAGGCTGGCAAATTTTTGCATTTGCTTGTTGGCTTCCTCATATTTTCCGTTCGCTTTTAGCATTTGTGCATAACGGAAGTATGTTTCGGCATCTTGTGGTGTCTCCGTTGCTTTGGCATACCATTTTACCGCTTCGGTAGTGTTGAAGGTATTATAGTAAGCGTCGGCCAACTGTTTGTAAACATAACCGTCCGATTTTCCGTTTTCAACTAATTTTAAATATTCTTCCGCCGCAGTAATATATTCAAAACGCTTGAATAACTTATCAGCTTTTTTGGTGTTTTTGTTTTGTGCACAAAGGCTTGTGGTAGCTATTATAAAACTTAATAGTATATATAGATTTTTCATTTTTTACGGTTGCTTTAGGTTAGAAATATCGTGGTGATTGTGATACTTTTTTAGGGAAGTTCAAATCAAATAACAAAATTACTTCGTGAGAGGAAGGTGTTGTTACATTCAAATCAGAAACGATATGATCATAGGCATATCCAACTCTTAGATTTGGAGATATTGCATAGTTTACCATCGCGCCAAAGCTGTCTTCTAATCTGTAAGTGGCACCAATTTCGAATTTGTCATAAAACAGGAAATTGGTGGAAACATCCACGGATACTGGCGCATTAAACGCCGATTTTAACATGGCGAATGGCTTGAATTTTAAATTTTGATTGATGTCAAATACATAGCCCCCCGTTAAAAAATAATGTGAAGTTTCCGTCCCGAATTTTCTTCCGTTATAATCCAAATGAGTTGCTTTTAACATATTTGGCACAGACAAAGCCACATAGTATTTGTTGGTATAATAGAAAAATCCTGTTCCTATGTTTAAATTTGTGGTACTGGAATTTTGAGCAAAAGCCTCATCATCTGGATTGGCAACATGTCCATTTCCAATTTCGCTGAACAAACCAACTTTTTGAAAAGTAGCTCCCGCTTTTAACCCTAAAGCCAATCGATGTTCTCCTCCTAAATTTAGGGTATAAGAGAAATCGCCATAAACATTATTCTCTTCCACTGGTCCAATTTTATCTGAAATGATGGATAATCCCATTCCAACATTTTTTCCAACTGGAGAAGATCCCGAAAGGGAGAAAGTTGATGGAGCATCCTCAATCTCTACCCATTGTTTTCTGTATAGTAGACCAAAAGTCAGGTTTTCTTTTGAGCCTGCATAGGCGGGATTAATTACATTCATATTATACATGTATTGAGTATAATGTGGGTCTTGTTGTGCTTGCATATCGGCAAACATGCATAATGCCATTAGGGCAATGAAATGTGCTTTCTTCATTTTTATGTTTTTGTTGATTTTAATTAGTATTGCTAAATTAGCGTGCTTTGTTTAAATAAACCCATAAGGATTAAGACTTACCACTTTCAAATTCTAATAGTAGCATAGCTGCTTTTGAACAAATCGAAGCAAATGTAGCAAAATTTAGTATAAAAATCAGAATTACATCAATAATCAATGTTAATTCTGAATTTTGCTTGTATTTTAAACTTCATTTACACTTAAATCATTGGCAAATCATTAAATTTGTATTACATTTAAACTTATGCTAGAAAAAGAAACTATAAAATTTGAAAAGACAGTTGTTGTTGGAATTATCACTCAAAAGCAAGATGAAGAAAAGTTAAAGGAATATCTTGATGAGCTTGAATTTTTAACCTTTACTGCAGGCGGAGAAGTTGTGAAACGTTTTTTTCAGAAAATGGAACGGCCGAATCCAAAAACATTTCTTGGAACGGGAAAAATGGAAGAAATTAATCTTTATGTCAAAGAGAATGATATTTCTACCGTGATTTTTGATGATGAATTGTCACCTTCGCAACAAAAAAATATTACTAAAATTTTAGATTGCAAAGTATTAGATCGAACCAATCTTATTTTAGATATTTTTGCACAAAGAGCCGAATCCTCCTATGCCAGAACACAAGTAGAATTAGCACAATGTATTTATTTATTACCTCGACTTTCCGGAATGTGGACGCATTTAGAAAGGCAAAAAGGGGGAATTGGAATGCGTGGTCCTGGAGAAACAGAAATTGAAACCGACAGACGAATTGTTCGCGATAGAATTGCGCTGCTAAAAGACAAAATCAAAATTATTGACAAACAAATGTCGGTACAACGAGGCAATCGAGGAGCAATGGTTCGCGTTGCCCTAGTTGGTTATACTAATGTAGGGAAATCTACATTGATGAATGTAATTAGCAAAAGCGATGTATTTGTTGAAAACAAACTTTTTGCAACACTAGATACAACGGTTCGTAAAGTAGTTATTAGAAATCTCCCTTTCCTGCTCTCAGATACTGTGGGTTTTATTAGAAAACTGCCTACTCAATTGGTCGATTCATTTAAAAGTACGCTTGATGAAGTCCGTGAAGCAGATTTGTTGCTTCATGTGGTGGATATTTCTCATCCTGATTTTGAAGATCATATTGCCTCTGTTAACCAAACGTTATTGGACATTAAAAGCAATGACAAACCGATAATTATGGTTTTCAATAAAATTGACGCATACAAACATCTAACCATTGACGACGATGATTTAATTACTGAAAAAACAAAAAGACATAACACATTAGAAGAATGGAAGTCAACTTGGATGAGTAATGTAGGGGAAAAAAACGCACTGTTTATTTCAGCAATTAATAAAGAAAATATTGAAGAATTTAAAGAACGGGTTTACGAAGCGGTTAGACAAATTCATATCACTCGTTTTCCGTATAACAAATTTTTATACCCAGATTATAAAGATGCGGTAGAAAAAGAAGATTAGATTTTTACAAATCAAAAAAGACCTTTAGCACATCACTAAAGGTCTTTTTTTATGATTCATTTTGATATTAGAATCCATAATTGATTCCTAAACCAAAAACTTCTCTCGTTTGAAACCCATGAAAAGCATTGTCATCGTAAATGGTTTGCACGGATACATTTGTAGATAGGTATCTGTTAATTCTCAAGACAATAGCTAGAGAGTAATCAACGTCAACGTTTTCTGGTTTTTCAAGATAATTGGAATATAAATTCAAGGTGTTTTCGGCAGAAACATTGGTCATTACATTTAATTTATAATAGGCAGAGGTATAAAAACCCAATTCATATCGCAAGCTCTTATTGGCATCTACACCAAAATAACTGCCATCAACATATCCTAAAATGGATGTCCTGTCTTTATCTACAAAAGTCAATTTAGAGGTTAAGGGAGCAAAATTGACCTTCAAATTCTCACTTCTTTTCCAAAAGATTCCTGGACCAAAAGTTAAATAACCAGGAGAAAGCAAGTTGGTGTTTTCTGTCCTGATTTCTGCACCATTACTGTCTTTTCCGTAAACATAACCTTTCGTAAATTGAGTTCTGAAATTTAAAAAGAAAGAATAATACCATTCTCCAAAAGCCTTTTTACCTAAAACAGAATTAAATTCGAAACGATCGTCAGTTTTCTTTTCAAAATCTGTATTCTTAGTTTGAAGTAAACCATAGGAGGCTAGAATCTTGTTGTCCCAAGTGATATCTTTTTTTTTGTAATTGAAATCATAATTGATACTCAAATTCCCGGACATGTTATTCTCCCCGCCGGCAATCCAGTTGTTAAAGTTCGATTGGTTAAAAAGTAAAGATAGATTTCCCTTGTTTTTCCATCCTTTAGCGGTAGTGTCAGCAATTATTTTGACTGCCTTTTCTGTATTTAGCACTAACTCTTTCTCGGTATTTTGGGCTCGTAAAAAAACAGTGGTAGTTAAAAAAGCGACTAATAATAGGATTTTTTTCATTTTCTTGTTTTTTTGTATGTTTGCTTAACAAATATACTGAAAAACCTTTTAAATGTTAAATTTTGACCTCCGATAATTTAAAAATCATTTCTTAACTGCCTTATATAAAGGGACTGCTGAGCAAGCTTCACCATACATAATGCTTTTTGCAAAAGGCTGCAATTTTTGGGCAGCCAAAACATAAGCACTCATAGGAACTGGTTTTTTGGAACACCCTTTTATAATAACCGACTTGTCCTTATAAGCAGTAAAGTCAATACTTGGTAAAATCTCCTGATACAATACAGTGTCGATATCTTCTAAAGTGCCGTTTACTACTTTTTTTGCAAATGGAGCTACATGAACTGCCACTAATAGAGGTGCCCATGCCGGAAGTATGGCATCGGTCAGACAATTTATGGCGACAAAATGATCTTGGTATTGAAGCCAATTATGATTTTTAAGTCCTTCCCGAAAGTCCTTTTCTCTCAATAAAACCCCTTCAATAAGCCATTGGGACATGTCAATTTGGGAACGAATTCCTTTTGGATAATAATCCTCCAGATCGAAAACTTCGAGTGAACTATTGGCGACTTTGTTAATTATTTCATCCATAATGAGATCTTGTAGCTGAATGTCATAAAATTCCTGTTTTTGATTTTATGACTGTCAACTTTATAACTGAATTTTAAAGCATTCCCAATTCCAATTTTGCTTCTTCACTCATCAAATCTTTGCTCCATGGCGGATCAAACGTGATTTCAACATCAGCATCTTTCACATGTTCAATCGATTTTACTTTCTCTTCTACTTCTAATGGCAGCGTTTCGGCAACAGGACAATTAGGGGACGTTAGTGTCATTAGGATTTTTACTTCGTAATCTTCGTTTACCATGACGTCATAAATTAATCCTAATTCGTAAATGTCAACAGGGATTTCTGGATCGTAGATGGTTTTTAATTTTTTTACAATTTCTTCCCCTAATAAGTTAGTGTCTATTACTTGTTCCATAATTTTAGTTTTTTGAATCGAATGCCAAAGCATACATTTTAATATTTTTAATCATCGATACCAATCCGTTGGCTCGAGTTGGTGATAAATGTTCTTTTAGTCCTATTTCGTCTATGAAATCCATATCCGCATTCAAGATATCCGTAGCTTTTTGATTGGAAAAAGTCCGAATTAAAATGGCAATTATTCCTTTGGTCAGAATAGCGTCGCTATCGGCAGTAAAAACAATAGTGTCATTATTTTGATCCCCTTTTAACCAAACTTTAGATTGGCAGCCTTTAATCAGGTTGTTTTCCGTTTTGAATTCTTCTTTTATCAACGGAAGGTTTTTTCCTAATTCGATGATGTATTCATAACGCTGCATCCAGTCATCAAACATTGAAAATTCGTCTACTATTTCGTCTTGTATTTCTTTTATGTTCATTATTCTTCTTTAATCAATGAATTTATTTTAGTGACCAATTTCTCGATTTCTACCGGTGGATTTCCATGATCAAAACTTGCTGATTCATACGATTTTTCCTTATAGTTGATTTTTAAATTGGCAATGGCTGCACCATCATAAAAACGCTTTTCGGTAGGGGCTTTTAAATTTGGAATTTCTTCTAACTCAATTTCTTGAAAATAAACAATAAGCTCTTTCCAATCCTTGTCAGAAATTTTCTTCGGAGTGGGAATTTCATTGCCTTTTCTGACTTTTGAAATTGAAACTGTTTGATTTTGAATCGTTATTTTTTTATAATATCCTCTCGTGTTAGCAACATATTCAATTTTAGCAGTGGCCAGATCTTGTTTTTTTTCGCTGTCGCAACCTTTTGCAAGAAAAAGGGTAAGGAATAGTAAAGACATTATTTTCATATGTTGATAATATTTGTTTTTTAAAGGAATATGGTATGCTTCGCCTGTTCGCAAGCTCGGGTCGCCAATCTTCATTATGATTTGTGATCTTGAATCACGGCGATTTCATAAATTATTTTTTTAAGATAACATTAATTTTGCTTTTTTGACTGCTTCCACCATAACGTCAATTTCCTCTTTGGTATTATAAAAAGCAAATGAAGCCCTAATGGTTCCTGGAATATTATAGAAATTCATGATGGGTTGTGCGCAATGATGGCCTGTTCTTACAGCAATACCCAATTTGTCAATTATTGTCCCAATGTCGTATGGATGAATTCCCTCGATATTAAACGAAATCACGGAAGTTTTTGCAGCCGCGGTTCCAAAAATTCTCAACCCTTCAATTTCTAACAATCGTTGTGTCCCGTATTCCAATAATTCTTTTTCCTGTTCTTGAATGTTTTCAATTCCAATTGAATTGATGTAATCAACGGCAGTTCCTAGTACAATTCCGTCAGCAATGTTTGGAGTTCCAGCTTCAAACTTATGAGGTAAATCGGCATAAGTCGTTTTCTCGAAAGTTACTTCCTTTATCATTTCACCTCCCCCTTGATAAGGCGGAAGTTTATTTAACCAAGCTTCTTTTCCGTACAAAATCCCGGTTCCCGTAGGGGCGAACATTTTATGACCTGAAAAAGCATAAAAATCACAATCCAATTCCTGAACATTGGGTTTAAGATGTGATACTGCCTGCGCTCCGTCAATTAAAATGGCGGCTCCCACTTGGTGCGCTTTATCAATCATGTACTTTATGGGATTGATAGTTCCCAAAGCATTGGAGATGTGATTTACGGTAACTATTTTGGTTTTTTCGGAAAGTAATTTGTCAAATTCCGATAAGATCAATTCGCCGTTTTCATTCATCGGAATCACCTTTAAAGTGGCTCCAGTTCTTTCACACAACATCTGCCAAGGCACAATATTACTGTGATGTTCTAATGCCGAAACCAAAACTTCATCACCCGGTTTCAATAGTGAAGCAAATCCATTGGCAACCAAATTGATTCCATGTGTTGTTCCCGAAGTGAAAATAACTTCGTGAGCGAATTTTGCGTTAATATGATTTTTAATTTTGTTACGGGAAGCTTCATAAGCATCGGTAGCAAGCTGGCTTAGCGTATGAACTCCACGATGGATATTGGCATTTATTTCTTGGTAATATTTTGAAATTGCATCAATTACCACTTGGGGTTTTTGCGATGTGGCTCCGTTATCGAAATAAACTAATGGCTTTCCATTTATTTTTTGAGATAAAATTGGAAAATCTGCACGAATATCTTTTATGTTAAAACTCATTTTGTCCTTAATTAATTACTATAGAAGTCAAATAGTCCTGAAAGATTATAAATCAAATCCCAACTTCACGCCCAATTTGTTAGCGATAATGGTGGTAATTCGTTTTTTGAGTTCTGGTATTTTGATACTTTCTATAACCGCATTAGAGAAAGCATACATCAATAATGCTTTGGCTTCTTTCTTCGGAATTCCGCGTTGTTGCATGTAGAACATGGCGGTCTCATCTAATTGACCAATGGTGCAACCGTGAGAACATTTTACGTCATCGGCAAAAATTTCCAGTTGCGGTTTAGCATTGATGGTCGCTTTATCACTCAATAATATGTTATTGCTTTTCTGGAACGCGTTCGTTTTTTGTGCTTCTTTTTCTACGAAAATTTTCCCGTTAAAAACACCTATCGAACGGTCAGAAAAAATTCCTTTATAATCCTGATGGCTTTCACAATTGGGTTGAGCATGTTGTACTAAGGTATAATGATCCACATGTTGCTTGTCTCCAATAATCGTAATTCCGTTAAGATTACTCACGATTCTTTCACCAAAATGATAGAAATTCAAGTTGTTTCTAGTCAGATTTCCTCCAAAAGAAAAGGTGTTTACCGAAACCGTACTTTCTAATTTTTGAGAAACATAGGTATTGTCAATCAAATTGGCTTCGAGATTGTCGTTTTGAATTTTATAGTAATCAACAATGGCACGTTTTTGGGCAAAAATTTCGGTAACCGAATTGGTTAAAACCGGATTTTCATTCAAACTTTGGTGTCTTTCGATGATTTGTACGTGCGAATTTTCTCCAATAATAATCAAATTTCTAGGCTGAACCAGTAAAGCGGCTTCGTTTCCTGTTGAGAAATACATAATCTCAATAGGTTTGTCGACCACCTTGCTTTTTGGGATATTGATATAGGCTCCTTCGTTGGCAAAAGCCGTATTTAAAGAGGTTAAACTTTCATCTTTATTAGCAACTTTATTAAAATAATTATCAATAATCATTTTGTATTTGGGCTTGTTCAATGCTGATGACATCAAGCAAACGTCTATTCCGTCATGAGTAGTTGAAGATAAAAACGAACTAAATACCCCGTCGATAAAAACGACTTTATAGGTGTCGATTTCATGGATGAAATATTTTTTTACATCAGCGAATTCAATGGCATTTTCATTTTTCGGAAATACAGAAAAGTCATTTTTCAAAATGGTATTTAGCGAAGTGTATTTCCAAGCTTCCTCTTTTTTAGTCGGAAACCCTTTATTTTCAAAATTTTTTATGGCTGAAGTTCGGACCTCATGCAAATCAGAATGTACATCGATACGCTCTTCAAAAGCCATAAAAGACGACAATAATTTTTCTTTCAATTCCATATTCTTTATTGTTTAAAGTTTAAGGTTTTAAAGTTTAAAGTTAACATGCTAACTTTAAACTTTAGACTTTAAACAAAATTTACGCTTCTTGTTCTTGTTTAATCCAGTCGTATCCTTTTTCCTCTAGTTCGTAAGCCAATTCTTTACCTCCGGATTTTACAATTTTCCCGTTGTATAAAACGTGAACAAAATCAGGAACGATATAGTCCAATAATCTTTGGTAATGTGTGATGACGATGATGGCGTTTTTGTCGCTTTTCAATTTGTTAACCCCATTAGCAACAATTCGCAAAGCATCGATGTCTAATCCTGAATCGGTTTCGTCCAAAATCGCCAATTTTGGTTCTAACATGGCCATTTGAAAAATCTCATTACGTTTTTTCTCCCCACCAGAAAATCCTTCGTTAAGGGAACGAGATAAAAATTTTCTGTCAATTTCTAATAATTCTGATTTTTCGCGAATCACTTTCAGCATTTCGTTGGCCGGCATTTCAGGTTGACCGTTCGCTTTACGAGTTTCATTGATTGCGGTTCTCATAAAGTTGGTTACTGAAACTCCCGGGATTTCTACTGGATACTGGAAAGACAAGAATACCCCTTTATGGGCTCTTTCTTCAGGAGCTAATTCTGAAATATCTTCGTTTTCTAATAGAATTTCGCCCTTAGTCACTTCGTAAGTGTCATTTCCTGCGATTACTGCGGAAAGTGTGCTTTTCCCAGCTCCATTCGGGCCCATAATCGCGTGAATTTCTCCTGCTTTTACTTCAAGGTTGATTCCTTTTAATATTTCCTTGTCTCCAATTGAGGCGTGTAAATTTTTTATGCTTAACATCTTGTTTTATTTGTTTAAAGTTTAAAGTTTAAAGTTCTCGTGATTACTGAAACTTCGTGCCTTTAAAATCTTTCTTGTTTAAATATGATATAAAATTGTTTATTTTCCCGCTTAAATTCTTGTAATCTAATCTTAGAATATTAAATTTTTCTTCATTTATATAATTGAAATCTAATGCTCTGTATAGTTGTAATTGGGATTCTCCAGCCGATCCTTTTGCAATAGATAAAAATTGTCTAAATTCTAAATTTCCATTTCTTTCAAATCCTTCGGCAATGTTATCCATTACGGAACCCGACGATGCTTTTATTTGATTTTTAAATCTGAAATCATTTTTTAAATCAGTTTCTACACTAATAATATGAATTTCTGTTGCTAATCTTCTAGCTTCTAGCCAAATTTCTAAATCTTCAAATCTTGTAATTGTTGCCATCTTTTTAATTTAAAGTATCGTTGTCTAAAGTTATTAATGATTCCGGTTACACAACTTTAAACCTTAAACTTTAAACCAATTTTTACCCTACGCTTCCTTCTAGAGAAATCTCCAACAATTTCTGTGCTTCTACGGCAAATTCCATTGGTAATTTATTTAAAACGTCTTTACTGAAACCGTTTACGATTAAAGCGATGGCTTTTTCGGTTGGAATTCCGCGTTGGTTGCAATAGAAAACCTGGTCTTCTCCAATTTTACTCGTCGTGGCTTCATGTTCTATTTTGGCTGATGGGTTTTTGCTTTCGATGTAAGGAAATGTATTTGCGCTGCAATTATTTCCCATCAGTAGAGAATCACATTGTGAAAAGTTCCTCGCGTTATCTGCATTTGGTCCAACTTTCACTAATCCTCTGTAACTATTGTGTGATTTTCCGGCTGAAATTCCTTTCGAAATAATTGTCGATTTGGTGTTTTTACCAATGTGAATCATCTTGGTTCCTGTGTCGGCTTGCTGAAAATTGTTGGTAACGGCAATCGAATAAAATTCCCCTACCGAATTATCTCCCTTTAAAATACAAGAAGGATATTTCCAAGTTACGGCTGAACCCGTTTCGACTTGTGTCCACGAAATTTTTGCATTTTTCTCGCACAAACCTCTTTTGGTTACGAAGTTGAAAACACCACCTTTTCCTTCCTTGTTTCCAGGATACCAGTTTTGAACTGTTGAATATTTAATTTCGGCATCATCCATGGCAATTAGTTCCACAACAGCTGCGTGCAACTGGTTTTCATCTCGACTTGGCGCGGTGCAACCCTCTAAATAGGAAACGTAACTTCCTTCATCGGCAATGACCAATGTTCTTTCAAATTGTCCTGTTCCAGCTTGGTTGATACGAAAATACGTAGAAAGTTCCATTGGGCAACGAACGCCTTTTGGAATATAACAAAACGATCCGTCAGAAAAGACGGCCGAGTTTAGGGCGGCGTAAAAATTATCTTTTTGAGGAACAACACTTCCTAAATATTTCTGAACCAATTCAGGATATTCCCGAATCGCTTCAGATATAGAACAAAAGATAATGCCTTTTTCTCCTAATGTTTTCTTGAAAGTGGTGGCTACAGAAACGGAATCGACCACGATATCCATGGCAACTCCCGATAACATTTTTTGTTCGTCGATTGAAATGCCTAATTTTTTGAAAGTTTCTAGTAATTCAGGATCTACCTCGTCCAAACTTTCATATTTCGCTTTGCTTAAAGGTGCAGAATAATAGGAAATGGCTTGGAAATCTGGTTTTTGATAATGGACATTTGCCCATTCCGGTTCCACCATTTTTTCCCAGGCTCTAAAAGCTTCAATTCGCCAATGCATCATCCACAACGGTTCTTCTTTCCGATGAGAAATGGCACGAACAATATCTTCATTCAACCCAACTGGAAACGTATCGGAAGCAATATCCGTATAAAATCCGTACTCGTATTCCTTGGTTTCTAATTCGATTTTTAAGTCGTCTTCGGTATATTTTGACATAATTTCTTTTTACTGTTTTACAAAGAAAATGATTCTCCGCAACCACATGTTCTGCTTGCATTAGGATTATTGAATACAAATCCTTTGCCATTTAACCCTCCTGAAAACTCAAGAATGGTTCCCGCTAAGTAAAGAAAAGATTTCTTCTCTACCGCAATTTTTACATTATTTACTTCAAAAACTTTATCGGTTTCTCCAATTATTTTGTCAAACTTCAATTCGTATGACAAACCAGAGCAACCACCGCTTTTTACGCCCACTCTCACGTAATCTTGGGCCGCGTCATATCCATCGTCTTTCATCATGTCGACGATTTTTTTACTTGCTGTATCTGAAACTTGTATCATAACCTCTTTTTTATTGTTATTTGGAAAGCGCTATGCAATTTGCAATTAAAAAATCAATAATTAAATTAAATTTTGTCATGCCTATTCCATGGCTTATTTTGATTTTGTCTAAATAAAAGACAAAGATATTAAATTTTAAAGTTTCTTTAATGCTTCTTAACATTTTTATGTTTGATAGGGGAATAGAAAAAATTGATTTGCATCTAATTAAATAATTTAGATTTCGCTAAATTGCAGCATATTTGAAATTTTGGATTTTTCAATCTTTAAACAAAAGCAATGAAGCTCTATCCTATAGAAACCGGTAATTTTAAACTTGATGGTGGCGCCATGTTTGGCGTTGTGCCCAAAACGATTTGGAATAAAACCAACCCCGCCGATGCCAACAATCTCATTGACCTTGCGGCGCGTTGCCTTTTGATTGAAGATGGGAATCGGTTAATTTTAATCGATACCGGAATGGGGAACAAACAATCCGATAAATTTTTTGGCTATTATTCGCTTTGGGGAACGCATTCTATGGACAAATCCTTAGCGAAATATGGGTTCCATCGGGATGATATCACCGATGTTTTTATGACCCATTTGCATTTCGACCATTGTGGCGGAAGCGTACAATGGAACAAAGACAGAACCGGTTATGAAGTCGCTTTTAAAAACGCCAAATATTGGACCAATGAAAATCATTGGGAATGGGCAACAAAACCCAATCCTCGTGAAAAAGCGTCGTTCCTCACTGAGAATATTTTGCCGATGCAGGAAAGCGGACAGTTGCATTTCATCAAAAGATCGGAAGGCGATATGCTTCAAAAATCGGAAATGGGATTTGGAATATTCTTTGTAGACGGCCATACCGAAAAAATGATGATTCCACACATTCAATACCAAGACAAAACCATTTGTTTCATGGCCGATTTATTGCCAACCGTAGGACACATTCCTTTACCTTATGTGATGGGCTATGATACTAGACCGCTATTAACGATGCCCGAAAAAGCAAAATTTTTGACTTCGGCAGCCGAAAATAATTTTTATTTATTCCTGGAACACGATGCACATAATGAAATCATTACGGTTGAAAACACGGAGAAGGGCGTTCGTTTAAAAGATATTTTTATTTCTGAAGAAATCTTAAAATAGCGTTAATGCTTGAGTTAAGTGTAACAAAAACATATAATTTAGACCAATATTTTGAATTTTAACAAAAATACCATGAAATTAATTAAAAATCTAGCCTTGACGGCCTTTGCAATAGTAACCTTAGCGAGTTGCGGAACATCAAAAATGATTTCGACTAGCGCTGCCAATGTCGACAAAATTCCTTTAAAAATTAGCCCGATAAAAGAATCAGACCTAAAACGCTGGAGCCATTTAGATTTGATGAAAGATACCATTCCGGGAATGAGTGTAGATAAGGCTTATGCTGAATTGTTAAAAAATAAAAAAGGAGTAAAAGTTATTGTTGGAATTGTCGATTCGGGTGTTGATATTGACCATGAGGATTTAAAATCAGTGATTTGGACCAATTCGAAAGAAGTTGCCGGTAACGGAATTGACGATGACAAAAATGGGTATATCGATGATATTCACGGATGGAATTTCTTGGGCAATTCAGGAAATGAAAACCTGGAAATGACCCGAATTGTTAAAAAAGGAGATACCAGTTTGCAATTCTATAAAGAGGCAAAGGCGGATTACGACAAACAACTTGAGGACAATCAGGGGAGCAAACAACAGGTAGATTTCATCTTTAAAGCGAATAAAACGGTAAGCGATTATTTGAAAAAAGAAAATTACACCATTGAAGAGGTAACGGCCATCACCACAACAGACGCTACTTTAAACCAAAGCAAGCAAGTAATGATGAGTATTATTGGACAAACCGGCCCGGATTTTAATTCGGAATTAAAGGACTACAAAAATCAAGTTTATGATATGTTGAATTACAATTTGAATTTAGAATTTGACGGAAGAAAAGTGGTAGGAGACAATCCCGAAGACATCAACGATAAAGTTTACGGAAACAACATTGTTTATGGGCCTAATAAGGAAGATGCACTTCACGGAACTCATGTTGCAGGAATAATTGCCCAAGTTCGTAACAACAATTTAGGAGGAGACGGTATTGCAAACAATGCCATCATCATGGCGGTACGAGCAGTTCCAAATGGGGACGAATACGACAAAGACATCGCATTAGGAATTCGTTATGCGGTAGACAACGGTGCTAAGGTGATAAACGGGAGTTTCGGTAAAAGCTATTCCCCACACAAACAATGGGTATATGATGCCATAAAATATGCGGCAAGCAAAGACGTTTTGATTGTTCATGCCGCAGGAAATGACGGACATGATATCGACTTGCCTGAAAACAAAAACTATCCGAATGATTCAGATGACAACAAGACAGAATTTGCAAATAATTTCATTACGGTTGGTGCTTTAAACACAACTTATGGTTCCGGGTTAGTGGCTAATTTTTCTAATTTTGGTAGTTTTAATGTGGATGTGTTTTCTCCGGGAATGAAAATTTACGCCACCGTTCCCAACAACAAATACAAATACGAACAAGGCACTTCTATGGCATCTCCAAATGTTGCTGGTGTTGCCACTTTAATTCGTTCTTATTATCCAACTTTGACCGCCGCACAAGTAAAACAAATCCTTATGGATTCTGGAACTCCGGTTACCTCTACTGTGATTTTAGGGGAAAAAGAAGAGAAACGTCCGTTTACCAACGCATCAAAATCAGGAAAAATGGTCAATGCCTACAACGCATTGCTAATGGCTGAAAAAATGGCAACCAAAAAATAATTCCACATCACTATTTTCAATGGAAGGACCAAAATCCTTCCATTTTTTATTTGCATTCCTATGAAGAAACTCCTTTTACTTTCGACTGTTTTTTTGGTTTTCGGAAATACATTTGCACAAAGCACCTCCTATTGGCAACAGCATGTCGATTATAAAATGGATGTGGCGCTGAATGTAAAAAACTACCAATACAAGGGCAAGCAGGAATTGGTTTACACCAATAATTCTCCAGATACTTTAAAACGTATCTTTTATCATTTGTACAACAATGCGTTCCAACCGGGAAGCGAAATGGACGCCCGAGTGCAATCCATAATTGATCCGGATAGGAGGATGGTCAATAAAAACAAGGTAGATGGGAAAGAAGTAAAAGAGAGTCGGATTTCTAAATTGAAGCCCAACGAAATAGGTTGTTTGAAGATATCAAATTTCATGCAGGACGGCCTTCCTGCCAGTGCTAAAGAAGTGGGAACCATTCTTGAAGTGACTTTGGCAAAACCCATTTTTCCCAATTCCAAAACCACGTTTACCCTCGATTTTGACGGGCAGGTTCCGGTTCAAATTCGTCGTTCGGGACGGAATAATGCTGAAGGGGTCGAATTTTCAATGGCACAATGGTATCCCAAAATAGCGGAATTTGACTTTGAAGGCTGGCACACCGATCCTTATATTGCCCGAGAATTTCACGGCGTTTGGGGAAGTTTTGATGTGAATATCACCATCGACAAAGACTATGTTTTAGGCGGAAGCGGGTATTTGCAAAATAAAAACGAAATCGGTCACGGTTATCAGGATGCGGGAATCGTTGTTTCGTATCCAAAGAAAACCAAAACTTTGACTTGGCATTTTATAGCGCCAAACGTGCATGATTTTACTTTTGCCGCCGATAAAAATTATCTTCACGATGTAGTACAGGTTCCCAATGGGACTACGCTTCATTTTCTGTATAAAAACAATCCAAAAATCACAGACAACTGGAGAAATGCAGAATCCAAAACGGTTCAGTTGATGCAGTTTTACAATGAAACCGTGGGAAAATATCCCTACGATCAATATTCCGTGATTCAGGGAGGTGATGGTGGCATGGAATATGCCATGTGCACTTTGGTTCTTGGCGAAGGTACTTTTGATGGACTGGTCGGCGTTATTGCCCATGAAATGGCGCATTCCTGGTTCCAGCATGTTTTGGCTTCCAACGAAAGCAAACACGGGTGGATGGACGAAGGGTTCACTTCCTTTCTGGAAGATTTGGGAATGAATGAGATTGCCGAAAAGAAAGTTGCTAATCCCCATGAAGGATCTTATGACGGGTACTATTATATGGTTAAAACCGGGAAGGAGCAACCCCAAACCACACATTCCGACCGGTATGAAGTAAACCAAATTTACAGCATTACGTCCTATAGCAAAGGGGATATTTTCCTTTCGCAATTGGGTTACCTCATTGGGAAAGCCAATTTGATGAAAACCCTGAAACGGTATTTCAATGATTTCAAGTTCAAGCATCCAACGCCAAATGACATCAAGCGCACCGCAGAACGAGTTTCCGGTGCCAATTTAGATTGGTATTTAACGGATTGGACCCAAACGACAAATACCATTGATTATGGCATAAAAAACGTAACCGAAAACGGAAATAACACGACTGTTACTTTGGAACGCCTCGGCAGAATGCCCATGCCTATTGATTTATCGGTAGAATATACTGATGGAACCAAGGAAAGTTTTTACATTCCGTTGCGAATGATGAGTTTCGAGAAAGAGAACCCAAATCCGGAAATCAAAAGAACGATTTTGAACGATTGGGCTTGGGCATATCCCACGTTTGAATTTAGCATTGCCAAACCCAAAGCCACCATCAAAAAAATCACGATTGACGAAAGCGGTTTAATGGCCGATGTGAATAGGGAAAACAACGTTTTTCCTGCTGTAGGTAAGAAATAGGTTTCTTATTGTGTTTTCTCCACTTTGTGGGAATGCAATTCCTTGTTATCAGGGGCATTGTTGTGGGCACAAAGTCAGAGATATTTGCGCAGTGGCTACACTTTGCGCATCCCGTATATACTCGCTACTCAATAGCGTATTACTTTCAAATGTATAAAAAAATATTACAAAAGGATTTTTTATTTGTTGGATACTTTTTGTGCTTACGTGGGTATAAATCTCGGTGGTCTTGCTGCTAATGTGTCCCAGTGGTTCCTGTCCAAACTTAATGACAATTAATTCAATCAACTTATGCAACCATAATGATTTCATAACCTTAACGGGATCTTGTCAAGGCGTTTTTAAGAAGAAAAGAACCCCACTTATTTTAAATCCAGAAAAATTATTGGTGATTGCATATTTATTTTAGATTTGCAAAAAATAAAATTCATGAAAACGTTTGATGTAGCAATTATTGGCAGTGGTCCTTCAGGAGCATCAGCAGCTTTGGAATTAGCTAAAAATGGGATTTCGACCGTTATAATTGAAAAAGAAATCTTACCAAGATATAAAACATGCGGTGGCGGTTTTGTTTTCAGGGGAAGAAAAAATATGCCTTTTGATATTGCATCAGTGGTAGAACGAGAGTTTTATGATGTTGACATTCATTTTGAGAAAATGAATGTGAAACATACCACAAAAAGAGACAATCCGATAATAAGCATGATTATGCGGGATGCTTTTGACAATTTGATTGTGGAAAAAGCGAAAGAAAATGGAGTCACACTGTTGCAAAATCACAAGGTTTTAGATATTACTTTTGGAGAAATGCAAACCATCCATACTTCTGAAGGAGATGTAAAAGCCAAATTTATCATCGCCGCAGACGGCGCTTTGAGTCCCGTGGCCAAAATAGCCGGCTGGAAAGAAACGCGAACCATAATTCCTGCCTTAGAATATGAGGTGGAAGTTCCTGATTCCGATTTTGAACGATTATCGCAAAACGTACGTTTCGATTTTGATGCCATCCCTTATGGCTATGGCTGGTGTTTTCCTAAAAAGAATCATTTATCCATAGGTGTTGCTGTTTTCTCAAAAACAAACAGCAAAATCAATTTGAAAGAATATTACGCAACGTATCTAAAAACATTGGGAATCAACGAAATGATAAAGGAGTCGGCTCATGGTTTCGTTATTCCAATTTCTCCTAGAACGGATACTTTCGTTCAAAAAAATGTTTTTCTAATTGGGGATGCCGCAGGATTTGCCGACCCTATTTCTGCCGAGGGGATTTCCAATGCGATATTAAGCGGCAAACTGGCGGCGCAATCTATTGTTGAGGGCAATCTCAATTCTAGTATTGCGGCACAATTGTACCACAAAAAATTAGAAGAAAATCTCCTTCCAGAAATAAAATCGGGTCTTTTTATTGCAAAAATGTTTTACGAAAAACAAACCTTGCGCAATGGGATTATAAAAAAATATGGACAGTATCTAGCCGAGGCAATGACTGACTTATTTATGGGAGACAGAACCTATCCGAAAGATTATAAAAAAACCATTACCCGGAAAATCAAAGAAATCTTTTTTTAGACGTGAAAATATTCCGGTAAAATATCGGCTCACATAAAAAAAGTGAAGGGAAGTTCTAAAAACGTTGCCGTGAATTGGTAACGGATATGCCATAAAAAATGGGTTACTCCAATTCGTTAAAATACTCCAACAATATCTTGTCATTCATTAGCGTTGGGGTGAAAACTTCCAAAAAGCATAGCTTTTCATTTTGGGCATACAAGGCCTTCAGACCATTAATGGGGAAGTTGTCCGAACTGAAAATGGTGTGGTGTGGTGATCGAGTTGAATGGTGTTTTTATAACGAAAAAGAAAAGCCAAATTCAAGATTTAGGGTATTATACCCAGCATTGTGTTTTAGCAGACCCAAATTAGAAACGTGCCGAATATTGGGACACAGCTCAAAAGTGATTGCATTTGTTTTTAGGGATATTCCCAGACCCAAAACATCCGAAAAAGCAAACCCTTTAGACAGTCGTTCCGTTTCGGTATCGGCCATCAAAGGCCCCACACTTCCTAATACATAGATGCTGCTTTTTTTTAAAATCGGTTTCCTAAGGATGATCCCGATGTTTAAAATATACTCTTTTAGGGTTTTAAATTGAGTATATTTTGCCCTTTTTCCATCATAATCAGGTTCGTTTGACGTTACAAAATAGGGGTTCAAAAGTTGGTGTGTGGCAAAATTGACTTCAGGCTGAAGCAACAATTCGTACCGTAAAGTCTTTGTTTCCTTTAACAAACAATCTAATTGTAGCTTGTAATACTGATTGGAAAAAGTATAATCCGAGTTTTTGATTTCATTGCCAAAACCATAGTGAAACCCCAAAGTACATTTGTGTGTTTTTTCTTGGGCAATAAAAAGATTACAGCTCAAAAGGAGTACTATAATGACAAGAATTTTAGTATCCATAAACCGGTTTTTTTAACGGTTTGAAGATTTTTGTTTCTCAAAAATCACTATATTAAATTTAACTCTTTTTAATCTGTTTTCAAAGTTTCGACGATGTAATTGTCTGTAAATGTTTGTTTTAATAAAACAAGACGAACTTTTCTTACTCAAAAAGGAAACGCATTCCGGATTACTTTTTTCCTATGGAGGCGTCTTCTTTCTTGGTCTGAGCCAATTGAAATGCCAATACTTTTTCGATCAATTCGTCTTTAGAGAGGTGGTGGAATATCTCCTTGATTTTCCCCTTAAAAGCGGCAGAAATTTCATGATTGGGTTTGGTTTTGAAGATTTTTTTAGCCCACAACACCGTGTTGTTTTCCTCGATACTTTCGGGTGTTGGTTTTTCAAATTTTATGAAATCAATGCCTAGATTTTTTCTGAAATCTTCCAGTCCCGCCACTTCTTCGGGTTGCAGAATGGTAAGGGAAATCCCCTTAGCTTGGGCACGGGCGGTTCTTCCGCTACGGTGCACATAAGTTTCATAGGTGTCGGGTAAATGGTAGTTCACCACATAGGCAATTTCGGCAACGTCAATTCCGCGCGCAGCCAAATCGGTAGCCACCAAAATGGAGACCTGACCCGCTCTGAACTGGTTCATGATTCTTTCCCGGATGGCCTGCGTTAAACTGCCGTGCAAAGCGCCGGAAGAGAATTTATTGATAGCTAAATTCTTAGCCAACTTGTTTACTGCGGCTTTGGTTTTACAGAAAATAATTCCGCGTTCGCCTTCCCTTTGGTTTAAAAAGTGCATTAGAAATTCTAGTTTTTCTATTGGCTCGACCACTGAGTACTGATGAGTGATATTTTGATTTATTGCCGATTCGGATTCGGCGCTGAGGTGCGTGACATTTTTGTGCAGATAATTTTGAACTAATTGCTTGATGCTTCCGGGAATCGTAGCCGAAAACAGCCAGGTTCGTCTTTCCTTGGGTAAGGCGGCAATAATTTCATCCAATCCTTCTTTTAGGGCGGTGACCATTTCGTCGGCCTCGTCCAAAACTAGAAATTGGGTGTTTTTTAATTGAATGGCGTTGCGTTGCAACAAGTCAATCAATCTGCCGGGGGTTGCAATAACAAGGTGTGCGCCTTCTGCCAGTTGCTGAATTTGTGGTTTTATGGGAACGCCACCGTAAACGGATACTATTTTGATATTGGGTATGTTGGTAGCAAAAGAGACTAAATTCGTGAAAATTTGATTTCCCAATTCCCGTGTTGGCACTAAAATTACGCCTTGAAGGGTTGGAATATTCGTATCGACCAATTGCAAAAGGGGCAAGCCAAAAGCGGCGGTTTTACCGGAACCCGTCTTGGATTGCGCCACAATATCGTTTTTGTTTTCTAACAAAACAGGGATTACTTTTTCCTGAATAGCCGTAGGAATGGTAATGCCTAATTGGGTTAATGTATTGATTAGTGGTTTTATTAATCCGAGGGATGTAAATTTTGAAGCCATTTTTGGAGTTTTAATTTTGTGCAAATTTAGGTTAATTCGATGCAGTTTTCAGGGAACGAGCATATATTTACCCTAATTAGCAAGCAACGGCACCATCGTGCTTCTTTATTGCTTTTGACTTTGTACCTTTGCTGCTACGCTTTTATAAAACAAAATGAACTTTACCTACCCCAAATCCGAAAAGCTAAAAAGCAAAAAAACGATAGACTTGCTGTTCTCTAAAGGGAAGTCGGTGTCAAAATATCCGTTGCGGTTGGTGTATGTGGAAAGTGATTATGGCATTCCGGAAGACTCGGAACAGAAAATAAAAATGGGGGTTTCGGTCTCCAAGAAATATTTCAAACATGCCGTAGATCGGAATTATTTTAAGCGCGTTCTCCGGGAAACCTACCGATTGAACAAACAAATCCTCCTTGATGCCCTGGACAAACGGTATGCGATTATGTTTTTTTATCAAAGCAAAGACCGATTGAGCTATCCCGAAATTGAAACAAAAACGATTCAATTGTTTGAGAAGTTCGTGAAGGCAATAACCGAAGAAGAAAACAAATAAATCCCTTTTTTAATACATGAAATTATAACGAAATGGTAAAAGTTTGCTTTTGTCATTGTTAATCCTTTATATTTGAAGTTAAATCGTAATTTCGTTTGCCTAAATTCTCTTAAAGCACCACAAAATCATGTACGCATTTCTTAAAAAAAGATATATCATTCCCGTTGTAGCCAGCGTTTTTCTTTTCGTTGGTGTTAGTTTTACCCAAGATTTTTTTGAGGTTGCCAAACAAATCGAAATCTTCACTACGCTTTTTAAAGCCGTCAATGCCAACTACGTGGATGAAACGAATCCGGGGGAATTGATGGACACGGCTATAAAAAGCATGTTGGCCAGTTTGGATCCCTATACGAATTATTTTAACGAGCAGGATGTGGTGAAATTCAAAATCAACAATACGGGCGAATACACCGGAATTGGTGCCATGATTACCCGCAAGGAAGGAAAACTGATCATCAAGGAACCTTATAAAAACTTCCCTGCGGACAAAGCGGGATTGAAAGCAGGAGACGAAATCATCCAGATTGGCGATGTGAATCTGATGGATTTCAAGGACGATGCCTCTCAATTGTTAAAAGGGGCCAAGAACACTAAAGTAGACATTAAATACCTGCGCCAAGGCAAAACGCTGAACACCCAAATTGTTTTGGACGAAGTAGAAATCAAAGCCGTTCCCTTTTTTGGGAAAGTGGATGACAAAACGGGTTACATTGTTTTGTCACAATTCAACAAGAAAGCGTCGCTGGAAACCAAAGAAGCTTTGGAACAATTGAAAAAAGAAGGTGCCGAAAAAATCATTCTCGATTTGCGAGGAAATCCTGGAGGACTCTTGAATGAAGCAGTTAATATTTGCAATTTATTTGTGCCAAAAGATGAAATTATCGTTACCACAAAATCTAAAATAGACAAGCACAACAATACCTACAAAACCAGCCGGGAACCTATTGATTTAGCCATTCCATTGGTTATACTCGTGGACGGAAAAAGCGCTTCGGCCTCAGAAATCGTTTCGGGTGCATTGCAGGATTTAGACCGTGCCGTAATTGTGGGCAGCCGCAGTTTTGGGAAGGGATTGGTGCAACGCCCTGTAGACTTGACCTACGGAACGCAAATAAAAATCACTATTTCTCGTTATTTCACCCCTTCCGGTCGATGTATTCAGGCATTGGATTATTCGCATAAAGACAAAGAGGGCAAGGCAATTCGGACGGCTTCTGTAAATTACAATGCGTTTAAAACCAAAAAAGGAAGAACGGTTTACGATGGCGGCGGAATCCTTCCGGATGAGGTTTTAGAGGAATCTAAGATGAGTTCTATAGCTGAAGCCTTAGTGAAAAACGACGGGATTTTTAATTATGTCACTTACTATTATTATAAAAATCCGAATTTGGGAACCACCATTCCAACGATTACCGATGCCGATTTTGTGTCATTTAAAGTCTTCCTGAAAAATCAGAATTTTAACTTTGATACCGAAACGGAGCTTGCTTTGAAAAATACTTTGGCAGCGGCCAAAAAGGAAAAAATTGATGGCCAGATTACCCTTGAATACCAACAGTTGTTAGTGGCATTGCAAAAAAGCGAAGATGCGCAACTCAACCAGAACCAAAAGGAAATCAAAAAATTAATTCTGGATGAAATCATCAAACGTTACCAATACAAAGAAGGTTTGTATCAATATTATGTAAAAAATAATTTAGAAATCAAAAAGGCAGTTTCCATTTTGAACAATCCAATAGAATATAACAAGATATTGAAAATATAATGATTCCATTTTTAAAGGTTTTACCGTTGTTGTTTTGTGGGGTGCTTTTTGCCCAAGAGGAAAAAGTGCAGTCCGTTTATTTTGAATTTGATAAATTCAGTTTGGATGAAAATCAAAGCAATGCCGTTGTTGATTTTATAAAAACTACTGATTCCACCCGAATCGAATCGGTTCAGATTTTTGGTTATACGGATGATGTGGGGAAGGATGCCTACAATTTTAAATTATCTACCAATAGAGCCAATACCATCAAGGAAAAACTGACTTTGAGTGGCATTAAAAATAAAATTATTGTCACCATTGAAGGCAAAGGACGCGTTTTAATTGATGATGATATATTGGAAAATCTTCCCGAAAAGCGCTCTAAAAACCGTAGGGTAGATGTGGTTTTGAATTTGAAGGAATTACCAAAAATTGAAATTCCGGGTTATTTTACCACCATTAAAAGGAAACATATTGTAGGGGATCATATTTATTTGGAAAACCTATTGTTTGAACGCGGGAGCAGCAAACTTACGTATGAAGCCAAAACGCAACTGGACAAAATTTCGAGAGCATTACTGAAATACAAGACTATGGAATTTGAAATACAAGGCCATATCTGTTGCACGCCTCCCTATCAAAAAGAAGCTATCGACATGGAAACCAGAAAGCGCAATTTATCCACCAATCGCGCCGAATCGGTTTATAAATACCTGACGATTAAAAGAGTCCTCAAGACCAGAATGACTTTTAAAGGCTATGGCAATACGGTTCCTTTGCATAAAGGTTCTGAATATGACAGAAGGGTAGAGTTGGTGATTACTAAAATATAGTTAAACTTGACTGTAATGTTTATTGAAGAGTCCAAAGTTTTTTTATTCGTTTTTAGTTTAATCATATGTATAGGTCAAGACAATAGTAAATAAAACAGATTTTAATAATAATTACCACACGAGAGTATCTATTTGGTATCTGGGGAATGTTTGATCTCTTATTATATATACTCCTTTCATAATTTTTAATCTTTTATATTCCGCAAAGTCGGGAGACATTTGCGGAGCACTAACGTTTTAATCGAACACTTCGAGAGTGGGGTATTTGTCTTAATCTAGGATAAAGATATTATCTGCAATCCCCTTTTTTCATTACATCGTAATCTGGATATTTTTTAACGAAACAACCATATTCTTTAATCAAATCCTTTGAGCCTTTATGTTCTATGGAAATCACACAAGCTTCATATTTCTCAATATCTAATCTTATTTTTAAATTGTAATTAGTGTCACTAAAACTATAGTCCGCAGCAAAATAATCACCTCCATCATTTTCTGTTTTATCAAAGAATGACTCATCGGAACTTGTTAATACAGCTATACCTTTAAAATTGATTTGCTGATTATTCTTTTTCTTATTTCGAAGCATTAAATTAAATCCTAGTTTCTTCGGTATCCCATCTTCTTCCCCTTTATTCAAGGTTTTAATAGAAATCTTGTTACAAACAGAGTCATTGGCAAAAAAATAATTGGAATCATACTTGATTGAGTCCTTTTCTTGTTGACTAATTAAAAGTGTGTGTGTATTGCTTACTGACTTTGAATTCAGAATAGCGTTTTTTTTAGTCACAGTTTCTTTCTTTGAACAACCTAACAAAAAACAAAATGTCATTAGGAAAAGTAATTGTAAATTTTTCATTTTCTCTATTTTATATTCTTTCATTTTAATTAATGCATTCTTATTCCTCGTGGCACACTACTCATTGATGGAAGTACATATGATGGTGAATAGCCAGTCGGAGACATTTGCGGAGCACTAATGTTTTAATGGAGCACTTCGGAGAGCGGGGACATTTGCGGAGCACTAACGTTTTAATCGAACACTTCGAGAGTGGGGTATTAGTTCATCACTAAATCTGGAACATTCCCTATATTACCAAACAGAATCTATTTTGTAGCCACTTTTATCTTTAACAACAGCTACATGAATAATAGCCATTTTAAATTCTTTCTTGTTTGAAGGATTTGTATAATCCTCAATATAAGAAACGATGTAAACATTTGGCTTGACGGAATCTTTTGTAACTAACAATTTTTCTATTTGGTTCAAATCCGCTACTTGGTCAATTGTCAACAAATCATGGTCTAACCCTTCAAGTTTAAATTGCTTTTTAATCTTATTTGTTAAATTCAAAGTGCAGTATATTGCTTTCAGGGAATCGATTTTTTTTACAAGAATATCAGGATTAGAAGTGTTTGACCAAACTTTGTTATATGTGGTATAAAACTTTTTTAACATATTTTTTGCTTCAATCTCGGAAACTTGATTTTTTGATTGCCCGCAACTACTTATAAATACAAATACTGAAATGGTTATAAATATTGATTTTTTCATAATTTATTTTTCAAAAATTAATTCTCTTTTTAAGGGTTAGTTATCCAACGAAAAATTTCGTAATCTGGGTACGTTTGGTAACCCCGCTCTCCGAAGTGTGTATCGGCAACGCTCCGCAAATGTCTCCTGACTTTGCGGAACAACATCAATCATACTAATATTTTACAATAGAATTTTGGCTTAAAACATTTACAAAAAATAGCTGAACCAACTCAACCTTATTTTATAGCTATTTTTTTCGAAGATACAATTTTTATAGAAAAATTCCGCAAAGTCAGGAGACATTTGCGGAGCTTTTCATAGGAACTCTTTGTGGAGCGGGAATGACTTTTAAAGGCTATGGGAATACGGTTCCTTTGCATAAAGGTTCTAAATACGACCGAAGGGTGGAGTTGGTGATTACGAAAATATAGTTAACCTCTTTTCATTTCGATATGTGGAATGTCATCCTCTAAATACATATCACTTGTTTTTGTAAAACCGTGACTTTCATAGAATTTCCGCAAATACAGTTGTGCTGAAATCGTGATTTTAGTTTCTCCAAAATGGCTCTCAATACCAGAAATGGCTTGTTGCATCAAATCGTGTCCCCATTTTTTGTCCCGGTAATTGACATCGATAACGACTCTCCCGATAGAAGCCCTTTCAAAATAATCTCCTGGTTTAAAAAGACGAGAATAGGCGATAATTTTGCCTTGATATTCTCCCACGAGATGCAATGCTTTGTAGTCCTTGTTGTCAATGTCTTGATAGATACAGTTTTGCTCCACGACAAAGACTTCGCTCCTCAATTTTAATATTGAATAGAGTTCGCTAACGGAAAGCGCTTCAAAAGACTTTATTTTCCAATAAATTGACATAGAAACTTGAACTCGATTAATAATTTGTTATAAAAAATAAAAAAGATAAAAATTGGTTTATTTAAAGTGTTGAATTTTAAATGTTTAAATAAAATAGTGTCTTGTAATTCGATAAAAATACTTATTTTTTTGTATTGTAGATTGGTTTTGTTTAAATTTTGATGTGACGCCCAGTTTTTTAGATTCATATCTAAACGCCCACCAATTTGTCAAGTTGTAAATTACATCAATAAAAAAGCCTCAAGTTTATATTCAAACTTGAGGCTTTTGGTTTTTAAAGAATGCTTACTTCATGTTGTTTACCCCACCTTTAGGTGGAAGTCCACCCGCTGCCCACATTGCTTTTCTGCCCTCTTTAATAATTTCTACAATTTCAGGATTGTTTAAGTCTTTGGCTAAACGTTTAAGTCCGAAAAACATTCCACCTCCATTACAAACATATCCTTTAGGCATGGTTCCAACAGCTATCATATACGGATCAGCCCCGCCTTGTATTAACAATTTTATCATTGGAATATTTTGATTGTCAATAGCATAATAAATAGCCGTTACTTCTTTAAATGAGTCGTAATTACAAGATCCATAAGTACCTCCCGTTATTTTAGTGTCTTCATTGGGTTTGGCTTTGTTACGTAATAATTCTAAAGCACCATCATAAAAATCATTAATTACGGCATATACTAAAGGCGTACAGCTTTTAATATTTACAGATCCGAAAATTTTCATCATGTGAAATTGTTTAAAATCACGATTAACTTTAGCCCCTGCAGCTATGGCTTTTTCTAATTTAGCCAAGTCTTTATATTTAATTGCATCAATTAAATCTTCATCTGGATCGGCACCTTTGGTTGATGCTGAAATACTTCCACCTAATCGGGAAGCAATTCCTAATTTTTTTGAACGTGTTGCAATTTCAAAAGGAGTTCCTAATGCTGTTTTTGTTTTTATATCCGCTCCTGCCTTTATAAAAATATCAGTAGCATCTTCTTCTGAAGTGTAATTTTTTTCAGATGGCTCTGTAATTGAGTTTGGTAAAACAAGTCCCATTTTTTCTAAGTAGGGCTTTGTGGCTAAAACACCTGCTGTTTTTTCGGCGGGTGATTTATAAGACATGCAAAAAGTAGTAAAAGGAAACATTTCCATATCCTTTGTTTTATAGGTTGGGTTGCCTTTAATTAAATATGGGGTGTTTACGTTTGCTCCTGCATCAATTATCAATTGAATACATTCGCCTTTGCTACTCATAATGGCTGCCGATAATACATTTCCAGTTGGTGAGGTGGCTTTAGGGTCGGCTCCAGCGGTTAACAACAGTTTCATGGCATCAATGTTTCCCCATACCGCAGCATTCATTAGAGGCGTATATCCGTTGGCGGCAGCTACGAAATTGACATCTGATTTTGCATCAATCAAAGCTTTCACAACTTCGGCGCTTGTCCAGCACGAAGCAAAATTGAGTGGAGAACCAAAAGCCGAATCTAAATTTTTTACATCAGCACCAGCGGCAATGGCTGTAAGTGCATCTTGGGCATTATTACCTTTTAGAGCCTTCCATAAATCTTCAGTAGGATCAGCAAAAGAGAATTGCGAAATTAGAAGTGCCGAAAACAAAGTAAGCAGACTTGTGATTTTTTTTGTCATTGTTTTAAAATTTAGTTAGTGTTAAATGAGTAAATGCTAATAAACTGGGGAACCTGGATTCGATTAATAATCGTGATAAAAAATGCAAAAAAGACAAATTTTAATAAATTTCAGGCATTTAATTCCAATCAAATTAACTAAAATTACGTCTTGTATTTCAATAAAAATACTAATTTTTTTTTATTATGAATTAATTTCGATAAAATTTTGACAAAACCACTCCAATTTTTCTTGGCATACAGTCTAAACACAGGTGAATCATGTCAAAGTCTGATGTAATTATTATCCATTATTTCATTTGTATCGTTTTAGTTGTTTCAAATACTTTTGTATTTTTTATTTCTCAAAACATAGGCTGATATATTTTCTGTTATCGAAACTGCTCACGATAAACTTAAAAATAGTTGCTAATTTGAACACTTTTAGGTGTCGTTCTTTTACCGCCTTTTGATCAATCTAATTACAGGGAGTAACGGCTTGCTATTTCGTGTCCAAAAGTTGTTCCATAAATACGAAATGAACAAAACTAATCAATGCGTTATTTTTTATTAATTGAGTTTTGGTTAGGATTAATTTGTTCTGTTTTTTTCCGAAACTCTATTGATTTAATTATGGCTTCAAGTTCAAACATCAAATCTCTTTTTTCTTTTGATGGATCATAACAAAATCCTTCTAAAATTAAAATTCGTTTGTTTGCTCGATCCAAAATGGTGTAATTTATAAAAGGCCCAGACATGTAGTCATTTTTTAATTCCCAAGTTCCTTTAGTTTCAAAGGTTTCTTTTCCATTTATTTTGATGTGAAATAAATAGGGTGCATAGGAGTCCTCGGTAATCATGTGGGTTCTTGGAATAGTACCATGAATGTATAAATTGCCTATGGAATCCCTGATTTTAATAATACGGTTTACTACATTTGAGTTTCTGTTCAAGCTGCTTAGAGGGATTTGATAGATTAAAATGCTGGTGTTTCCGCTGGTAATTTCTTTTTTTAACCACATGAATTTCTTTCTTTCCAAAACATAGATATAGCCTTTGGGAATATGTAAATCAATGTTGAATTTGCGTTGGATTTTCTTGGTCTTGATTCGGGAAGTATCAATAATTCTCTGATTTTCTTTAATTTCTGTTTGGCGCATTTTCTGGATGATTGCAGGCGCATTTTTCTCGATAAGGTCTATGATACTTGCAGAGGTATTTCCGGAAATATGAAATACGTTTTGTGGAGAGGCATATTCGTTTTCTATAACCTCAAAATTATTTTTGGCTTCTTTTTTTATGACAATGCTGTTTCGTGTCTTAGTCACAAAGCCTTCCAATAATTTAATCGGATATTGATTGATGGTAAAAAGCGGTTCTTCCTGCGGCAAACCAATGACAGGAGATGCGAATTTGTTTCTAATGCTGTCGCCAACTTCCCCGTTCCACAATGGGTCATCAATGATTACCGAAATCGTGTTTATTTTTCCCGAGGTTTTTTCTGTATTTCTATCGTGTTTATTGGTGCACGACAGGGAGAGGATGGAAATAAGAAGAAATAAAAAAAGGGCTTTTTTCATAATTAAATTTGATATGAAATAAGCCCTAAATTTATGTAGATTTTTTGTATTATCCGTTTATTTTCAATTTCATTCCTGGTTTTAATTCGTTGCCACTAATTCTGTTCCATTTTTTAATGTCAGAAATCGTGATTCCCGGGTATTTTTTAGCGATACTAAATAGAGAATCGCCCTTTTGAACGTAATAATGGTCTTCTTTTTCGGTTTTAGAAACTTTGTCTTTTTTGGCATGCTTTTCAACTACAGCTTGATTTGCATCAGCAATTAGTTTTTTACCGACAATGATTTTTGTACCAATTTGAATATTATCCCCAGATAAATCGTTCCATGTTTTTAAATCAGAAATGGCAACATCGTTTTTGCTGGCAATAGTTCTTAAATTATCTCCTTTTTGAATCACATATTCCACGTTTTTGATTTCGGTTTTAGGTGCAGTTTCGGACTGTTCATCAACGGTAATATCAGCAATTTTTAGTTTGCTTTCTAATTGAATATTATTGTCTTCAAGATTGTTCAATTGTTTTAAGTCATCTACAGAAACGTTATATTTTCTAGATATAGCAATTAAATTGTCACCTTGTTGTACTACATAAAAAGTAGCTTGTTTTTCGGAAGCATTCGCTTTTTGATCTTTCTTTGGCTTTTCATAAGAAGCAATACTTTCCGATTTAACTAATTTCTTAACCGTAGTAACTATTTTTTCGTTTGTTATAATTTTCAGTTTTTTTCCTAAAGCAACGTTATTGCTTTTCAATTTATTCCATTTTTTAACTTGGACTATAGTAACTCCATATTTATCTGAAATTTCGCCTAAATTATCTCCTTTTTTCACTTTATAAATTGTGGTGATATCCTTAAAAGTAACTACTTTTTCTTCTTTGTACACTTTCAATTCCTTAGGCTCTTTCGTTTGAGCTTGAACCACGGTATTTGAATTTAAAGCAATTGATTCGGTGTTTTTAGTAACAGAAATAGTATCGATAGTCTTTTTCTTTTCTTTGACTGCGATTCTTTCGCTTGTGATAATTTTTAAGTTTCTGCCTAAGGGTGCTTTATTTCCTTTTAGCTTATTCCACTTTTTAATTTGTGACATGGATACGTCGTACCGATCTGCAATTTCACTTAAATTATCTCCACGTTTTACTTTGTGAAATTTAGTTTTAGATACCACATAACTATCCCCTTTTATTGAATCCCTTGACGCAAAGGCTCGCTGAAGACGTGTAAATGGTTTTTCTCTTTGGTCTAATTCCCGTTGGGCGTAAGCATAGATTTTCTCTTCATTTGAAGTAAAGACAGCAATTTTTTGCGAGGGTAATCTCAAGAAATGTTTTTTGTCATTATAGGCAGGAATCACATTCAGTTTGTACTGCGGATTCAATAATTGCAATTGCGCCACGGGAATATCAAGTAAATCTGAAATCTGCTTGAAACTCATCTGTTTTTTAATCATAATAGTGTCTGTTGCAAATTGCTTTACAATGGCTCTATTCGGAATGATTCCGTGTTCCTTGTGGTACTCATAGATGTACATGGTAGCCAGAAAAGCAGGAACGTATCCTTGAGTTTCTTCCGGAAGATTTTTTCTGATGTTCCAATAATTTTGCTGTCCACCGGAACGTCGGATTGCCTTGGCTACATTTCCGGGTCCAGAATTGTAGGATGCGAGAACTAAATCCCAATCCCCAAATATCTTATACATGTTTGTCATGTATTGTGCTGCCGCTTCACTGGCTTTAAGCGGATCGCTTCTGTCATCAACGTAGGAATCAATATTTAGATTGTATTGTTTTCCTGTTTGATACATAAATTGCCAAAGTCCCGTTGCACCCACTCTTGAAACCGCCTTTGGATTTAAAGCCGATTCTACTACTGCTAAATATTTAATCTCTAGTGGAACGTTTTGTTTAGATAAAGCTTCTTCAAAAATTGGAAAATAATATTCTGATGTTGCCATTAATCTTTCGAAAGATTTTTTTCTATTCTTAAGAAATGATTTGATAATGTTTTCAAGCCCTTGGTTGTATTCGATGTTAAAGGGAGATTTTGCATCCATCTCCTTTAATCTTGCTTTCAATAATGCTGTCGGCAATTCATAATCTACTTTCTGATCCAGATTTATGGTTTTGATATCCGTTTCGAGATCATTGTATAAATCCAAACTGGTCAATTCTTTCAGCCAAAGGCTGTCCACGCAAGACGCAATATTGTCATTTATGAACGTCCTTTTGATAGAATCTAAGTACGATATATTCGATTGGAGCTTTATCGAATTACTGGAAATGTCTTGGGCAAAAGCATTTCCAGCTATCAGTAAAAGGACAGATAAGGTGATTTTTTTTAAATTCATAAATTATATTTTTATTGCTTTCAGTAGGAGGAAAGCAATGTTATTTTGAATACATTAATTTGTTTTTTTTGTGCGAAATCAGTTTTCTAACGAAATCAATTTCACAAGTTGCTATATTTCAAACAATTATATTTGCAAACATAGGAATCTTATAACAAACATACTTAATCTTATAACTTAAATTTATCCCAAATAGTGTTAATTGTGAATTTTTAATCTAAAATTGCAGCAATTCCAGGTAAAACTCGTCCTTCTAACATTTCTAACATAGCACCTCCACCTGTGGAAACATAACTCATTTTGTCTTCCAATCCGAATTGTTTTACTGCAGAAACAGAATCTCCTCCACCAACTAACGAAAAGGCGCCTTTTTCAGTTGCTTCCGCAATATAATTTCCTAATTCGATGGTTCCATTTGCAAAAGTTGGCAATTCAAAAACACCTAACGGTCCGTTCCAAAGTATGGTTTTAGATTCTAAAATTACCTTTTTGAAATTTTCCAATGATTTCGGCCCAGCATCCAACCCTTGCCATCCGTCAGGGATTTTGGTAACATCCACAATTTGAGTTTCCGCATCGTTTGAAAAAGCGTTTGCCGCAACTACATCAACTGGAATATGAATTTGAACTCCTTTTTCTTTCGCCAGTCTCAAAATTTCCAAGGCTAATTCTTGTTTGTCGTCTTCACAAATGGAATCTCCAATTTTTCCCCCTAGGGCTTTCACGAAGGTGTAGGTCATTCCTCCACCAATAATCATGTGGTCTACTTTATCTAAAATATTTTCGATAACCGTAATTTTAGAAGATACTTTAGAGCCTCCAAGAACTGCGGTTACTGGTTTTTCACTGTTTTTCAATACGCGGTTCAAACTTTCTATCTCTTTAGCCAATAACGTGCCAAAACATTTGTCGTTTGGAAAAAATTGTGCAATTATTGTGGTTGAGGCGTGTGCTCTGTGTGCTGTTCCAAAAGCATCATTTACATAGATGTCGCCAAGTGACGCTAATTCTTTTGCAAAAGCAACATCTCCAGCTTCTTCTTCATTATGAAAACGTAAATTCTCCAATAATAAGACTTCTCCGGGTTTTAAATCATCAGCAGCTTTTTTTGCTACTGGCCCAATGCAATTTTCGGCAAATTTAACTTGAACACCAAGAACTTCTGATGCCGTTTTTAAAATGTGTTTCAATGAATATTTTTCTTCAGCCCCTTTTGGTCTGCCTAAATGTGACATTAAGATTACGCTTCCGCCATCGGCAAGAATTTTATCAATGGTTGGTTTTGCGGCTTCAATTCTAGTGGCATCTGTCACATTAAAATTTTCGTCCAAAGGCACATTAAAATCAACACGGATTAAGGCTTTTTTATTTTTGAAATTGAAGTTGTTCAAAGTTTTCATTATTGCTATTTTTTTAGTTAAATTTTATTGGATTCACAAATATATGATTTTTAAGGAACAAAAAAATAGGAATTGTGTCAAAATAAGGGCAATAGATCTACGAAAACGTTGTAAATAATAAACAAATTTAAAATTTATTTTCTTTTTTGTTTTTTGCGGTTTTGTAAATCGATAACATTGGAACTTTTAAATATATTTGCTTCATGCAATTTTCTAACATTTTAGGACAAGATTATATTAAAAGTCATTTGACTAAAAGTGCCACTTCAGGTAGGATTCCGCATGCACAATTGTTCGTGGGGCCAGAGGGAAGCGGGACATTAGCCATGGCAATTGCCTATGCGCAGTATATTTTATGCCACAATATTGGGAATGATAATTCGGGAGGAAATGAATCTTGCAATTTGAAATTTCAGACGGTTTCGCATCCAGATTTGCATTTTATATTTCCTACCGTAACTACAGAGGAGGTGAAGACCAAGCCGAAAAGTCTCGATTTTATTGCCGATTGGCGTCAGTTTGTTGCTGAAAACCCATATGGAAGTTTGTTTGACTGGTACCGAATCCTTGGAGTTCAGAATAAGCAGGGCGAAATTCGTGTAGAAGACGCCCAAGAAATTTTGAAATCTTTAGCGTTGAAATCGTATGAAGGGGGCTATAAAATCATGATTGTTTGGATGGCCGATAAAATGAATATTTCCGCTTCTAATAAATTATTGAAATTGTTGGAGGAACCTACGGATAAAACGCTGTTTCTTTTAATTACTGAAAACGAGGAAGACCTTATTCAGACTATTCGTTCGCGTTGCCAAGTTTTGCATTTTAATGCCTTGCCAGAGAAAGTGATTGTCGAAGCCCTTGTTGCCGATAAAAATATTGAACCTAGAGCAGCCACAAAACTGGCACATCAGTCACAAGGGAATTATAACAAAGCCTTGCAAATGTTGCAGGAAAATGGGGAAGAGGTTGTTTTTGAGAAACATTTTGTAGATTGGGTTCGCGCTGCTTTTCGTGCCAAGGGGAATGCCGCAGCAATTCAGGATTTAATTGCTTGGAGTGAACAAATTGCAGGTTTGGGAAGAGAAACTCAGAAAAAGTTCTTGCAGTATTGTATTGAAATGTTTCGGCAGGCTTTGCTGCTGAATTATCAGACTACGAGTTTAGTGTATATGGAGCCTAAAATCGAAAAATTCAAGCTCGAAAATTTTGCGCCCTTTGTTAATGGTACAAATATAAATGATATCTTTAAGGAACTTTCTGATGCGATGTACCATATTGAACGTAATGGTAATGCAAAAATAATATTAACGGATTTGTCAATTAAACTGACTCGATTAATCCATAAAAAATAGAACTTATGTTTAACATCGCCTCCATTTTAGTTCTGGTGCTGCTTGCAGTTACATTTATCCAATCCGGTTATGAAAAAGTAATGTATTGGAGTGACAATGTTACTTGGCTCAAAGAACATTTTTCGAAAACACGACTTAAAAATCATGTTCCTTTAGCGCTATTTCATTTGTTAGTTCTAGAATTGATTTCAGGAATTCTGTGTGTTGTAGGGTGTATTCAATTGCTAGTTAACAACGGGCGAACTTTCGGACTTTATGGCGGAATTTTTTCCTGTATTACCTTAATAATGATGCTTTTTGGACAGCGTTTGGCTAAAGATTATGATGGAGCCCGAACCATTATCATTTATTTTATTCCCGCCGTTATGGTAGTGTATTGGTTGAGTTAGTGTTGATTCTAAATACAAGTACCGCCAGATAATTAGGTGCTCAGTTTATTCTTCATATTTTTTGCTTTCTTTTTTCGAAATGATATCTCTTAACAATTGATTTTCTCTTCTTAATCCAGATATTATTTCTTCTTTATTATTTATGATAGCCAGCAATTGGGCTAACTGTACAACATTGAGTCCCTCGGAAGAATTCTCCTCCTTTAGTTGATCTTTTAACATGGATCCTTTGCCTGTTAGTAACCATTCGGGGTTTATTTCAGGGTATTTTTTTAAGATATTTTCTAATTTATCTACTCCAATCGTCTTATTTTTTTTTAATTGGCTGGCAAAAGAGCCATTGGACATCCCAACTTCTTTTTCGAAAAACATAACACTAAATCCCTTATAATCAATGTATATTTTAATTCTTTTTAACGTGCCTATTTCCATAAAATAAAATATATATAAAATTTAGAAAAAATCTTAAAAAAATGATTATTTAGAATGTGTCTTATTATATTTGCTCCAACAATGGGAGCAAAAAAACCAATGGACAAAAGTAGACAAAAAAATAAAATAGAATACAACGGTATTAAGTTCTTTAGCCACTAAATATAGCTTTTCTAAAAGATAGATCAAACAATGTATAACGGGAGATCGAACGCCGGTTTTTGCAGACAAAATAAAAAAAGAATATAAGCAATTAGACAAAGAAATGAATGCTCTTTTAAACAACAACACCCTTTAAACCAATCATATTAGATTGATACCTGCAATGACATAAATTTCCTTTTTATGTTTTTCTTAAAATCAACTTTTATAATACCTAATTAATCGAACAATGCCTAATACTACAAAAAAGTCCAATATAACCGGAGTTTCCAATATTTGGACAGTACTTACAGAAGGGGGAGCATTAAACGAAGATTTGAAATTTGAGATACAAGCCCATAAAAAACAACTCAATGTTTTTTTTCTCTAAATTGACTAAAGATTGTATTTACACATGCCGTGAATGATATAACTACTTCCTAAAGTTATGTAATACTTTCCAGTTAAAATGGACTCACCTTTGTATTGTTGTTTAAACGCTTTTACATTAAAATGTCAAAAAAATGAACACAACGGATATTTCAAAAAACAAGCAAGTGCAAGAGGGTAAATTAAAACAAAAATTTGTCGTTTTGACAGAAAATGATCTGCTGGTTGTCAATGGAGAAAATAAAGGAATTAAATTAAGTGAAAATTTAGAATTTGAAATACAAGCCCATATAAAACAACGTAATGTTTTTCAAGTTGGAGATTTTTATTGCGTTGTTCTAGATAATCATTCGGGAAAATTCATTTATGTAAGTGAGCACACCGAAGAGATCTTAGGAGTGAAACCAGAAGATGTGACCATTAAAGTTCTTTTAAGGAGGATTCATCCGGAAGACTTGTCCCATTTCATGAACTATACGCATGCGATAGCTGCATTTTTTAAAAACTTGCCTGCCGAAAAAATTGCCAAATACAAATCGAGATTTGATTATAGAGTTCAAAAAAGCAATGGGCAGTACATGCGAATTCTTCAACAAGATATTGTTCTAGAACACGATGATGACGGAGATATATTAAAATCATTGAGTTCCCATATTGATGTATCGCACTTAAAAGGAAGTGGCAAACCCTTGCTGTCCATAATAGGAATAGCCGGAGAGCCTTCCTATATTGATATTGATGTGGAGCAAAAATATAGTATTTCCTCTTTTTTGTCTAAACGGGAAAAACAAGTTGTCAATTTGCTGATTAATGGAAAAGTCAGTAAGGAAATAGCCGAAGAATTGTCTTTATCGGTATATACAATAGAAAGCTATAGAAAAGACATGCTTAAAAAAACTGGAGCCATCACAACCTGTGAACTCGTTGCAAAAGTGATCCGGGAAGGTTGGATTTAATTGGGGGGTTAAAATTACACTTAAATTTTTAAGTTTTGATGGGTGCCGAACGCATTGAAAATGGAATATTTGTGCAGAAAAATTCTCGATAGAGCACTACAAAAAGCGAATGGTATCGAGAATTTTATTTTGTCATTTTTAAAGCGAATGAGTTAGAAAAATATTTTTTTAATTGAAACGAATCCTTCCCGTGATATTATTTGTACCAATAGGAAAAAATTTGAGTTGTTCATTGGGATCGACACTTCGGATAAATTAACTGCGTTTCTTTCTGCTAAAAGTTGTCCTTTTATATCAAATACTTTTACGGAAGATATGATGCTTTTTGCAGTATTTATTATTAAATTTTGGTCTTGTTTGTATACGATTACTGTATTTTCATTAAATGTAGTTTGTGTTCCTGTTAATGAGTTTTGGTTTTCTTCAAATGGCATTTTGTATACAATTTCAAAACGACTATTAAAAGTTCCCGAATCAGAAAAAAAAGTATATCCCCCTAATCTCAAGTCATATGTAGTATTGGTTAAATTATCTTTTATAAATATCTTCTGACCTAAAGAAAATAGGCCATCCATATGGTTAATTGTAACAGAATAATTACCAGCAGTTGTTACCTTAAAACCTAAAGGTACGGAATTTGAAGCGTCAAATGGCAATCCACGCCCTTGAATGGCATAGTTAACATTGTCAATTAAAGAATATAAAGCAATTTCCCCGTCGTTAAAATATTTGCCATCAATGCCACGATCAACCCCAAGAGTGGCTCCTGTAATATACCCTATTAGAGTTTGAGAAAATGCCCCTCCACTATTGGTCATATCCAACCAAAAACGGTGCATTTCTCTTTCAGATTGTCTAAGGTGTTGTTTCTCGATATTTTTGTCTGATAAATTTTCTGCGGTTGCAATGTTTGAAAAGATTGAAAAAAAGATTGCGACTACTAATTTTCTGTTTCCTGAGGTGAACACTTCAGAAAAACTTAGGTAAATTTGTTTCATCATGGTATTTATGGTTAATTGTTTCCTACTTGTTTTAGGCATCAGAATTCCTTTTTTAATACATAATTATTTTAACCATGTCAAAATTTCAAAAAGTATTATTTTGGTTGGTGATATGTTTTTAGGTCGAGTGGTGACTCCTAATATTCGGGATGTAATTCTATACAAGATACTCAGAGGACTTCAACATTTCAAAATTACTTCATTGGATAAAGCAGTGCAATACCCAACATATGGGGTGTTTTGTATGTTAAAAGTGAAGAGATAATATTGGAGTAAATGTTTTACAAAGACTATTTTACTAATAGCTTTTGAATGAGTATATGAAATGCCGTTATAATGAAAAAACACTAAGAATTTGAGACTTTGAAAATTATATCGAATTTAAAAACTCGCGACTTCCCAATTTTCACCAAGACAATTCATCAAATTTTCAATATGTTTTCTGCCTTTCGTTTTCTTGACTGGAAGTGCTATTGATAAACGTTCCATTGAAGGGATAAGTTTTAGAATATTATTAGTAGACAAATAGATTGTTTATTAATAGGTTTTAGATAAAGTATGTGGTGGGGTAAAACAGAATTAAAATAAAAAAGTCCCAAAAAAATGGGACTTTGTGGAGAATATCGGATTCGAACCGACCACCTCTTGCCTGCCAGGCAAGCGCTCTAGCCAAATGAGCTAATCCCCCAAATGCACCGCAAATATACATTTTTTGTTTTAATAAAAAAGCAAATTGTAAAATTCAGGATAGAATCGCTACTATTTACTAAATTTGCACCAAAATCAGCACAATGAGCAACGTCAGAATTACCAAACAATTTAGTTTCGAAACCGGGCATGCATTATATGGCTATGACGGAAAATGCAAAAACGTTCACGGTCATAGTTATAAATTATCGGTAACAGTCATCGGGAAGCCCATTACGGATAGGACCAATGTGAAATTCGGGATGGTAATCGATTTTTCTGATTTGAAAAAAATTGTAAAAGAGGAAATCGTTGATCAATTTGACCATGCCTCGGTATTTAATGAAACTACCCCACATATTGAATTGGCCAATGAATTAAAATCACGCGGGCACCACGTTATATTAGTGAATTATCAACCTACCAGTGAAAACATGGTGATTGATTTTTCAAAAAGAATCAAAAGCCGTTTGCCCGATATTATCAAACTGCACTCCCTGAAATTACAGGAAACTGATACCTCATTTGCCGAATGGTATGCCAGCGACAATTTGTAATCTAAAAAGTACTACATTAGCCACATGCAATTAGCGAACACTAAAAAAATATACTTTGCTTCCGACCAGCATTTTGGTGCGCCAACACCAGAATTGAGTTTTCCAAGAGAACAAAAATTTGTTGCCTGGCTGGATGAAATTAAAACAGATGCGGAAGCCATTTTTTTGTTGGGCGATTTATTCGATTTTTGGTTCGAATACAAAACCGTTATTCCTAAAGGGTTCGTTAGGGTTTTGGGAAAATTGGCCGAAATTCGAGACAGTGGCATTCCCATTTATTTTTTCGTTGGAAACCATGATTTATGGATGTCCGATTATTTCGAAAAAGAGCTGAATATCCCAGTATTTCATAACAACAGGGCGTTTACTTTTGGCAATAAAACCTTTCTCATTGGTCACGGTGACGGAAAAGGTCCCGGGGACAAAGGCTATAAACGCATGAAAAAAGTATTTACGAATTCAGTTTCAAAAGCGCTGTTTAGATGGCTTCATCCGGACATTGGCGTAAAACTGGCACAATATCTTTCCATAAAAAACAAACTCATTTCCGGAGTGGAAGACATGAAATTTTTAGGAGAAGAAAACGAGTGGCTGGTGCTTTATGCCAAGCGAAAACTGGAAACGCAACACTACAATTATTTTGTTTTCGGGCACCGTCATTTGCCCATGATATTATCCGTTGGCGAAAATTCTGAATATGTAAATCTGGGTGACTGGATTGGCTATTTCACCTATGGAGTGTTTGATGGGGAAACTTTTGAGTTAAAAAAATACGAATAGTATTTGTGTGAAAGCATTTTAAGGGGTTTCAGGCAATTTAAACTATAGTTTTGCTTTTAAAAATCATTTTTAGTACAAACAACATCAACAAATAAATCACCAGGGCAACAGGAACGGCAGTACATAACCAGCCTCCCAAGCCGCAAAGCAATTCAAAAGAAAGATGATGGAGTGTTTTGAAAAAGCCATTTTGGAACGAACCCATAATTTCTTCAAGTGTATGATTGTTTGAAGGCACAGAAAAAATAAACTCACCCGCCTTTATAAACGGAAGGATCAAAAGGATTTGCACCGGCCACATCAAATAACTTAAAGCCAGCATTACAGGTAAGTTCAACTTTCTTTTTAAGGAAAGTGTTGTAATCATAAAAGTACTCACTCCAATAACGGGAATGATAGAAATTAATCCGGAGGCAATGAGGCTTTGGACTAATTCCTTTGGGGTTAGCCCTTGTTTAAAAAGAGCGGTGATTTTATTGGTAAAGGGAGTTAATTTCGATTTCATCTTCTTGTATTCTATTTTTCCAAAGCTAAAGCGGTAATAAAAAAGAACATTTTCGGTAACAAATTATTGTGTTGAAAAATGCGGAATACTACTGATTTTCATGTTCCTCCAGATCTTTTTGCAAATCCAGTTTTCTAAACGATGGAGAAAAAAGCCCAGTGCCTAGCGCAATCATCAAGGTCATGCTTCCGCCAAATACTACAGCCGTTACCGTGCCCATTAATTTTGCCGTTAAGCCACTTTCAAAGGCACCTAATTCATTGGATGAACCCACAAAGATGGAGTTTACTGCTGCAACCCGACCTCGCATGGAATCCGGCGTTTTAAGTTGCAGAATCGTTTGGCGTATCACCACCGAAATCCCATCAACAACCCCGCTTAAAAACAATGCGAATACCGACAGCCAGAAAATAGTGGAAAGTCCAAAAACAATGATGCAAATTCCGAATAAGAAAATGGCCGATAAAAGTTTCATTCCGGCATTTTTATTCAAGGGAACATAGGCTGAAATGAACATTGTTATAAATGCGCCCACAGCCGGAGCCGCCCTTAAAACCCCAAAACCTTCAGGTCCGACTTTTAAAATATCTTGGGCAAATATGGGTAACAGGGAAACAGCTCCTCCAAACAATACCGCCACCATATCTAGCGATAACGCGTTCAAAATGGGTTTGTTGTTGTAAACAAATTTCACGCCCTCTTTCAGGCTTTCCATAATGGGTTCGCCAATTTTTGGATTCAAAATGGGTTTGGTTGCAATTTGGGACAAGGCTATCAAGGCTAAAATGGAACACCCAAAAACAGAACACATTGACCAATGTACTCCAATCCAATTGATAGAAAATCCTGCCGCTGCCGGCCCCAAAACGGAGCCAATTTGCCAAACCGAACTGCTCCAGGTCGCCGCGTTTGGATATGCTTTTTTAGGAACAATCAATGATAGTAGCGAAAATATTGTAGGTCCAAGAAAAGCTCTTACAATTCCGCCCAGAAAGACCAAGGCATAAATGGAGTATAGTATTATTGTTGTAGAATAACCGGTTGCAATTGGTGGCCATGTCAACAAAAATAGCCCCAAACTGATTACCGAAAAGCCTAAAATACATTTTAAAAGAAGCCCTTTTTTTTCGTTTTGGTCTACAATATGTCCTGCAAACAGCGCCATAGCAATGGCAGGAATGATTTCCATCAATCCGATGATTCCTAATGATAGCGGATTTTTGGTCAAACTATATACTTGCCATTCAATCACAATAAATTGCATCGACCAGGCAAAAACCATAGCAAAACGCAAGAGGAGAAAGGTGTTAAATTCTCTAAAACGTAGGGCGGCATAGGGGTCATTTTTTTTCATAGAGTCAATTTCAGTCTGTTTATGATGCCTTTTGGAGCTTTATTATTAAATACGTTTGTCGAGGGTTTATTAGGATGTAAAATGAAACAAAAAATAGATGAAGAACAAATTTTTATTCTTTTTTTCCTTCATTACGGGCGAAGGAAAGATAAGACGCATTTTATTTATAAAGGGATCATTCTAACAAATGAGTAGCATTGATAAAAAACAATTGCGTCTGGGTTATTTCTGTAAAATCAATAATTGTTTATTCGTCTAGAATTGTATTCCAGTTAAAAATAAACCCGGACAAAAGGCATTAGGGCTTCATTGTATACGTTTTTATTGGTGTTGTATAACACATTATATCGGGCACCAACGGTTACGTTTCCACTTCTAAAACCGCCACCCAGAAATAAACTGGTGTTCCAAAAATTATTTTGATAATTTACTCCATCAAACGTTTCATATTCATTATTTACACGAATTTCCTCCAATTCTAAGGAAAGCTGAACTTGTTCCACGGGGTTAAATAGGGTTATCAAACTTCCTCCATAATGAAATGAAGTATAATAATTTTTAGAGGAAACATAGCTTCCCTGGAGGCCAATCCCTGCAGAAAAGTAGTTGTTGAAATTATAAATAGCACTTGGAACCAAAGTGATATCCGTATAGCCGGAACCAATACTTAAGCCAATTCCACCGCCAAATTGCACTTTTTGCCAAAAATCATTGTGAATATTTGTTGCAATTGCGTGCTGTTGTGCGATTAAGGAATTCGAAAAGAAGAGTGCTGTTAGTATTACAACAGATCTTGAAACGGCTAAAAAAAATATTTTTTTCATGGTCGCTTAGTTTTTTTTAACAAATTTTTACGTAAAAGTACGTAAAAAATAGATTTAAATAAATTCGTTTAGCGTACTTTTGTATCTCTATTTAACAAATAAGTATATTCACAACTATTATGGATAGGTTTTCATTTCTAAACGCAGCACATACCGAATTTTTTGCACAATTATACGATCAATATTTAGAGAATCCAGATAGCGTTGAGCCTAGCTGGCGAAGTTTTTTCCAGGGTTTCGACTTTGGAATGACTACTTATAATGACGAAAACCCAGTAAACTATATTGCAAATGTGGCTTCTGGTGCCGTTGAAAGTACTCTTGTGTCAGAAAAACTTCAGAAAGAATTTAATGTATTAAAATTAGTTGACGGCTATCGTTCCCGGGGACACTTGTTTACCAAAACAAATCCTGTGAGAGAAAGGAGAGCTTCCGCTCCTACATTAGATATTGAAAATTTTGGGCTTTCAGCAGCCGATTTGGATACCGTTTTTGACGCTGCAAAAGTGATTAAAATACAACCTTGCTCACTTCGGAAAATCGTAGAGCATTTGGACACTATTTATTGTCAGCACATTGGGGTAGAATACATGTATATCCGTATTCCGGAAGTCGTGGGATGGATTCAGAATAAATTAGGGGTCAATGACAATAAACCTAATTTTTCATCAGATGAAAAGAAAGCGATTCTTAATAAATTGAATCAAGCGGTTTCGTTTGAGAATTTTTTACATACAAAATACGTGGGTCAAAAACGATTTTCGCTTGAAGGAGGGGAATCAATCATTCCTGCTCTCGATGCTTTAATCGAAAAAGCCGCTGAAAAAGGAGTGGAGCAATTTGTTATGGGGATGGCACACCGGGGCCGTTTGAACGTTTTGGCAAACATATTTGGCAAATCTACCCAGGATATTTTCGGGGAATTTGACGGGAAAGATTACGATCAGGAATATTTTGACGGGGATGTAAAATACCATTTGGGACTTACCGCCGATAAAGTGACCAGCACTGGAAAAAAGATAAATATCAATTTGGCTCCAAATCCTTCGCACCTTGAAACCGTGGGGGCAGTAATAGAAGGGATCACGAGAGCAAAACAGGATAAGTATTTTTCAGATGATTTTTCAAAAGTATTACCCATTGCCGTTCACGGTGACGCTGCCATTGCAGGTCAGGGCATTTTATATGAAATTGTGCAAATGGCTCAATTGGACGGATATAAAACCGGAGGAACCATTCACATTGTAATCAACAATCAAGTTGGTTTTACCACCAATTATTTGGACGCCCGTTCTTCTAAATATTGTACGGATGTGGCTAAAGTGACACTTTCTCCTGTGTTACATGTTAATGCCGATGATGCCGAAGCGGTGGTGCACGCCATGTCATTTGCGTTGGATTTTAGAATGCAGTTTGGACACGACGTATTCATTGATTTATTGGGATACCGAAAATACGGACATAACGAAGGGGATGAACCTCGTTTTACCCAACCCGTATTGTACAAAATTATCGCAAAACACCAAAACCCAAGAGATATCTACGCCGCTAAGTTATTGGCTGAAGGCGTAATTGATGCGGATTTTGTGAAATCTATAGAAACGACTTATAAACAAGACTTAGACGACAATCTTCAGGCATCCCGTAAAAAAGATTTAACCATAATTACACCATTCATGAAAAATGAGTGGCAAGGTTTTCAACAAGTTACCGATACCCAAATGCTTCAAAAAGTAGATACCTCCTTTCCTAAAGAGGGACTTACCGCAATTGCAAATGTGATCTGTAATTTGCCTTCCGATAAAAAGTTTATCAGTAAAATTGAAAAACTGATCAACGACAGAAAAACGATGTTTTTTGAAACCAATAAGTTGGATTGGGCCATGGCCGAACATTTGGCTTATGGTTCCTTATTGAAAGAAGGATACAATGTGCGTATTTCAGGACAGGATGTAGAACGGGGTACTTTTTCTCACCGTCATGCTGTGGTTAAAGTTGAAGATTCAGAGGAAGAAGTGACTTTGCTGAATAATTTGGAAGGGAAAAACGGAAAATTCAACATTTTCAATTCCCTTTTATCCGAGTACGGTGTTTTAGGATTTGATTACGGATATGCCTTGGCAAGCCCAAACACATTAACTATTTGGGAAGCACAATTTGGGGATTTCAGTAACGGAGCCCAAATCATGATAGACCAATATATCTCTTGTGGTGAAGACAAATGGAACAATCAAAACGGAATTGTATTGTTGTTGCCTCACGGTTACGAAGGGCAGGGTGCAGAACACTCTTCGGCACGAATGGAGCGGTATTTGCAACTTTGTGCCAGACAAAACATGTTTGTAGCCGATTGCACCACTCCCGCCAATTTCTACCATTTGCTAAGAAGACAAATGAAAACCACGTTCCGAAAACCGCTGATTGTGTTTACACCAAAAAGTTTGTTGCGTGACCCAAGAGTAGTTTCAACTGTTGAAGAATTTGCCATAGGAAGTTTCCAGGAAACGTTTGATGATGAATCGGTAAATAAAGCTGATGTGAAAACATTGGTTTTCTGTACTGGGAAATTCTATTATGACATCACTGCCGAGAGAGAAATCAATGGTAGAAAAGACGTAGCCGTAGTACGAATCGAGCAATTGTTTCCGTTACCAATCGAGCAATTAAAAGCAATCATAGCCAAATATCCAAACGCCGATGATTATGTTTGGGCACAGGAAGAACCTAAAAACATGGGGGCTTACAGTTACATGCTCATGAATTTCGACTTGGTAAAATGGAGGCTGGCCTCACTAAAAGCCTATGCGGCTCCGGCCGCAGGAAGTTACACCAGAGCAAAACGCCGTCAGGCAGATGCTATCAGAATGGTATTTGACAAGAATTTATTTCGATAAAAAATAGTTTAAAGTTTAAGGTTTAAAGTTTTTTTTTCTAGAACGTTAAATCTTAAACGAATCAAACCTTAAACAAAAAAAAGACATGATTTTAGAAATGAAAGTCCCATCACCAGGGGAATCCATAAAAGAAGTTGAAATCGCCACTTGGTTAGTAAAAGATGGCGATTATGTAGAGAAAGACCAAGCCATCGCTGAGGTTGATTCAGATAAAGCAACTTTAGAATTACCTGCCGAAGCCAGCGGAATCATCACGCTCAAAGCGGAAGAAGGTGATGCGATTGCTGTAGGCGCTGTAGTTTGTCACATTGATACCGATGGCGTAAAACCATCTGGGTCAGCTCCGGTGGCTGAAGCTCCAAAAGCAGTGGAAGCTCCCAAAGCAGAAGTGAAAGCGGAAGCTAAAGCAGTTCCGGTAGTGGCGACTTATGCTGCAGGAACGCCTTCTCCGGCGGCCAGAAAAATATTGGACGAAAAAAACATACAACCTTCGGATATTCTTGGGACAGGGAAAGACGGACGAATTACCAAAGACGATGCCGTGAACGCTGTGCCGTCTATGGGAACGCCAACAGGAGGTTCTCGTGGTTCAGAAAGAACGAAATTGTCTATGTTGCGCAGAAAAGTGGCCGAGCGTTTGGTTGCTGCAAAAAACGACACCGCCATGTTGACTACGTTTAACGAAGTAAACATGACGCCCATCAATACCATACGTAACGAATATAAAGACGCTTTTAAAGCCAAACACGGCGGACTAGGATTGGGTTACATGTCCTTTTTCACGAAAGCGGTAACCAGAGCGTTGCAATTGTTTCCAGATGTGAATTCCATGATGGATGGCGATTATAAAATAGCGTTCGATTTTTGCGACATTTCCATTGCCGTTTCCGGTCCTAAAGGCCTGATGGTTCCTGTGGTGCGCAATGCAGAAAATTTGAGTTTCCGTGGTATTGAAGCCGACATTAAAAGACTGGCATTAAAAGCCCGTGACGGACAAATTACCGTTGACGACATGACTGGAGGAACTTTCACCATTACCAATGGAGGCGTTTTTGGAAGCATGTTGAGTACGCCAATTATCAACCCACCACAATCTGGAATTCTAGGCATGCACAACATCATTGAGCGCCCGATTGCCGTAAACGGAAAAGTGGAAATTCATCCCATGATGTATGTGGCTTTATCTTATGACCACAGAATTATTGACGGTCGCGAGTCTGTTGGGTTTTTGGTTGCTGTTAAAGAAGCGTTAGAAAACCCACTGGAATTACTGTGTGATAACAATCCTAAAAAAGCATTTGAATTGTAGTCATTGCTTTGTTCTCCTAGCTTTTAGATAAAGCAAAGTCAGAATTAATAGAGCCGTCAGTTTTACTGGCGGTTTTTTTATGCCCTTATTTTAAGGGTTTGTAATTCCTAAATTTAAATTTATACCAAAATTTTAGACTATTAGTGTGTAATAAGGAGGGTTAAGGTTTAATTTAAAGACGGTTTTGTATTTGTAAAATAGTGTTCAACTGAAAGTTTAGTCTTCCTTAACCCAGTTGCGCAAAGTGTAGCTGCTTCGCAAATGTCTTTGACTTTGCGCCCACAATAAAGAACATTTACCATAACAATAAAAACTTCAAACCTACGAAAGTCGTAGTTTTTCTGTTATTTAGAATTTGCCAACGATAAATACAGAAAACGATTGTAATAATCAATAATCCCTTCTCCCAACAGCAAAATATCCGCGCCAATAATGCCTTGTACGGGTTTTACCTTGTGTTCTATTAAGGCGGCGTTTACATGGGTTAAATCGAAAATCACCAAGTTGAAATCATTGTTTTTCCAAGATCCCAATTGCAGTTGGTTGTTCTTGGCCAGTTGGGTAAACATGCCGGTGGCTCCGGCTCCGGTGGCTTTGGTTTTTGATGTCCCGGCATTCAACTGAAACAATTCGACGCTTTCAAAACCTACACAGCTGTTGCTCGCGCCCGTGTCGAGAATGAAGCTGCCTTTTATGCCGTTGATGCTCGCTTTTATAAGCAAATGCTGTGTCTTTAAAACCTTAAATTTTATCTTTTTGTAGTTATTGTTTTTAAGGATAGCAGGAAGGTTTTTCATGATTTTTTGCCACTAAGGCACAAAGGTTTGCGCAAAGTTCGCAAAGTTTTGTCAAATAGCTTCTTTTAAATCGTAATTTTGTAATCCAAAAATAAGGGCCTAAAATAGCAAATGATCATCACCGACACCCACACCCATTTATATTCAGAAGAATTCGATCTAGACCGTGACGAAATGATGCAACGGGCCATTCAAAATGGCGTAACCCGTTTTTTTATCCCTGCAATAGATTCGACCTGCACGGAGGCGATGTATCAATTGGAAAAAGAATATCCCGACAACGTTTTCCTGATGATGGGTTTGCATCCCACGTATGTAAAAGAAAATTATCTGGAAGAACTGCAGCTTGTAGAAAACGAATTGGCCAAAAGAAAATTCTATGCCGTTGGCGAAATCGGAATTGATTTGTATTGGGACAAGACCCATTTAAAGGAGCAACAAATTGCTTTCAAAAGGCAAATTCAATTGGCTAAAATGTACAAGTTGCCCATAGTGATCCATTGCCGGGAGGCTTTCGGCGAAATTTTTGAAATTTTGGAAGAAGAAAAATCGGAAGATTTATTTGGGATATTCCACTGTTTTTCGGGAACATACGAACAAGCATTACAGGCCATTTCCTATAACATGAAACTTGGAATTGGTGGTGTTGTCACTTTTAAAAACGGAAAAATAGACCAATTCTTGAACCAAGTCGACTTGAAGCATATCGTTCTGGAAACGGATTCGCCTTATTTGGCTCCAATTCCGTATCGGGGAAAACGCAATGAAAGCAGTTATCTCATTAATGTGGTTCATAAATTGGCCGAAATTTACGACCGCACCCCCGAAGAAATCGCAAGAATTACGACCGAAAATTCCAAAGCGGTTTTCAATATTTAGCAAAACAAAACCTTATTTTAAATAAATTTTCGTTATTTTGTGCGTACTTTAACAAAACGTCAAAAAATGCAAAAGTTTGATCAAATACGTCCGTTTTACGACGCCGAAATAAATGAAGGGATTCGTTCGTCAGTAAACCATCCGATGATGAAGGCATTGATGAATTTTACCTTTCCCGAGGTTGATGATTCCGTTTGGAAAGGACAAATGATTAAAACGCATTCAATTCGGGATTTTCAGTGCAACTTTATTTATCAATCGATTCAAAAAGTTTTGGAGAAAAGCTCCGACGGTTTGACCACTTCGGGTTTTGAAAAACTAGAAAAAAACACGTCCTATTTATTTATTTCCAACCATAGGGACATCATCTTAGACACTTCTTTGTTGAATGCCGCCTTGTTTGAACATGGTTTGGTGATGACTGCTTCCGCCATTGGAGATAATTTGGTAAAAAAATCATTCTTATTGACGTTGTCAAAACTCAACAGGAATTTTCTGGTACAACGCGGTTTGTCGCCGAGAGAAATGTTGCAAAGTTCTAAATTATTATCTGAATATATTGCACAATTGTTGTTGCGGGAAAATCGTTCGGTATGGATTGCACAGCGAGAAGGAAGGACAAAAGATGGCAATGATGTTACAAACCCGGGTGTTTTAAAAATGCTAGCGATGGGTTCTGAGGAGGAAGATTTGATGCAGTATTTTAAAAATATTAAAATTGTTCCCGTTTCGATTTCGTATGAATACGACCCGACGGATGCGTTAAAAATGCCGCAATTAATGGCCGAGGCAAAAAATGAAATTTACATTAAAGAAAAAAATGAGGATTTCATGACTTTGTTGAGTGGAATAATGGGGCAAAAAAGGCACATTCACATTCACGTAGGTGACGTTTTAGATAAGGAATTGGATGCAATCGCTTCAGAATTCAATAATTCCAACAAACAAATTCAGGCTTTGGCACAAGTTATTGATGATTCTATTTTGACTAGTTACAAGCTTTGGCCTACAAATTATATAGCCTACGACATTCTTCATAAAACCAATACATTCAGTTCGTTTTACACGGACAATGAAAAATTGCTTTTTGAGAGGCGAATGGAAATTAGGATTGACCAAAAAAATCCGGTTGCCTTGGAAGGTTTTTTGAATATGTATGCCAATCCAGTTGTCAATAAATTAAGGTATGATACTGCTATCTAAACCCAACATCCTTCTCATTTACACGGGAGGTACTATTGGCATGATGAAGGATTTTGAAACGGGTGCTTTAAAGGCTTTTGATTTTAGTAAACTGTCACAAAAAATCCCGGAGTTACAGTTGTTGGACTGCAAGATAGAAACCATTTCTTTCGAAAACCCAATCGATTCATCAAACATGAATCCAGCGGGATGGTTGAAAATGGCTACCATTATTGAGGATAATTATACCCAGTTTGATGGTTTTGTGGTGCTCCATGGTTCAGATACCATGTCCTATTCAGCGTCCGCATTGAGTTTTATGTTAGAGCATTTATCGAAACCGGTTGTTTTTACGGGGTCGCAATTGCCTATTGGGGATTTACGAACGGATGCTAAGGAAAATCTCATTACGGCCATACAAATCGCTTCTTTGAAAGACAAAAACCAGCCCGTAATTCATGAAGTTTCCCTGTATTTTGAATATAAATTATATCGGGGAAACCGAACCACTAAAATAAATGCGGAACATTTTAATGCTTTTGCTTCTCCAAATTACGGACCACTTGCCGTTTCAGGGGTGCATTTAAAAATAAACCAAGAGCTGTTTTTGCCAAAAACAAACTCCAAAAAATTACTGGTTCATAAAGAATTGGATAATAATGTGGTCATTGTGAAAATGTTTCCCGGTATAAATGAGAACGTGTTGTCTTCCATTTTAAGCATTCCCGGTCTGAAAGGAATGATTTTAGAGACCTATGGTTCCGGAAATGCACCCACTGATGAATGGTTTATTTTTGCAATTGAGGAAGCAATCAAAAACGGGTTGCATGTTGTTAATGTTACGCAATGTTCAGGAGGAAGCGTGAACATGGGGCAATATGAAACCAGCACAGCATTAAGAAGGATTGGAGTGATTTCCGGGAAAGATATCACCACCGAAGCTGCAATTACAAAGCTGATGTATCTTTTGGGCCAAAAAGTAGCGCCACATGTTTTAAAAACAATATTCGAAACCGCTATAAGAGGAGAATTGTCATAAAAATTAAATATTAATTTTCATTACTGGATTTTTTTATGGTTATTTGCAAACTCAAATAAAATAGAGAGGTGGCCGAGTGGCTGAAGGCGCACGCTTGGAAAGCGTGTATATGGCAACATATCGAGGGTTCGAATCCCTTCCTCTCTGCTTTAAAAAACCGTAATTAGCTACAATATAGGCTATTACGGTTTTTATGTTTTAATTATTGTACGATTAATGTACGATGGGCTTTAAATTGGTTAAAAAAGCTATATTTTCTTAGTAAATATAAATAGAATTTTACGATATGCCAAAATCTAATTAAGTTAATTGGATGGCACTTCATTTAGGTTTGAGTTTGTTAACAAATAGTGAAAAAGGACTGAGTCTTTAAATATTGTAATTTTCAAAGTGCCTCAAGTCAAAATTTTCTAACTCAACTAATATTATTTCTTGAATGGATTTATTTTTCGGTTCATTTCCATACCAAACCATAATGATTGACGAACCATCAAATTGATTTTTTTTATCATTTATTGGTTTGCTGGTTAACCAAGCTGAATAAATAAAGGGTTTTAGTTCAGTGTCTGATATTTTTATATTGGCTTGTTTGTAAACAACTTTTCTTTCACCCCAAGCACTCGGATATGATGTTTTTTTGAGAATAGTGTGGTTTAATTCTTCATCAGGCTCACCAGAAATTAATCCAGAATAAGTAGGAATCATATTGAATCCTTCTATTGTTATTTTTCTTCCGTTTCTTAGTTGAACACTTAAATTTCTCATATTTATTTCTTTACTTATAAATATCAATTAAGACGCAAAAAAAGGAAAAAACTAAATTTTGTTAAGGAAGTATTTGAGAAAAATGATATGCCAAAATTAATTAAGGTTGTTGGCTGGCAACCCCTTTAGGTTTGAATGTAATTAAAAATATTCAAAAAATGTCTTAGTTGATGTTGTTTTTAAAACTAGGTGTCGCTTCGCTCCAATTTGATTGAAGATAGATTAATCCATTAGATAATTATTGATAGAATAAAGAAAAACTTTTTAATTGATATTGTTTTATAATGGTGTCGCTTCGCTCTCTAAAGTTGAATATGTTTTATATAATGGTTTGAATCAATATTGTTAGTTGATATGGTTTAAAAATTAAATAGATAAAGCAGTATGTTTTAAAAAAAACGGTTTATATATTTCTTGTAATTAATTTTATTTATATTCTTATTTTTAATATTATATATATTTTTATATATAGTGGTTTAAAGAACATATTTCCTGTTTTCAGAACAACATCCCCTGCTTTTTATATTATATATTGATTTTGATAAACAACAGGGGGTGTTTCTATTTCAACATAATTTGTTTAATAGAAACTCAACAAAAAATTTTAAAAAATATTTTTAATTAAATCTTCTTTGAATCATCATATAAAACTCATAATATAGACCAATTCAGGGTCATTAGCATTATTACCTTGTGAATAACAACGTGTGTGCCTGAATCAACAGGGGGTGCTTTAAAAACGCTTTCAACTCTATTCATACTCAAATAGAACTTAAAGGGAAAATTTTAAAAAATATTTTTTTTAAAGTATCATAACTACCCATACGGGGGTGGTTATATCAACAGGGAGAGGGGGCTAACGAGGCAGGGGGGGTTATTATTTTAGATTCCCTTTCAATACAATTTCACCAAGCTTAACTGCCCAGCGTTCATCATCAAAATTCACCTCAAATCCAGTGCTATATTTTATATGAACATTTTTAACTACATCTAATCCTTTGAATTCACAAATAAAAAAAGGGTTTTTTGAACTATAAGCGTGTGTAAATTTCACATAATCAAAATGCTTTAAACTACCATCTTTATTATAAAATCTACTTCTCCAATGGTCACTAATATCCCGATATTCAAATTTCTTTTCGCCAGTAACCATAACATTAAAAGGTTCTAGTTTTAAGTTGAAGTTTAATATCTTATATTGCTTTAGTTCGCTTTCTGAGTTAAATTTTACTGCCATAATTATTCTTTTAGAATTTTCATTACCCCACAATACCATTAATAAACGTATCAACAAATCCAATTATCCGATTCAGGATTCTATCACCTAATTTCTTTCTTTCAAGTATGGTTGGTTTATCGCCTTCAATCAATTCCAGTATCTCATCACGCATAGGCTCTCTTTCTGAGAACAGGTAGTTTTCAATAAGTTTTTCTGTTTTCTCTGGTGATAGATTTTCGTCTTTTACCAGTTGATTAAATGCTTTCAACTGTTCTTCGTTCCAGTACTTTTCAAATTCCTGTGGCACATCGTCTGTGTCTTCTATAACGGGAAGATTCTCTTTGATGAATCGCTCTATCAACTCTCGTTTGCTTCTTAAATCGGCTTCGGTATTCAGTAGGTTGTATATCTCATTTTCCGCTTTTGAAGTATCACCTTTAGTATTCGCCTTCAATTTGATTAATAGCTGGATAATGTAGTTTACATTAATTTCGTCACGGTGTATCAATTCCAATTCAAAATCCACATCTTCAAGAATTGAAACCTTTTCTTTTTTGCGTTCTTCAACAACCTTGTCATATAAGTCCAAGTATTTGCTTTTATAGTCTTCAAATTGTTGTTCATCCATCTCTAAATCTGACCAATCAAAATCAGCAAATGAATTCATTATGTTTCTTAACCGCATCAAGTCTCTAAAAGCTTTGATAAATGCCAGTTCATCATCTTCGGTCTGTAATTCGTTTACACTATCTATTGTTGGTGTAAGCTTAACCAATTCCGCATAGGCATCATTGAATTTTTGGGTGTAATCTTCATACGGTTTCATTATGATTACATCAATGGCTTCCTTGTTGCTGAATAACGTAATGGCTTCATCCGTGGCATTTTTCAGGTTACGGAACACTACAATGTTTCCCTGTGATTTCTGTTCATTCAACACCCTGTTTGTTCTGGAATAGGCTTGTATTAATCCGTGGTATTTCAAGTTCTTATCAACATACAAAGTGCTTAATGTAGGACTGTCAAATCCAGTCAGGAACATATTCACCACCAACAAAACATCAATCTTACGTTCTTTTACTTTCTTTGAAATATCATTGTAATAGTTGTAATAACTCTCGCTGTCCTTGGTCGAGAACTTGGTGTCATACATTTGATTGTAATGACCAATAAACTCATCTAATTTCTCACGGCTGTGAGCTTGCAATCCATATAAAGCTCTGGGTGGTTCTTCTACAACAGACAGTTCTTCTGGAATAAAACCGTTGGCATCTGCATCATCTTCATTAGTTGCATAGCTGAAAATGGTGGCTATTTTTAAATTATGCTCGCCAGCTTCTTTCTTCTTTTGGAAAATATCATAGTATTTGATTAGCGTTTCAACACTTGATACACAAAACATTCCAGTGAATTCTTTGTTATGGGTTTTACGGCTGTGGTTGGCTATGATGTAGTCCGTAATTTTGCCCAATCGGCTAGGGTCTTCCATCAATTCCTTGGTGTCGATGTCTTCTACTTCAATGTCAACTGTGGTTTCCCTGTTTGCTTTTTCCCTGTACCGACCTACATATTCTACCGCAAACTTCAACACATTTTCATCTTTGATAGCATCCGTAATCACATATTTATGAAGGCATTCTCCAAACAGTTCCGATGTGGTTCTTCTTCCTAAATCGTTCTTTACTGAATTGTCTGCAAAAATTGGCGTTCCAGTAAATCCAAACATCTGGATGTTCTTAAAAAACGCTTTGATACGATTATGCGTTTCTCCAAACTGGCTTCTGTGACATTCGTCAAATATGAACACAATACGTTCATTCTTCAACTTGTCCATTTTGTCCAAATATTGCTTTTTGCTTATGGCTGTATTTAGTTTCTGGATGGTGGTTACTATCAACTTGGTGTCGTCTGTAAACTGATTTACCAGTGCTTTGGTATTGTCTGTTCCGTCAATACTTCCTTTGCTGAAACTGTTAAATTCTTTGGTGGTTTGGTAATCTAAATCTTTCCTGTCCACTACAAACACTACTTTTTTAACCTCTGGCAAATTCATTATGATTTGGCTGGCTTTAAAAGAGGTGAGTGTCTTTCCTGAACCAGTGGTGTGCCAGATATAACCGTTTTTGGTGCTGTTTTTCACTCGGTCAATCAATGCTTCTACTGCATAAAATTGATAGGGTCTTAGCACCATAGGAATTTTATAAGCTTCATTCAAAACGATGTATTTGCATATCATTTTGGATATGTGGCAAGGTTCTAAGAACTCACTTGTAAACCCATTTAGAATGTTGGTCAAACGTTTATTTTCTTTGTCAGTCCAATAGAACGTTTGTTTGAAGGATTGGTTTCTATTATTAGCGTAATACTTGGTGTTTACACCATTTGAGATTACAAATATTTGTATGTATTGGAATAGAGCTGAATTAGAACCAAATGAATGGCGTTGGTAACGGTTGATTTGGTTAAAAGCTTCTTTTAGTTCTAAACCTCTACGCTTTAGTTCTATTTGAACCATAGGCAGTCCGTTAATCAACAGGGTAACGTCATAACGGTTTTTGTACTTACCTTCCATACTGACTTGGTGGGTCACTTGGAACTGGTTCTGACACCAATGCTCGGTGTTCATAAACTCAAAATACAAGTTGTCACCATTATCCCTAACAAGGTGTTGTTTCTCTCTTAGGTTTTTACCTTTTTCAAACACAGAACCTTTGGCTAGGATATTCAACACCCTTTCAAATTCAGTTGCCGAAAATTTAGCGTTACCAGCTTTAATTAAAGCCTGACGATTGTGAATTTCTAATTGGTGTTTAAGGTTTGCAAGAAGTTCGGTTTCGTCTTTTAACTGCACTAAACCATAACCCAACTTTTGGAGCTGTGCTACTAATTGGTCTTCTAATATTGCTTCGGGTTGTTTAGCCATTATATAAGATTAATAAATTTGCCCATCATTGTATTTAAACATCTTTAACACTTTTTTTAATTTATTGTCTTTGCAAAACTTGTGAACTGTTTCCCAAGAAAGAAAATGTAAGTCAAAATCTGTTTTACCCTTAAATTTTTTAATGTTTTCTTCTAATGTTGGAATAAGCCCAATATAATAATTTTGCTTGCAACCATTCAATTTTTTAAAGGCTTTCAACACAATTTTATTCTCTCCTATTTTTCTATCCCTTTCAGACTCTAATAGTTTAACACCGCCCTTTTCGTTAATTTCTATCCAATTATCAATTAATGATTTCTTTAAATAAAGCTGGGAGAATAAATTTGACCAATAATTTTTAGGTCTTATTTTGTGTTCACTATTTATAGGTTCAATGTACTTTCCAAATTCAGTTTCAATGTTCCAGTTTTTTTTATAGGTTTTTACTTTTCCTTCAAAGAACAAAACCTTTTTGTCTTCTTTATTTTCATAATGAATAATGATTATCAAATCCGCATCACCAAATCGGGAAAAAGATTGCTCTAGCAGTATGGTATATTTTTTCGGTTCTCCTACATCAATTGGATATGGCAACTTAATTAACCCAATAAATTCTCTTAAAAGATTTTTATCCTCACCTATATTGAATATCAGTGAATTGATTATTCCACGTTCAGAATAACCAAATATTTTATTTTGCTCTTCTAATATTGCTTGTGGTTGTTTCGTCATATTCTTATAAAATTGTAGATTATGTTATTCTTATCTGTCTAATAGTCAGTTGATTTCAATTAAAAATATAACATATTGGTCTTTGTAAAATTTGTTAAATAATTATTAACAATTGTTGATAAGTAATAGATTTATTCCTTATATTTGCACCGAGTTCATTTCTCACTCGAGAAAAGGAAATCGAGAAACGCAAGCCCAGATGCTCTGCGTTTTTTGCTTTTATAATAGTTCGTCTAACTTCCTTTTATATTTTTTAGCAATCTTATCTCTTTGTGCATCTTTCCCTTCCAAATAGTAAGCTGTGAGTAAAAAATAAACGTTTTGGTTTATCTTGGGTTCAAATACAATAACATATTTTTCATCAACGTCATACAGATAAGTTCTCAATCCTTCTGGTTCTTTCACTGTAAACAGCATCATATTGTTTTTCTTTTTACAATCAATATGGTAACGAACCCAATGAAGTCTTTTTGACCTGCTCATTTCAAATTCTCGTTTATTTGTAACTCTGTCAGTGATTACAGTTGTTAGATGTCTAAATAATGTGTCCATCCCAATAGCACCATCTTTTGGACAAGGAATTACTAGCTTGTTGTTAAAGTGTATTGGTTGTCTGTTTATAAAAGCTTCACTGAACACTCCTTTTAATGAAGCCAACCTTTGCGGTTCATTAAGCGAAGCCAAATCAAGAAGCTCATTGTATCTTTTTAGTAAATTTAATGGCATAACTATCGTAATTCGATGAAAAACAAATTCAATTTATCGGAATAATTGGTCTTCAATAGAGCATCATTGCAATGATGTTTTATTTTGTCAATTATTTGAATTTTTGCGATATTTTTCTTTTCATCTTGATTGTGAAGATAGGAGATGGCTCCCATCATAAAATCCGTTACTTGCATTATTATGCTCTCGTGGGAACGAATGTTTTGAACGTTCCTAAAAACGCCAAATTTGGTATTCAAAACAACTTTTAGTTTGTTTACTTTATAAGCACTCAATGTGTCCTTAATGTCTAAATAGACATTGTAATTGTACAAACTGTTGATGTTGTGGTTCAGCAGGTAATAATACATTTTATAATAAAAGTCGTCATAGGATTGTTTGAAAGCATCATTGTTGATTTTTGCTTTTTCAATGCCTACGGTTCTAAATTGCAAATCTGTGGCAAAAAAGTAATCAACCAAATCCAGATAAAAACGAATTTTTGATTTTGAGACATTAGACCATTTTATCTCGGCAAAAAAGTGGTGCTTCTTTTTTAATTCATTAATTTTTTCGGTGTGTAATTTGACCTGATTATAGGCTACACTCGTTGACCCTAAAAACATATATTTTTTATGGTCGTTCTCGATATGGCAACTTTCGTCACAATAGATGTTGAATGTTTTATTCATAATTTATATAAACATTTGTTGTAATAATTCTTTGTTTTAAAACACTTCAGGTTGTTTAGCCTTTAGTTTCCCTTATCTCTATTACCCTTTTTTCTAACAAATTTTTCTTTGTTTCAAGAATTTTAGCTTGGTCATACCAGCCAAATTCCATAATATAGGCTTTTATATTATTATCGAGAGCTGTAATTTCATTTTCTAAATCAATTATATGATTTTCTATTTCGGCTTGTTCAAGCGACAAATTGTTTGATGAAATGACAAAAAAATGATTGTTTTCAACTTCTAATGTTAACCCTTCATAATATCGTTTTTTTATAAAGACAGTTTTGCTAAACATCCCGTCATTATATGAAATCGTGTCGACAATTATTGTGTCATCTTGAAACCCTTTTTCTAGTAAATCTTCATATTTCAATTTTTGATTTACTAGCTGTTTTAATATTTTGGTGTTTTCTGAATTCATCATACTCTAATTTATATAAACATTTGTTGTAATAATCCTTTTTTCCAGACCCCTGTATTTGCTATTTGCGATTGACAATGATTTATTTTTTCATCAATTACCATTAGAAAATTAGCGATTTTGGTTTGTTCTTCTATACAAGGCAAATCTATATCTAACAATGCTAATTGACTTGAATATAGATGGACAACTGAAATGCCCTGAGCAAGATTTGCAATATCTTTTTTCTTTTTATTGTTCAAATAATAAGATAGAAAAATTCCATTATTTTCTGTTTTAATGATGTTTAAGTCACTTCCTAAAGCGACCCCTGATTTTATAACGCAAGATGCTTTTGCAATATCAATTTGTGTTTCACCAGAAGCAGGAATAATTACATCATTTGCTTCACTAAAAACTAAATTTTCATACTTGCTATTTGTTCTTGATTTAATTTCGTCAATTACTTCACCATAATAAGTGTATAATTCTCCATATCTAATACATTCAAATTCTCCATTTTCTGTAATATCACTTTTTGATATTCCTTTTCCTTTTGAAAAAGTAGCAATTTCCCCCAATTTCTTAGTTGTCCATTTTGGATATTCATTCCCATTATCATCTTTAAAGTAACTATAGGTTATTCTCTCTCTCTCTCTCTCTCTCTCTCTACAAAATGGGCGTTCCCAGCGTTTTCATTATCAAAAATCAATTGCATTACCCCTTTTTTATAGGATTTTAACTCTGCTAATTCTTGCTCCATTTTCTCTATCTTTTCATCTATTGAAGAAAGAAAATTAGCGATTTTGGTTTGCTCTTCAAGGGTTGGAATCGGGAGAGATATATTTTTTACAATATCAGCGGACAAATTTCCTTGTCCACCTTGGAGAAAGGTTTTAATAATATTTTCTTTTTTAAATTTTAAAAATGAATAAATATAAAAATGATTCTCATTAGATTTAATACATAATACCGCTTGATTAATTGCTCCATTAATTTTTGAAATGCCAACTTCACCACTTGTTGCCCCATACAAAGCATAAAGAATATCTCCAGTTTCAACCAATTTTGCCGAAGATTTTTTTAAACCTTCTTCTGTAATAAATTGCTCAGTGGTACTCGAATTAATTTCCCCAGAACGAATAAATGGTATTTTTCCACCAAAATATTGTCGCTTTGTAGTTAAAGGTGTTCCGCCAGAATAAAACTTTGCAATATCTCCCAACTTTTTAATTTCCCATTCAGGATAGTCATTACCGTTTTTATCTTTAAACTGTAACCGTTTTTTTGAATTATCGTTTTCTAACATTGTTGCTTAAATTTAAAAAGGGGTTGGTATTCCTAGTTCGGTACAAAAACTAGCTATTCTAGCATTTATTTGGGTTGTTTCTATTGCTATTTTTTTTATATTTTCAGAAACAATTGTAATATCTATAATGTCTTCGGCTTCAAAGGTATCTACATAACGTGGAATGTTCAGGTTATAATCGTTATCGGCTATCAATTGCAAAGGGACACGCTTGCTGTATTTGCCTTCTTCTAAACGATGGCGGTAGGTTGAAACGATTTTATCAATGTGTTCTTCTTTCAATACGTTTTGAGTTTTTACCTTTTCAAAATGCTGGCTGGCATCTATGAACAAAACATCCTCTGGTTGTTCCTTGCATTTCTTGAACACCATAATGCAGGTTGGTATGCTAGTTCCGTAAAAGATATTGCTTGGCAATCCAATCACCGCATCGAGATAGTTACGGTTTTCTATCAAATACCTGCGAATATGCTGTTCCGCACCACCACGAAACAAAGCACCGTGTGGCAATACAATTGCCATAGTTCCGTTCTCGGCAAGATGGTAAATCATATGTTGCACAAAGGCGAAATCAGCTTTGCTACTAGGTGCTAATTTTCCGTATTGGGAAAATCTGTCATCACTTGTGAACAATGGATTAGCACTCCATTGAGCTGAAAATGGTGGATTGGCGACAATGGCTTCAAATTGTTTTTCAAGGTGCTGAGGATGCTCTAAAGTATCTTCTTGCTTGATGTCGAACTTGCGGTAATGTACCCCGTGCAAAATCATATTCATACGGGCTAAGTTGTAGGTGGTACGGTTCATTTCTTGACCATAAAAATCACCTACTTCTTTAACTTCTTTCGCCACACGAAGCAACAATGAACCAGAACCACAAGTAGGGTCATATACAGATTTCAATTTGTCTTTGCCTGTTGTAACTAACTTCGCCAGTATCATACTCACCTCTTGTGGGGTATAAAATTCCCCTGCTTTTTTACCAGCACCGCTGGCAAACTGCCCAATCAAATATTCATACGCATCACCTAAAACATCCAGCTCCGAGTTTTCTAACTTGAAATCAATTTTATCTAAGTGCGATAAGACTTTAGAGATAATTTCGTTTCTGGCTTCTGGAGTTTTCCCGAGCTTGGTGCTGTTCAAATCCATATCCTCAAACAGGTTATCAAAATCCTCTTCGCTATCCGTACCCATCGTACTCAGTTGAATGTTGGTCAGGATTTTTTGTAGGTCTTCCAGTATAAAGTTGCTAATACCTACCACATCACTATTCCCACGTTTAGCGACCTCGCTAAACAACTCGTCAGGTTTCAAGAAATACCCTAGTTTTTCTAAAGCTTCTTCCTTCACCGCTTCAATGATTTCGGCATTGTGGATGTCGGATGTTTTCAGGTCACGAAAATGAAGTTTATCTTGTTTCAAGATGCCATTGGCAAAGATTTCCATCTTTTCCGCTAGGTATTTGTAAAAAATAAACCCCAAGATGTAATCACGGAATTCATCGGCATTCATTTTGCCACGCAAGGTGTTGGCTATATTCCAAAGCTGTTGTTCGAGCTGTTTCTTCTGGTCTTCTGACATTTTATTTGTGCTAAATTAAGTGATGGCTAATTTACATTTTTTAAGATTAATCTTGGTATTTATTGACAGGAAGTTAAGCTGGTTCTTCACTAATTATTTCGATTAAATTTTTCAACACCAAATCAGTAACTTCTAAACTATCGTAACCTTCAACATCCTGTTCGTTTCTTGTTTCAATGATATACTTTACTAAATCCCCAAAGACAACTTCTTCTTCTTCAAAGAAATCTGTAAAATAGGAACTGTCTTGTATGTCAAAACCTATGTCTTCTATAACATCTAATAGATTAACATTTTCATTTATGTTAATTTTATAATCAGGCAATAGAAAAGGTGCTGGCTTATGTCCATCATTCTCCAAAATATATTTCAATAATTCAACAACTTCTTTGGATTTTGTTGAGCTATTGTTTTCTGATTCTTCTATTTGGATAATTTGGATTAAATTATTCAGAAGCACATTAGTAATCTCAACGCTATTATAATTCTCGCTTTTTTGCTCCTTTCTTAATTCAATTATATAATTTATTAAATCTCCAAAAATGACTTGTTCCGCATCAAAGTATTCGGTAAAAAAGGGAGCATCATATAAACCAAATTCAGCATATTCAAGAATATCACTTATGTTAACCATACCATCTAAATCAAAAGTAAGTTCAAAATGTGAAGGTGGTTGCGGTTTATGATTGTTATTATTTGCCAATTGATTTACTAAATTCTCAACTATTGAATTAGTTTTATCTGGTTCTTTAGCCAAAATCCCTTCTTTCATTTGTGATTCTGAATCGTTTGTCATAAGGTGGTGTATCTTCTTATTACTCTGTAGAACTTCTGTGACAATTAACAAGTCCCTTTCCATTTCATTTAAAAACGCCTCATCAATTAAATCAGCACTGTTTAACGATTCTTCAAGGGATTCAATAGGAGTGCCTTTATTATGACTTAAAAGGAAGCTTTCGTTTTTCAACATTAATTCTATTGGTTTTAAAGCTTCAATGCCTTCTTTAATCAAATTTAGCCTTTCTGTATTACTTAGTTTAACTCTTCCTTCACTATATTCAATTGAAGACACTTCTTCAATAGCCTCTTTTTTTTCCGACTTTCCAGCATTAAGAAACTCCACCAGTTTAGCTTCATCCACTTTCATTTCGTGTCCAGAAGACCAACTAGAACCGTCAACTGTGTGACCAAACTGAGTAGTTTCAAAGAATTTATACGTATTAAGTTTGTTTAACATCGACCTAATTCCAGCATATTTCATCCCGAAATGTTCTGCTAGAGTTCTATTGGTCATTTTACAGCTTAGTCCGCTTTTCTGCCATCCTATTATATAGGATATGAATAGTTTTTGAGTTGAACTAAGTCTTGGTGTGGCTAGTAAATCATTGTTTACCATCACAAATGGTTGTATATTTTTCATAACGTTTATTTTTTTGATTTTTTTTTTAATGAAGTACTATGCTACTTTTTTTGATGGTATTAAACTCGCCAGCAATTCAGCTCGTTTGTAATATCGCCTGTTACCTATACCATAAGCGGTAATTTTTCCTTTGTTTGTCCAACGCCACAACGTTGTGCTATCGATTTTAAGAAATTCAAAGGCTTGTTCTCTTGTTAATAGCTCATCAGGAGTATTAACAGCAAAGTCTTTTTTGAAGTCATCTAATTGACCTTTCACACCCTTACTTATTAGCTCTGCCAATTGTTCAGGTGTTGTTTGAATAAATTGAATGTTATTTTCCATTTCCTTTTTTCCTTTAAAAATTAAACATACTTATCCCGCTCCAAGAATGTATTTTTTTTCTTGAACATACATAATTATATGTAAATGGGAATCTAATCAATACAACTTTCAAGGCCTTAAAAGTTGGTAGGAATAACGTTCTCGAGTTTGTTACTTTCTACATTACAAATGTCGGAAATAAAAAAAAGATAGGCAATAGGGCATTATAGTTACCCTAGTTGGCAAGTAGGGCAATAAGAGTTAAATTGCTAACAATCAAACAATTGTGAAAAACCAACTCATAGTATTTAGTTTTTCGCAAAAATTTAACTAAAATTTAACATATTATTGTTATTTTATATGTATAAATCTATACATTAATTTAAAATAATATAAGAAAAAAGCTTCTTTTATTTTGTAAAAAAGCGAGCAAATGACCAGTTTTCAATTTTAGTCAAAATATTTGAAGGTTTCCAAGGCTAAATCTTCACTACTTTTACCAATATAGGTAAGAAACATCTTCTCGGTGGTGTGACCAGTAATGTTTTTCAATAGCGATGTAGGTATTTTGCCATAGTGTATGGTTGCAAAGGTTTGTCTTCCTATATGTGAAGTAACCAAATCACATTTTCTATACATATCATCAACTTTTCTAAATATTCCGCTCTTTGGTGCTGTTTCAATATGCTTGCTGCCTTTTATCTTATAGGTTAGTTCGGCTATCTCACAAACGGTTTTAATAAAATCATTGTATTTCTGGTCAGAAATAGCATAAGGAAACATTCCATTTCTTTTGTTGAGTATCTCTATAACTTTTGGGTGTACTGGTATGGTCATAATTTTACCTGTCTTCTTTTGGGTAAACTCAATCAGGTTTTTGCCTTTTTCAACACGTATCATTTCTTTAGTGAAACGCATAAAGTCAGATACTCGTTGTCCAGTGTAGCAACTAATAATTAACCAGTCTTTTGCATTTTCTAAACTGTCAGTCAATTTAGCTTTCTCAATCTGTTCTATTTTTTGCAATTCATCCGTTGTTAAGTATATCTTTTCAACTTTAGACTGGTCTAATCGTAAACTATCTAATTGAGGACTTGTTTCTATTCCCATAAATCTTGCGTGCCTGCAAACAGTCTTAATAAATGTAAGTTCACGTTGCATCGTGTTTTGAGCATACTTTTTTGTTTTATAGAAGCTTACAAATTCATTTTTAAAGCTGTCGTTTACATCCTTTATTAATATAGGCTTTCTTCTTAAAATTTCCAGTTCTTCAATCTTCTGTTTAATAGTCCTAAACTTTTGAACTGAGGTGTCCTTTAATTCGTGTTTACGGTATTCAATGTAAAAATCAAGGTATTTGGTCAGCTCCTTTGGCAATGCTTCCGCTTGAAGAGGTGGGTTATAATAGTAGTCTATTTGTGTTTGCAACCATCCTTTATTTATCTCGTTAGGATTGGCAAGATTAAAGGCATTTAAGATATGGTTCTCTATTTTATTTAATTCGGTGTTAACACGGGTTTTTTCATTAGTAATCCCAATATCTTTTGAATTTTTTTTATGTAGTTTGCTCCAATACTGTTTTGACACTTCAAACTTGGTGTTTGCACCATAAACAAAATCTTTGTCATCAAAACGATATAATAAACGTAGATGTAAATTCGATTTTTCCTTCGTTGAACGGTATAAAAAATTGATGGTTGCCATAATTTGTAATTTACAATAAAACAAATATACAAAATTTGTACGGCATTTGTACGATTAAATGTAAATTGTTGCATTATACTGAAAATTACAGCAAAATTAAAAATATTTGTTAAGTTCTGTTATTATTGCAGTTATAAACTATTTTTGAGTAAAAATTAGGTTTTAGTTTGTGGTATGTTTGCAGTATAAGCAGTCCCTTCCTCTCTGCTGAAACAAAAAAATGCTTCCCTTTCAGGAAGCATTTTTCTGTTTCATAATAAATTGAATTCTATCGGTCTGCAACAAAAAAAATCACGTTAAAAACGTGATTTTTTTGAAGTGTATTTCAAATTTTATTTCCCTTTGTTGGCCTCGTTAATGTATTTTTCCAACGCCATAGTCATTGAGGGTGTTTCTGGAGTAGGAGCAAGAATGTCAATTCGTAAACCGCGTTCTAATGCTTCTTTTTGAGTCGTGCTTCCAAATACCGCAATTCTAGTATTGTTTTGTTCAAAACCAGGGAAATTCATAAATAATGATTTTATTCCAGTTGGACTAAAGAACGCCAAAATATCATAATAAACATCGGCCAAATCAGACAAATCACTCATTACGGTTTTGTAAAAAATGGCTTGAGTCCAATCTACTTTAAGATTGTTTAGCGTAAGAGGTGCATCCGCATTCAACTGATCAGAAGCAGGCAACAAAAACTTTTCGTCCTTGTATTTTTTTATTAAGGGAGACATGTCGGCAAAATCTTTCTGACCCACATAGATTTTACGTTTTCTATACACCACATATTTTTGAAGATAAAAAGCGACTGCTTCTGATTGGCAAAAATATTTCAATCCTTCCGGTACTTTGTAGCGCATTTCTTCTGCCACTCTAAAGAAGTGGTCAACGGAATTTTTACTCGTTAAGATGATTGCAGTGTAGTTGTGAAGGTCGATTTTCTGGAGTCTGACGTCTTTCGCATTTACTCCTTCCACATGTATGAACGGTCTGAAATCAACTTTTACTTTATGCTTTTGTTGTAGCTCAAAATACGGGGAATTCTCTACTTTAGGCTCTGGTTGTGACACCAAAATTGTTTTCACTTTCATATTTGATAATTTCTAATATGCTAACTTTTTGTAAACCAATAATACATAAAATAGTAAGGTGCTATTTCAAGTGCGCAAAGATACAAAATAAAATAAAACAACTTGCCAAATATTAAATTTTGATAATTTTTTAATGATTGAGCGTAGGTTATTACGTATGTGACCAGAATAATGGGGATAATCGTTAAAATTATACTTTTCGTTAAAATATTGGTGTAAAATAAAATAATGTCAGCGGGAAGAATCAGTAAGCCAATATAAGTTCTGTAACTTACTTTGGCTAAATTGAACTGTTCCATGAATTCTTCAATCTTGAATGAAGTGGAAATAATTTTTTCAATCAAGTATTTTGAAAAGATAAATACGAAAAGTAATGTGGTTATTTGGATAAAAACAATCCAATCGGTCTTCGAGGCATAGCCGAAATAATGGAGTGTTAATTGAATGAAAAAGGCCAAAGAAATTAACTGTACGATAAATAGGGCGATTGTAAACCCGCTCAATAAATTGCTACTATCCCTATAAATTTTAATGTATTTGTCAGAAATAATTAATTTTAGAAAATCACTGAAACGTGCCTCAAAAACAGATTTTGTGAGTGCGATTAATGCAAACGCAAGTATAAATAAAAGAGTTGCCCAGTCTCTGTTTTCTACAATTCGGGGATGAAATATGGTCTCAATCATAACGGATACAAAATTACTAAATAAATATGGGATTCATTGTCTTGTTTTTTATTGTTTTTATGTTTGGTTGCGAATATTTGAATTATTTCTTTGTTAGTGCTTTATTACAAAAAAAATCTGTTTTATTATAAAATTATTAAGACGCAACTGCTTTAAAAAGATTATTTTTGCTTGAAATTTTAACAAAAAATGAGCGACTGCATCGTCATAATTCCTACCTATAACGAAATTGAAAACATCGAAAGCATTGTTAGAACGGTACTTTCGTTGCATAAACCTTTTGATATTCTGATTGTTGATGACAATTCTCCGGATCATACGGCCGATAGGGTAAAAACACTTCAGCAAGAATTTGAGGGCAGGCTATTTCTTGAAAAGAGAGAAAAGAAATCAGGTTTAGGAACCGCTTATGTTCATGGTTTTAAATGGGCTTTAGCTCGAAAATACCAATATATTTTTGAAATGGACGCTGATTTTTCACACAACCCTAACGATCTGGAAAAACTATACGATACTTGTCACTTTGGCATTGCCGATATGGCTATTGGTTCAAGATACGTGACCGGGGTGAATGTGGTTAACTGGCCGTTAAACAGAGTATTGATGTCTTATTTTGCTTCCGTTTATGTTAGAATAATTACCGGAATGAAAATTCATGATGCTACCGCAGGGTTTGTTTGTTATAACAGATCAGTTTTGGAAGGCATCAATATTGATAAAATTAGGTTTATTGGATATGCTTTCCAAATTGAGATGAAATACAGAGCCTATGCCAAAAATTTCCAAATTATTGAAGTCCCAATAATATTTACCGACCGAACAAAAGGACAGTCAAAAATGAGCAATTCCATTATTAAAGAAGCTGTTTTTGGCGTAATATCTTTAAAAGTCAGAAAATTATTTAGTCAATTATAGAACCAGTCTTTTTACATTTAAAAAGTAAAGAATTAATGAATCGGATTTTAATAAAGAATGCCAAAATAGTAAACGAAGGAACCATTTTTGAAGGTGATGTTTTGATTGAAGATGAATTCATTGTTGAAATTGCGGAATCTATCAGTGCAAAATCGGCCGCTACAAAAATCATTGATGCTGAAGGGAACTACTTGATGCCTGGTGCAATTGATGATCAGGTTCATTTTAGAGAGCCAGGATTAACTCATAAAGGTGATATTGCTTCAGAATCGAAAGCCGCCATAGCGGGTGGTATTACTTCCTTTATTGAACAACCCAATACGATTCCTAATGCAGTAACCCAAGAAATATTAGAAGCAAAATACCAGATTGCCTCGGTCAAATCTTACGCGAATTATTCGTTCATGATGGGCGCAACCAATGATAATTTAGATGAAGTTCTAAAAACAGATCCAAAGAATGTTGCTGGGATAAAAATATTTTTGGGGTCGTCTACTGGTAATATGTTGGTGGACAATGAGGCGGTTTTGGAAAAGATATTTTCAAGTACCCCCATGTTGATTGCCGTACACTGTGAGGATGAGACTACAATTCAAAACAATTTGGAAAAATACAAAGCGGAATATGGCGATGATATTCCCGTTACAATGCACCATTTGATCCGCAGTGAAGAGGCGTGTTACATTTCTTCATCAAAAGCAATTGCCTTGGCAAAGAAGACAGGCGCCCGTTTGCATGTTTTCCATCTATCTACGGCTAAGGAAATGGATTTGTTGACCAATAAAATTCCGTTAGAGGAGAAAAAAATCACCGCTGAAGTTTGTATTCATCATTTGTGGTTTACAAATGAAGATTATAAAACCAAAGGTAATTTAATCAAATGGAATCCTGCGGTTAAAACTGAAAACGACAGGAAAGTGCTTTGGGAAGCATTGAATGATGGGAGAATAGATGTTGTGGCAACAGATCATGCACCACATACTTTAGAAGAAAAAAAGCAGCCTTACCTGAAAGCGCCGTCTGGCGGACCGCTAGTGCAGCATGCCGTTGTGGCAATGTTTGAAGCATATCATCAAGGTAAAATTTCGATTGAAAAAATTGCGGAAAAAATGGCTCATAATCCGGCCAAAATTTTTAAAATTGAAAAGCGAGGTTTTGTAAAAGTTGGATTTTATGCTGATTTGGTTATTGTAAATTCGGGATTGCCTTGGAGTGTAAAAAAAGAAAATATTTTAGCTAAATGTGGCTGGTCTCCTTTTGAAGGTTTTACTTTTAAGTCTAGAATCACGCATACTTTCGTCAACGGCCAATTGGTGTATAATAATTTCAAAGTAAAAGAAATTCCCCAAGGGAAAAGATTACTTTTTAATCGATAACTTTTTTGAAAATTAATTAAAAATTGAAATTTCATGATTCTAAATTTCAATTGAAAATATTGAATACGAAAATAATTAGTACACGTATTAAGTCACCACCAACAGCAAGTTTGTTGCAAACAAATGAAATTCTCCGAACCCCGATTAAAAAATAAAATTCGGAGAAGTAAACGCTAATAAATGAAAAGGTGATAAAATACATGAACGCTACCAAATAAATTCACCTATATGAAAACAGGTTTAGCCCTTTTAAGTTTTTTATTTTTACTGACAAGCTGTAAAGATACCGGAATCAGTAAGCCTAAAAATCTTATCGAAGAAGATAAAATGGTTGACATTATTTATGACTTGGCACTTTTAGAAGGAATAAAAGTACACAATCCCGCAAATTTACAAAACGTAAATTCGAATGAATTTGTTTGTAAAAAATATAAAATAGACAGTCTGCAATTTGTAAAAAGCACACAGTTTTACGCATCTGATATTTCAAATTACAAAAAAATGTATGAAGAAGTGGGTAAAAGAATAGAAAAAAATAAAAGTTATCTGGATTCTATAGAGAGTAAAGCGAATAAAAAATGAGGTTTTGACTCGAATAACGGATCATGATTGGCGTGTTATAAAAGATCATTTTTTCCAATAGGTGCCAATCTCAATACAATATTCCTCGATATCTTGAAATTTATAGTTTAAGGCGGTTTTTACCTTTTCATTTGAAATAGAATCGAATATGTGTAACGAGCGTGCTATAGATTTGCTGAGTTTTATTTTTCTCCATAAAATAGTGGATACAATCCAATCGATTCTCCATAAAATTTCTGTCACCCATGGTTTTACATAAATTGACGGGGGTCTTACTTTTAAAGCATTTGCAATTGCATTCAATACGTTTTCAAAAGAAATAGTTTTTGTAACCGCAATAAATCGTTCTCCTACAATCTCACTTTTCATCAATTGAGTCATGATTTTCACGACATCATTCACGACAATAAATCCGGTTGCTCCTTTAGTGTAAAAAGATAGTCCGTTTTTTACTTTGGTAAAAATCAATCCGCTTCCATTTTTCCAAAAACCTGGACCCAGAATGACTCCTGGATTTATGATAACAACCTGCAAGCCTTCTTGTTGTCCCCTCCAAATTTCCATTTCGGCTCCATATTTAGAGATGGCATAATCGCTGTGAAATTTCTCCGGATTCCATTCTGTTTCCTCCGTAAAGATATTCTCATGTTCTTTTAGATTCCCAAGAGCGGCTATGGAACTGACGTGACACAGTTTTTTTATGTGATAATCCAAACAAAAATTCACCACATTTGCAGTTCCTTCAATGTTTGTTTTGCGGAGTAGTTTTTCGTCATTGGGATCAAAAGAAACCAAAGCGGCGCAATGATAAACGGAATCAATGTTTTGAAAAGCAATTTCCAATGAAGGAATTTCAGTAATATCAGCTTGAACCCATTCAATTTTATCAAAGAGATATTCTTTATCATAAAGAGTGAATAGAGATTTCGTTTTGTCAATTGCAGTAGGGTTTCTATAAATAGCACGAACACTTTCGTTATTTTCTAACAAATGCAGCACTAAATGCGAACCCAATAAACCTGTTGCCCCTGTTACTAAAACCATGATGCGAAATTACGAATTATGAATTACGAATTACGAATTATTTTTTCATTTAACCGAATAAACAAATTATCTCACGAGCAATTCATTGCCAACTGACAAGTAAATCAACATTAAATTTTATCTTTGCGCAAATTAGCATATAAAATGAAGAATATTATCGCAGAATTGCAATGGCGTGGTTTGGTTCACGACATTATGCCTGGAACGGAAGAACAATTGCTTAAAGAAATGACAGCAACTTATATAGGATTTGATCCCACTTCAGATTCTTTGCATATTGGGAGTTTGGTTCCAATAATTCTATTGGTTCACTTGGGTCATTTTGGACATAAACCCATTGCATTAGTTGGAGGGGCAACAGGAATGATTGGTGATCCCTCAGGAAAATCCGACGAAAGAAATCTTTTAGACGAGGCAACTTTAAATCATAATGTAGCTGGGATTAAAAAGGTTTTATCGCGATTTTTAGATTTTAATTCAACGGAAAAAAATGCCCCGATTCTGGTCAATAATTACGACTGGATGAAAACGTTCACCTTTATCGATTTTGCCCGAGAAGTTGGAAAACGCATTACCGTAAATTATATGATGGCTAAAGATTCTGTTAAGAAACGTTTAACAGGAGATGGAGAGGGAATGTCGTTCACGGAATTCACGTACCAATTAATTCAGGGTTATGATTTTTATCATTTGCACAAACACTACAATTGTTTGCTTCAAATGGGCGGAAGTGATCAGTGGGGAAATATTACAACGGGAACAGAATTGGTTCGTAGAATGAACCATGATGGTGCTAAAGCATATGCCATGACGTGTCCGCTCATTACAAAGGCGGATGGTTCAAAATTCGGAAAATCTGAAGGCGGGAATATTTGGTTGGATGCTGATAAAACTTCGGTGTACAAATTTTACCAATTTTGGTTGAATACTACTGATGTTGATGCAGAGAAATACATTAAAATTTTTACTTTTTTGGATGAAACATTGATTGATTCCTTAATAAAAGAACATCAAGTTGTCCCACATTTACGGATTTTGCAAAGAAAATTAGCCGAAGTAGTAACTGCTTTTGTCCACTCAAAAGAAGATTTAGAAAAAGCAATTGAGGCATCAAATATTTTGTTCGGAAATACCTCGGCAGATGGTTTGAAGCAATTGGATGAAACCACATTTTTGGAAGTTTTTGAGGGTGTCTCTCAAGCAGAAGTTTCTCTAAATGATATTGAAAAAGGCATTGACATTGTCACCGTTTTGAATGAAAAAACAGGTTTTATGAAATCTAATGGAGAAGCAAGACGCGCTTTGACCGCCAATTCTATTTCAGTAAATAAGGAAAAAGTTACTGAAGAATTTATACTTTCTGCCAAGGATTTAATCAATAATCAATTTGTATTGTTGCAAAGTGGAAAAAAGAATTATTTTGTGATTCGAGTGGTTTAGCTTCAATTTTCCCCAGTGAGGCTAAGTGACTACCATCAAATTACAGCCCCGAATATCAGAATTGTCAAAACGTCCCAAGACTTCAAAAGAGTTATTGGGATTTTTTTTACCCAAATCCTGTGTAGCTATAAAAGAACAGGAATTAATGTTGGCCAAATCGATGACATTGATGCCGCCAGTTTTTCCATTTTCTACATAAGCCAACGCATCTTCGGTTTCCCGAATTTGAATTTGCATCCATGGTGGGCATTCAAAAACGCCGTTGCCAAGCGAATAGGCTTGAGACAATAATTCGGTCATTCCATATTCTGAGTGAATGGATGAAACGCCAAAACCATGGCAAAGCAATTCATGCAATTCTTCCCGAATCATTTCTTTGCGTTTGCCTTTCATACCCCCAGTTTCCATGATAATGGTATTTTTTAATTGAAAAGTACTGCTTTCCATTAAATCCAGTAAAGCATAAGTTACACCAATTAAAATAATATTTTTCCCAGCGGAATCTAAAGCGACCAATTTTTCAGTTAAAGCTTCGTGATCGTGAAGGTAAAAGCCGCTTTCGGGTTTGTTCGATTGTTCAATCAAATCTTTCACCATGTAAATTAGTGAGGATCCTTCTCGTTCCAAATAGGAAGGAAGCAAGGCCAGCACGACATAATCTTCGATGTTGCCGTAAAATTGAGCAAATCCTTTACGATAGCTTTCTTCGTATAAAGAGATGTCGGTGACGAGATGTTTACTGGTAATCATGCCCGTGGTGCCACTACTGGTAAAGGTTTCTTGTGTTGGGTTTTTATTAGAGATAACGGCATGACTTTTAAAAAATTGAATGGGCAGAAAAGGGATTTGCCGCAATGATTTTACCTCTTGTTTGTCAACTTTTAAAAGGTTGCAAAATTCATGATATACTCGATTGTTATCGTATTGGAAACGAAACACTTTAAGCGCGATTTTTTCAAATTGCTTTTGACTGGAAATTGTAAATATGTCGGATGCTGTAATCAAGTGTTGTTTTTTTGCAAAAGTAATTAAATAAAAAAAACTCCAACTTTTCAATTGGAGTTTTCTATATGTTAAAGAAAATGAATTATTTGATCACTAATTTTCTTGTCGCAGTTTTTCCTTCTTCAGTGATTTTTAAGATATAAACACCATTGTTCAAGTTAGAAACGTTGATTGCTTGGTTAGAAGCAGTAGTTGTTTTTACTACTTGTTTTCCTAATACGTCAAAAATAGCTACCGATTTAACTTCGTTACTGTTAGATGTAATGAATAAATTTCCGTTAGTTACAGGGTTAGGGTAAACGCTTAATCCTGAGATTGAGTTTTGTTTAACACCTAGAGAAGTACCTGTAAAAGTAACATTGTCTATTCTCCATGTTCCACCAGCACTATAGGTTGATGTTGCTCCAACGGCTACATAATCACTTCCTGCAGGATCAAAAATTGAAACAAGTCTTATGGCTAATTTTGCATTGTTATCAGCACTTGCAGGCAAAGTAATTGAGATAGGTGCTGTAGGGAATGCGTTTACAAGAGCGCCAGCATTATTGCCAAGAACGATCCAATTTGTTCCGTCAACAGTATATTGATATTGTTGCCATTTAGAAGCTGTATTTGAAGATCTTGGGTCAAAACTAACTGAAATACCTGAGAAATTTGCAGTGCTTACTGCGAATTGAAATCCAGCAGTTCCTGAAGCAGTAGCTGCTAATGGGAATGTTTTTACGCTATATGCTTTTCCGGTACTAGGATTACCAGCAGGCATTAAGCCAGCGGTAAGGTTGTCTTCAACGCCACCAACAAGTGAGAAAGTTCCGCTTCCCGTTGTTGGAAGTTGAGCTTTAGCAGGATCAGCATCATCGAAATTCCATTGTGAAATTGTTGTTTGGGCATTTGCAGTGAACGCAACTGCCACTAATAATAATGTGTAAAGTTTTTTCATTTTCATTTTTTTTTAATATTTAGTTTTCAAAGATAGGAAGTATTTTTCTTTGTAAATGCCAATTAATGTAAAAAAATCATCAAATTTATGATTTTAACTATTTTATTATCAATTTTCGAGTGGCAGTGGCTTCGCCCTCTCTAATTTTTATGATATAAACTCCAGAAGAGATACTGGCAATGTTCAATTCTTTTGTATAAAGAATTGTCTGTAGTACTTTTTTCCCTAGGACATCAAATATGGTAACTTCCTTGTCTCCTGCCGATTTTGAAGTAATATAAATTTTACCATTGCTTACGGGATTCGGATAAAAACTCAGTCCATCGATGGAAGTATCTTGCGTTTTAGATTGTTGTTTACTATCTTGGGCTGAAACGCTCCAAGAAAAGAAACAAAATAGCACAACAAGAATATGAAAGTAGTTTTTTAACATGGCAAATTATATATAGTAAAGGTATGAAATTATTTCAAATAGTATGCCACAAAAAAGCACCTCTTTTTTAAGAGGTGCTTAGTAATTATTCCTGTTGTACTTAAAACTATTTAATCAAACTAGCTCCACTTACGGTTGCCCATCCACCAGCTTTTAATGAAGCCCCAATAGTAGTTGTAGTTGTTGCAAAATTTCCAACTGGGAAATTAACTAGAATGCTTGAAGTTGCTCCTACAGGTGTAATTTGTGAAGTTGAAGAGATGGTCACATTAGTTAATTTTATTTTTGATCCATTAACTTGATTGGTATTTGTTGTAGCATCTTGAATTTTTACAGCAGCTCCTTTGTAAACAGTCGTCCCTTCAGTATAATCTCCATATCCTGAGATAATGATATTACTATAATCTCCATTTCCTTCTTTTTTGAATTGGAAAGCATCAACTTGTATATCACCAGCAACTTCTGGCGTACATCCGGCTTCTCTTTTTAAAGTGATATTAGTTATTTTTGGAAAGAAAGAATTATTGTTGTTAGAACATTCAATTTCCATTCCGTAATTTCCTTTACCCGTTTGGTAAGCATACCAGTTAGCGTTGTTTTGACCTTGCCATCCATCTTGCCAGTCAAAAGCATCATCATAGTTACCATAAGAAATGGCATTTGTCATACTTACAGTTCCTCCAAAAAATTCATAACCGTCATCAGCACCTTTGTACGAAACCAAGTGGTCTAATGTTGTTCCTGAACCTACGGAATAAAATGTAAATCCATTATTTTCTTTTGTACCATCAGCTAATTTTGCTCCAGCATATTCAACTCTGGCATAGTTCAATGAACCTCCGTTGTGAGTAGCATTTGTTCCTCCATATGGCAATGCGTTTCCATCTTCTGAAGTGGAAGTAGTCACGCCTCCAATTGCTTTTATTGGAGCATCACCATACATGATGATTCCTCCCCAAGAACCCGGAGTTGCAGATGCTTCTGTAAATACAACTGGTTTGTCAGCAGTACCGTTAATGTTTAATTTTCCTCCGTTTAAAACTACTAATGCATTATCTCCAGTAGTTTTGTTTGCAGTAATTGTAGAACCTGCATCGAATGTTACTGTTACTCCAGAAGCAACTTTAACAATACCTTTTAAAGTGTAATTTCCGTATGCAAAAGTTTGATTTGCAGTTATTGTACCTGTAATTTCTCCCGTTGCCGCTGGTGTTGCCACAATTGGATCGTCATTACTAGTGCAAGAATTTAGAAATAACCCAGTAGCAAGTGCCAATGTAAAAAATGTAGTTTTCATAGTTTATTGTATTATTTGTTGTTTTTTATTTTGTCAAAAGTATAGGATAGCCTGATAAAGGGTGTTAGCTGAATATTACAATACGGTTACTAAAAAAACACTAAAATGTGAAGCGAATGTTAAGTGTGTTATGGGAGTTTTAAGCATGAAAAAAGCCCTAAATAAATAGAGCTTTTGATTTTAAACATTGATATATGTTAAAAGGTATATCCTAAGTTTATTGAGAATCCTCTTCCTTTTTTATAACTGTTTGTTATGGTCGAATTTTCAGCTATAATTGAAGTTCCATTATTTCCTTGTTCGGATTTGTGTATTGGATCAAGTAGGTTGTCAGCACTGAATTTTAAATCAAGATGATCTGATAATTTGCTGCTCCAAATGAAATCCAACTGTTGAACCGGTAGTTCATAAATATGATCCAGTCCCCCTGTTCCCACGGCATAAATTCTTTTTCCAAATACAGAATAAACTAATGAAACCGTGTTGCTCCAAGATTCGCTTAAGTCAAATTGGTATTTTAAATCAGAATTGATCAGCCATTTTGAAGCTCCTTGTAATTCTCTGTTTTTAAAGGTTTCGATTGATGTGGTCACATTGCCTTCGCTGTCAGTCGTAGTTGGCTTCACATCAACTTTCGTGTGCATTAATGAAGTGTTAAATCCAAAAGAAAAATCAGATAAACTTTTGTCAATTCTTGCAAAATCGAATAGGAGTTCAATTTCAGCTCCATATAAAACCGCATTGTCTGAATTTAAATAAGTGGTAATTGTTGAATTCGCAGCATTAGAGATGAATGTTCTTTCTATAGGCTGATCTATTTTTTTACCGAACAATCCAAGTACAAAAATTTCTTTTGCTGTTGGGAATAATTCATATTTTAAATCAACATTGTAGTTGCTGCTATTTTTTAAAAATGGATTTCCTTTTGTTGAAGTTCCATCAGCATTGATATACTCAATAGGATATGATTCCATTACTACCGGTCTTGTATATGTTTTTCCAGTGGCAAAACGCAGATTCGAATTTTCATTCAAACCGTATTTTACATTTAAAGCGGGTAAAACATACAAGTTGTCATATTTTAAAGTTTTAAATGGATCTGAGAAAGAACCTTGAGTTCTGTATTTTGTTTCTCTCATGGTGTTTTCTAAACGAATTCCACCATTTAATTCCCATTTTTCTCCAAGCTTGTAAAGCAAGTTAGCATAACCTGCATTGGCAGTTTCCTTTAGTTTTGCTTGATATGTAGCATTGGAGCTTTCTCTAAAACTAATGGCATTTGAAGCTAAATAACCATTTAATTTCGTATCCAATGAATTTAACGGTGCTGTAAAACTGTTTGGAGCACTATTGTTTACGGGTGTTATAAAACGATAGGATGAGGTCATGTTAGACCTATTTCCATTGTATCCTGCCGTGAAAATATTATTTTTTTCAGTTTTACCAAATTTCAAACTGTATTCTCCTAATCCTGAGAAATAAGAATCACCAGAAATATCCAAATACTGTTTGATGAAATTATTTCCGGCAACAGAAACTAAAATATCGTCTGTTCCTGATCTTGTTCCTGAAAAGAATTTTCTGTCCGGTTGCGCATACTTAGTAATCGCATAGGAAACTGCCGCTTTTATATTTTGACTTTTATCTTCATTCAATGCATATTCGCCCAATAACTGGTTGTTTATATAATTAGATTCGTCTAATTGATTGGTTCTTATTAAAGTATTATTGTTGCTTGAGTTTGAATCTGCTACACCAAATTGATCTTTAACTAAATTTTCAGTAGTTCTGATGAAAAGTGTATTGTAAGAAAGTTTCAGTCTCTCTGTAGTATAATTTAATCCTACTAAAGAAGACAGTGATGTTTTATATCGGTATTCCGTATTGTCGAAGTTGTTTCTGTAAGTGAAGCCAGAAGGATTGTTAGTAAAAGTTCTTTCCACTCCGTTTCTAATCGAATAATTGTTGTCAAAATTGATAGAAAGTAAATAAGAGAAAGTCTTATTGCTCTTTAGGTTGAATTTTTCCGAATGCAACAAACCAAGACTCGAATTTAATGGAGTGCCAATTTGAGAAACATCAAACCCACTTTTGAATGATTTTAAAGATTCATCAGCAGTAAAGGTATGACTTGAAGGGGTATTACCTATGGATTCTGGAAGGTTTCGGTCATTTCCGGTCAAGCCAAAGAACCCTTTTGTGGAATTTGCGTCTTTGGCAATTAAAAAGTTTTCTAAATTGTTGTTTACGGTATAACCAACCCCAATGTTTAGTTTAGTGATGCTTTTTGAACCCTTTGAGGTTTGAATATTGAAAGTTCCTCCGGCAAAATCTCCATAAATGTTTGGGTTAAAGGTTTTGTATACTTCAATAACCCCAACAATATCGGTAGAAAATAAATCTAACGGAATGATTTTTTTGAAAGGATTGTTAGTTGGTGCAGCTAAATCATTTATCAATAAGTTGTTGTATCGGTCCTCCAGTCCGCGTACAAACAAACCTCTCGAGCCTACTTTTGTAATTCCGGTGATTTTTGTAAGTCCTTCCTCGACATCACTAACTCCTTTACGAGACATTTCTTGTGCTCCGATACTTTGTTTAATAACAACTGCATTTTTTTGGTCAAGCAATAAGGCAGTTTCCTTTTCTCTATTTCTAGAAGTTTTTATAACAATCTCTTTTAAGTTATAACTTGCAGAAACTAATTTTTCATTAATAACCGTCGTTTCTCCTTCTTTTACCGTCACCAATACCTCGGTAGATTCATATCCAGGTAGGCTAAACTGAACGATGTAATTCCCTGGTAAAACGTTAAGCAAATACTTGCCTTCAGCATCCGTATTCGTGCTGATGTTGGTTCCCTTTATTAATACGACTGCCGATGGTAAGGCTATATTATTGAAATCTTTATCTGTTAAAATTCCAGTAATTGTTCCTTGGTTTCGAGAAAAAGAACTAGTCGTAATCAATAATGCTATAAACAATATTCTAAAATTCATTTTATTGGGGTTTTTATTTTATGCAAAATTAGACCCAATTTGTAAAGTAAAAGTTAGTCGATTATTACCATTTAGTTTCGGGAATATTAAGAAACCGTTAACACATTAAATTTATGTAAACACGTTTTAAAGTAGTAGTTTTATATTTACATTTACATTCGAAAACAAATTTCGTTTGCTATTATGAAGAAGAAAGACATTAAGATTTTGTTAGTGGATGATGAGCCAGATATTCTAGAAATAGTGGGTTATAATCTTTCTCAAGAAGGTTATCAAATTAGTACTGCCATAAACGGTAAAGATGCAATTGTAAAAGCAAAAAAGGAATTGCCACATCTTATAATTATGGATGTCATGATGCCGGAAATGGATGGAATGGAAGCTTGCGAAAACATCAGAAAAATACCGGAATTGAGCCATGTTATCATCACTTTTCTTACCGCAAGAAGTGAGGATTATTCGCAAGTGGCCGGTTTTGACGCTGGTGCAGATGATTATATTGCCAAGCCCATTAAGCCAAAATTATTGGTCAGTAAAGTCAAAGCCCTATTGCGTCGATTTAAAGAAGAAGAAAGCAAACACTCAGAAACATTAAATGTTGGTGGTATTGAAATTAATCGGGAAGAATATAGAATTGTAAAAGATGCTGTCGAAATTGTCTTGCCAAGAAAGGAATTTGAACTCTTTTATTTGCTTGCGTCCAAACCGGGTAAAGTTTTTAAACGAGACGAAATCTTGGATAAGGTATGGGGGAGTGAGGTTATTGTTGGAGGAAGAACCATAGACGTCCATATCAGAAAATTACGCGAAAAAATAGGAGAAGATTTATTTAAAACCATAAAAGGCGTTGGATATAAGTTTGAGATATAAATGGTGATAAAATTTAAAAAAACATATGAGTTTGCAATTAGGTCAGCGCTGTATATTGCCCTTTTTTCAACTGGGTTAGTGGGACTTTTGACATCTGTATTCTTTGTGTTTTCCCCTTTATTTTGTTTAGTTTTTGCCATTTTAACAGCCATCTTCACTTTTTTCGTTGTACAATATCGCGTAGAACATTTTATATATAAAAAAGTAAAGAAAATCTACGATGACGTTTCTCTTTTAGAATCAAGCACTTTTAGGAACCAGCCCATAACGACCGACATGGCAACACTTACGCGCGAAGTGAAAAAATTTGCCACGGATAAAAAGCTTGAAATAGAAACCTTAAAAATCCGAGAAGAATACCGAAGAGAATTTTTAGGGAACGTTTCCCATGAACTTAAAACCCCCCTCTTTACGGTTCAGGGCTACCTTTCAACCTTATTGGATGGGGCGATGAATGATAAAAGCATCCGAAAAAAATATTTGGAACGTGCCGAAAAAGGAGTAGAGCGACTCATTTATATCGTGCAGGATTTGGATATGATTTCCAAACTCGAAATTGGTGTATTGCATTTGGAAGTTGCCCCGTTCGACATTGTAAAACTCATTCAAAGCGTGTTCGATTTGCTCGAGTTGAAAGCTTCAAAGAAAGACATTCTCCTGATGTTTGATATGAAATATAACAAACCCATAATGGTTATAGGAGATCAGGAAAAAATACGGCAAGTGTTAATCAATCTCATTGTAAATTCTATCAAATATGGTATTAACGAAGGTTCGACCGAATTAAGCATCGAGGACTTAACCGAGGATAAAGTGCTAATTCGAATCACGGATAATGGGGAAGGTATTGAGAAGCAAAATATATCGCGACTTTTTGAACGTTTTTATAGGGTTGATAAAAGCGGTGCCAGGACCGAAGGCGGGTCTGGATTAGGTTTGTCCATTGTAAAACATATTATTGAAGCTCATAATGAGAAAATTTATGTAGAAAGTCGATTTGGTTTTGGATCTGAATTTTCTTTTACACTAGAGAAAGCTCAAAAAAAAATGGATGAAAAGGCTTTGTAAAGAAATCTATTTTGCAAATCTTCTTTTCGTTTCTCTTTGAGTGAATACTTTTGTAAGTAACTGATAGTTATATATTTGTGTTTTTTAGTAACAATTTCTTAACATTAGGTTTTTAATAACTTAATGTCAAATCTGCTATTAAATAAATTGCTCTATTTATCTTTGCCTAACAAAACACAACTATATTTATAATGAAAAAAACGATCTTATTCTTCTTGTTATTAATTGCCTATATTGGTAGGGCGCAAACAGTTAGCATTGATTCCTTAAAAGAATCGGTTGACGAACATTCTATGAAATTTGCTGGATTAGATGAAAGACTTTCGGGTATGGAAAGTGATCTTGCTAAATTGACAAAAATTAAATTTTCGGGTTACCTTCAAGCGCAATATGAAATGTATAATTATCAAGATAATATAGGACCTGGACCTTCAACAACTGCTGTGCCAATAAAGAACTCGTTTTATATTAGAAGAGCTCGCATAAAATTATCGTATGAACCTACTACAGGAGCAGTTTTTGTTATTCAGCCAGATTATGCATTTGATAAAGTGACTTTAAGGGATGCCTATGTTCAGTTAAATGACCGTTGGTTGCAAACTTTTAAATTATTTATGGGGCAATTTAATAGAACAAGTTATGAAGTAGAGTTTTCATCCCGTTCCAGAGAATTGTTAGAACGAAGCAGAATGTCTGGAATTCTATATCCTCAAGAAAGAGATTTAGGGGCAAAAATCGAGGCGGATTTACAGACAAAGTATGAAATACCGTTTAAATTTCAATTAGCTGTTTTTAATGGGAACTATGGCGTAGGGTCTTTGACAAATGATTTAAGGGATGTCGACAATAAAAAAGACGTCATGTTGAGAGGGGTTTATTCTTTTGCATTTCCTTCAAAAGGGTTGGGAATAGATATTGGTGCTCATGCCTATTTAGGGAATACGACAGTTTTACAGGCAGGAACTTTTAGTGATGCAAACAATAAAGACTTTACTGCAAAAATAGGTGATAGTTTTCAAAAAAGATGGTTTGGAGGAGAGATGAGAGTATACTATGATTTTCTTGGGGGAATGTCTTTAAAAGGAGAGTATATTTCTGGAGCAATTTCAGGTGAGAAAGGCACAACAATTTTGCCGGTTGCAAATAGTAATCCTAGTTTTAATTTCAATGGCATTCGGGATTTTACAGGTTTTTATGCAACTTGGGTTAAAAATATTGGGAAAAGCAATCAAATAGCCGTTCGATATGATAGTTGGGATCCTAACAGACATTTATCTGGAAACGAGGTGACTATTAAGGAAGATTTGAAATATGACAGTTGGGCTTTTTCATGGCAATATTTTTATGACGATAATGTAAAAATTGTTGCGGGATACAGTTTGCCAATTAACGAGTCCAGTACAAAAGTTGGCGGAAATTTTACTAAAGACGTTTTAGATAATACTTTTACAATTAGAATTCAAGCAGGATTTTAATTTTCAATTAATCAATAAATCAATTCAAAATGAAAAACACAAAATTAAAAGTAGCATCATTTTTATTAGTTATAATGACTATTGGATTATCTTTTACATCATTAAATAAAATTACAGTAAAAGGGTCGGACACCATGGTTATTTTATCCCAAAAATGGGCTGAAGTATATATGCAGAAAAATCCGGGAACAACCATTCAAGTTACGGGAGGCGGTTCAGGAGTAGGTATTGCAGCATTAATCAATGGTTCAACGGATATTGCAAATTCAAGTCGTCCGATGAAAGCCTCTGAAGTGGAAAAATTAAAAGCAAGATACAGTACTTTAGGGGTTGAAATTCCTTGTGCAAAAGACGGACTCTCTGTTTATCTTAACAAAGCAAATGGTGTTTCTGAACTTACCATTAAACAAATTGGATTAATATTCGCAGGAAAAATAACGAACTGGAAAGAAGTGGGTGGAGTTGATGCAGGAATCAGATTGTATGGAAGAGAAAGCAGTTCAGGAACTTTCGGATTCTTTAAAGACAATGTTGTAAAAACAGATTATGCTCCAAGTTGTCAAACTTTACCAGGGACTGCCGCAATTGTAAATGCAGTTAAGAAAGATAAGTTTGCTATTGGTTATGGTGGTGCTGCTTATGCAGAAGGGGTTAAAGATTGTAAAGTTAAAAAAGACGATAAAACACCGGGGGTTTATCCAACGGCCGAAACAATTAAAAATAGAACGTATCCAATTTCCAGATACTTGTATATGTATTTAAAATCAAGACCAACTGGAGAAACAAAAGCTTTTGTAGATTGGATTTTAAGCCCAGAAGGACAAAAAGTTATTGAGGGGGTGGGTTATTTCCCAGTGAAATAATTAATATATTTTAGTATGCCAAAGCCTCTTTATTTTGTAAAGGGGTTTTGATTGTTTAATTTTTTTAATTGAATAAATTACGAATACTTAATTCAAATAAATGGATTCCAATATTCCGAAAAAGAATGCCTTCACCAAGGAAAGCCTGAAAAAGCAATTCAGACTTTCTGAGTTTTTAGCTGAAAAAATTATTTCATCAGTTGCCTTTTTATCCATAGCGATAATTGTGCTCATCTTTGTTTTTGTTTTTAAAGAGTCATTACCTATTTTTAATTTCGGCGAAAAAGAAGCTCCAAAAACAGAAATTGGTGTCAATTCCGATTCAAAACCAGAATCCTACAGAGCAGCTCCCATGGAGGATCTGAAGCCTGAATCTTACGGGACTGAACCAATAGAGGAATTGAAGCCGGAAACCTATGGTGCTGAGCCAATAACCCAAGAAGATTTAAAACCAGAAACTTACGGCGATGTTCAGGCGGAATCCACCGTTGCATCATCAGAACAATCTCCAGCATTGGGTCCGGAAAATAACGAAGGTGCTGACAAAACTTGGAGCACTTTTTTAACTACAGAATGGGTTCCAGTATCAGAGCACCCTAGATTTGGATTAATAGCTTTGCTCATTGGGACTTTAAAAGTAACCGTAATCGCCATGCTAATTGCGGGACCTTTAGCCATTTTAGCGGCATTGTACACCTCTTGTTTTGCGTCTAAAAGAGCCAAAGAAATTATTAAACCCATTATCGAAATGCTTGCTGCCTTTCCATCAGTGGTAATCGGTTTTTTTGCACTAATAGTTTTAGCTTCTTTCTTTCAAAATATTTTTGGGTATGATTCCAGATTGAATGCTTTTGTAGGAGGAGTTGCCATGGCATTAGCGGCCATTCCCATTATTTATACCATTTCAGAAGATGCCCTTTCAGCCATTCCAAAAACATATACCGAAGCAAGTTTGGCGCTTGGAGCGAGCAAATGGCAAACCGCCTTTTTTGTAACCTTACCAGCAGCTACGCCAGGGATATTTGCAGCCTTACTTTTAGGCGTGGGTCGGGTTTTTGGAGAAACTATGATTGCTCTTATGGCCACGGGGAATGCGGCACTATTATCGGCAAATCCTTTTGAAAGTGTACGGACTTTTGCGGCTACTATTGGAGCAGAAATGGCTGAAACTGTTTTTGGAGAAACTCATTACAGTGTGCTATTTTTTATCGGATCCTTGCTTTTCATCTTTTCATTTGTATTAAATGCTGTTGCAGAATTTTATGTTAAAGGAAGATTAATCAAAAAATTCCAAGGTAAATAATTATGAAAACAAAGGAAACAGAAGGTCAGTTTTTTTCAAGTAAAAAAGGAGATAAGGATATTAAAGGAAAATTTATTATAGGAATTACCCAATTGGCAGTTATTTTAATTTTTGCCATTCTTTTTATCATTTTGGGAATTATTATATACCAAGGACGAGAAAAATTTTCATGGGAATTCATCAGTACATTTCCAACTGACGGAATGACAAAAGGAGGGATTTTGCCAGCTATAATTGGGACTTTTATATTAGTAATAGTGATGTCTATTGCAGCCGTTCCTTTCGGAGCCATTACCGCCATATATTTGACGGAATATGCAAAAGAAAACTCAAAATTTGCTGCCGCCGTCCGATTCTCCATCCGAACTTTGGCAGTAGTACCTTCTATCATATTTGGTCTTTTTGGACTGGGTTTTTTTATTCAATTTGTGGGAGCAGGAGCCGATAAGGTTTTTAACGCAGGCGAATTGCATTGGGGGCAACCTAACATTCTTTGGGCGAGTTTAACAATGTCGTTATTAACGCTTCCTGTTATCATTGTTTCCGTAGAAGAAGCTTTAAAAACCATTCCCCGGGAGTTGCGTGAGGCTAGTTTGGCTTTAGGGGCTACAAAATGGCAAACTATCAAAAAAGTTGTACTTCCGGGATCTATTTCTGGAATCATGACAGGAACAATTCTTGCCGTTAGTAGAGGTGCCGGAGAAGTGGCTCCAATTTTATTTACGGGGGCGGCCTATTATTTGGCGACTTTACCGGGTTCTTTGAGTGATCAATTTATGAATTTGGGATATCACATTTATATTATGTCCACCCAATCTTCGGATGTAGAAAAAACGATGCCTATTCAGTTTGCTACAACATTGGTATTATTAATTCTTACTTTGTCACTAAACTTAGTTGCTGTAATTATTAGATCCAGAATTAGAAGAAAAGCAAATTAATTTCGAAAATGGACCAATTTATTCTATTCTTGACTTAACATAAAAATACATGAAAGACATTAAAATTGAGGTAAACGATTTATCCTTATACTATGGAGAAAAAAAGGCATTGAAAGATATTTCAATGATAATCCCGTCCAATAAAGTGACAGCTTTAATTGGACCCTCTGGTTGCGGGAAATCAACATTCTTGAGATGCATCAACAGAATGAATGACCTTATTCCAAATGTGACCATTACGGGACAAATGTTGGTAGAAGGAGTCGATATTTATGATAAAAATGTTGATGTGGTTAACATTAGAAAAAAAATCGGAATGGTTTTCCAAAAATCAAACCCTTTTCCGAAATCCATTTATGAAAATGTGGCTTATGGCCCTAGAATCAATGGTATAAAAGATAAAAAGCAACTCGACGAAATTGTGGAAACGTCATTAAGACAAGCTGCCATTTGGGACGAGTTAAAAGACAGATTGGATGATTCAGCTATGGGGCTTTCGGGCGGACAACAACAACGTTTGTGTATTGGAAGAACACTGGCCGTTAGCCCGGATATAATTCTTATGGACGAACCTGCAAGTGCACTTGATCCAATTTCTACTTCAAAAATCGAAGAATTAATTCATGAATTGAAAGAGCAATACACCATCATCATTGTAACGCACAACATGCAACAAGCCGCTAGAACCAGTGATTATACCGCTTTTTTCTATTTGGGTGAATTAATAGAAATGGACAAAACCAAATCGATTTTTACCAAACCATCAAAGAAGCAAACAGAAGATTATATAACGGGAAGATTTGGATAATTATTAAATTGCAGTATCTTTCAATCTTTAAATTAAAAAAAATGGCATCACTTTTAGAAACAGAATTAGCAAAGTTAAGAAGTACAATAATTGAAATCAATAATCTAGCAGAAGCCCAGGTTTTTGAAGCCATGAAGGCATTGCTTTCAGAGCCAGGTTTTGAAGGGAAAGAGGTAAAAAAAATAGAAAATAAAATAGACAAACTAGACATTAAAATTGAAGACATCTGTCAAGGTATTTTTGCTTTGCAACAACCGGTAGCTTCAGATTTAAGATTCATCATGTCTGCCATGCAAATGAGCAATGAGATAGAACGGATAGGCGATTTGGCGGTAAGTATTATAAAAAAGGCAAAGAATATTAATAAGAAACACGATTTGGCATCAAAATTCAATATTCCTGAAATCGCCAGAGAAATTGAAACCATTACCTTAAAGACTAATGGCTGTTTTCAGACTTTAAATGAAAATAATATTGGAGAGATTTTTATTTTAAACAATAGTATTAAGCATAAAAGCAGCGAAGCCATTCACCTAATTATTGCCGAAATGAAGAGCAATTCTAAAACAATAGTTTCAGGAACTAACTTGGTTATGGTATTAAAACATATAGAGAGAATTGCAGAACATTGTACGAATATTGCCGAATCGGTTTATTTTATGATCAATGCTAAAATTATCAAGCACGATAAATTCATTGGTAAATCCGAATGATTGTTCGTTTTTCCTGATTTAACGCTGAATAAATTTTAAAAATTAGCTTTGTGTCGATTTGATATAAAGCTAATTTTTTTTTACGCCGTTTCCTTACTTTTGAAAAAACAGAATAAATTTTTCCAATGAATGGGATTTTCCTCTGTCCTTAATCCTTTGTACAAATCGATTTCCTGTAAATGACCTAATTTAAAATCGTCTTGCTTGACATAGGGAACGAGGCCTTGTCTCTTTAGTTTTTTGGCCAAATATTCTTGTTCGTATTGCCCCGGGGTTGGAATGAAGAAAGCCTTTTTACCCAGTTTTGCTAAATCCATTACGGTGGTGTAGCCGGAACGGCAAAGGATGATATTACTTTCGTTAAAAGTGTGTTCCAGTTCATCTGACGTCATAAAATTGCAGTACAGAATATTTTTAATCTGTTCTTTTGTCTGATTGGTTTCAACTTTTCCTTTAATGAAAACGACTTTTCCGTCAAAATCAATTAACTTTTCTTTCAGCAGGTCTTCAAGTATTCCCCGTTGCGGTTCAGGGCCGGAAAGGATAACCATCAAATCGTATTTTAGGGGAAGTTCTTTTTTCTCCAATCGGCTTAACGGACCAACGTATTTTATTTTAAAGTCAGGTTTTTCTAAATGGCCCAATTTCCCAGTTAAATTAGGCGCAGTTTCAAAATCCGGAACCCAGCATTCGTCAAATTTTTTTATAATGTGTTGGTGCAATTTGCTCGTAATCCAAGTGGTATTTCCCGTCATTACATTCAGTTGATGCGTGATGAAAACCGATGGCACTTTTTTGTTGCAAACCCCCAAACGATTATCCGAAATAATACCAATAAGATGGTGCTCTTTAGTCCATTTCTTCACTAATTTTTTTTCGGCTAAAATGGCTTGAATCATTTTTGGAGCGTTTTTCAACATTTTCCATTTAAAATAGGCTCCATTTTTTGCGTATTCAATTTGATAGGATGGCAATTCTAAGGTTTGAAGATGCGGAAATTCTTTTCGAAGCATTTCAAGAGCAACTCCATCCGAAGCAATTATTGGTGTAAAACCATTTTTTTCTAATGCTTTTATAATGGGAATACAACGCGTGGCGTGGCCCAAACCCCAATTTAATGGTGCAATCAAGATGTTTCGGGTAGTTAAATTCACAATTATTTTTATTAAATTGTTATGTTTTAAAAACTGCAAGATAAAAATAATTCTGGTCTTGTATATTTCCTTAGTTTTGCCAAAACATTAAATTAAATCGTGGGAAGTAAAAATAAGTTAAAAAGATTCAAAGAGAACGAAACATTTGAGAATGTTTTTCAACCAACAAGAGAAGAAGTGGTTTCGGGTTCTTTTCCTCTTAAAGGAAAATGGAATGCCGACTTTTTCAAAAATGACAATCCTTTAGTATTAGAGTTGGGTTGCGGAAAAGGCGAGTATTCAGTGGGTTTAGCCGAGAAATATCCTCAAAAAAACTTCATAGGCATTGATATTAAAGGCGCCCGATTTTGGCGGGGAGCGAAGACGGCCGTCGATGAGGGGATGCGCAATGTGGCTTTTATTCGCACACAAATAGAATTGATTGATCACATTTTTGCCGAAAATGAAGTCGATGAAATTTGGATTACTTTTCCAGATCCTCAAATTAAATACAAACGTACCAAGCACAGGATGACCAATTCTGAATTTTTACAATTGTATAAAAAAATTCTGAAACCGGACGGTGTGATGAATCTTAAAACTGATAGCGAATTCATGCATGGGTACACTTTGGGATTGCTCCATGGCGAAGGACATGAAGTTTTGTATGCCAATCACAATGTCTATGTCAATGAAGGTTCTCCGGAAGAAGTTACTGCCATTCAAACGTTTTACGAGAAACAATATTTGCAACTAAACAAAGCAATTACGTATATTCGTTTCAAAATTAAATAAGATGAGGTTTGTTTGGCCACTATTTTTCGGATTTTTTTCAGCGGCAATTGGTATCGCACTTCCGGGATTAATTAACATGACGGCGGCAAAAGTGAGCATTCGTGACGGTCGGGATCGGGCGTTGCTTTTTGTTACAGGAGCCATTATCATCATATTTTTCCAAACGCTGTCGGCCATCCTTTTTGCCCGCTTTATCGATTCCAGGCCAGATGTAGTCGTTTTGTTGCGAGAAGTAGGGTTAGCGATATTTATAGCCTTGACCATTTATTTTCTGTTTTTTGCCAAAAAACCAAAAGCAAAGAAAGAAGAAATGAAAATGCACAGTAAAACCAATCGTTTTTTTCTGGGTATGTTATTATCCGCCCTTAATTTTTTCCCTGTTCCGTATTACGTATTTGTCACTATATCCTTGTCGTCCTACCGGCTTTTTTCTTTTGACAGGATTGCAATAGCGTTGTTTTTGTCAGGGGTTATTTTGGGCTCCTTTGCTGTTTTTTACTATTACATCAGTTTCTTTAAAAGAATTGAAGCCAAAACCGATTTTTTCTTCAAAAATATGAACCAAATTATTGGTGCAATCACCGGAATTGTTGCTTTGATTACAATGATTACCGTCATAAAATACTATTACTAAAAAGTGGAAGCCAATTTTTTTGAAAGGGTATATATTGTAGCGAGACAAATTCCCTACGGCAAAGTCACTTCATATGGTGCCATTGCCAGAGCGCTAGGTACCGGACGCTCCGCCCGAATGGTAGGCTGGGCCATGAATGCAGCGCATAATTTGGAAGACGTACCGGCACATCGTGTGGTGAACAGAAAAGGGTTGTTAACAGGAAAACACCATTTTGACGGGACTAATTTGATGCAGCAATTATTGGAAAACGAAGGGATTGTTGTTGTCGATAATCAGATTATGGATTTTGAGAAGGTATTTTGGACTCCAGAAGTGATGTTGTGATTATTTCCCGTTTTTATTTTCATTACCTTTATTTTTTTTATTGGCCATCTCTGCAATCCGAATCAAATAGGCTTCAATAGATTCGTTTTCTTCCATCGGAATATTTTCCAACAAACTACTAAAGCCGTCAATTAAATGGGTATATTTCTTAAAAGTATCTTCAAGTAATTGCTCGTTTTTTGTTTCCCAGTAATTCCCCTCATCGGTAAGGTCAAAATTCTCAAAATAGAGTTTGTTCAAATAATCAAAAATAGTAATCAGTTGTTTGTGGATTTGAGGGCCGGCAAATTGTGTTTTTACCGAAAGATAATCATCTTCCAATTCGTTTTCGGAAAACGCAGGGTGTTCTAACTTGTATGGAGCGCACATTTTTCCATTGGAAAGAAAGGTCAGGTACACCGTTTCGCAATTTGGAGGGCTAAAAAAAATGCCATAAATAGAATCGTTAAAAGAATTGACGGTAAACGCATCGTTTGGAATCGCTTCTTCAAAAACATGGTAGCCCCAATGATTTGCTTTTGCGATATCGGTTACTTCCTCAATCATTTTTTTTAATGATAGCGGATTTTTTAACGCTCCTTTATAATGAAAACTTAAACCCATAATTGATTTGATGTTTCTCAATAACGAATTTAGCTATTGCATTTTGAAATCGATACTTTTTTGTAATAAAATTGATTTTAAAAAGTGAATTGAGAATGTCAATAAATACAATCAAAGGGTTTGAGATTATTCAAGTAACTCGTTTTTTTTAAGTATTTGCTGCCTAAATAGCCTTGAATTTGTGTCTAGGGAATTACTTAACGCCCGCCTTATATTCCAATTCCATCGCGTTAATAATCTCTTTTACTTGTTCTTCGCCAATTCTTTTGGCTTTGATTTTTTTGTTTTTGTCTAAAATGTAAATAACAGGAGTCGAATAAATGTCGTATTTATCCTTTAAATTGGTAAAATGAACCCCGTCATACACGTTTATCCAATCCAGTTTATTTTCTGCAACATAGTCGCGATACTTCTCAAATTCTTGTTGGGTGTATACGCAAAAAACCTTGATGTCTTTCTTCTCCTTGAGTAAGGCATGATAGGTTTCTAACAATTTTGGGATTTCAACCTTACAATGACCGCAATCAACATCCCAAAAAACAAGCACCAAATAGTCTGCTTTTATGGAATGCAACCTTAAAACCGTTTTTTCTATTTCCTGGCTGTTGGCATAGTACAATTTGGTTACTTCTTCGCTTGTTTTTGCGGTATCAAAACCCATTTTTGCAATTTTATCATGGCCTTCTATGGTAATCATGGGTAAATCGGGTGCAATTTGCCCTAGCAATAAGGGGCGTAGAATTTCCGCCCGATTAATAATGTTTTTAACGATATTGTCGTCATTGTAAAGGTCGTTTCCCTTTCCGGTTTTAAAATAATGATCTACAATGTAAACAAAGACTTTGTCAAAACTCATTATTTTTGACGTTTCATAAGTAGATGTAAAATGCGCTAACAATAGTTTGTACATAATGCTGCTTTGTACTGTTTTGTTCATGATGCGGTCAATTTCAACCGCAACCGAATCGGGATTTTTTACTACCAAGGCATCAAAATAGCGTTTCATCTTGTTAGCAAAGAAAGGGGTTCGCACCATGCCATCATCCTGAAAATTCACGTTGTCCCAATAATGTTTCTTGTAATAGTTAAAAACGGCAATACTGTCCGGTCTCCCGTTAGAGGCCTTTGGGACATCTTTAAGTGTTTTTTCGATTTTCAAGTTTAAAACATCACCAATGTAGCTTCCTTTGGTTTGCTCTAAGAAAGTTTTTTCATAGTTGGCAATGTTTTCGCTAAGTAGCTTTTGTTTGGCAGTTACTAAAGCGGTAGAATCGGTTTTGCTCATTCCTTTAGTTGTAATCAAAACGGAGTCAAAATTCTTTTTTTGGGAATTGATAAACCGAATGTAATCAAAGAAATCATTTTCTTGTTTTGAATTTGGACTATTTAGCGTGGACGTAAATTGAGTCGCTGCATCACTGTTTATCTCGATTTTTTGGGATTGGTCATCGATAAAAAAATCAAAATAAATACTTTTGTTTTGACCCAAAATCGAATAGATTCCTTTGTCTAATTTGTTTTTTCCTTTAAAAACAATGGAGCCATTTTTAATGGGTTTGACCGTGTCTACTAACAAATTTTTGTCAAACTGATAGTAAGTGAGATACACTAATGTGTCCTTGCAATTTTTTAAATTAATTTTAATTTCGTGTCCCTGTTGCGCATTTGCATGAGAAAAAAGGGAAAAAATAACAATCGATAAAAATAATTTTTTCATAATTGGTTTACTATTGAAATAATAGGATTTCATAATTAGTACGCTCCAAATATAGTGATTCCGAAAAGCGATGCAATTATGGTGTAAAGTTGAATTTAATTTTCAAACAAAAATAAAATATTTCTTTAAAAAATAAAAATTTACAATTAAATATAAAAGAGTCAAATTGGATACAATTCTCAAAACATTTTCAATCCATTACCTATTGTTTAAAAAGAATTCGCATTATCTTTGCAAATTAAAATTAACCTTAATTAAGGGCAAGAAGAACGTTATGAAATTAGATAGAAAAGACATTCTTAAAGCTTTAGAAACGATTACTATAGCTGGAGAAGGAAAAAATATGGTCGAAAGTGGTGCCGTTGCAAACGTTGTTACTTTTGGAGATGAAGTGGTTGTGGATTTAGTATTACACACACCTGCCATGCACATCAAGAAACGAGCAGAGGATGACATCAGAAAGGCAATTCTTGAATTGGTTTCACCCGAAGCAAAAATTAAAATCAATAGTAAAATTGAAGTTCCGGACAAACCAGAAATTAAAGGAAAATCGATTCCCGGTATCAAAAACATTGTTGCCGTAGCCTCTGGAAAAGGAGGTGTTGGAAAATCTACCGTTACCGCAAACATAGCTGTATCCCTTGCTAAGATGGGCTTTTCGGTAGGGATTCTTGACGCTGATATTTACGGGCCGTCTATGCCTATTATGTTTGATGTTGAATCTGAAAAACCAATTTCAGTAGAAATCGATGGCAAATCAAAAATGAAACCGGTAGAAAGCTACGGTATTAAAATACTTTCCATAGGATTTTTTACCTCGCCGAGTCAAGCCGTAATTTGGCGTGGACCAATGGCTTCAAAAGCGTTAAATCAAATGATTTTTGATGCCGATTGGGGAGAATTAGATTTCTTGTTATTGGATTTACCTCCAGGAACAGGCGATATTCATCTTTCCATTGTACAATCTTTGCCTATAACCGGCGTCGTGGTTGTGAGTACGCCACAAGCGGTAGCTTTAGCCGATGCCAGAAAAGGAGTTTCTATGTTCATGTCAGATTCCATAAATGTACCTGTACTCGGAATTATCGAAAACATGGCTTATTTTACACCTGAAGAATTGCCAAACAACAAATACCATATCTTCGGAAAAGAAGGAGCCAAGAACTTAGCAGAAGATTTAAAGGTTCCATTCCTTGGAGAAGTTCCAATAGTTCAATCCATTCGTGAGGCTGGGGATTACGGTCGTCCGGCTGCAATGCAAACGGGTTCTGTTATTGAAACTGTTTTTGAAGAAATCACAAGAAACGTGGTGCGGGAAGTGGTAAGCAGAAACGAAAGTTTACCTCCTACTGAAGCTGTTAAAATCACGACAATGGCCGGCTGTTCTGCGGTAAAAAAATAGATTGTTATGGGTTGGTGAGTAGATTTTGAAATAATCTACCCATCCAACTATGAACTATCTGACAATCTAATAATCCTAAATTATGACAACAGAAGAATTAACGCGCAATGTCTTAAAAGCACTGGAAGAAATCAGACCTTTTTTGAATTCTGATGGTGGAGATATTACGCTCATCTCTATCGAGGACAACAAACACGTGAAAGTGCGACTTGAGGGTGCTTGCACCAGCTGTAGTGTAAACCAAATGACACTTAAAGCAGGAGTAGAAACCACCATAAAAAAGTTTGCTCCACAAATTGAAACGGTGGTCAATATTTTGTAAATCATGATTTGAGTTTAATGCTGCAGGAACATTTTTAATAAAATGATTGTGATTTAAAAACCACAGCCAGTATCAGTTAAAAAATAAATAACATAAAACAACCAATTTCAAGATATAATGGATGTATTAATAAAAATTAAAGACCGAGAAGGAGTTGTTCATGATTTGCAGGCTCCCACGGATATGGCCATGAACATCATGGAATTATGTAAAGCTTATGAACTTCCTGTAGAAGGAACCTGTGGCGGAATGGCCATGTGTGCTTCCTGCCAATGTTACGTTCTCAACGATATTGCTTTGCCAGAAATGGGGGATGATGAGGAAGCTATGCTTTCGGAGGCATTTTATGTGAAACCGAACAGTCGTTTGGGGTGTCAAATCCCAATCACGGAAAGTTTGGAAGGATTGGAACTGGAGTTGGCGCCAGAATCATAAAAATAAGGAGGACTTTAAATTCCCCAGAAACAAAAAGGCTTTCATTTCTGAAAAGCCATTTTGTTTCTGGGGAATTTCATTTTATTTAAAGGCAGGAATACCCGTAATATCCATTCCTGTAATTAACAAATGGATGTCATGAGTCCCTTCATACGTAATTACACTTTCTAAATTCATCATGTGCCTCATAATAGAGTATTCACCAGTGATTCCCATTCCGCCCAACATTTGTCGAGCTTCACGAGCAATATGTATAGCCATATCTACATTATTTCTTTTAGCCATGGAGATCTGGGCTGTAGTCGCTTTGCCTTCGTTCCTCAAAACGCCCAATCGCCATGTTAGCAATTGCGCTTTGGTGATTTCGGTAATCATCTCGGCTAATTTTTTTTGTTGCAGTTGGGTCCCTGCTATAGGTTTGTCAAACTGAATTCTTTCTTTCGCATAACGCAAAGCCGTGTCATAACAGTCCATTGCTGCTCCAATGGCTCCCCAAGCAATGCCGTACCGAGCAGAATCTAAACAGCCTAACGGGGCTCCCAAGCCGGATTTATTAGGCAATAAATTTCCTTTAGGCACTTTTACATTATCAAAAATCAGTTCTCCAGTTGCCGATGCGCGAAGAGACCATTTGTTATGTGTTTCTGGAGTGGTAAAGCCTTCCATGCCACGTTCTACAATCAATCCGTGAATTCTTCCTGTTTCATCCTTAGCCCAAACCACGGCAATATCCGCAAATGGGGCGTTCGAAATCCACATTTTGGCACCATTCAACAAATAATGGTCGCCCATATCTTTATAATTGGTAATCATACTTCCTGGGTCAGATCCATAATTGGGTTCAGTCAAGCCAAAACAACCCAAAAATTCTCCGGAAGCCAGTTTTGGCAAATATTTCATGCGTTGTTCTTCGTTTCCGTATTTCCAAATTGGATACATCACCAGCGAAGATTGCACAGAAGCCGTGGAACGAACTCCCGAATCGCCTCTTTCGATTTCTTGCATAATCAAACCGTACGAAATTTGGTCTAAACCCGCACCGCCATATTGCTCTGGAATATAAGGCCCAAAAGCGCCAATGTCCGCTAAGCCTTTGATGATTTGTTTTGGGAATTCTGCTTTTTGGGCATAATCCTCTATAATTGGTGAAACTTCCCGTTTAACCCATTCCCGCGCGGCATCCCGCACTAATTTATGTTCGTCGGTTAGTAATTCATCAAGATTGTAATAATCTGGGGCTTGAAAAAGATCTGGTTTCATAGTTTTGTCATTGCAAGGCATTGCGAAGCGTAAAGCAAAGCAATCGGTTAATTAATAAGGCACAAATTTACACAAAGAAATTTAACAAAACCATTGACGATTGTTATAATTTTATATAGATTTTTTGAAGCTATTCCTGCTGTCATTCCAATCCGCGCTAAAAAGCGCGGGATTTTCCCTTCCATCAGGGCTAGGGCAGTAGAGAATGACTTACATCTTCAAATAAAAATCCTTCGTCAGTTCAATATATTCATCCGTATATTCATGTCTTGAAATTTCAATTACCAATTCGTTAGCCGACTGAGTACTCATTTCAAAACGCTTAAAAGCGAGTAGACTTCTAATAATTGGTGTTTGGTGCGTGCCTTTAACTCTTGTTATTTTTATTGGGAAAAGTTCCGCTTCGGCACACAAATCAATAAATTTTGCTTCTTCCTTAAAAGGAATTATTACTGCGAATATTCCGTTTTCAGAGAGTAATAAATCGGCTGCTTCAATCAAATCTTCAAAAGGCATTGCGTCTTGAAATCGAGCCAAATCCCGTTGTTTATTGGTAGAATAATAGTCCTCGACATAAAATGGGGGATTAGAAACAATCAAATCATATTCGTCTTCAGGTTCTTCAATAAATTCATCCAAACCGGCGTGAAAACAAAATAGTTTGTCGTTCCAAGGGGCGTTTTCAAAATTATCGACCGCTTGTTCGTAAGCGTCTTCGTCAATTTCGAGGGCGTCAATTTGTGTTGCGGCACTTCGTTGTGCTAACATTAGGGCTATGATGCCAGTTCCAGTTCCAATGTCTAAAATGCTGTTGGGATTGTTTTCCAAAGGAGTCCAAGCGCCAAGCAAAACGCCATCCGTTCCAATTTTCATGGCACATCGGTCTTGTTCAATAGAAAACTGTTTGAATTGGAATTTAGACAACTTAGATTGTTAGATTGTTAGACAACTTAGATTTTTTCTAAAGCCGCAGGCGTTTATAATATTCTAAAAGCGCAGCGTATCTAAAAATCTATAAATACATTTCAATTAATCCTTCTGGTAAATCCATGATGACTTTTTTGTTCGATCGGTCTATTTTTATCAGGAAATGATCAATCATAGGGATTAACATTTCTACATCACCATTCAAAACTTCAAAAAGGGGCTGTGCTGTGGTGTCGTTTACCGATTGAATGATTCCGATAATACCTAAACGTTTGTCTTCAATTTCGAAATCAATAACTTCGTGATAGTAAAATTTGTTGCCGGTAAGTTTTGGCAACATTTTAATAGGTAGATAAATGGCATGCCCTAAAAGACTTTCGGCTTCGACTTCATTATCTACGTCTTCAAAACGAATTCTGAGAAAGTCGTTTTTGTGTAAGGAACTGTTTTTAATAAAATATGGAACCAGATTATTGTTGAATTCAACAAATACTGATTCCATATCCTCATATAACTCGGGTTCATCGGTGTCTAAATAAGCCAAGACTTCACCCTTAAAACTAAATTTTTTCGCGATTTTACCTAAATAGAAACAATCTTCTTTACGCATCTTCGCTAGTAAAATTATGCTTCAGTTGCTTCGTTATTTTCTTCTGCGGCAGGAGTTTCTTCTGCAACAGCTTCAACTTCTTCTTCTACAGCAGGAGCACTTGCGGCAATTGCGTCAGCTTCAGCTTTAGCAGCATCCGCTAAACGTTTCGCATTTACAGCTTGTTCTGCTTTGAATGCTTTTGCTTTAACATCAGCTTGCGCTTTTGTCAAACCTTCTTTTTTAGAATCTACTTTTCCTGATTTTGCTTCTAACCAAGTTGCCAATTTAGCATCAGCTTGTTCTTGTGTTAAAGCTCCTTTACGGATTCCGCCATCAAGGTGGTGCTTTAGTAATGCTCCTTTGTAAGAAAGGATTGCTTTAGCGGTGTCAGTAGGCTGAGCTCCGTTGTGTAACCATCTTACTGCACTATCCAAATCCAAATCGATAGTTGCTGGGTTAGTGTTTGGATTGTAAGTACCAATTTTTTCTAGGTATTTACCATCTCTTTTTGAGCGAGCATCTGCCGCTACAACCCAGTAAAAAGGTTTTCCTTTTTTACCGTGTCTTTGTAATCTAATTTTTACTGACATAATCGTATGATTAAATTTTGAGGTACTCGACCTCTGTTAATTAAGGGCGCAAATATACGTTTTTTTCCAGAAGAAACAAATCTCAATGCGCTTTCCTTGAACAAAAAAATAAATTAAAATTATTTTAGGTTTTTAATATGTTCATTTTGCATTAAAAAGTTATTTTTGTCAAATAAATTTATTAAAATGAAAAAAGGAATATATTTTCTCTTGTTTCTTATTGGATTAACGTCCTGTAGCCAAGATGTTACGTTCAATAATAATGCAGCTTTTCAAGGAGTTAAAGATAATGTGTTTTGGAAAGCATCTGATGCAGTTGCAAAAATAGGTACTGGTAGCTCACTAAATATTGAAGCCGTTACCGTAAATGAAAAATTGACTTTAACAATGCCATTACCCGCCAAATTGGTGAGTCAAAGGGATAAAAGCACATACATTACCTATGATTTAGGAGCAAGTGAGGCTAAAAAGGCAATCTACGTTAACACTTTGAACGCTGTTGTGCTTACCTATCAAACGGGTTTTGGGATTGGTGATGGGCAAATTGTTGTTACGGATTATGATGGCGCTACCATCTCAGGGACTTTTAGATTTAACGCTAAAAACACGGATGCTACTTCAGAAGAGGCGCCAATTTTAAATCTTCAAAGCGGTGTTTTTTACAAAGTTCCAATTATGCCATAAAAATTAGCAGAATCATTTTTTTTAAAACCATCTCATAAGCAGATGGTTTTTTTGTATTTAATTAAACTTAACATAAATAATCTAATACATAGTGGTTTAGAATATAATATGACTATATTTGTTTAATATTTTAAAATAGTAATTATGAACATTTTTGTTGGAAGCCTTCCATTCAGTATTGAGGAAGCAGATTTAAGAGAGTCTTTCGAGGCTTACGGAGCAGTTGATTCTGTAAAAATTATAACTGATAAATTTACTGGAAGAAGTAAAGGGTTTGGTTTTATTGAAATGCCAAACGATGAAGAGGCACAAAAAGCAATTAATGAATTGAACGGTGCAACTGTTCAAGGTCGTGCGATAGTAGTTAACAAATCTGAGCCTAAACCAGAAGGTGAAAGAAGAAGTTTTAATAGCAACAGCCGTGGTGGAGATAACCGTGGCGGTGGTTATGGTGGTGGAAACAGCCGTGGTGGAGACAACCGTGGTGGTGGAAACAGAGGAGGATACTAGTATTTTCTTTAATACATATAAAAAAAGGTGTCAATTATATTGACACCTTTTTTGTTTTTCCTCACCCTCCGCCCTCTCCAAAGAAGAGGGGACTAAAAGTGAATTTTATTTTTATAAATTAGCAACCAACCAATCTCCAACTTCACTAGTTGAATAGGCTTTTGCTCCTTTTGCGGCCAAGTCTTCTGTTACAATTCCTTGTTCCAGTGATTTGTTAACAACAACTCTGATCGCCTCTGCCTCTTCTTTTAGCCCAAAAGCGTCTTCAAACATCATGGCGGCAGACAATACAGTGGCCAATGGATTGGCAATATTTAACCCTGTAGCTTGTGGATAAGAACCATGAATAGGTTCGTATAATGAAGTATGTTCTCCAACAGACGCGGAAGGCATTAATCCCATAGAACCTGAAATCACAGAAGCTTCATCTGTTAAGATGTCTCCAAATAAGTTTTCAGTAATTAAAACATCGTATGAGTTTGGCCACTGCACTAATCGCATTGCTACCGCATCCACAAATTCATAACTTACCGTTACTTCGGGATAGTCTTTTTCCATAGCTTGCACTGTTTCTCTCCACAAACGAGAGGTTTCCAACACATTTGCTTTGTCAACACAACACAGTTTTTTGGAACGTGTCATAGCCAATTCAAATCCTTTTTTTGCTAAACGTTGTACTTCGACCCTTGTATAGGTACAAGTATCGTATGCTGTTTCTCCGTCGTCTTTTCTTCCTTTTTCGCCAAAATAGATTCCGCCTGTTAGTTCTCTTAAAAATATCAAATCGGTTCCTTCAATTCGCTCTCTTTTTAGAGGGGAATTGTCAATCAAAGAGGGAAATGTAAAAGTAGGACGAACATTAGCAAACAAACCTAATTTTTTACGCATTAACAATAATCCTTGTTCGGGTCTTACAGTGGCTTTTGGATCATTGTCGTATTTTGGATGTCCGATGGCTCCAAATAGAACCGCATCAGCAGCCATGCAAATTTCATGCGTTTCATCAGGGTAAGGAACGCCTACGGCATCTATCGCGCAAGCACCTGTTAATGCGGGTGTCCAATTAATTTCATGATTGAATTTTTTTGCGATTGCATCAGAAACTTTTACGGCTTCGTTGATTACTTCTGGTCCAATTCCGTCTCCAGCTAAAAGGGCTATGTTAAATTTCATTTCTTTTATATTAGTTTTTAAAATTTCTTGTGGTTTAGATGATTGCTACATTCAGCATTTTTTGTGTCGCAATAATTGCGGCTACGGTTTGGTCGGAGTCAAGTCCTCTTGTCTTAAATTCTTTGCCGTTATTTGTCCATGTAATTATGGTTTCGCATAAAGCATCGGAACTGCTTCCTGGCGGAATTCGCACTGCGTAATCTATCAATTTAGGCAATACCATTTTTTTGTTTTTGTATATTTTTGAAAGGGCATTCATAAAGGCATCAAATTGACCGTCGCCTTGTGCGTTTTCTTCAAATATTTCGTTGTCAATTTTTAAACAGAGTGTTGTGGAAGGACGTAAGCCTTTAGCATGTACTAAAACATAGGATTCTACTACAATTTTATCTTGATACGTTTGACTGTCTAATACGTCTGAAATGATATAAGGCAAATCTTCCTTGGTAACGGTTTCCTTTTTATCTCCCAATTCAATGATGCGTTGGGTTACTAATTTAAGATCGTCGGCGTTTAATTTTAAACCCAATTCCTGAAGGTTTTTTTCAATATTGGCTTTGCCAGATGTTTTTCCTAAAGCGTATTTTCTTTTTCTTCCAAAACGTTCCGGAAGTAAATTGTTGAAATATAAATTATTTTTATTGTCTCCGTCAGCATGAATGCCGGCAGTTTGAGTAAACACGTTATCGCCTACAATGGGTTTGTTGGCAGGAATTCTTTGGCCTGTAAAAGTTTCTACCAATTTGCTCACGGAGTATAATGAAGACTCCTTTACGCTGATTTCTATTTCGGGCAAGAAGTCATTGATTACAGCAACGGTGCTTTCTAACGGTGCATTTCCAGCGCGTTCACCCATTCCGTTTACGGTAACATGAAGACCTTGAATGCCTGCTTTGACCGCTTCCATTACATTGGCGATGCTTAAGTCATAATCATTATGGGCATGAAAATCAAAATGGCTGTTCGGATATTTTGTTATAATTTTAGAAATAAATTCAGAGGTTTGTGAAGGAATAAGAACGCCTAAAGTATCTGGTAATAATATTCTTTTGACAGGTTGGGTCGTCAGAAAGTCTAAATACTGAAATACATATTCAGGAGAATTAATCATTCCATTACTCCAATCTTCTAGATAAACATTAGTTTCGATGTTGTTTTCTTGTGCTAATGCAATAGTTTGGGCAATTTCAGCGAAATGTTGTTCTGGGGTTTTCTTTAATTGATGGGTTAAATGGTTCAGAGATCCTTTGGTCAACAAATTTTGTACTTTGGCTCCTGCTTTTTTCATCCACTCAATCGAAAGTCCGCCATCTACAAAGGTTAGGACTTCTATCCGATCGCAATATTTTTTTTCTTCAGCCCAAGCCATGATGCCTTTTACGCCCTGAAATTCACCTTCGCTTACCCGTGCCGATGCGATTTCTATTCGATTGACATTCAATTCTTCCAGCAATAATTGCGCAATGGTTAATTTTTCTGTAGCAGAAAAAGAAACTCCCGATGTTTGTTCTCCATCGCGGAGTGTCGTATCCATTATTTCAATCTTTCTTTTTTTCATATTGCTTTTCTAAATTCGCTTTTAAAAAGTGTGCTATTTATTCTTACGATATTCGCTTTTCTTTTACATCAATTTCGAATAAACTTAACGTAATTCCTTCGTAATGTTTTGGTAAATTGCCAAAATGGGGTGTGATAATTCCTAAGAAATTAAAACCACATTTTTGATAATATTCGATTAATGATTCATTATCCCCCCAAGTATCCATCCTTAAATAATCTAATTGATTTTTTTTTGCAAAAGTATTGCCCCATTCGACTATTTTTTTGACAAAATGGTGTCCTCTAAATTTTGGATTTGTTACAATTCTGTGAAAATAAACGGCTTTGTCTTCATTTTTTTCTTTCCAAATGCTTTCGTCTTCAAAAGTAATTGCAAAAACACAGGCGATTTCGTTGTCAATGCTAATTTTCCATTGTCGATTTTCAGAAATTTCACGTTCTATTAAATCTCTTTCAAATCCTTTCCAATGCTTATTGAATTTTGTTTTTTGATAAGCAACAGCCCAGTCATAAAATTTAAAAATTTCATCAATATCTTCAATTGTACTCGGTTTAAAATCCATTGTGATAATAACTAAAGTTGATCCTGTACCATTTTATAAAAAGATACAGGGTTATTTAATTCAAATATTTGAATCTTTATAAAATTATATCAGTTGTTTATCTGCAAAAGTTACAATTTCTTCTTTAATATTTTGTAAGTAATCAATATCGTCAAAACCGTTCAACATGTTGTTCTTTTTGTATCCGTTGATGTCAAAAGATTCTTGTTGTCCAGTGGCTAATAAAGTAATGGTTTGTGCTTCTAAGTTGATTTCCAATTGTGTGTTTGGATCTGCTTCGATAGCTTTGAAAATAGTGTCGGCAAATTCAGGACTAACTTGTACTGGCAAAACACCAATATTCAAACAGTTTCCTTTGAAGATATCTGCAAAAAAACTAGAAACTACTGCACGGAATCCATAATCGTAAACGGCCCAAGCTGCATGTTCTCTTGAAGAACCTGAACCGAAGTTTTTCCCTCCAACAAGAATTTTTCCGCTGTAGGTTTTGTCGTTTAACACGAAATCAGCTTTTGGAGTATTATCTCCGTTGTATCTCCAATCTCTGAAAAGGTTGTCTCCAAAGCCTTCACGTTTTGTAGCTTTCAGGAAACGAGCCGGGATGATTTGATCAGTATCTACGTTTTCGATTGGTAGTGGCACTGCACTACTCGTAAGGATATTAAATTTATCGTATGCCATTTTTTGTAATTTTAGATTTTAGAATTCAGATTTTAGAATCTCATTTGAAAGACTAAATTGGATATTCTAAAAATATTTTTTATTAATAATGTAAATCAATTTTTAGTTGAAGTTATTTAGATTCTTAAATGACACAAAGTGAAATCTAAAATCTAAAATCTTCAATCTAAAACAAGTCTCTTGGATCAGTTAATTTTCCAGTAACCGCTGCTGCTGCTGCCATAATTGGAGAAGCTAACAAAGTTCTTGAACCAGGACCCTGACGACCTTCAAAATTTCGGTTTGATGTACTTACTGCATATTTTCCAGCAGGAACTTTATCATCGTTCATTGCCAAACAAGCTGAACAACCTGGCTGACGTAATACGAATCCAGCTTCAGTAAGAATGTCTAACAATCCTTCTTCTTTGATCTGAGCTTCAACAACGTGAGAACCTGGAACTAACCAAGCGGTTACGTTATCTGCTTTTTTTCTTCCTTTCACAATTTCTGTAAAAGCTCTAAAATCTTCAATACGACCATTGGTGCAACTTCCCAAGAAAACAAAATCAATTGGTTTTCCAATCATCACGTCATCTTCTTCAAAGCCCATGTAAGCCAAAGATTTTTTATAAGTTTCCTCGCCACCTTCCACTTGGTCGGCACTAGGAATATGTTGAGAAATACCAATTCCCATTCCAGGATTTGTACCATAAGTAATCATTGGTTCGATATCTGCTGCATCGATATTCAATTCAGCATCAAAAACGGCATCAGTATCCGTTTTTAAAGTTTTCCAATATTCAACAGCTTTTGTCCAAGCTTCGCCTTTTGGAGCATATAAACGTCCTTCCAAGAAATCGAAAGTTTTTTGGTCAGGAGCAATCATACCGCCACGAGCACCCATTTCGATACTCAAGTTACAAACGGTCATACGACCCTCCATAGACATGTTTTCAAAAACATTTCCAGCATATTCAGCAAAATAACCCGTACCTCCAGAAGTAGTCAATTTTGCAATGATGTACAAAGCCACATCTTTTGGACCTACACCTTTGCTCAAAGTTCCGTTTACGTTGATACGCATTTTCTTTGGTTTTGGCTGCATAATACATTGAGTAGCCATAACCATTTCCACTTCAGAAGTTCCGATACCAAAAGCAATGGCGCCAAAAGCACCGTGAGTAGAAGTGTGGGAATCTCCACAAACGATAGTTGCACCTGGTAAAGTAATTCCGTTTTCAGGACCTACTACATGTACAATTCCATTTTTTATGTGACCTAATCCCCAGTGAGAAATACCATATTCTGCAGCGTTGTCTTCTAATGCTTTCAATTGATTAGCAGATAGAGCATCAGCAACTGGTAGATGTTGGTTTATAGTTGGTGTGTTGTGATCGGCTGTTGCAAAAGTACGTTCTGGGTATAAAACCGATATGCCTCTTTCTTTTAAGCCTAAAAAAGCAACGGGACTGGTAACTTCATGGATGAAATGACGGTCAATAAAAAAAACGTCTGGTCCATCTTCAATTTTACGCACGACGTGCGAATCCCATACTTTGTCGAATAATGTAGTACTCATTTTTACTATTTTTTAAGTGTATTTTTTTACTTTAATTAGAGTGATTATCTATAATTAGAATAATGTCGACAAATTTAAAAAAAAGAAATAGAGAATTCAATTTTATTATTCAGTTTTATACGATAACCAAACCGTTTTTACGGTGCTTAACCGCTCCTGTTTACTTATTTATGCTTTTGTCATTGCTTTTTTATTTTGCTTTTTTTACGTTTTAAATGCTGTTCCTTGAAGTATTGATCCTGTTTTGTTTTTTTGTTAATTTGTAATTGTTTTGATAGTAATAGTATATTTTTTACTGGTATAATTTAAAATAATTTCTTTAAAATATATTTATTAATAATACTTACAGCATATTTTTTTAAAAATTAATAGGGTTTCACTCTTCGTTATTTGAAATTTTTTTTGTGGGAAGGGCATTGATTTCATTAATATAATTCAGTGAAATACTACGATATCCAAAAAACAGAGACTCTCTTTTTTGAGTTGTAATTTAGCTGGAATGTGATATAAGTTTTTGATAATCCAATTAATTTATAGGAATGTATTATTAATTTTTTTGGAATCTGTTTTTGTTAATAACTTCCCAGATATTCTTCCCTAAAAAATCCTAAATTTGAAATTCATTTTTTTTAATTGTTATAAATTTTAAAGTGTTTAAAACCAGTTAAATAAACAGCCAGAATCTATTTGGTTTTGGATCCCTGTCTTGGCAGGGCTGGGGGTAAGGCTTATGTATTTAATTTTCGATACCGAAACTACTGGATTACCCAAACGTTGGGATGCGCCAATAACCGATACCAACAATTGGCCTCGATGCATTCAAATTGCATGGCAGTTGCACGACGAAATGGGAAAACTCATCGAGCATCAAGACTATTTGGTCAAACCGGAGGGTTTCAACATTCCATATGATGCGGAGCGGATTCACGGAATTTCTACAGAATTAGCAGAGGCTGATGGAATTTCTTTAAGTGAAGTTTTAGAAAAATTCAATATTGCATTAGGCAAAGCCAAATATATTGTGGGTCAAAACTTAGGTTTTGACATCAATATTATGGGGTGTGAATTTCACCGATTTGGAGTGGATTCTCCCATGGCTTCAATGCCAATTTTAGATACCTGTACAGAAGTTACTGCGTCCTTATTGCGATTGCCTGGTGGTCGTGGCGGAAAATTTAAATTGCCAACGCTAACCGAATTGCACCAATATCTTTTCAATGTTCCTTTTGGGGAGGCACATAATGCCACGGCAGATGTTGAGGCAACAACCCGTTGTTTTTTTGAATTAATTCGGACTGGAGTTTTTACCAAAAAGGAGCTTGAAGTGGAGCAGGAGTATTTTGAGGATTTCCAGTTAAAAAATCCGAGGGAAATCCAGCTCATCGGATTAAAACACATCAATCTAAAAGAGGCTTCCGATAAAATCCGCCAGCAATTTGGAGAAAAGCAAACTGCCCCAATTTCAAAGGCGGCACTTTCGGAAAACAAACAAATTCTCATTGATACCGATTTTGTGCATTTACATAACCACACGCAGTTTTCGGTTTTGCAATCCACCATTAGCGTTGCGGCTTTGGTTAAAGCAGCGGCACAACAAAAGATGCCTGCCGTTGCCATGACCGATCATGCGAATTTAATGGGTGCTTTTCATTTTGTTCGGGATGTACTAAATCACAACAAGTCGATGGAAGCCAAAAACAAGGATGCCGTCGAGAAAGGGGAAACACCAACGGAAGTCACCATGAAACCTATTGTGGGCTGCGAATTCTTTGTTTGCGAAAATCACAAAGACAAATCTCGAAAAGACAATGGTTACCAAATAGTGCTTTTGGCAAAAAACAAAAAAGGCTACCACAATTTGGCAAAAATGTCGTCAATTGCCTATACCGAGGGATTTTACTATGTGCCCAGAATCGACAAAAATGTAATTCAAAAATACAAAGAAGATGTCATCGTTTTGTCGGGAAATCTCTATGGTGAAATCCCGAATAAAATTTTAAATCTTGGAGAAAACCAAGCCGAGGAAGCTTTGCTTTGGTGGAAACAAGAATTTGGAGAAGATTTTTATATCGAGGTGATGCGTCACAACCAAGAAGACGAAAATCGGGTAAACGAAGGATTGATTTCTTTGGCACGAAAACACGATGTCAAGATTATTGCGACCAATAACACTTTTTATATTGATAAAGACAATGCCAATGCGCATGATATTTTATTGTGTGTAAAAGAGGGTGAAAAGCAATCTACACCAATAGGTCGTGGTCGAGGGTATCGTTTTGGCTTACCTAATCAGGAATATTATTTCAAGTCGGGAGACGAGATGAAAAAAATCTTTAACGATTTGCCGGAAGCGATTTCGAACATTTCGGAGATTGTGGATAAAATTGAGATTTACAATTTGGCAAGAGAAGTTTTGTTGCCAAAATTTGAAATCCCGGTAGAATTTAATGATCCAGAAGATGAAAAAGATGGTGGAGTAAGAGGGGAAAATGCGTATTTGAGACATCTTACTTTTGAAGGAGCCCACAGACGCTACAAAGAAATTACGCCAGAAATCCAGGAAAGATTGGATTTTGAGCTGTTAACTATTTCGAATTCAGGTTATCCTGGGTATTTTTTGATTGTACAGGATTTAATCGCCGAGGCGAGAAGCATGGGTGTATCTGTAGGGCCGGGTCGGGGGTCTGCGGCGGGATCGGTAGTCGCGTATTGTTTGAAAATCACCAATATCGACCCGTTAATGTACAATCTGCTTTTTGAGCGTTTCCTGAATCCTGATCGTGTGTCACTACCCGATATTGATATTGATTTTGATGATGAAGGACGTAGCAGCGTGATGGATTATGTAATTCGAAAATATGGTTCGAAACAAGTGGCTCAAATTATTACTTACGGTAAAATGGCGACCAAATCGGCAATTCGGGATACCGCTCGAGTGCTCGATTTGCCCTTGTTTGAGGCCGATAAAATTGCAAAATTAATTCCGGGGATGATGCCGTCCAAATGGAATTTAGCACGTTTTTTGAATGAAAAGGAGGATATAATAAAGAAAGCGGTTCGACCGGAAGAATACGATAAAATCAAGGAATTAATTGGTCTTGCCAATGAAGAAGATTTAGGAGGAGAAACAATCCAACAAGCCAAAGTTTTAGAGGGGAATTTAAGGAATACGGGAATACACGCCTGCGGTGTAATTATTACTCCAAGTGATATTACTGATTTTGTTCCGGTGGCTACTGCCAAAGACTCGGATTTATATGTGACCCAATTTGACAACTCAGTGGTAGAAAGTGCCGGTTTGTTGAAAATGGACTTCTTGGGTTTGAAGACCCTTACGTTGATAAAAGATACCGTTAAATTAGTAAAATACAGAACCGGAATAGACCTCAATCCCGATGAATTTCCAATTGATGATTTAAAGACGTATGAACTTTTTCAACGTGGAGAAACGGTTGGGATTTTCCAATATGAAAGTGCGGGAATGCAAAAATACATGAAGGAATTGAAACCGACGGTTTTTCCTGATTTGATTGCTATGAATGCATTGTATCGTCCGGGACCGATTGCCTATATCCCTAGTTTTATTAAGCGTAAAAACGGAGAAGAGCCTATTGAATATGATTTGGATGATTGTGAAGAATTATTAAAAGATACCTACGGAATTACAGTTTACCAAGAGCAGGTAATGCTTTTGTCCCAAAAACTAGCCGATTTTTCTAAAGGTGATGCCGACGTTTTGCGTAAAGCAATGGGAAAAAAAATGATTGATGTTTTGGCGAAAATGGAGCCGAAATTCATCTCCCAAGCTATGGCAAAAGGGCATGCTAAAGACAAGTTAGAGAAAATTTGGAACGATTGGAAAGCCTTTGCGGAATATGCGTTCAACAAATCACATTCTACGTGTTATGCCTGGATTGCTTATCAAACGGCTTATCTGAAAGCTAATTATCCGGCGGAATATATGGCGGCAGTTTTGTCCAATAACATGAGTGACATCAAGCAAGTTTCCTTTTTTATGGAGGAATGCAAACGTATGGGCTTACAGGTTTTAGGCCCCGATGTGAATGAGTCTTTTTATAAGTTTACGGTAAATGATGATTATGCGGTTCGTTTTGGGATGGGTGCCGTAAAGGGAGTGGGTTCCGGGGCTGTGGCAACTATCGTAGAACGAAGAAAGGATGGGAAATACAAATCTATTTTTGATTTGACTAAACGCATTGATTTGCGCGCTGCGAACAAAAAAGCATTAGAAAATTTGGCTCTGGCAGGAGGTTTTGATTCGTTTTTAGGAACTACACGCGCACAGTATTTTCACGATGACGGAGATGGAATTACTTTCTATGAAAAAGCCATTCGGTACGGAGCAAAGTTTCAGGAAAACGAAAATTCATCGCAGGTAAGTTTGTTTGGGGACACCAGCGAAGTGCAAATTGCTGAACCCGTTGTGCCTCCATGTGATGATTGGAGCACGATGGAAAAATTATCAAGAGAAAAAGAGGTGGTAGGGATTTATATTTCGGGACATCCGTTGGATGATTTTAAGTTTGAGATGAAATATTTTTGTAATACTAAGTTGGAATCACTCCGAAATATGGAATTACACGTGGGTAAAAATCTAACTTTCGCAGGTATTGTAAGTAATTTTCAGCGCAAAACTGCTAAAAACGGAAAGGATTGGGCAATTTTTACTTTAGAGGGGTTCGATGAAAGTTATGAGTTTAAGATTTTTGGCGAGGAGTATTTGAAATTCTATCATTTTTTATATAATAATCAATTTGTTTTTATAAAAATTTTAATCAAAGAAGGTTGGGTAAATAAAGATACGGGCAAAAAAAGCGAACCTAGAATACAATTTTCGGAAGTGAAACAATTGCAAGATGTATTGGTTACTTTTGCTAAAAAGTTAGTAATTTTCTTGAATATTAAGGATTTGAAAACAGAGTTTATTCATAAGTTAAGTTCACTTTTTCAAGAAAATAAAGGAGATAACACGGTGGCTTTTGAAATTATGGAATTGGAGAAAACTAAACGATTGGTAGAGGTTGTCCCTGTCGTTTTAGACTATAATGATGAAGTTTTTATGGATGAAAATGAAGATGTTGAAACTTTAGAAACGGTAGGAGGCGTAATAAATTCGGAACCCGAAATTGAAGAAACAAAAGTAGTGACCAAACTAACTATGCCAAGTAGAAAACTAAAAGTCAAAATCTCGAATGAGTTGTTGGTAGAATTAGAGAAAATGCAAATTAACTTTAAGTTGAATTAGATCTCAAATGTCTTAGCCTTGATGGTCGAATTGTTGATGCAATTACCTTTTTTAGGCAGGAAAAGATAAAGTGTACAGATGGATAAAGCTCCTGAAATGAATTTGGAATAAATATTGAAAAATTCATGGGCGTGCTTAAATAAATAATGGCAATACATTCATAATCAAAACTAATTTCGGAATTGAATTTCATTAAAAATAAAGCTGTAGATTTGTGCTTCAATATTTAAAAAAATTAAAATGGCATTAGCAATAACGGATGCGACTTTTGAAGAAGTAGTATTAAAATCAGATAAACCAGTAATGGTTGACTTTTGGGCAGCATGGTGCGGTCCGTGTAGGATGGTAGGTCCAATCATCGATGAAATTTCGACTGAATATGAAGGAAAAGCGGTGATTGGTAAAGTAGACGTGGATGCTAATCAAGAGTTTGCGGCAAAATATGGTGTAAGAAATATTCCTACGGTTTTGGTGTTTCAAAACGGAGAAGTGGTAGGGCGTCAAGTAGGTGTGGCTCCAAAACAAACTTATGCGGATAGTTTGGACGCATTGTTGTAATTGCCGTCATTGCGAAGAATGAAGCAATCTCATAATACGAATAAAGGTTTGGCGAAAGTCAAGCCTTTTTTATTTGAATCAAATTGTTCGTATTTTTTTAAACTTTATTATATTTGACATAAGCCGAAAGGGAAACGGATAAAATATATGAAAATTGAGTCTCAAATAGAAAAAATATCCAGATTTCAACATTTAGAGTTGTTGGCAAACCAAGTCGTGGAAGGCTTTATTTCTGGGATGCATAAAAGTCCATTTCATGGTTTTTCGGCCGAATTTGCTGAACACAAAGTCTACAATGCCGGCGAAAGCACCAAACATATCGATTGGAAATTATTTGCCAAAACCGATCGATTGTACACCAAACGTTACGAAGAAGAAACCAATTTGCGATGCCATTTAATTATCGATAATTCGTCTTCGATGCACTATCCGAAGTTAAAAAGCGGGCAGTTATTTTACGAAAACAAAATCGGTTTTTCTGTTTTGGCATCGGCTGTTTTAATGAATTTATTAAAAAAACAACGCGATGCCGTGGGTTTGAGTTTATATTCTGATACTTACGAATACTATGCTCCAGAAAAAGGAAGTGATCGTCATCACAGAATGTTGTTGAACAAATTAGAAAATCTTATAGAAAAGCCTACGGCAACAAAAAACACGGATACAGTCACTTTTCTGCATCAGATAGCGGAGAAAATACACCGCCGTTCCATGATCATACTCTTTACAGACATGTTTCAGTCGGGTAATGAAGAGGCTTTATTTAGTGCTTTACAGCATCTTAAACACAACAAACATAAAGTGGTGGTGTTTCATGTAATTGACAACAAAACGGAGTTGAATTTTGATTTTGATAACGGCCCCAAAAAGTTTATTGATGTAGAATCGGGTGATGAAGTAAATATTTTTGCGGATAATGTCAAAGAAATTTATGAAAAACAAGTGGAGCTTTATTTTAAAAAAATTGCGTTAACCTGTGCGCAAAATAAAATTAAGTACGTCCCTGTTAGTGTTAATGACAATTTTGAAAAAATACTCACTACATATTTGGTTGAAAAACAAAGCTTTGGTTGAGTGGGTTTAAATTAATAAAATATTTTTTGCAGAAAGGTTTGCAGATATCAAAATCTGTAGTATATTTGCAACCGCAATAAAGCAGAGGTTTGGTAGTTCAGTTGGTTAGAATACATGCCTGTCACGCATGGGGTCGCGGGTTCGAGTCCCGTCCAGACCGCTACATTGGGAAGAGCACTTCAGAAATGAGGTGCTTTTTTGCCCCAATAAAGCATCAAAAATAGTTGTGTTGTTTTCGCTCAGAAATGGGCAGGTTTAGTAGTTAGACCAATGAAAAGCTTTCCACTTAATTGTGGATAGCTTTTTTGATTTAAGGGTGTTTGTGTTTTTAAAATAATTCCGATTTGTGGCGCCAAACAATCCAAATAAACACTCCCAAGTACAGCATTGACAAAGCAAACTTCATAAAGGTAGATGCGAGAAATCCGATAAAGGATCCCGTTGCTGCTTTAAAAGCCCTTTGAAGATCTTTTGAATTGTAAAGAAGCTCGCCAATAAATGCCCCGACAAAAGGGCCGATAATGAAACCTAGTGGAATTGGAGTAATAATCCCAATAACCAAGCCAATAGTAGTTCCCCAAACACCATAGGAACTTCCGCCAAATTCCTTGGTTCCCCTTGCTGGAATTATATAATCCAGAATTGAAATTACTATCGTAATTAGCAATGAAATCCCCAAAACCGAAAAATTTGCAGGAACGGCAGTCGTGTAATATAATAATAGAATGCCAATCCAGCCCAAAATAGGGCCAGGTAAAACGGGCAGAAAGCTTCCCAAAATGCCAGCAATTACACAAACAAAACCAAAAGTCAAAAGCAGCAAATCCATAAATTATTTTTTAGTATTTTTGGGGATTAATAATGTACTTTTAAATAAAATTTAAAAACAGCATTTGTTTTGTTAACGAATATGAGAAAAATAATTCTAATAGTATTTTTATCGCCATTACTTTTTAATTCTTGTCAATATTTTGAGAGGCAAGTTCCAACACATGAGGAATTGTTGCAGAAAGAATTGAAATCGATCAATTGGAAAGAAGTCGATGAATTTCCTTCCTTTTCAAATTGCGATTCCGTACAAGACAAAATCCAAAAAAAACAATGTTTTTTTGAGTATTTAACCCAACTCATACAAGAGAAACTGAGCATCGATACCCTTTCAGTACTCTATCCGCAACTGGATACAATAGATGTAAAGGTAACGGTTTTTCCTAATTCCACCATGCAGTTTGAACCTCAGTTAAACGATACTCTTTCCTATAACACCTCAAAAATTGACAGCATACTCCATGCTCGTTTGGTCGATTTTCCTAAAGTAAATCCTGCTGTCAAAAGAGGGATTCCTGTAAAAACGCAATTTATATTGCCTGTAATTTTAAAAGTGGAATAATTTTATTTTGCTATTGCGAAGCACGAAGCAATCTCGGCTAGGGTTTTAGGCACTTCAAAAATCTAAAATCGCCTGCCTTTCCACTCATATTTTCCAAAAAGAGAAAATAACGCGACACTCACGCAAAAAAACGGATACAGCAAACTACTTAGAATTAAAAAGCGTATTCTTTTTTTTGTTAAAAAAGAATTCGTTTTGTTGAGTAGCACAAAATCAAAAATAAATTTTATCAGAAAAAAAATTGCAAAATTATGCCATGGAAGCCATGCCGAAACCCAAAACCCAAAACCCAAAACGATTCCCAAGTTCCCAACAAAAACGATCACCGCCAAGTCTTTTCCAAAAAGACTTTGGTAGGAGCCCGTTTTCGAAGCCCAGCGTGCCCTTTGATGAAATAGTGACTTCCAAGAATTCATGGGTTTTGTAGTTACAATATTCGATTTTGATTTTAAATAATGTACTTTTCCGGGATGGCTTTGCACTGCTTTTTGTAATAAAAAAACATCATCACCACTTGCCATTTTGTTGTTTCCAGCAAATCCATTCAATTCCTGAAATAATGATTTGGTGTAACAAAAATTGGCCCCATTGCACATAAATCCCAACTCGATTCCAAAACTTCCCATCGTGGCTCCCTGCAAACTTATCAAGTCCAATTGTTGGAAATGATGCAGGAAAGATTTTTTGCATTCATAAGAAACCGAACCCACAATCATGGAAACGTCATGATTCATAACGTAATTGTCCAAAGTAAGCAACCAGTTTTCCGGAACAACACAATCGGCATCCGTGGTAATAACCCATTCGTTTTTGATAATTGGAATCGCCCGTGTAATGGCATCTTTTTTCGGAGAATTCGAAATTCGTAAATTTTCCAGAAGTGTGGTGTGGAATTCCCCGTTTTTCATGCGCCAATTATAAATTAGTTTGACGGAATCGTCTTCAGAGAAATCATCGACTAAAATAATTTCAAATAGGGTTTTTGGGTAATTCAAATTTTTGAAACTTTCCAAAAGCTGAGGCAAATTGGCACTTTCATTGCGGAATGGAACTATAATGGCAAAGTGTGTTTTTGGTTTCGTATCCGAACTTTTATATGTATGAATTTTGTCAAAACCATAAATCAAATGACCGATGGTGAGTACATAAATAAAAAGAATTAATGCTATAATGAGTGTCATATTGTTTTTTGTATTTTAAAATTCAACACATAATAGCTTCCGATAAGTACAGGCAATACCACATTTAAAAACCACATTAGGGTCGTAATAAAAACCACAATCCATTCGTTTACGCCTAATAATCCGAAGAAATAAACGGCAACGCTTCCTTTTACCGCAAAATCCAAAAACTGAAATGTAGGTAATGAGGATGCTAAAAAATAAATGCTGGTTATGGCGGACATTAACGTTAAATAAGGCAAATCGACATCAAAAGCCAGAAACAAAAAATAGTATTGATGGGAAAAAACGAGATAGCGACAAAGTCCCAAAAGGATATTTTTTTGATGAATTGATTTCGGAATTTCATTAATTTTATGAATCAGTTTTTCAATGGAATAGCCTTTGATGGCAAATTTTTTCAAGAAAAAAGATAATAGGAAAAAGAGAATAGAAATCCCGAAGATTACAATTACAGTTTTGGTAGTAATTATATTGTAGTTGGCATTGAAATACAACAAGCCGAATATTCCAAAAACAATCGTCAAAATCATTTGAATTCCGTTGCAAATTAAATTCAAAAAGATAATTTTTTTTGCGACTGATTTTTCAAAAAACAGTGCTTTTCCAGCATATTCACCCAGACCATTTGGTGTGAAAATCCCCGCAGTCAAAGCACCTAATACTTGTGCCGTGGCTTCAGACAAAGAAATTTTACGTATGAAGGAAACCAAATTCTGCCATTTTAAAATCTCAAAAAAACGATTTAAAAAACTCAACAACAAGATGAATAAAATCCCACTTATCGACTGATTTTTTTGGAACAAAACAATGAATTTCTGCCAATCGAGTTTGTCATTATTGGCCAATTGATTGTAAATAAAATAAAATGCGCCAGTTACAATCAGAACTTTGATTGTAAAAACAAGGAATTGTTTAGCTTTGTGGGGAATTGTAACCATTGTTGCAAAGTAAATGAAAACTCTTCACAATCCCGCAAGTTCACCTTCGCGAATTGTAGTTTTAATATAGTAAATAAACTTTATGATTTCGTGCCTTTGTGGCAAAATAAATTATGGCAAACGAACGCATCATATTAGGAATTGACCCTGGAACCACGATTATGGGTTTTGGATTGATAAAAGTTATTGGGAAAAACATGCAATTTCTGCAACTCAATGAATTGCAATTGTCTAAATACGACAACCATTATCAAAAACTAAAAATCATTTTTGAACGCACCATTGAACTTATTGATACACATCATCCAGATGAAATTGCGATTGAAGCTCCTTTTTTTGGTAAGAATGTGCAGTCGATGTTGAAATTAGGACGGGCGCAGGGCGTTGCCATGGCGGCAGGTCTTTCAAGGGATATTCCCATCACCGAATACGAACCCAAGAAAATAAAAATGGCGATTACCGGCAACGGAAACGCCAGCAAAGAACAAGTGGCTAAGATGCTTCAGCAACTTTTAGGCTTAAAAGAATTACCCAAAAATCTGGACAGCACCGATGGATTGGCTGCAGCAGTATGCCATTTTTTTAATTCGGGGAAAACAGTAGGTGAAAAGAGTTATACGGGATGGGATGCTTTTGTGAAACAGAATCAAGATAAAATTAGATAATTTGAAAATGTGACAATTTGAAAATTATTTCAAGGTTGGACAAATTCATTTCCAAATTTTAAATTCATAAAAATTTTAAATTAAATTGAGCGGAATCTACATACATATCCCTTTTTGCAAGCAGGCTTGTCATTACTGCGACTTTCATTTTTCGACTTCGATGAAGAAGAAAGACCAGATGATTTTGGCTATGGCCAAAGAAATCCAAATGCGTAAAAGTGAGTTCAAAGATGAGGTAGTGGAAACCATTTATTTTGGTGGAGGAACGCCATCGGTATTGTCGGTTGACGAAATAAGCCATCTGAGTGATGCTGTTTACAAGAACTATAATGTAATTGAAAACCCCGAGATCACGCTAGAAGCTAATCCCGATGATTTGTCTAAAGAACGAATAATCGAATTATCGAAAAGTTCAATCAATCGTCTATCTATCGGAATTCAATCTTTTTTTGAAGACGATTTGAAAATGATGAACCGTGCTCATAATTCGGCGGAAGCCAAAAAATGTCTGGAATTAGCAACTCAATATTTCGACAATATTTCTCTCGATTTAATTTACGGAATTCCGGGAATGAGCAACGAAAAATGGAAACAAAACATAGAAACAGCTTTGAGTTTTGGCATTCCGCACATTTCGAGTTATGCCTTGACGGTGGAGCCAAAAACTACCTTGAATAAATTGATTCAAACCGGAAAAATTGCCCAACCCAAAGACGAAGTTGCCGAAGCCCATTTTCGGATTTTGGTCGAAACGCTTGAAGCGAATGGTTTTGTTCATTATGAATTGTCGAATTTCGGGAAAGAAAATTATTTTTCTAAAAACAATTCGGCCTATTGGTTGGGGGAAAAATACCTTGGAATTGGTCCTTCGGCACACAGTTATGATGGGGTTTCCCGGGGTTGGAATGTTTCAAATAATTCAATGTATTTAAAATCATTGGAGGAAAATAAATTACCCAACGAAACTGAAATTTTATCCAAATCCGATTGCTACAACGAATACATTATGACCGGTTTGCGAACCATTTGGGGAGTTTCCTTGGGTAGAGTTGAGAAAGAATTTGGAAACGATTATTTAGACTATTTACAAAAACAAGCGCAGAAATTCATCAATGACGACTTGCTTTTCATTGACCAGAAGATTTTAAAACCGACCACGAAAGGAAAGTTTTTGACGGACGGAATCGCCAGTGATTTGTTTTACTTAAATTTGAAATAAAAAAATATGATTACCGTTTCAACCGATAAAACGAAGCTAGATGTTCCTTTCATTCAAAATTTTTTGAAAGATATATATTGGGCGGCTGGAAGAACGATTGACGAAGTGCAAATTTGCATCGACAGTTCGGTTTGTTTCGGAATTTATTTGGATGATGTTCAAATAGGTTTTGGTAGAGTGATTACAGATTTTGTGGTTTTTGGCTATTTGATGGATGTTTTTATCGCTGAAGAATATCGAGGAAACGGTTATTCTTCCATTTTAATTAATGCAATTATGAACGAGCCCGTTTTGAAAAACATTAAAATATGGCGGTTGGCAACATCAGATGCGCATTATTTATATGAAAAATTCGGTTTTAAGGCATTAGCACACCCCGAAAAAATGATGGAAAAAGTAACAATATGAATTTAGAAACCTACTACGAATATTGCTTGTCCAAGAAAGGCACGACCGAACATTTTCCTTTCGACAAAGATACTTTGGTGTTTAAAGTAGGTGGAAAAATGTTTGCTTTATCGTCTTTGTTGCAATGGGAAAATGGTGAACCCAAAGTCAATTTGAAATGCAATCCTGATTATGCGCAGGAATTGCGAGCGCAATATGACGATATCCAGCCGGCGTTTCACATGAGCAAAGTACATTGGAACACCATTGCCATAAACAGCGATGTTTCGGATAAATTTGTCAAGGAATTGATTGACGATTCCTATGAATTGGTTTTCAAAAGTTTAACCAAAAAAATCCAAAGCGAAATTCTTGCCCCGAGTTAAATAATTTACCCAATAGGCGAAGCAATTAGAAAATTAGGCATTACTTTTGCAAAAAAAAATAGAACATTATTCAAATAAAAATATCATGATTGACAATATAAAAAAATTCCTGAACGAAGAACAAGACCCAAAAGCCATCGAGAAAATCACGTCAAAACTGAATGATTTATTGATGAAAAACGAAGAAATTGGTTATATCGCCGTTCAAAAAAAGCCCGCTATTACCGTTTTTCCGGATAGTATCGTGGTAACCAATAAAAGAATCATCATTTGTCAACCCAAAAATATGGGACTTTCGATGAATTTCACTGATTTTACTTGGGGCGAAATTGAAGGAACTTTCATGAAAGAGAATATTTTGGGTTCGGAATTTTCGTTTTCAACCAAAACACAGATCCAAGTTTCCATCGATTATATTCCAAAAATTCAGGCCAGAAAAATTTCCACTTACGCCAAGGAACAATTGGATTTATTAAAAAATCCTGCGGTAAATCCTGTGGTTTCCGAAGAAGTAAAAGTTGAAATTCCAGAATATGTCCCAGAAGAAATCGTGGAAGAAGTAGAAACGGAAGAAGTTGTAAATTTTGCCAAAATTATGTCGGCAGTTTCTAATTATGCGGAGCCAATTATCCAAAACATGGCTGCTCCAGCTGAAAAATTAGCAAGCGAATTGACGCAAGACGAGCTTTTTGCCAAGCTTCAAAACTATAAAAAACTCCTAGACAACGGATTGATCTTACAGGGAGAATACGACGCTTTTAAAAAAGAAATTTTGAGTTATATGTAATTTACAAAATTTATAAAAAACCAAACCCGACAAATTAAACTTGTCGGGTTTGGTTTTTAACGAGTTTTTTTGATATTGTGTAATATGCTATTTTATACAACATGCAGAAGGTTTGAAATTAAAAAACCTTATTTTGTACCCATTTAAATTGTTTATGATGCAGCAACAAAAAATCCTGATTATTGGTTTTGTTTGGCCGGAGCCCAACTCTTCGGGTGCGGGTACCCGGATGATGCAACTTATTGATTTGTTTCAGGAACACAATTGGAAAATCACGTTTGCCAGTGCCGCAGCCGACAGTGAATTCATGTTTGATGTAACGACCATAGGAGTTGAAAAGGTTTCTATTGCTATTAATGATGCTACTTTTGATTCTTTTATTCAAGAATTAAATCCTTCCCTGGTGTTGTTCGACCGTTTTGTTGTTGAGGAGCAATTTGGTTGGCGTGTGGCTGAAAATTGCCCAAATGCACTACGAATAATGGACACGGTAGATTTGCATTGTTTGAGACTGGCGCGTCAAAAAGCGAGTAAAGAAAAAACAGAATTAAAACAGGAAGATTTATTTTCCGATACCGCAAAAAGAGAAATTGCGAGCATTTTACGTTGTGATATTTCATTATTGATTTCTGAAATTGAGATGGATTTGTTGCAAACGCATTTTAAAATTGACAAAAGCATATTGTATTATCTGCCCTTTTTGGTGGAAACAATTAGGAAATCGACAGTGCAAAATTGGCCAAAATTTCAAGAAAGGAAAAATTTTGTATTTATTGGTAATTTTCTTCATGAGCCCAATTGGAACGCAGTTCAGTTTTTAAAAGAATCCATATGGCCATTGATTCGGAAACAATTGCCTAAGGTTTCCATGTTGATTTACGGAGCTTATCCTTCGCAAAAAGTATTGCAATTGCACAAACCTGACGAACTTTTTTTTGTTTTAGGAAGGGCAGACAATGCAGAGGAAGTGGTGAAAAACGCCCGAATCGTTCTAGCTCCTCTACGTTTTGGCGCTGGTGCAAAAGGCAAGTTAATTGAAGCCATGCAATGTGGAACGCCAAGTGTGACAACTTCTATTGGTGCAGAATCAATGAATGGGAATTTACCTTGGAACGGAATTATTGCCGATGAGATACAAAGTATTGTGGATGCTGCAATACGCTTGTACCAAGATCAAGTGCTCTGGCTAAAAGTACAGGAAAATGGAATTGAAATTGTAAATAAACGGTATTCTAAAACCCTTTTTGGAAATGATTTTATTCAACATATTTTAGATGTCCAAAAGAATATGGAAAAACACCGATGGAATAATTTTATTGGATCAATTTTATTGCATCATACAGTGGCAAGCACTAAATATATGTCGCGCTGGATTGAGGCCAAAAACAAAAATAATTGATTTGTGTGATTCCCCTCTTAAGGAAACCGCTATGGACTTAATGATATATGGCATAAAATGAGCAGGAGCCAATGTTAAATGACACTTAACTTTGGCTCCTGCTTTATTATTGGTAATCGGAATTTATATTTTAAAAGTAATCACGGGTCTACTGGCATGATTCACTAGGTCTTCACTAACGCTTCCGTTAAAGAAATGAGCCAATCCGTTTCGTCTTCCATGGGTACACATGCCAATTATATCGGCATTTACGCTATTGGCAAAATTCAAAACTCCTTTTTCGATATTTACGTCATTATATATGTGTAACGAGTAATTATTATAATCAAATTCTTTTATAAAATCACTCATTATTTTTTCTGCAACAAGAGTAGGTTTAAAGTTGCCTGGTGTATTTATCATTACCAAACTTAAATCTGAATTGAACGCTTTAGCAAACTCAATCAATTTTTTGAATGGTTTTTTGATTTCCTCTGAGAAATCAGAAGCAAAAACAAAATTTATGGCTTTAAAATCGGCAGTACTGTTTTTAATAGTCAATACAGGAACGTCAGAGAAACGGACTACTTTTTCAGTATTGGACCCAATTAACATTTCTTGAAATCCGTTTGAGCCATGAGATCCCATCACAATAAAATCGACATTATTTATTTTGCTAATGGCTAAAATTCCTTCAAATGCTTTGTCAAACTGGATAATTTCAGAAACAGGAATCCCTTCAAGAAAATCGGAATCCATTAATTCTTCAAGTTTGCTAATAGCTTTATTTTTAAAAAACATGATTTCAGGAATATCGTGCCCGCTACCAATAGCATCACCTGCTTGATTAGGCAATTCTAGCATATGCAATAAAATAATTTCACTATTGTTTTCTTTTGCTATTTGAGCGGCAACTCTCAACGCATATTCTGCATATTCGGAAAAGTCCGTGGGAACTAAGATTCTTTTCATAATTAAAAGGGTAAAATTTTGGTTAAAATTAGTTTAATAAAAAATAAAGCAATAAAGATAATATTTTTTTTCATCTAACAATGGTTTTTAATTTATAAAAAAAACACTATATTTGCACCGTTATTTATTAAAAATAAGATAATGAGGCACGCATTGCGTGCCTCTTTTTATAAAATATGACATTTAAAGAAAGAGTTTCCGAATTGATTGATGAGGCGCTGTTAGAAAAACCATCTGTTTTTTTAATAGATTTGACTATTACAGATAGTTATAAAATTATTGTAACTTTAGATGATGATACTGGAGTGGTTTTGCAGGACTGCATTGATATTAGTCGGGCAATCGAAAACAACTTAGATAGGGAAGAACAAGATTTTTCTCTCGAAGTGGCTTCTGTGGGAGTTGGTTCGGTATTAAAAATCACAAGGCAATACAAGAAAAATATAGGCAGAACCTTGATCGTAAAATTGGCTACAGAAACAATTGAAGCGCAATTAGTGGACGCTAACGAGGAATTTATTACCTTAGCGTGGCAAGCAAGGGAGCCGAAAAAGATTGGCAAAGGAAAGGAAACTGTTCAGAAAAGACAGGATATTCCTTACGCGGAAATAAAAGAAGCAATTGTTACAGTAACATTTTAATTAAAAAGTTGGCATGGAAAATTTAGCATTAATCGATTCATTTTCAGAGTTTAAAGACGATAAACTTATTGATCGTGTAACGCTTATGGCGATTTTAGAAGATGTATTTAGAAATGCATTGAAGAAAAAATTTGGTTCAGATGATAATTTTGACATAATTATCAATCCTGATAAAGGAGATATGGAGATATGGCAAAGAAGAGTTATCGTTGCTGATGATGATTTAGATTTGGATCATTTGGAAATCACCCTTACCGAAGCCAGAAAAATTGAGCCCGATTTTGAAATTGGCGAAGAAGTTTCGGAAGAAGTAAAATTAATTGATTTAGGGAGAAGAGCCATATTGGCCTTGCGCCAGAATTTAATTTCTAAAATACACGAACACGATAACACGAATCTTTATAAACAATTTAAAGATTTAATAGGTGAAATTTATACTGCCGAGGTACATCACGTGCGTCCAAGAGTAGTTATTTTAGTTGATGATGAAGGAAACGAAATTATACTGCCAAAAGAAAAGCAAATTCCATCTGATTTTTTCCGTAAGGGAGATAATGTTCGCGGAATCATTGAAAGCGTAGAGTTAAAAGGAAATAAACCTCAAATTATTATGTCTAGGACTTCTGAAAAGTTCTTGGAAAAATTGTTTGAACAAGAAATTCCTGAAGTTGCGGATGGGTTAATCTTGGTGAAAAATGTAGTGAGAATTCCTGGTGAAAAAGCAAAGGTAGCCGTAGATTCTTATGATGACAGAATCGATCCTGTTGGCGCTTGTGTGGGAATGAAGGGCTCTCGTATTCATGGAATTGTGCGTGAATTAGGAAATGAAAATATTGATGTTATTAATTATACCAGTAACATTCAATTGTATATAACAAGAGCATTAAGCCCTGCAAAAGTATCTTCCATCAAAATTAATGAGGAAACTAAAAGAGCAGAAGTATTCTTGAAATTAGAAGAAGTGTCAAAAGCAATAGGCCGTGGTGGACATAATATTAAACTAGCAGGTCAATTAACGGGTTACGAGTTGGATGTAATTAGAGAAGGTAACGTTGCGGAAGAAGAGGATGATGTTGAATTGACCGAATTTTCCGACGAAATTGAAGCTTGGGTAATTCAAGAATTTGCAAAAATTGGTTTAGATACCGCAAGAAGCATTTTGAAACAAGATGTTAACGATTTAGTAAGAAGAACAGACCTAGAAGAGGAAACGATTTTAGATGTAATGCGCATATTGAAGGATGAATTTAATGTATAATTAATTTCTTCTAACTTCACAACAACAAAAAGGTAATAATAAAAAGGTTTATGTCTGAAGAGAGAGTAATAAGAATTAACAAGGTTTTAAGGGAATTAAATATTTCGTTAGAAAGGGCTGTGGATTATCTAAAAGATAAAGGAATTGCCATTGAATCCAATCCAAATGCAAAAATTTCTGATGCCGAATTTAATATTCTGCAAAATCAATTTGCTGGCGACAAAGGGAACAAAGAAGCTTCAAAAGAAGTAGGCGAGGAAAAAAGGAAAGAAAAAGAGGCGTTGCGTGTTGAGAGAGAGAAAGAGATAGAAGATAAACGTAAGCATGACGAGGAGCGCCAAAGACTTGAGGTGATTAAAGCTAGAGCTGTCGTTAGCGCACCAAAACAAGTAGGGACAATTGACTTGAATCCTAAAAAACCAGTCGCCTCTGTTCAAGTTGAAAAACCAGTTGCTCCAATTGAAAAATCTATAGAAGTTGTTACTCCAAAAAGAGATGCCGAAAAACCTGTTCAAAAAGAAATCTTAAAAAACACTGTTGATTTAGATAAAAAGGAACCCGCTAAACAAGTTAATATTTCGGAGGCTTCAGTAGAGGTTGTAAAAAGTGATGAAGCTCCTGTTGAAGAATCTATAACAACACAATATCAGAAATTATCCGGGGCTACTTTAACTGGGCAAACTATTGATTTATCGCAATTCAATAAGCCTAAAAAGAAAAAAGAAGAACCTAAAATTACGCCTAATAAACCGGGTGCTAATGCGGCTTCGAATCCTAATTCAAACGCCAATAAAAATAAAAGAAAACGCATTCCGCCAAAGCCCGGAGAAGTTAGACCTAGCGGAACAACTACCCCAGGGGGAGTAAATCCTAATAAGATCACCCCAAATGTTGGTGGCGCTAATAATGCTGCAAACCGAAGTGCCAGACCTGGTTTTGTAAAAGGGAACAGACCTGCAATTGTTGCAAAAGTTGAACCTACAGAGGAAGAAGTAAAAAATCAAATTCGTGAAACTTTAGAAAAACTCCAAGGAAAAGGAGGGAAGTCTAAAGCGGCAAAATATAGAAGAGACAAAAGAGATACGCACCGTCAAAAATCTGATGACGAGCAAAGAGCTTTAGACGAAGGCAGTAAAACCATCAAGGTTACCGAGTTTGTTACCGTGGGTGAAATTGCTATCATGATGGATGTGCCCATTACAAAAGTAATTGGAACGTGTATGTCACTTGGAATCATGGTAACCATGAACCAACGTCTTGATGCTGAAACTTTAACAATTGTAGCCGATGAGTTTGGTTATGAAGTAGAGTTTATTACCGTTGACATCGAGGAAGCCATTCAAGTGGTTGAAGATAAAGAAGAAGACCTAGTTTTTAGAGCACCTATTGTAACGGTAATGGGTCACGTCGATCACGGTAAAACATCGTTGCTGGATTACATTCGTAAAGAAAATGTGATCGCAGGAGAATCTGGAGGAATCACCCAACATATTGGTGCCTACGGAGTAACATTAGATAATGGTCAAAAAATTGCATTTTTAGATACACCGGGACACGAAGCTTTTACGGCCATGCGTGCTCGTGGAGCTCAAGTTACTGATATCGCCATTATTGTAGTGGCAGCAGATGATGACATCATGCCACAAACCAAAGAGGCTATCTCTCACGCTCAGGCGGCTAATGTGCCAATTATTTTTGCTATCAATAAAATTGATAAACCAAATGCCAATCCAGAAAAAATTAAAGAAAAATTAGCAGGAATGAATTTGCTAGTTGAAGACTGGGGTGGTAAAATTCAATCGCACGATATTTCTGCAAAAGTAGGAACGGGTGTAAAGGAATTATTAGAAAAAGTATTGTTAGAAGCCGAACTTTTAGATTTGAAAGCCAATCCAAACAGACCTGCTACAGGAACGGTTGTGGAAGCATTCCTAGATAAAGGAAAAGGATACGTATCTACTATTTTGGTTCAAAACGGAACATTAAAAGTAGGAGATTATATGTTGGCAGGAAAACATCATGGTAAGATAAAAGCCATGCATGATGAAAGAGGGCATGTGGTTACTATAGCTGGTCCGTCAACGCCGGTATCGGTTTTAGGACTTGATGGTGCAGCGACTGCGGGTGATAAATTCAACGTTTTTGAAGACGAAAAAGAAGCAAAACAAATTGCTTCCAAACGTTCTCAATTAATGAGGGAACAATCTGTTCGTACACAAAGACACATCACATTGGACGAAATTGGTCGTCGTATTGCTTTAGGTCAATTTAAAGAATTGAATATTATCCTTAAAGGAGATGTGGATGGATCTGTTGAAGCGTTGTCCGATTCGTTTTCTAAATTATCTACGGAAGAAATCCAAATTAACATCATTCATAAAGGTGTTGGAGCGATTACAGAAACTGACGTAATGTTAGCCTCTGCATCAGATGCCATCATCATCGGGTTTAACGTTCGTCCTGCAGGAAATGCCAGACAACTGGCCGACAAAGAAGAAATTGACATCCGTTATTACTCTATCATCTATGCCGCTATCGACGACTTGAAAGATGCCATGGAAGGCATGCTTGCTCCGGAAATGAAAGAAGAAATTCTGGGTACGGCTGAAATTAGGGAGATATTCAAAATCTCTAAAGTAGGTTCAATCGCAGGTTGTATGGTTATGGACGGTAAAATTGCCAGAAACTCTAAAATTAGAATTATTAGGGACGGTGTGGTTGTCTTTACGGGAGAACTATTGGCATTGAAACGATTCAAGGACGATGTGAAAGAAGTTTCTAAAGGGTACGATTGTGGAATCCAAATCAAGAACTACAACGACATCGAGGAAAGAGATGTTATTGAAGCCTTCCAAGAAGTAGCAGTTAAGAAAAAATTGAAATAGAATATAGTTTTAAAATCCCGATTCGTCGGGATTTTTTATTTAAATTGGCTTTCGTTTTGGCAATGTTATAAATATTTATTGATTGCGGACATGGTTTGCAAAACGGCTATTAAACTAACTGGAGCTCGTTTTTCCATAATTCTGGCGCTCGATTGCATCGCGTACCTACTTAATCGAAGGATAAATAGAGCGTTTGTAACGCGGGTAATTTAAAATCAATTATATTTTTCAGGCGGGCAAATGGCTCCTGACTTTGCGCACAACGATGAGCCACAATAAAATAAAAAGCAACCCTGTTAAGAATTGCTTTTGTTGTTTTGTGTAGTGGTTAGATTTCTTTCTAGCTGCTCTTTAAGTTCTTTTTAAATATGAAATTTGTTTTTTAATAGCTTCGGTATCGCATTCTTATGGATCATAATTGCCGTAGTTTTAAGCTGAACATACGCTTTGGTAACATATAAATAGCCTTTGTAATCGTTGGTTTCTCCCCATGAATTTTTTACCTTGTAATATTCTTTTCCGTTTTGATCCTTGGCGAGTCCAACAATATGCATACCATGGTCGTCTGTGGTGTTCATCGTGTAGAGGCCGTCTAATCTCAGGTCTTCGGTGATCTCTTTTTCTTGCGATGGCCCGTCAAAAATAGTTTTTTGCTCCTCAGGGGTAATGTTGTATAAATCTAAATTGGGCACTTGAGCTACCCCGTTTTTCCAACTGAAATAAGGTTCTGACACGTCTGTTGCCCAACCAATGGTGTATCCTTTTGAAAGGGCATAATCAACAATGTTGGTCAATTCTTTCATAGGAACATTGTATAATTGGTCGTAACTCCAGTTGTCGGAAACCGGCTGTACTATTTTTTGGTAATACCCCCTGTCTTTATAGGAAGAGAATTCTACGTAATTGTTGGGATTTATTCCAATGACTTCTTTTGCAAATGTCTGTGGAGTATAGCTTTTGCCCATGTAATCAAAATGGGTTGGCAGTTTTCCCAATTTCTCGTCAAGATAATTGTTAATGTCGGTTACCCAAGTTGCCGAATTGTTATTTGGGTTTTTAATGTATTCATCCAGAATTTCCTTAAATCTTTTTTGCAATTCATCCGATTTTACTTCCCCTTTCCCATAATCTTCAAGTGTATAAGCTTGCTGTGGCATAGCTCCTTTATCTCTTAAAATATTCATTACGTCATGCAATTCGGCACCATCTCCAAGTCCCATATTTCCTCCAAAAAGGATGTAGTTTCTGGCTTTTCCTAAATATACTTGTCTTGCCGTAAAAATCTCGGCAACATCTACAGGTTTTTTCCCCATGCGGATCATTTCCGATTCAATAAATGAATTGCCGGAATAACTCCAGCAAGTGCCTGCTTTTCCTTGACTTTTAACGGAAGTGCTTTCTAAATTAATCAATTCTTTAAACTCGAATTTCGAATTCAACGACGCATTGTTGATTACCTTTTTAATTAATTCTTCTTGAGCAAAAAGGCTCAATGAACAGAACATGCCTGCTAATACTATGCTTTTTCTAATCATTTTTTTAATTTTTGAGACTGTAAATATACAGCTTTACTGCCATTTCAATTTTATTTAACAAAATAATCATAATTTGGTTCGTATTGTAACAATTGGGTTAATTCCTTTGATAAATTGGTAGTAAGAAGAAATTGAAATGAGATTCATTTTGTGCTTCCTCAAATCATCCGGATTAGGAGGTGCTTTATTCTTGAAAATGATACTTACTGTGGATTTAGTTTGCAATCAGTATGCAAAAAAACTGCTTTTTGCAAGTCTTTCTGTTTTGGTTACTAATTGCGTATTTGCTTAAAATAAAGACGACACTAAAATTGTCTACACGACAAATGCTAATGGCTCTAATGCTCCATGCATTTATCAAAGCCAATACGATCAGATTTTAAAAACAACTGGATGAAAAATATAGCTAAATTGAATTTGAATGAAAAAATAAAGAAATTCTGCGGCATTTGTACCTTTTAATGACCATTAAAAAATGCAGATAATTTTCAACATAAAAAAAAAACAACCCATAATGGGTTGCTCTTTTACTTATGACACGCATATTGTGAGATTGGGTTGCAAATCTCAATTTCCTACAAGTTGTGAGTGTTAGTTTAATTTAAATCGATATCCAATGGAAAAACCAATGGGTAATAATTTACTTTTAAATTCTATACCATGATTTTCTTTCAAATCATCCATATATTGATCCACATCAGGACTTCTAATAGGAACCAATAGCGCTAAAGTCCAATATCCTTTATTTATTGCTTTTGACTGGAAGTCAAGCCCAAATCCAAAAGTTGTTCCGTAAAATAATTTGTTATATTGTGTCGCATTTTTTACAGCTATTGCAGCATTATATCCATACATGGCTAAAATATACGGATCTACTTTTGTTGTATGAGTTTTTGATATAAATCTAAATTTACCACCTACATTATATCCGACCCCAGCAAATGCATAGCCAACTCCTCCAAAAAGACCCAATTGGTTGACTGGGTAATACAACACATTAACTCCAAATCCACCATAATCTTGTCCCAGACCTATACCTAGAGTGGTTTTGTCAATTTGTTTGGTTGTTGCGGTATTATCTTGGGCACGTATGTTAATCGTTGTGATGAAAAGAGAAAGTAATAATAAGGTTTTGAACATTTTCATAATTTTAATTTTTAGAATTGAATTCGTTTCTTTGAGAAAAATTGACAAAATGAATTTTATATTTCATCAATTTTACTGTTTTTCTAATTTTCGATAAAATTAACATAAAATTGGAATTGTAATTTGTTTTAGCATCAAAGTTTTCAGAATTTTTTTCGTGCCGAACAATCGTTATTTGCCCCACCTCTAAGTTGGGTTTTTCTATCTCGCTTAAAACGCTAGAAATAAAAAAGCAACCCTTTGTGAGTTGCTTTTTGTGTGTATTAAGAAGTAAATGTTTATTTGTTTGGTTTAATTAAAATTGCATTTGGATATTTTACCTTAATCTCAATTAAATTCCGTTCTGCTTCGATTCTGGATTTAAAATTTCCAACCCAAACTTTATAAGTAGGTGTGCTGAAAACGATGGTTCCGTCGAAGTTCTTGTTGTCTCTCCTAAATTCGTTTAATGTTTTTTTAGAAATTTCACTGGTTCCATTATAAATTTGAATTTTATACCGATCATTTACGGTAATGGAAGAGTTAATTTTTCTTTTCTCATTTAACATTTGTTCGAATTTCGGATCCTGACTAACAGTTAATTCCCCTTGTTGTGCATGCAAATTTGAACTAAATACAGTCCATGTTATCAGGACAAAAACAGTTTTGCTGAATGTTAAAACTCTCATAAAGTAGTGATTTTTATGCAAATGTACTATTTATTGAATTAAACAAAACATTAAATATTATTTAGAATAAATATAAATTAACAATTAAGACTATTTTAAGGTTTTGAGAATAGTTCTTATATTGTATTTTTGTCCCAGTTTTTAAAGAAAGCATTGATTTTGCTACATGTTTATGTGTATGTCATGCCAAATTTTAGTCGATAATCATTATAATAATATGAAAAAAGTGGGTAACCATAATTCGATTTCAAGGAATTTATTTTTTAGTTTAGCAGTATTGCTAACTTTCTCCTTAACATCAATTGCTCAAACAGCCGCTCCTGCAGTTGCTGATGCAGCCGCACCAGTTGCTTCTGGTGGTGATCCTGTAAAGGGTAAAGAAATTTTCAACACTAATTGTGCTGCTTGTCATAAGCTAGACGCTAAAATGACTGGTCCTGCTTTGAGAAATGTTTCTCAAAGACGTGAAAAGGCATGGATTTACAAATGGGTTCATAATAGTTCCGATTTGATAAAATCTGGTGATGCAGATGCTGTAAAGGTTTTTGAAGAAAATAATAAGATACCAATGACTCCTTTTCCGCAATTGTCGGAAGGGGATATTGATAATATTATTGCTTATACCTCCGAACCGGTTGCTGCGCCAGTTGCTGCTGCGGTAGGAACTGCTGCGTCTCCAGGAACAGAGGCTAATGCGGGAGGGGTTTCAAATGATATTATTTTAGGGGCTTTGTCTCTTGTAATGCTGATGTTGATTGTCATGTTGTTTTTAGTAAACAATGTTTTGACTAAAGTTGCAAAAGCAAATGGGATATCAGTTGCTGAAAAAGAGCCGACAATTCCTGTTTGGAAAGCCTTTGCTAAAAATCAGTTTTTAGTATTGGTTACATCAATCTTTTTGTTGTTGGCGAGTGCTTTCTTTGTTTATGGATATTTGATGCAGGTGGGTGTGGATCAGAATTATGAGCCAATTCAGCCAATACATTATTCGCATAGAATTCACGCTGGTAGTAATGGTATAAATTGTAAATATTGCCATTCTGCCGCTCGAGTAAGTAAAAATGCTGGTATTCCTTCATTGAATGTTTGTATGAACTGTCATAAGAGTATATCTGAAGTTTCTGATACGACTGCAACGCCAGATCATTCTAAAGCTTTTTATGATGGTGAAATCCAGAAATTATATACTGCGGTAGGTTGGGATAAAGACAATCAGAAATATACGGGTAAAACTCAGCCGGTGAAATGGGTGCGTATTCATAATTTGCAAAGTTTTGTATATTTCAATCATTCACAACACGTTACTGTTGCGGGAGTAGAATGCCAAACTTGTCACGGCCCGGTTCAAACTTATGAAATTCAAAAACAATTTGCTCCATTAACAATGGGTTGGTGTATTGATTGTCACAGAAAAACAGACGTTAAAATGGAAGGAAATGAATATTATACTAAAATTCATGAGGAACTTTCTAGAAAATACGGTGTGGACAAGTTGACTGCTGCTCAAATGGGAGGTTTAGAATGCGGTAAATGTCACTATTAATCAAATTATTAAGAAGCTAATATTTATATATAATATGTCATCAAACAAAAAATACTGGAAAAGTGTTGAAGAACTAAACGGAAATAGTTCTATTGTTGAGGCGCTTAGAAATAACGAATTTGTTGAAGAAATTCCTACAGATGAATTTTTAGGGGATAAGTCATCTTTGTCATCTTCATCTACAACCCGTCGTGATTTCTTAAAGTACGTTGGGTTTTCTACGGCGGCAGCTTCACTTGCAGCATGCGAAGGACCAGTGCACAAGTCTATCCCATACGTAATTCAGCCAGAACAAATTATTCCGGGTGTTGCTGATTATTATGCAACTTCGGTTTTTGATGGTTTTGATTTTGCTAATCTTTTAGTAAAAACACGTGAAGGCCGACCTATTAAAATTGATAACAATACCATTACTGGAGCAAAATTTGCTGCAAATGCGAGAATTCATGCGTCGATTTTGTCTTTGTATGACAGTATGCGTTTGAAAGAGCCTAAAATTACAGGTAAGGCCGCAACTTGGTCAGATGTTGATTCAAAAGTTAAAACAAGTATAGCTGAAGCTAAGGCTAAGGGGGGTCAAGTGGTTTTGTTGACTAACACTTTGGCAAGTCCATCTACTGAAAAGCTAATCGCTGAATTTATCACATTAAACCCAAATTCAAAACACGTTGTTTATGATGCGGTTTCTGAGTCAGCTGCTCTAGATGCGTTTGAGACTGTATATGGTGAAAGGGCTTTGGTTGATTATGACTTTTCAAAAGCGTCGTTAATTGTGTCTGTTGGTGCAGATTTCTTAGGAGATTGGCAAGGGGGCAGCTATGATAAAGGATATGCTCAAGGCAGAATTCCGAAAAACGGAAAAATGTCCCGTCATTTTCAATTAGAAGCAAATATGACATTATCTGGTGCAGCTGCTGATAAGCGTGTCCCGATGTCTACTGCAAATCAAAAACAAGCATTAGTTAAAATATACAATGTAATTACAAATTCATCTGTTGCTGTTTCTTTAGACAAAGAATTTGATGCTGAAGTTACTAAAGTAGCTCAACAATTAAAGGCTGCTGGAAGTAAAGGTGTTTTAGTTTCTGGAATTCAAGATAAGAATGCTCAATTGTTGGTGTTGGCTATAAACCAAACATTAGCAAGTGAATCTTTTAGCACTTTAGGAACAAGACAGATTAGAAAAGGATCTAACGAAAAAGTAGCTCAGTTAATTAATGATATGAAAGCAGGAAGTGTTCATACTTTAATTATGAGTGGAGTTAATCCTGTTTATACTTTGCCAAATAGTAAAGAATTTACAGATGCTTTGAAAAAGGTTCACACATCTGTTTCTTTCTCTTTAAAAGAAGATGAAACGGCATCTGTTGCGACTATAGCTGCTGCAGCCCCTCATTATTTAGAGTCTTGGGGAGATGTAAGTATTACAAAAGGAACTTACGGACTTACTCAGCCTACAATTCGTCCTTTGTTTAATACTAAACAATTTCAAGACGCTTTACTATCTTGGAACGGAAGCGCAGCCACTTTTTATGATTATATAAAAGCGAATTCAGCTGGCATTATTTCAGGTTCAACTTGGAATAAAGTGTTGCATGATGGTATATATGTTGGAGCGATAGCTTCGGCATCATCTTCAACTGTTAATTATGGCGCTGCTGCATCTTTGTTAGCACAATCAAAAGGGGTTGAAGGATTAGAATTGGTTTTATATACTAAAACGGGTTTAGGTGATGGACAACAAGCGAACAATCCTTGGTTGCAAGAGTTTCCAGATCCAATCACAAGAGTTTCTTGGGACAATTATGTTACTGTTTCAAGAGCTGATGCCGACAAATTAGCTATGACAAATGAAATTGTTGCTAATGGAGGCTTGGACGGTAGCTATGCAACTCTTACAGTTGGCGACATAAAATTGGAAAAAGTACCAGTAATAATACAACCAGGCCAAGCTAAAGGAACAATAGGTTTAGCCTTGGGATATGGTAAAAAAGCAGCACTAAAAGAAGAAATGCAAGTAGGGGTTAATGCTTACTCCTTGTATAAAGGTTTTAATAATGTTCAATCTGCAAAATTGACTAAATCTTCCGGTTCGCATGAATTTGCGTGTGTTCAGGGACAAAAAACGTTAATGGGTAGAGGCGATATTATCAAAGAAACCACTTTGGAAATATTCAACACTAAAGATGCTAAAGAATGGAATGAAGTTCCTATGGTATCTCTAGATCACAAAGAAGTAGAAGCTACAACTGTAGATTTATGGACTTCATTTGATCGTTCAGTTGGTCATCATTTTAACCTTTCGATTGATTTGAATGCTTGTACGGGTTGTGGCGCTTGCGTTATTGCTTGTCATGCTGAAAATAACGTTCCAGTAGTTGGGAAATCTGAAGTAAGAAGAAGTCGTGATATGCATTGGTTGCGTATTGATAGATATTATTCTTCTGAAGATACTTTTGCAGGTGACAATAAGAAAAAAGAAGAATTTGAAGGATTGTTTGGTAAAAAAGGATCTCTTGGAGGTTTTGGAGAAATGGAAAAAGCGGCAGATAATCCGCAAGTTTCTTTCCAGCCAGTAATGTGTCAGCACTGTAATCATGCTCCCTGCGAGACTGTTTGTCCTGTAGCTGCAACATCACACGGTCGTCAAGGTCAAAACCAAATGGCTTACAATAGATGTGTTGGTACTCGTTACTGCGCAAACAACTGTCCTTATAAAGTACGTCGTTTCAACTGGTTCTTATACAATAAAAACAGCGAATTTGATTACCACATGAATGATGATTTAGGTCGTATGGTGTTGAATCCAGATGTTAACGTTCGTTCTCGTGGGGTTATGGAGAAATGTTCTATGTGTATTCAAATGACACAAGCAACTATCTTGAGAGCTAAAAATGAAGGAAGAGCTATTGTTGATGGTGAATTTCAAACTGCTTGTTCAAATGCTTGTTCTTCTGGAGCAATGGTATTTGGAGATGTAAATGATAAAGAAAGTCATGTTGCTAAATTGGGTGAAGATGACAGGATGTATCATTTATTAGAGCATGTTGGAACAAAACCTAACGTTATCTACCACGTAAAAGTTAGAAATACCTAGTATAAAATAAATTAATTAAGTAACAAGATAAAGGATTATGTCGTCTCACTACGAAGCTCCCATTAGAAAACCCTTAGTTATAGGTGATAAGTCTTATCACGATGTAACAGTAGATGTAGCCGCACCTGTTGAAGGTAAAGCAAACAAACAATGGTGGATTGTATTTTCAATTGCATTAGCCGCATTCCTTTGGGGATTAGGTTGTATTATTTACACTGTTTCTACCGGTATCGGAACATGGGGATTAAATAAAACTGTTGGTTGGGCTTGGGATATTACTAACTTCGTTTGGTGGGTTGGTATTGGTCACGCAGGAACACTAATTTCAGCAGTACTTTTATTATTCCGTCAAAGATGGAGAATGGCGATTAACCGTTCTGCAGAAGCAATGACTATTTTCTCAGTGATTCAAGCAGGTCTATTCCCAATTATTCACATGGGGCGTCCATGGTTAGCGTATTGGGTTTTGCCAATTCCGAATCAATTTGGTTCGCTGTGGGTTAACTTTAACTCGCCTTTACTTTGGGACGTATTTGCAATTTCTACTTATCTTTCGGTATCATTAGTTTTCTGGTGGACTGGTTTACTTCCTGATTTTGCAATGCTGAGAGACAGAGCGATTACGCCTTTCAACAAAAGAATTTATTCTATTTTGAGTTTTGGATGGAGTGGTAGAGCAAAAGATTGGCAACGTTTTGAAGAAGTTTCTTTAGTTCTTGCAGGTTTGGCAACACCACTTGTGCTTTCTGTACACACTATTGTATCGATGGACTTTGCTACTTCTGTAATACCAGGATGGCATACTACAATTTTTCCTCCATACTTCGTTGCTGGAGCGGTTTTCTCTGGATTTGCAATGGTAAATACCTTGCTTATTATCATGAGAAAAGTATCAAACCTTGAAGCCTATATTACAGTTCAACATATCGAGTTGATGAATATCATTATAATGATAACGGGTTCTATTGTTGGGGTCGCTTATATTACAGAGCTTTTCATCGCTTGGTACTCAGGAGTAGAATACGAACAATATGCATTCTTGAATAGAGCAACCGGACCATACTGGTGGGCATATTGGGCTATGATGACTTGTAACGTTTTTTCACCACAATTTATGTGGTTTAAAAAATTAAGAACAAGTATTATGTTCTCCTTCATTATCTCCATTGTTGTAAATATTGGAATGTGGTTCGAACGTTTCGTAATCATCGTGACTTCATTACACAGAGATTATCTTCCATCTTCTTGGACCATGTTCTCACCAACGTTTGTAGATATTGGTATTTTCATTGGAACAATTGGTTTTTTCTTTGTATTATTTTTACTGTATGCCAGAACATTCCCAGTTATTGCACAAGCAGAGGTTAAAACAATATTGAAAGGAACAGGAGATAATTACATTAGAGAAAGAGCAGCAAATAAAGATTCACATCATGAGTAATAAAGTAATATACGCCATTTATAATGACGATGATATTTTGATGGATGCCGTAAAGAAAACACGTGCAGCTCACCATCATATTGAAGAAGTTTTTACTCCTTTTCCGGTACACGGATTGGATAAAGCCATGGGAATTGCCCCGACACGATTAGCCATTTGTGCTTTTATTTACGGGTTATGTGGTTTGTCTTTCGGAACTTGGATGATGAATTTCGTTATGATTCAAGATTGGCCACAAGATATTGGAGGTAAACCAAGTTTTAGTTATATTGATAACATGCCGGCTTTCGTTCCAATCATGTTTGAAGAAACGGTATTTTTTGCGGCGCATTTAATGGTTATTACTTTCTATATGAGAAGTAAATTATGGCCTTTCAAACAAGCTGAAAATCCGGATGTTAGAACTACGGACGATCATTTCCTAATGGAAGTTGCTGTAAATAACAATGAGGAGGAATTAGTTTCTTTTTTCCAAAAAACGGGCGCTGTTGAAGTAAAAGTAATCGAAAAGCATTAATCTAAAATATGAAAAGCATATATAAAATAACACTTTTAGTTTGTATTACTATTTTAGTTTCGTCTTGTCATGATAATTCGAAACCTAATTATCAATACATGCCTAACATGTATGAGCCAGTAAGTTATAATACTTATTCTCAATCTGACGCATTCAAAAATGGTAAAGAAGGACAGTTGCCTGTTGAAGGTACTATTAATAGAGGTTTTGAACCATACCAATATGAAAATACACCGGCAGGGTATGAATTGGCTAAATTAAACTTGAAATCTCCTTTGGATTCTTTATCTAATGATTCTGAAAAAGGCAAGGCATTATTTGAAATATATTGTGCTATTTGTCATGGTAATGCAGGGGATGGCAAAGGGAAGTTGGTTACTCAAGGTAAATATTTAGGAGTTCCAAATTACAAAGACAGACCAATTACGGAAGGCAGTATTTTTCACGTTCAAACGTATGGTTTAAATGCTATGGGATCTTATGCCAATCAATTGAATGCACACGAACGTTGGTTAGTTTCTTCCTATGTGTTAGAACTAAAAAGCAAATTATAATTGTAGAACAAACTGATCTTAATAGATATGTACACATTTTCAAGTAAATTAAAAACATTCGCCCTCATCCTGATGATTTTAGGTGTTTTAGGGATTGGATATGGTTTTTTAACTGCCCCGAAAGATATTCAAGAAGTTGAAAAAATACTTGCAGCAGATGCTCATGAAGGCCATCATGAAGCTCATGCCGTTGCTGTCGAGAACAGCATTCAAGAGGCAGCTGAACATAAAGAGCATTTAGAACATGTTTTACACCAATTACAAAACAAGCCTTGGGCTGCTTTATATGTTGCTTGTATTTTCTTTATGCTGGTTTCAATGGGTGTTTTAGCGTTTTATGCCATTCAACAGGTGGCACAAGCAGGTTGGTCTCCGGTTTTATTTAGAGTAATGCAGGGTATAACAGCTTATTTGCCAGTCGGGTCTGTAATTTTCTTCGTTTTTTTAGTGCTTTGCGGATTGCATTTTAATCACTTGTTCATATGGTTGGATCCCGAAGTTGTTGCTCACGATAAAATTATAGCTAACAAATCAGGTTATTTAAATTTTCCTTTTTGGATTGTTAGAGCAGCTATATTTTTGATTGGTTGGAATCTTTACCGATACTTTTCTAGGAAAAATTGTTTGGCTCAGGATGAATCTAAAGACGATAGTTTTTATAAAAAGAATTTTAACATATCTGCTATGTTTTTAGTATTCTTTATCGTAACGGAATCCATCATGTCTTGGGATTGGATTATGTCAATTGATCCTCATTGGTCTAGTACATTGTTTGGATGGTACGTATTTGCAAGTTTCTTTGTTAGTGGTATTACTACAATATGTATGGTTACATTATATTTAAAATCAAAAGGGTATTTAGAAAACGTAAATACAAGCCACATACACGATTTAGCTAAATTTATGTTTGGTATCAGTGTATTCTGGACTTACTTATGGTTCTCACAATTCATGTTGATTTGGTATGCTAACATTCCAGAAGAGGTAACCTATTTTGTGACTAGAATTCAATTGTATAACCTACCATTTTTTGGAGCTGTAGTTATGAATTTTGTATTCCCTATTTTGATTTTGATTAATACTGATTTCAAGAGAATTACTTGGGTATTGGTTATGGCTGGAACTGTAATTTTATTTGGTCATTATATTGATTTCTTTAATATGATTATGCCTTCTACTGTGGGCGACCAATGGTTTATTGGTATTTCAGAAATTAGCTCAGTATTTTTCTTCTTTGGATTATTTATTTTTGTTGTCTTTACTGCTTTAACGAAAGCCCCTTTGATGCCAAAAAGAAATCCTTATATTGAGGAAAGTAAACATTTTCATTATTAATATTAAAAGTAAAAACAGATGACAAGTTTGTTGGTAATTATAGTTCTAGTTTTATTATCTATTGCATTATGGCAATTAACTAAGATATTTGATCTGACTCAAGTGGGAGAAAATTCAAATAATTCTCAAGTGGCCAATGATGATGATAATAACACACAAGGTTATTTGATGTTTGGCTTCTTGGCATTCATTTATATTTTTACGATTTATGGATTGTTTCAATGGGGAGGTCTTGTTCTTCACACTCCTGCTTCCGAACATGGAGCTCTTGTGGATAATTTGATGAACATCACTTGGATTTTGATTTTCATAGTTCAGGCAATCACTCAAGTTTTGCTGCATTATTTCGCTTTTAAATACAGAGGGAATAAAGAACGTAAAGCCTTATATTTTGCTGATAACAATAAATTAGAGGCCATTTGGAGTGTAATTCCTGCTATTGTTCTTGCGGGTTTAATTCTTTATGGATTGTATGCGTGGACAAATATTATGTTTGTTGATGAAGACGAAGATGTTGTTGTGGTTGAATTATATGCACAACAGTTTAAATGGACTGCAAGATATTCAGGTGAAGACAATGTTTTAGGTAAGGCAAATGTGAGGTATATCGAAGGTGTTAATGTTTTGGGAGTTGATTTATCCGATAAAAATGCTCAGGATGATAAAGTAGTTTCTGAATTGCATCTTCCAAAAGGTAAAAAAATCCTTTTTAAAATGAGATCTCAGGATGTGTTGCATTCTGCATACATGCCACACTTTAGAGCACAAATGAATTGTGTTCCGGGTATGGTAACTCAATTCGCTTTTACACCTATTTATACTACTGTAGAAATGAGGGATATGGCTTTCATGCAGGAAAAAGTGGCAAATATTAATGCAATACGAGCCAAAAAAAGTATTGATTTAGTAGCAAAAGGAGAAACAGCACTAGATCCATATACTTTCGAATATTTATTGTTATGTAACAAAATTTGTGGAGCATCTCACTACAATATGCAAATGAAAATTGTTGTTGATACACCCGAAGATTATAAAAAATGGTTAAATGAAAAACCAACTTTAGCGGAAGAAATTAAAGCCGCTAATGTCCCAGCGCCTGAAACAGATGTTAATGTTAAAGGTGTTGATTCTGCAAAAGCAAAAGATGGAAAAATGATTGCTCAAGTAGCATTAAAATAAAAGTTTAAAATAAAAGAAATAAAGTATGTCAGCAGCAGTTATAGATCACGGTCACGATCAAGAACATGATCACGAACACCACCATAAAGATACTTTTATAACCAAATATATATTTAGTATCGACCATAAGATGATTTCCAAACAATACCTTATTACAGGTATATTTATGGGGATAATAGGTGTAGGGATGTCGATGCTTTTTCGTATGCAACTGGCCTGGCCTGAAGAGTCTTTCAAAATTTTCAATTTTTTGTTGGGGGATAAATTTGCTCCAAACGGAGTGATGACAAATGATATTTACCTGTCTTTGGTTACTATTCATGGAACCATAATGGTTTTTTTCGTTTTGACCGCAGCTTTAAGTGGAACTTTCAGTAATTTATTGATTCCACTTCAAATTGGTGCACGTGATATGGCTTCGGGATTTTTGAATATGATTTCCTACTGGTTGTTCTTTTTATCAAGTGTAGTAATGGTTAGTTCCCTTTTCGTGGAATCGGGACCCGCAAATGCTGGTTGGACTATTTATCCTCCATTAAGTGCCTTGCCTCAGGCGATAGGTGGTTCTGGAATGGGAATGACTTTGTGGTTAGTCTCTATGGCTATATTTATTGCTTCTTCTTTAATGGGATCTTTAAATTATATTGTTACAGTAATCAATTTGAGAACTAAAGGGATGTCTATGACAAGACTTCCACTTACAATTTGGGCTTTCTTTGTTACAGCAATCATTGGTGTTGTTTCTTTTCCGGTATTATTATCTGCAGCATTATTGTTGATCATGGATAGAAGTTTTGGGACATCATTCTTCTTGTCTGATATTTATATTGCAGGTGAAGTATTGCATTATCAAGGTGGTTCTCCAGTTTTGTTTGAACATTTATTTTGGTTCCTTGGTCATCCTGAAGTATATATTGTATTATTGCCGGCTTTAGGTATTACTTCAGAAGTTATTGCTACGAATTCCCGTAAACCAATTTTCGGTTACAGAGCGATGATTATGTCCATTTTGGCAATTGCATTTTTATCAACTATAGTTTGGGGGCACCACATGTTTATATCAGGAATGAATCCATTTCTAGGTTCGGTGTTTACTTTCACAACCTTACTTATTGCAATTCCATCTGCTGTAAAAGCCTTCAATTATATTACAACACTCTGGAAAGGAAACTTACAGTTAAATCCAGCGATGTTGTTTTCTATAGGTTTAGTATCCACGTTTATTACCGGCGGTTTAACAGGAATTATTCTTGGAGATAGTACTTTGGATATTAATGTTCACGATACGTATTTTGTAGTAGCTCACTTTCACTTGGTGATGGGTATATCTGCTCTTTATGGAATGTTTGCGGGTATTTACCATTGGTTTCCAAAAATGTTCGGTAGAATGTTGAACAAAAATTTAGGGTATATTCACTTTTGGGTAACTGCAATTTGCGCTTACGGCGTGTTTTTTCCGATGCACTTTATAGGTTTAGCGGGTTTACCAAGACGGTATTACACAAATACGAATTTTCCTTTATTTGATGATTTGCAAAATGTTAATGTATTGATCACTACTTTCGCTCTTATTGGAGGTGTTTTTCAACTGGTATTTTTATACAACTTCTTTAGCAGTATATTCTACGGTAAAAAATCAGTTCAAAATCCTTGGAAATCGAATACATTAGAATGGACTGCGCCAATGGAGCATATTCACGGAAACTGGATAGGAGAAATTCCTCACGTGTACCGATGGCCTTACGATTACAGTAAGCCGGGTCATGATGAAGATTTCGTGCCTCAAAATGTACCAATGAAAGAAGGGGAAGAGCAATTACACCACTAGGATTCATTAAAATTATAAAAATGCCTTTCCAAAACGAAAGGCATTTTTATTTGTTCCTAACTTTGTTATATTTGTAACATGAATGAAAATTTAGACCCAACAAACAACAACTATAACCCAGAGGAACTTGATCTCGAAAAAAAATTGAGGCCACTCTCTTTTGAAGATTTTTCGGGTCAGGATCAGATATTAGAAAACCTAAAAGTTTTTGTTGAAGCCGCTAATCAAAGAAACGAAGCCTTAGACCACACCCTGTTTCATGGGCCACCAGGTTTGGGGAAAACCACTTTGGCAAATATTTTAGCCAATGAGTTAGGGGTAGGGATAAAAATTACTTCCGGGCCCGTTTTAGACAAGCCTGGAGATTTAGCAGGATTGCTCACTAATCTCGATGAACGGGATGTGCTTTTTATTGACGAGATTCACCGTTTAAGCCCCATTGTGGAAGAATATTTATATTCAGCCATGGAAGACTTTAAAATCGATATTATGATTGAATCCGGGCCAAATGCCAGATCGGTTCAAATCAATCTCAATCCCTTTACGTTAATTGGTGCGACAACACGTTCCGGATTATTGACGGCTCCCATGCGTGCCCGATTTGGAATCCAGAGCCGTTTGCAATATTATACCACAGAATTATTGACAACCATTGTTCAGCGTAGTGCCGCCATTATAAAAATGCCCATTACCATGGAAGCCGCCATAGAAATTGCCGGAAGAAGCAGGGGAACACCTCGTATTGCCAATGCATTATTGCGTCGGGTTCGTGATTTTGCCCAAATCAAGGGAAACGGAAAAATTGACATAGAAATTGCCCGCTATTCGCTTAAAGCATTAAATGTCGATGCGCATGGCTTGGATGAAATGGACAATAAAATCCTCACTACCATCATCGATAAATTTAAAGGTGGGCCGGTAGGATTATCCACTTTGGCAACAGCCGTATCAGAAAGCAGCGAAACCATCGAGGAAGTCTATGAACCCTTTTTGATTCAGGAAGGATTCATCATGCGAACGCCAAGAGGCCGTGAAGTAACTGAAAAAGCCTACAAACATTTAGGAAAGATTAAAAACAACATTCAAGGGGGATTGTTTTAGGGCATTCCCTCCAGTCGGGCTTTCCACTATATCCACGCTAAAAAGCGTGGGATACCGCTACAATCCCTAATGCAAAATGAATAACAAACAAGATTATACCCATTTCATCAAATCCGAAGCCCTACGCCTTGGGTTTTTGTCTTGTGGGATATCAAAATCTGGTTTTCTAGAAAAAGAAGCCCCACGATTGGAGAATTGGTTAAACCAAAATCGGAACGGGCAAATGGCCTATATGGAAAATCATTTTGACAAACGGTTGAATCCAAGCCTATTGGTTGATGATGCCAAAAGCGTGATTTCCTTATTGCTGAATTATTATCCCTCAGAATTTCAAGAAGTCAACAGCTATAAAATTTCCAAATATGCCTATGGACAGGATTACCATTTTGTCATCAAAGAAAAGTTAAACGAATTGCTCCATTCAATAAATGAAACAATCGGTGAAGTTTCCGGACGCGCTTTTGTCGATTCTGCACCTGTTTTAGACAAAGCTTGGGCTGCTAAAAGTGGTTTGGGTTGGATAGGAAAAAACAGCAACTTAATCACCAAATCTGTCGGCTCATTTTATTTTATCGCAGAGCTCATTGTCGATTTGGAACTCGAAAACGATTATGCCTCAACAGAACATTGCGGAACCTGCACCGCTTGCATTGATGCGTGTCCCACAGAGGCCATTGTGGCTCCTTATGTTGTTGACGGCAGTAAATGTATTTCTTATTTTACCATTGAGCTTAAGGACAATATTCCCGCAGAAATGAAAGGAAAGTTTGATGATTGGACTTTTGGTTGTGATATTTGCCAAGATGTTTGCCCTTGGAACAAATTCTCTAAAGCGCATAGTGAACCTCTTTTTATTCCTAATCCTGATTTGCTTTCTATGACTAAAAAAGATTGGGAAGAAATTACAGAAGAGACTTTTAAAGTAGTTTTTAAAAATTCGGCGTTAAAGAGAACAAAATATGAAGGTTTGAAAAGGAACGTTGATTTTTTGAAGAGATTATAAAGTTAAATCTAGCGCTAAAGTTAGCTAGAATTTTATCGGTAATTCAAGAACTCAAAAAAGGTATAAATCCTGATTCTTTACTCCTATTTTTTATTATTTTCAACTTCAAATGAAGTTATATGTGAATCTTTTTTCATAATAAAGCAATAAAAAATGAAGTTACAAATAATGAGATTTTAAAAATTAAGGAATTGAAATGATGCTCTATACACTTTTATAAAACGTCGGAAATTAATACCATCAATAAAACAAGTTGTTTTAGTGATGCCAGAATCTAGAAAATAATCTTAGAATATAAATTTATTTTTTTACCTTAGGCAAATTGTATATGATAAATCGCATTTTCATCAGTGCTCAAAACAGTAATTTATGATTCGTGTTTTTAAGAAAGTATTAATACACCCCGTTTTTATATTTTTTTTGATAGCACTATTGGAGTGTATTCCTTATCATCCCATCAGTGAAAAGATTGCTCAATATGAAATGCCGAAAGTGGGAGATAATTTTGGAATACTCAATGACCAGTCGATTTATTATTATTCAGGAAAAGGGAAATATTCGTATCCATCAGTAGAATGTTATTTCAGTTTGGGAAATCCGACTTTTGACACGCCTTATAAAGATGGGGGAATTAAAACAATTGCTAAGTCTATTGCAGATCAAATTCCGTTGTTAGGCAGCATGTGTGGCAAAGAAAAATTAAAAGTTGTAAAAAATAAAAATAATATTCCTCTAAAAAGATATTTTTCTACAAATTATCTTCTGGATAATTTTTCTAATCTTTCCCATGTACTGAGTTACTTGATTTTAGCATTTTCAATATTATTTTATGTTAAATATAGAAACAACAATTATTTTCTTGCTTTTTTTTTCTGTTTTTTAGGGGGAGGCCTTCTTGAGTTTGTTCAATATTTCTTTATTGTGGGAAGGACAGCTAGTTATCAAGACCAGGTGCTAAACTGTGTTGGTGCAATTTTGGGAATAATGTCGTTCTGGTTTTTTAAAAAGCTGGTGTTTTGGAAATATATTTAAATTTTTGAGATTGATTCCTTTTCTCTGTATTTCTTTGTCATAAAATCTAACAAATAACCCGAATATTTCTATTCGGGTTTTTAAATGACTGCATCAAATCCTGTTTAAAAAATGGTTGAAATAATCGATATTCAGCATTATAAATGAGTAAAGCATATTTTTTTTATGTTTTACACTACCTTTTAATCTTTTAATGTTTTTTTACGCCCAGTAAAACACATTCAACGTTAAAATAAATGAGCTACTAGGGCCTACGTGTATCCGCATTCTATGTAAAAAACAGCACACACACAAAATTAAACAACGCATCGAGTTGTTGAGGGATTTCAAGTAATTATTTTTTTTATTTTGTTATTATTCAGAGGCTAAAGGCTTATTAGTCATTAGTCAATATGATAAATATCATATCATTTCATATTTGGTATAATTAACTTTGGGATTGAGTTTCATTAGTGTGTAATCACAATGAGAATTCAGGGTGAAACCGAAAACCATATAAGTAGGAAAATTTAAATTATCTTGTTATGAAAAATTTTACTTTAATTTTAGTTATGATAGTCTTTGGATTGTCAAGTGCTACATTATTAGCACAAGGTAGTTGGAGTTTGCAAACCAATCCAACTAACAAAGCGGGGGAATCAATGCAATTTGTAAGTGCCGCAGAAGGTTGGATAGGATTATCTTCAAATCAGTTATTGCACACCACAAATGGTGGCGAATTGTGGAGTGTTGTAACTCCTAATAGTACAGATGTCACTTTCGGTGTAGATGCACCTGGTTCTAGAGTTAGTTTTATTAACCCTTCTACCGGTTGGGTTATGAAAACGTTGTCAAATACAAATGGAGATATGCTGGGTGCCGTATTATACAAAACCACAAATAGTGGAGGTACTTGGAGTCGAACTGTACTTTCAACTACTGCAGGGGATGCGGGAGTACAAGTCCAATTTGTAGATGCTACCCATGGCTGGGTGCTAATTTATAATATGACTACAGGAACTCCCACTTTTAAAAAAACCATAGATGGAGGAACTACGTGGACAACAACGAATGGTGGTGGAATTTTCTATTATGTGGATACAACAACTGGCTATTCATTTTCTGCAGGTCCAAATATGTTGCCTCCTTACACTATTTATAAAACAACTGATGGTGGAAGCAATTGGTCACCGCAATTTGTGGATAATACTTCAGGTGATATGAATGCTATTCAGTTTACAGATGCGAATCAGGGGTGGATTGTTGGTAGAAATGGTAAAATATTCCAAACCACTAATGGTGGAACCACTTGGACTCAAATATCCAACAGTGCTTTCAATACTAGTTATGATTATATTGCATTGTCATTCATAAATGGCTCAACGGGATGGATAGCATACAAAAACAACACTAACGGTAATCAATACATGTTGGCTACTACTAATGGCGGTTCAACATGGTCAACAGAGGCACTGCCATTTAGCTATAAAGTTTATAGTATGGATTTTTGGGATGCCAATAATGGCTGGGCAACTGCAGATTATGGTCCTATAGTTAAATATAGTGTTTCAACTGGTTCTTATTCAAACTCAACTTTAAATGGGCCTTGGTTTTTTTATACTGACTTGACTCCTATTGATCCCTATAATGATAATTTGAATTATTTTGTTTTTGATGGAAACGGAAATATAATAGGAATGAATGGTTTTGGTGGTCCATGGACTGGTAATTATACCGTTAGTGGAAGTGGTGTCATTTCTGGAACTTTAACTGATGGAAGTGAAAGTTTTCCAATTGGCGGTCAACTCACTTCAAATACTGAAGGAATAGGTTCGGCAGGAGGGCAAAACTGGAGATTCCACAAAATCGCCAATCCTGGTGTGTTGAAAGACAAAATTGTTGGAACATTATCAACTGACAATTGTGGTTTTAGAAACGTTACCTTAAATATTGACAATAATGGGAATATCACCTCTGCCACAGGATTAACAGGGCCTGTTTCTGGGAGGGTTTACGCTGATTTAGGGGTTTATGTTGGTCACATGATTACTGGAGAAGCTCCAAGTTGGCATGAAGTTTCTATTTGGGGATACTACAGTAACGACAATTTAATCGGTCAACTTGGATTAGATTCTAAAAGTTGTAATAATAGATTATCTAATTTGGTTCGCTCTGACAACTTAGGTATCAATGATAACTATTTTGGTGGTAAAAATATTATTCTTTACCCTAATCAAAATAATGGTTTATTCTATATTGATGTTAAAGAACCTACAGAAAAATTACAAATAGAGATTTATAATGTTATAGGTCAAAAAATGTTTGAAGCCACAAATACTGATCAAAAAGTAACTAATGAAATATATTTTGAGCCTCAGAGCAAAGGTCTTTATTTTATAAAAATCTATGATGGCAAAAAGGTTTTTAAAGATAAAATACTGATCAACTAAAGGAATTGATGTTTCATTAATTCTAAATAATGTACATTGAAAAGGCACGATAAATAAAACTTGATTTTCAAAAGGGGAGCTACAGACTTTTAAAACAAATTCAATTGTTTTACACTGTAATTCATAGGAATGAAAAAAACGTCTTAATTAATTGATAGTCAATTTGTTAAGACGTTTTGTTTTGTGGTACCTCCAGTACCATTTTTACTCAAAAACATCAATTATAGTAACTTCCTAAATCATTGACAAAAACTAATAAAGTCAATAAAATCAACACTTTACAAAGTATTTTTGCATTGAATAGGTTTGGATAAGTTTGTATATATTTTGGTTTAACCGTACAAATGCCGTACAAATTTTGTATATTTGTGTGTGATTAAATATGCATAAAGATGGCTACAATTAACTTTTTATATCGTTCAACAAAAGAAGAAGCTCCAATAACTTTGAGGTTGTTATTCAGAAATAATAATACTGATTATGTATTTGCAACTAATACCCGGTATGTTGTTACTAAGCATTATTGGACAAAACAACACGATATCAAAAAGCCAAAAGAATTGGCTGTAGTTAACAAACAGCACGAGGTAACAGAAGAACTCAATAAGATTGAAAAACACGTTCTAACTGCGTTTAATAACGTTAGTGCTGGTGCTGTTAATAAAGAATGGTTGCAAAACCAAATAGCGTTGTACTACAATCCACCAGTTCCAAAAGAGCAGCTTCCAAATGATCTAATTGGTTATTTTGACAAGTATCTTGAATTTAAGAAAAACGAGATTACTCCAAACACAAAAAAGAAAATCAATGTTATCAAGCAGCTTTTAATTCGTTACGTTGATTACACTAAAAAACCTTTAAACCTTACCGATGTTGATGGCAATTTCAAAATGAGTTTTGAGGCCTATTGTTTGGAAAATCTTTATGCTCCAAATACTATTGCAACAGCTTTGAAATTTATTAAGACAATCTGCAATCACGCAAAATCTTACGGATTGGATATAAGTGTTCAATTAGGCAATATAAAAATCAAGCAAACAAAAGTAGATAGTGTTTATTTGACATTTGAAGATTTAGAAAAAATTGAGAAAACGGACAAAAGCAAGTTTAAAGATAGTCTGATTAATGCTAGAGATTGGTTAATTATCAGCTGCTATACAGGGCAAAGAATTTCAGATTTTATGAGATTTACCGATAAGCAAATAAGAGTTGAAAACGGTAAAAGTTTATTAGAATTTACCCAGGTGAAAACAGGTAAAAATATGACCGTTCCATTACATAAAAAAGTATTGGAAATCCTTAAAAAAAGAAAAGGCAAATTTCCTTATGCCATATCTGACCAGAAATACAATGCCTATATTAAAAAGGTTTGTGAAATAGCAGAAATTGAAGAACAAGTATCTGGAAGCAAAAAATCCGAAACAGAAGAAGATAGCGGAATATATCGTAAAGAAGCAGGAACTTTTAAAAAATGGGAACTTGTAACTTCCCACATTGGAAGACGCTCTTTTGCAACCAATTTTTATGGTAAAATTCCAACAACCTATCTAATATATGTTACAGGACACAGTACAGAAACTATGTTTTTGACTTATATTGGAAAAAGCAACAAAGATTTGGCAATGGAATTAGTGAACTACTTTTGATAGGTTTTAGTTAGTTTGGATTTATTTTGATATTTTCACATTCTGAAACTTAAATTTAATTAATGGGAGAGTTTAGCAAAAGAGAAATTGAAATATATGACAGGATTGCAAACTTAATTGGAGGTGAAATGGTCACAATTGAATTCAATATAAAGGATAAGAGCAAACTTGAATTTTTATTATGCTCTACTTTAGAGGAAAAACAAAAAGTTACCAAAAAGAAAGTAAAAAGATTTAAAAAAGAAATTGATAATTGTAGTGAAGAAATTGCAGGTTATTTGCTTGTATTAGCTGATATTTTTGATAATGGTCAATATTATTTAGAGCAGGGAAATGTAACTAAAAGTTTTATAAGTGATTATTATGATGACCTCGTACAGATTTTAGTCAAAGAAAACAAAGACATTTCAGATTTATATGATTTAGAAGATATTATCACATCAAATGGTTATGATTATCAACTTATAGTAGATTATATTTTTGGTGTAAGTAATATGTATTTCTACCAGTATTATAAATCCCTTCTTGATATTCCTCTAGATGAGCCATTGTCAGATGAGCAAATCCATTTGTTAAACAAAAAAGAAAACACCCAAAAAATAAACGCAACAATCCAGGATTATAAAAAAGCCATTTATTCTGGATATTTTGAGGACTGTTTAAAAACTATGGACGAAGACGGCAAACCCAATATGTATTATTATTCAACTTTAATTTCTAATTGGAGAAAACAAAGAAGCGATGAGATTTTACAAAACCCGGCTTTATTCGAAAGAATTCAATTACTCCAGAGTTACAATAATATCTTATCTTTATTAATGAAAGAAATTGTTGGCTTATTCGAAAATATTGTGAAAGGTGTTCCAAATGAAAGACTTCAAAACGCAATTATGAATTCCATTAATTTTAAATGCGATAAAATTTCCAGTAGTTTAGATAGTATAAAAAATTTTGCTCAGATCATTAACCATAACATCAATACCAATGATTTTTATTTGGCAATCAAAATTCAGAATTATTGCTTGCTGATGTTTGATGATAGTGTCAAACTGATAGAAGACCAGTTATTTATAAGGATTCATAATAGTCCATTAAATGAAAAATTTCAATCGGCAAGAAAGGCCATTGACGATGCAATAGATTTTGAAAAACTAAAGCTATTAAAAGAATTAAGTGAAAGTAAATTAGGGGAACAAACTTCCATATCCGAAGCTATTGGGAATAGTAACGAAAAATCTTCTAATATGAGTATTGATAATTCTATTGTAAAAAATCAAGTAAACCCATATCCGCAAGTATTTTCTAATGTAAAATCGTTTCAACTATTCGAAAAATTATTTAATCAATTCAAGGATGGCAATAGTAAAATGGCGGATTTTAGTTTCATATACAGAAAAATGGTAGAGGACAATTATATTTTTAGTCACTTCAAACCTCAAATGTTTATTGAATGGGTTAACAAAGAACCTTTTAAAATAAACCTTGATAAAATAAAAACGCTAAACGAATGTAGTACAAGTCAAAAAATCAATACCTATACTACCACAAAAGAACTTATTCAAATAAATTAGATTACCGTTCTATAAATAGAACGAAAACAGTCCGTACAAAGAATGGTAGCGGGTTGATACTAGAATGCTCTTCATAATAATTTTGCCTTGTTAATAATTTGTAAAACAAGGTATTATGGAAAACAACGCAATCCTATTAAAAGAACTATCGGTTGAACAACTTCAACAATTGATAGGCACATCCGTAAAAAACGGAATTCAAGAATTTCAAAAAGATCTTCAAACAAAAGACAACTCCGAAGAATTGCTCTCCCGAGATGAAGCTTGTAAATTCCTCAAAATCGACAGCAGCACTTTATGGGCTTGGACGAATAAGGGAAAAGTTACGGCTTATGGCATTGGAGCAAGGCGTTATTACAAAAGGAGTGAGTTGTTGGAATGTCTAACCTTATTAAAAAAGTAAGGTATGCCATATTACGAACCAACCGAAAAAACGTTTCTTGAAATAAAAGAACAGCTAAAAGACTTAAAAGCAATTCTAACAAAATCCCAATTACTCAATCCAGACGATTTGTTTTGTGACAACGAAGAGTTTCTCAAAATAATGAAAATCAGCAGGCGTACATCGCAGTTTTGGAGGAACACAGGAATTATTGGTTTTGTTCAAATTGGCAATAAAATTTATTTCCGACTAAAGGATATTCAAGAATTACTAAACAAGAACTACAAGCCAGCTAATAAAAAATAATAGAATTAATAAATCCTAAAGATGCTAGATTTATTAAAATTCAGAATTATAGATAAAATTCTAATAGATACCGTTTGGAATAACGATCTATTAGAATATGTTGGCAAATCGGAAAGATTGTATAGTGATGAAATTAAAGAAAAGCAAACCAAGAAGTACAAAAATCTTTATTTTACAAAACACCAAAACCGATTAGAAATTAGTGGAAGCATACATTATTTTTTCAATGATGAATTACACAATGCCGACGATTTTTATATAGAATATTGTATCAACGCTATTATTCAAATCAAGAATTTATTTAACCTTGATTTGAACAAATGCTACCTTGTTAATCTTGAATACGGTGTAAACATCAATCCAAGAATAAAAGTTTCCGATTTAATCCATAATTTAATCTACCACGAAAAACGACAGTTTGCAAGAACAACAACCTATTTTGACTATAAGCAAGCAGGAAATGAAGCCTACAAACAAATAAAAGCCTATGATAAAAGTGTGCAATTTCCACACGAGTGCGAAAACACTTTTAGATTTGAAATTCGAACAAGACAAGCAAAATTCATTCACAGTCTAGGATTATTTACGTTGCAAGATTTAACTATTATTGACAACTACAATGTACTAATAGCTTCTTTACTCAAAGAATGGGATAATATTTTGCTATTCGATTTATCCAAAGACATTGATACTAAATTTTTCAATACTAACTTTTGGGAAGATATTCTAAAAAACGGAAGCCGGAACAAATTCAACAATCAAAAGAAGCTTTATCATAAAAAATTAGGTACTGATAATCTTCACACCAACATTAGAAAAATCATAGAACGAAGAACCAAATATTTAAAATGTGTGCATATTCCAACTATTACAAAGATGGAAACTGCACAGGTAAGAATTGTGTTTTAGAGTTTAGATTGAATTAATAAAGAGTTTTTTACCAAATCTTACTTTATTAGATGTTTTACCACTTTTACATTCCACTGCTTTTTTGTATCATTGTATCATTATAATTAAATCAACTTCAATGAGTTTTACGTCATATCACGCTAAATATTTTGCTTACGAATTGACGAGACAAAGACCTTCTAATGACCTTGGTAAGTTAACTTCCTCTTTACAAGATGCTCAAGTAGATTTAAATCCTCACCAGGTTGAAGCAGCTTTATTTGCTTTCCAATCTCCTCTGTCTCAAGGTGCAATTCTAGCGGATGAAGTTGGTCTAGGTAAAACAATTGAAGCGGGTATAATTTTATCTCAACAGTGGGCAGAACGTAAAAGAAAATTATTAATTATTGCACCTTCAAATCTTCGGAAGCAATGGAGTCAGGAATTAGCAGACAAGTTTTTTTTACCTTCAATAATCCTGGAAACTAAAACTTTCAACGAACAAATTAAATCTCGTAATCTTAATCCATTCAATCAAAGCGATAATATTGTAATATGCTCTTATCATTTTGCAAAAAACAAAGCAATTTATATTGAACAAACTCAATGGGATTTGGTAATTATTGACGAGGCACATAGATTAAGAAATGTATATAAAGCTTCTAACAAAATAGGAAATGTAATTAAGGATGCATTACAGAAAAGAAAAAAAGTACTACTAACTGCTACACCACTTCAAAATTCCATTTTGGAATTGTATGGCTTAGTGAGTATTATTGATGATTTCATTTTCGGGGATTTAAAAAGCTTTAAAAGTCAATACAGCAGACAACTCGACGAGGGCAATTACGATGAATTAAAAAGCCGTTTACTACCTATTTGTCACCGTACTTTAAGAAGGCAAGTTTTAGAATATATCAATTATACTGAGAGAAGAGCCTTTTGTGAAGAGTTTACGCCTTCTGATGAAGAACACCAATTATATGAGTGGGTATCTGAATATTTACAACGCAAGAAACTCTATGCGCTTCCTAATAGTCAGCGTCAGTTAATGACATTGATTTTAAGAAAATTACTGGCTTCGTCAACTTATGCCATATATGGTACATTAGATGCTTTGGTTAAAAAGCTTGAAAAAATTATCACTAAAAGTGATGTTGATTTGTTTACTGTTTTAGAGGAGGATTATGAAGGACTTGAAGAGACTAACGAAGAATGGACAGAAGACGAGCTAGAGATTGTAAATGAAATTGAATACACTCAAGAGGATATAGAAGCTATAAATGATGAAATAGCTGATTTAAAAAAATACAGGGATTTAGCTCAGAAAATCAGGAAAAATTCAAAAGCAGAACGTTTATTTACGGCATTGGAAAAAGCATTTCAGGAATTACAAAAATTAGGGGCAAATCAAAAAGCTTTGATTTTTACTGAAAGTAGAAGGACACAAGAGTTTCTATATAATCTTTTGGAAGCAAGAGGATACAAGGACAAAGTAGTTCAATTCAATGGAACTAACACCGATGTCAAATCAAAAGAAATATATAAAAATTGGTTGCTAGAGCACAAAGGAACGGATAAGATTACAGGTTCGCCGACAGCAGATAAAAGAGCAGCTTTAGTTGATTATTTTAGAGAGGATGCAACCATTATGATTGCTACCGAAGCAGCGGCCGAAGGTATCAATTTACAATTTTGCTCTCTTATAGTTAATTTCGATTTACCTTGGAACCCACAACGAATTGAACAACGAATTGGTCGTTGCCATCGTTACGGTCAAAAACACGATGTTGTGGTAGTAAATTTTCTAAATATTAAAAATGCTGCCGACCAAAGAGTATATGAGTTATTAGACCAAAAATTTCAATTGTTTGATGGTGTTTTCGGATCAAGTGATGAAGTACTGGGTGCTATTGGTAATGGTGTGGATTTTGAAAAGAGGATTGCTCAAATTTATAATGATTGCAGAACTGTTGAGGAAATTAAAAATGCGTTTGACAGTTTGCAAGATGAATTAAGACCGGAAATATCTGAAAAAATCCAAACTGTTAGAACTACCTTATTAGAGCATTTTGATGATGAAGTAAGAGAAAAACTGAAAAGCAACTTGCTTGAAACAAAGCAATACTTAAATACATTCGAAGATAAACTCTGGAAAACAACACAGTATTTCTTGAATGATTATGCGGAATTTTCAGAAGATTATTCTTTTAAATTAGTAAAAAACCCATTCCCAAATGAAGTCATTCATAGTGGGCCATATATGATTTTGAAGCCGAAGGAAGGACAAAGAAAATCAGATATTTTTATTCCGGATGATACAAACGTTTACAGAATTGGTCACAAATTAGCGCAGCGTATATTGAATGCTTGCAAGACAAATGAAACACCAATAAAGGAAGTTGTTTTTGACTATAATGGGACACAAGGGAAAGTTTCAACTTTAAATGAATTCATCGGAAAATCGGGCTGGTTTCAACTACAGCATCTATCTATAAATTCCTTTGAGCAAGAAGACTACCTTTTGATGGCTTGTTACTCTGATGAAGGAGAAGTAATACCAAGCGAAACCGCACAACGCTTTTTCTCGCTAAATGCAACAGTAAATGGTGCAATGGTATTAACTAACGAAGCCAGTACAATATTCAAGGATTTGATTTATAACAAAAGACAAGAAATAATTTCTGAAAATTCCAATAGAAACAGGGATTTCTTTGATGTTGAAATGGATAAATTGGACCAGTGGGCTGATGATATGAAAATTAGCCTTGAAAAAGAAATTAGAGACCTTGATGCAGAAATCAAGTTACGCAAAGCCGAAGCTAAAAAAATGCTAAATTTGGAAGCTAAAGTAAAATCACAAAGACAAATAAAAGAGTTAGAGAAGAAACGAAGTGAAAAAAGACAAACTTTATTTTCTGCTCAAGACGATATCGATGATAAAAAAGAAACCCTTTTGTCAGATATTGAAAAACGTTTAAACCAAAAAATTGAGCAAAAAGAATTATTCACAATTAAATGGAAAATGATTTAAAATGACAAATGACGATTTGATACAATTAATAGATGAATTAAAAGCTTTGCCTAAAGAAAACGAATGGATAGAGTTCAAGAGTGGCAACGCAACTACTAATGAAAAACTAGGGCAATATATATCTGGTTTGTCTAATGCTGCTTGTGTAAAAAATCAATCATTTGCTTATTTAGTTTTTGGCATTGATGACGTTTCCCATAAAGTAATAGGGACTAATTTTAAATTTAATAATCGTAAAGTAGGTAATGAGGAACTTGAATTGTGGATTAGAAGACATTTAAGCCCTTCAATAAAATTTGATCATTATGTATGTGATTATAATTCAAATAATGTAGAAATATATAGAATTCCTGCGGCAATTGCTGAACCTACAAGCTTTATGCATCAATCCTATATACGTATTGGTACTAACTTAACTGATTTAAAAAAATTCCCTGATTTTATTCGTACTATTTATAACTCCCAAATTGATTGGTCGGCTCAAGTTGTTGAAAAAGCATCAATAGATGATTTAGAACCAAAAGCAATCCAACTCGCTAGAGAAAAATACAAAGAAAAAAACACTAATGCTCCTTTTTATAATGAAATTGATAACTTGAGTGATAAAGCATTTCTTGACAAACTAAAAATAACTGTTGACGGTAAAATCACAAATACGGCTATTATACTATTGGGAAAGCCTCAAGCAGCTCATTATATTTCTCCTGCTGTGGCACAAATAACTTGGAAACTGGACACTGAAGAGAAGGCTTACGAACATTTCAATACTCCTTTGTTTTTAGAAATAAATAATATTTTAGCTAAAATCAGAAATGTGAAGTATAAGTTTTTTCCTGACAACCAACTTTTAGCAACTGAAGTAAATAAGTATGACAGCAAGGTCATTTTAGAAGCTTTAAATAACTGTATTGCTCACCAAGATTACGGAAAACACTCTCGCATTTTGTTAGTGGAACAAGTCAATAAATTAATTTTCAGCAGCGAAGGTAGTTTTTTCGAAGGTAAAGCAGAAGATTATACGGCAGGAGACAAAACTCCAAAAAAATATCGAAACAAATGGTTGGCTGATGCAATGGTCAACCTTACTATGATTGATACTTTGGGATACGGTATTCATAGAATGTATAATGAGCAGCGAAAAAGATACTTCCCTTTGCCGGATTATACGAAATCAACAAGAGATAATGTTGTGCTAGAAATCTACGGTCATTCTATTGATGAAAATTATTCTAAATTATTAATTGAAAAGAAAGATGATTTAAGCCTTACGGAAGTGATACTTTTAGATAAAATACAAAAAAAGCAGGAGATAACAGATGAGGGTGCTAAATTATTAAAGAAAAAAGGGCTGATTGAAGGTAGAAAGCCAAATTATTACATCTCGGCTAAACTAGCAGAAATTACGAACCAAAAAGCATCTTATACAAAGAGCAAAGGACTTGATAAGGATGTTTACAAAGGTTTTATTTTACAACATATAAAAAATCACGGTTTTGCTACTCGTGAAGAAATCGACGATTTGCTGTTAGCCCAGCTTCCTGATTATATGACTGAAAAGCAGCGAAAAAAGAAAGTACATAACATTTTACAGGAAATGTCTGGAAACACAATAATAAACAGTGGTAGCAGAGCAAAATCAAAATGGGTTTTAGTAATAAAATAGCAAAGAAATAGCAAAGAAATAGCAATAATAAAAACACAATTCATTGATTTTATTGACTTTGCGAATGGTAAAATAAGCAAAGCATTAGCAAAGAAAAGTTTAAAATTTAGCAAAGGAAACAAATAGACAAACAAAACAATATGTCCAAAAATAAACTCCAAAAACTAGAATTAACCTGGATTGGCAAAGGTGACGAACCCAAGCTTGAACCAAGAATTCTGATTGAAAACCCCGAATACAGTTACGGAGACCCAACTACCGACAACATACTCATTCACGGAGATAACTTGTTAGGATTAAAAGCTCTTGAGCAAGACTTTGCAGGCAAAGTAAAGTGTATTTATATTGATCCACCATACAATACAGGAAATGCTTTTGAACATTATGATGACGGAATTGAACATTCACTTTGGTTGAATTTGATTTATAATCGACTTTCAATTCTAAAAAATCTATTGTCAAAGGATGGCTGTATCTTTATACAACTAGACGATAACGAACTTGATTATTGTAAGATAATCTGCGATGAATTATTTGGACGCGACAATTTAATTAATAGAATAGCAATTGACGTAAGGGCACCATCAGCTTTTAGCACTGTCAATCCTGGTGTTTTCAAAGCTTCTGAATACTTATTGTTTTATGCAAAAGATAAAAGTAACTTTCAAGAGGTAAGCGCAAGAGTTATTCGAGAACCTGACTACGCATACTCCTTATGGTTGCAAAACCCAAGCGATGATTTTCAAGATTGGAAGTTTGAAAATGTATTAAATGCCTATCGTAGGAATAATAATGATAGAGAGTCTACTCATCCGCGTAAATCGTTAGATAACTATAATAAGTTCATCGTATCAAATAGTGCAAGAATTGCAAGATTGGCTTCAATTAGTGATACTGGTGCAGGGCAACAGGTTATTGAGTTAAAGAAACAATCTCAATCTAATAGAGATAAAATCTTCAAGCTTGAACGAAAAGCTGGATTGGATGATGTTTATGTTTTAAACGGTCAGCAATTAATTTTTTATAAAAAAAATGTTATAGAAATTGACGGCGAACAGCAAGCTTCAAAGTTATTAACAAATATTTGGAGTGATATTGCTTGGGAAGGTATCGCAAATGAAGGAGGAGTAGTTTTTAAAAGAAGTAAAAAGCCTGAGCGATTAATAAAACGTATTTTAGAATTAACAACCAAAGAAGGAGATTTGATTCTTGACAGCTTCCTCGGTTCAGGCACAACAGCCGCAGTTGCTCATAAAATGAACAGAAAATACATTGGTATTGAATTAGGAGAACACGCCAAAACACATTGTTACCCACGACTTAAAGCTGTTATTGATGGTGAACAAGGTGGTATTTCTAAAACAGTTAATTGGCAAGGTGGTGGTGGTTTTAAGTTTTACACTTTAGCGCCAAGTTTATTAAAGCAAGATAAATTTGGTAATTGGGTTATCAGTCAAGAATACAATCCGGATATGTTGGCAGCTGCTATGGCAAAACAAGAGGGATTTAACTATTTACCTAACGAAGATAAATTTTGGAAACAAGGCAATTCATCTGAGAATGATTTTATTTTCACCACAACACAATTTCTAACGGTTGAAACTTTAGACAGCATTCACGATGATATGCAGGAAGGTGAAAGTATCTTAATTTGTTGCAAAGCATTTCAAAAAGAATGCAAAAGCAAATACCCCAATATTACGCTTAAAAAAATACCACAAATGCTACTAGACCGTTGCGAGTTTGGCAAAGACGATTACAGTCTTAATATTGTCAACCTCCCGACAGAAGAAGCAGCCAATTTGGACAGTGAGGAAGAAAATGTAATTGATAATGAAAGTGTTCAGGAAATAAGAGACAACAAAGAAACAGTTAATCAAGGTACATTATTCGAATAGTTTATGAACACAATAGCCAATAACATTAAATTACGCCTTTCGCTTCGCGAACCGCTTCAAGAAGCTTTAGATATTGTTGCCAAATTATCAGATGATTTGACTTTAGATAAAGTCCCGGATAATCAAGATGAAGCTATAGAATTCCTAAAAAACGAATTAGACAAAGTAAAAAATAGTTTTACCACTTGTACTAACTTTCAAAGAGATTTTCCATCTATTGCCTTTTCTATTGCCACTGGTGTAGGGAAAACACGTTTAATGGGGGCTTGCATAGCGTATTTGTATTTACACAAAGGCATCAAAAACTTTTTTGTATTGGCTCCTAACTTAACTATTTATGATAAGTTGATTGAGGATTTCGGAAATCCTGCCTATCATAAATATGTGTTTAATGGTATTTCAGAATTTGTGCATAACAGACCAGTAATCATTACTGGAGACAACTACAACCAACAAGGAAACCTTTTTAAGGATGGAGAAATAAGAATAAACATTTTCAATATTTCTAAATTCAATTCCGACAACAAAGGACAGAAAAAAGGAGGTATTGCTTTAGCTCCAAAAATCAAAAGACTATCAGAATATCTTGGTCAATCCTATTGGGAATACTTATCGGGAATACAAGATTTAGTTATATTGATGGACGAAGCACACCGTTATCACGCTGATGCCTCCAAAAATGCAATTAATGAATTAAAACCAATTTTAGGGTTGGAATTAACGGCAACACCGTTTGACGAAAAAGGGCAACAATTTAAAAATGTAGTTTACGAATATTCATTAGCACAAGCATTAACGGATGGAACATTTGTAAAAAATCCTGCTATTGCTACTAGAAAGAATTTCAAACGTGGTGATTTATCCGATAAGGAAATAGAAATAATCAAACTCGAAGATGCAATAAGTATTCATCAAGACACCAAAACAGAACTGGAAATCTATTCCAAAAACAACGGAGTAAAATTAGTAAAACCTTTTATTCTTGTAGTTTGTAAAGACATTAGCCACGCAAGAGAAGTTTATGATTTAATCAATTCTGATGAGTTTTATGAAGGCGAATACAAAGGTAAAGTACTCCAAATTGACAGCTCAACAAAAAAAGAAGAAGAAATAGAAAAACAATTCCTGTCATTGGAAAGTCCAGACAATGAAATAGAAATTGTGATCCACGTTAATATGCTAAAAGAAGGTTGGGACGTTACCAATCTTTACACTATTGTGCCACTTCGTGCAGCTAATGCGGCTGTATTAGTGGAACAAACTATTGGTCGTGGACTTCGTTTGCCTTATGATGGAAAAAGAACCGGAGTAGATAAAATTGATAAATTAACTGTAGTCGCACACGAAAACTTTGAAGCGGTTATTGCAGCAGCACAAGACCCAAATTCGGTTTTGAATAAAATGAGTTTCATTGAAATTCCCGAAGAAGATTTAAGAACAAAAACCGAAGTAGTTACCTCAAAACCAATTATCGAACAAAAATTGGAAAACGAGCAAATTGAGGTTAATAAAATTGAAAACAAAGATAATCAACAAAAAGCACAAAACTCTCTTGATGCCAAAAAAGCGATTATAAATTCTTTACCTGATTTTAATTCTTTACCTGAAGTTCGTAGAGTAGAGGATTTAAACAAAGAAGAAGTAAAGAGAAAAGTAATTCGTCAAATAGAAAAAAAATTAAACGAAGGACAAGGAAATCTTTTTACAGCCGATATTGTTAAAGAAGCGGAAGCAACCTATGAGAAAATTGTAGCTTCCTACAAAGAGAATATCATCGAAATTCCTAGAATGGATTTAGTTTTAGGAGAAGTGACGGCTACTTTTAACCATTTTGATTTAGATACTACCTATTTCAATTATCAAGCCCTGGAACAAGAAATAATCCGAATGGGGTTAAAAGATAAATCCGTAGAAACCTTGAAAGCAAAATCAAGTGGTTCGTATGGAAATCCAGTGAAAATGATAATTGCAGAATTAATTGATTACCCAGAAATTGATTATGATGATAATGCAGATTTATTGTATCATTTAGCAACCCAAGCTTACAATAACATAGAAGAAAACATTGATAAAAAAGAGAATATTTTACAAGCAATATTCCAATTCAAATCGGCTATAGCAGATAAGATATATTTGCAAATGAAGGCAAATTTCTCGCTTTCAACTCCTGATTATGTTGCGCCAAGAGTTTATCCCTTTACTAAAATCGAACAGTGGAATTTTTCAGTATTGGTTAATGCAGGTTACAAAGATTATAGAGATGTTGTTACTCCAACAATAATGGTTCCTAAATACGTTTTTAGAGGTTTTGAAAAAGCCTGTCATTTTGAATATAAATTTGATAGCAAAACAGAACAAGACTTGGCTTTTGTATTGGAAAACGATAAGAAAGTTTTAAAATGGTTACGTCCAGCAGCTAATCAATTCCGTATTTATTGGGATAATAACTCTAAAAGATACGAGCCAGATTTTATTATTGAAACAGAAGACACAATCTATATGGTTGAACCTAAATCTTCTGCTAATATGCAGGATCCTGATGTGTTGGCCAAAAAAGAAGCAGCTATAAAATATTGTAAATATGCAACAGAATTTACTTCTCAAAACAGTGGTAAACCTTGGAAATATTTATTAGTACCTCACAATGAAATATCAAGAACAATCAATTTTGATTTATTAATTGCAAAGTTTTTATAAAATCATTTATTAAAACAATTTATTTTAAAATTCATTAAAAAAACATTTATGATACCACCAGTTACAAATACAATAAAGGAAAGTTTAAAGAAAAAGTTAATTGAGTTAGCCAATGTTTTAGATGGCGATATTTTTACTTACTATGGAATAATTATTGATGGTTATGAAAATCAAATACTAAAATTGATTGAAGATATTACAGATAAAAAGGATAAAATATTTGTTGTATTGACAACAGGTGGTGGTAGTGCAATTGCAGTCGAAAGATACGTGAACATATTAAGACATCATTATAATGAAGTTAATTTTATTGTCCCCGATTATGCTTTTAGTGCAGGTACAATTTTTTGTATGAGTGGGGATAATATTTATATGGATTATTTTTCAGTTTTAGGGCCGATTGACCCTCAAGTCCAAAATAAAGATGGTAACTGGGTTGCAGCATTAGGTTACTTGGATAAAATTAATGAATTAATAGTAAAAGCTAATAACAATACACTGTCACAGGCAGAATTTATTATTTTAAAAGATTTTGATTTAGCTGAATTAAAAGGATATGAACAAGCAAAAGAACTAACAATTGATTTGTTAAAAAAATGGTTGGTAAACTATAAATTTAAAAATTGGGCTACTCATCAGACAAATGCAGCTTTATTAGGACAAGCTGTAACAATAGAACAAAAAGAAGATAGAGCAAAAGAAATAGCTGATTTATTAAGTAATAATAACGAATGGAAATCTCACGGAAGGCCAATAAATATTGAATTATTAGAAAATAAACTAAAACTTCGTATAGAAGATTATTCTAACAATGTTGCTATTAGACCAATAATAAGAAATTATTATGAACTTTTAGCTGATTTTGTGAAATCAAATAATAGTAATATATTTGTCCAAACTAAGAACTTTATTTAAATATTATGGAAAAGTCAATCTCAACTTCATTAAGTAATGTTATTAAAGAAAATTCAGTGAAAAAAGAAGATTTTAGTGTTGTTAAAGGATATTATGAAGCAATTAAACTTTATGATAATCTTGTGTCAAATGGTCTAGCTGTTAAAAGAGGTAATAATTTGAAATCTATTGATAAATCTGTTACTGTATCAATTAAATTTAATGCTATAAATATTTAGTCTTGAGGTAAATATAATTTAGAAAGCTGTCCTCGGGCAGCTTTTTTATTTACTTTAAGTTTATTGAACTAGAATTATTGTTGAATATTTAAAGTAAATCTCACTTCAAACAGTATTTTCGGTACAAACAACACGTGCAATCAAGCGGTCTCTCTTCGGTCGTTCTCTTTGTTCCGTTCGGCTGTTCCAGTCGGTCGTCGGCAGAAAAAGCCTCCTTCCTCCGTTCCACTGGCACTTCACAGCACTAAAAAAACAGCAGCTTGAAAATAAGCAGCTATTTTTTTCGCACTGTTTCGTTCCTCATCTTCACACGTTCTCTACCCTACGTTCGGTCGGGCTTATGCATCCAGAATACCGCTTCATTCCGTTTCGCTCCGTAAACTACGCTACACTACATTCCAGCAGTATTATGTCTGCCGCCCTTTATTTTTTCAGCGGTTGCTCCTTCGCACAGCCATCGGGGTTGGCTCCGTTATCACTTTGCCCTAAATCAAGGAACGCCAAAGGCTGACTTTAATTTTTTCCCCGCCGTTACACGCTGCTATCCCTACATTTCACTTCGCTATCGCTACGTTTCATTCTCGGTCTAGCGTGGCTGTTCGATTGCCGCAACACCGCCAACTTCGCTCCTCATACATTCCGCTACAATTCCGCTATCGCTACATTTTAGCTCCATTCCTTGCGGTGCTTGGGGGTGTTTGATTGCCGATTTCAAAAGAAGCATTCCGACAAAAACCAATCAAGAAACATCCTGCTATAAAAAAAATAAATAAAAAGAAAGTAAAGGTAAGTTCCGGTTTCAAAAAGTAAAGTTCAAGCCCTACGGGTTTTTGAAAAAATCTCCACCCTACATTTTCTGTTCGCTTCAACATTTGATTATAATCAAAACTCCATTTCCGAACAACTTCATAATAAAAACCCGGGTAGTATTTTTTCAAAAAAACTTGACTTCTTTTGAAACCTCCACTATTTCGACGACTTTCTTTTTTTTCTTTTTTTTCTTTCAAAAAATTAATGGAAAAGGTGTAGCGACAGCATCATTTTAAATCCGAAACTATGCCGAATTTCATCAAAATATCAAATTGTTAAATGATTTAAGACGAACAATATTGAATAATTATGGCAAATAGCTTGACTAATACATATTCCGCACTTAAATGCACCGTAAGTCCTATATGATTGCACATTATAGATAAATGAGTGCAAAATAAAAAACCCTCTCTCTCGAAAGGGTTTAAGTTTTAAGGAAAATAAACTTTGCAAGCAGATTGTCTTTTTAGAATATCTCTTGAATTTTTAATGCATTACCGGCATTAAATAAGTAATAGTTGGAACCAACAATTTGATAAAACTCTATTCCAATACTTCCCAAAACAGCAACATTTGTTGTCATTGTTGGCGCGCCAGGCAAAGCAGCGGTTACTTCAATTAATGGCGTTACAGCATTTACTGGAGTGTAATCCGAATATGCAATATTTGACACTTCATTTAAAGTAGGTTCTGCAGGCTCATAAGCTCCAGTAGTTGGATTGAAAATAGTATCTGAAACAACAGATAAAGCATTTATAATTCTAAAATGTGTAGCTCCAGATGGAATGCTCATATTAGAAATAGGGTTAAATTCTGGAACACTAAATGTACTTTCATTTCTGTCAATTGTACCAGTTAATGTTGATGGAGCATTGAAAACGCCATTAAATGAAATGTTACGATTGAAATCCAAGCCTTTCAAATATTGAGGTTGTTGCGAAATTAAAACCGCTCTTTGTCCTCTGGCTTCAGAACCATCCTCAATATTGATCTTTTTCATAATTGCTGTTAGTCGCCCTGTAAGTTGACTGTCAGACATTTGTTTCATCAATGAAGCCAATCCAATTCTAACGGATTTACCTGCATTAGCGCAAGCTGTAAACTCGCTCATATTTTCACGAGTACGGATAAATCCGGGTGCAGTTTTAACTTGTTCCGCAGTTGGTCCGCCTTTTAGACCTGCAAAGTAACCTTCGTTACCTTTAATTTTGAAGTGACGAACTTCCCCTAACGTCCCGACATATTTAATATGTCCTTTCTGTCTTGCCATTTGTTGTTTGTTTTAGCAGTTATAAAATTTTATTAGTAAATTTACACTCTAAACAATTGACAGGCAACAACATAAATAAGGCAATACGGGGTGATTTAAAGTAATTATGACAATAACAAGAAATATTCTTCTGAAAACTAAAAAATTTGTTGATGGCGACGGTTTAATCGTTGAAGATTTTATGACCCAAAAGGAATTTGAAATAAGATTATATGGGATTGATGCGCCTGAAATGAATTATTGCAATAAGATTAAAAAAGATGAAAGAGAGCTTCAAATGCCAGTTGCACTATTGATTAAATTAGGTTTTTTATCTTTTAATTTCTTAAAGGATCAAGTTAATTTGGGTGAGGTTTGCACGTTAGTACAGGAAGAAAAAAATTTAGTAGATAAATACGGAAGACTTTTAGGCTATTTAATTCTAAATGACGGTAGAGTTTTGAATGAAATTATGATAAAAGAAGGTTATGCGAAGCCGTATAGCGGAGTTTTTTGCGAAATGCTTCCAATGTATCAGGAATGGAATTTAAAAGCTAAAACTAACTTAAAAGGATTGTATTCCATAGTAGACAGGTTTTAAATATTATTATAATACAAATTGATTTTACCGTACAGTAATCGTACAAAATTTAAATAAAAAATCCGTAACTCCTTGTTTATCAAGGGTGTTACGGATTTTTAAAGTGGTACCTCCAGGGATCGAACCAGGGACACATGGATTTTCAGTCCATTGCTCTACCATCTGAGCTAAGGTACCTTTCTTAAAGCGGTTGCAAATATAGGATGATTTTTAATTTATACAAAACAATTTTAAAAAAAAATCAATTCGTACCTTTGCAATCTAAAATTAACACCATGCTTTTAGCGATAGATGTTGGAAATACCAGAATTAAATCCGCTGTTTTTGAGGGAAATACCCTTTTAGATATTGCGATTTTTACAAAATTGGATTTACAAAAAAATATTCAAATTATTTTAGATTTGTATCCCAAAACAACGGATTTAGTAGTTGCTTCGGTAGGAAATGTGGATGAAAGAGCGTTTTTAGTATGGGGAAAAAGAGTGAATATCTATTTTGTAACTCACAAAACTCCTTTTCCTTTCCAAAATTTATATGCTACACCACTTACTTTAGGAATGGATAGAATGGTCTTGGCATCTGGAGCCGTTTTGCAATTCCCCAAGCAGAACCGATTGGTAATTGACGCAGGTACTTGTGTAACCTACGATTTCATTAATAATAATGACAACTATTTGGGTGGTGCCATTTCGCCAGGAATCCGATTGCGATATGAGGTCTTGCATGGCTATACCGCTAACTTACCTTTGTTGAGCATTGAAAATTTTGAAAAGGATAAAAATCAAGATTTGAAATTAGATTTGATAGGAAATTCTACCCAACAATCCATTCATTCCGGAGTGATAAACGGAATAGTAAATGAAATCGATGGGTTTATCAATCAATATAGGGAGCAATACCCAAAATTTATAATAATTTTAACTGGTGGAGACGCAGATTTTTTGGCTAAACGATTAAAAAATACCATATTTGCCAATTCAAATTTTCTTCTCGAAAGTTTAAACCAAACATATCAATATAAAACCAAAAATGATTAGAAAATTTATACTGCCTGTATTATTACTTTTTTCGCTTGTATCATTTGCACAACAGGGATCTGCTTCACCCTATTCTTTTTTTGGAGTTGGAGATGTACGATTTAAAGGAACTAACGAAATGAATGCCATGGGTGGCGTTTCGATTCTTCCTGACAGCATTCATATCAATCTGCAAAATCCGGCTTCTTATTCTAGTTTAAAATTAACAACATTTACCATAGGAGGTACTTTTAGCGCCACAAAATTCAAATCCTATAACGGAAGCGAAAAAGCTCAAAGAACTACATTGGATTATTTAGCCGTAGCCTTGCCTTTGAAAAAATTTGGAGTGGCTTTTGGATTGATTCCATATTCCTCTGTGGGGTATAAATTAAAAACGACCGATGATGTCAATGAAATTATCAGAAGATATTCAGGTGATGGAGGTTTGAATAAGGCTTTTCTGGGATTGGGATATCAGTTAAATCCAAGAATTAGCATTGGTGCTGATATCGGTTACAACTTTGGAAGAATTGAAACCAATAGCATCAAATATTTAGGAATTGCCCAAGATGGAACTCAAGAAAAAAATGTGTCAGAACTGTCTGGACTAAGCATTAATATTGGAGCAATGTATAATCGGAAGATTACGAAAAAACTCGATTTTTATAGCGGAATTACCTATGCACCTCAAAGCAATTTGAATTCGAACAATGAAAATAATATTTTTTCAATCATTTATTTAGGTGATGTCACGCCTATACCATTGGATTATTTGGATGCTAAAAATTATAAAAACACGGTAAAGTTGCCTAGTAAGTTTTCTATAGGAGCGGGAGTGGGTGAGAGCAAGAAATGGCTTATAGGAACTGAAGTCTCTTTTCTTGGCAGTAATACTTTTAGTAACAGGTTAAGCAATGTCACCAATGCAAGCTATGAAAATGGAATAAAATATAGTGTAGGTGGTTTTTATATTCCAAACTACAATTCGTTTTCTAATTATTTAAAAAAGGTAACCTACAGAGGAGGATTCAGATACGAAAAAACGGGTTTGATAATAAATGACCAAAAAATAAGGGACTATGCTTTTACCGGTGGGGTTGGATTGCCTGTTGGCGGAACATTCTCTAACGTTAATGTGGGCATTGAATTGGGTAGACGAGGAACCGCTTTAGCCAATTTGGTCGAAGAAAATTATGCTAATGTCATCATAAGTTTGTCTTTAAATGACAAATGGTTTACAAAAAGAAAATTTGATTAATTTTCTGAAAAACGTTTTGCATTTGCCATAAACTGAATTTAAAATGAACTTCATAAATCATAAATTAGTTTTTTTTGTGTTTCTTATCACTACTGTTTCAGTATTTATAGGATGCGAAAGCAATTTTAAAGAAGTTCAAAAAATTAACTATTCAGAGTTTACTCCAAACGGCGAAGCCGATAATTTCAATTTAAAATATACCGATTCCGGGAGAATCAAATCTATTCTCATAAGCCCAAAAATGCTAGATTATTCCAATGTGGAGTTTCCATTCACGGAATTTCCTAAAGGAATCGATGTTACTTTGTATGACAGTAAAGCCAAAAAAACATTTATAACATCGGATTACGCCATTTCTTTCAAAGGGACTGATATCATCGATTTACAAGGGCATGTAAAAATTGCTACAGAATCAGGGCAATTCCTGGAAACAGAGCAGTTGTACTTTGATCAAAAAAACGAGTGGTTTTTTACCGAAAAAAAGTTTAAATTTACAGACCCAAAAGGAGTTTCCTTTGGAGAGGGGATCGATTTTAGTAAAGATTTTAAAATTGTTAACTCTCAAAAAATAACAGGGGCAATTGATCAGGCGGAATAATTATTAATACACACCTAAAAAATGAATTATCTCAAATTTACCCAATATATCTACTTGGTTTTTGGACTTTTATTTATATACGTAGGCTTCACAAAAATAGGCACAACGGAATCTCCGGTGTTGAGTTTTATAATAGCAGGAGTTGCTGTTTTTATGTTTTTTTTTAGAAGAAAATTTTCTAGAAAATTTGAAGATAATAACAAGAAACAGTAATACATGGAAATTAGTATCATAATATTATGCTTAATACTATGTGCTTTTTTCTCTGGAATGGAGATTGCATTCATTTCTTCCAATAAAATTTATCTTGAAATAGAGAAAAAACAAGATGATTTTATTTCTCAAATACTTACCAAACTTACCGAAAAACCTTCAAAATTTATTGCGGCCATGCTTATTGGAAACAATATAGCATTAGTTGTTTACGGGTTTTTCATGGGGGATTTATTAATGGGCTGGATAAAAACGATGCCTTATCATTTTTCGGAATTATTGAGTTTGTTTGCTCAAACCCTCATTTCTACAATAATCGTTTTGATTACCGCGGAGTTTTTGCCAAAAGTTTTTTTTCAGATTTATGCCAATAATTTAATCAAATTTTTTGCTTTACCGGCCTACTTTTTTTATCAAATGTTCTATTTTATCTCATCTTTTATCTTGTGGATTTCCGATTTTATTCTGAAAAAATTCTTCAAAACAGATGGGGATCAAGTGCAGTTTTTTTTTTCTAAGATAGATCTTGGCAATTACATTACCCAACAAATGAGCTCGGTAGAAGATCATGAAAATGTAGATTCTGAAATCCAAATTTTTCAAAACGCATTAGAATTTTCAGGTGTAAAAGCCAGAGATATCATGACACCGCGAACCGAAATTGCGGCTGTTGATATCTATGATTCGATTTCGGAACTAAAAGAAATGTTTATAGAAACGGGCTATTCTAAAATCTTAGTGTATCAAAATTCGCACGATGATATTATTGGGTACGTGCATTCCTTTGAATTGTTCAAAAAACCAAAAAGTATCAAGGCTATTTTGATTCCCGTTGAATTTGTCCCACAGACCATTTTTATTAAAGATGTTTTGAATTTACTTACCAAGAAAAGAAAAAGCGTTGCGGTGGTTCTTGATGAGTATGGTGGAACTTCGGGAATTATTACTATTGAAGATATTGTCGAGGAGCTTTTTGGAGAAATTGAAGACGAACACGACGAGGTGGAGGAATTGGTCGAAAAAGAAATCAAAGAGGGCGTTTATTTGTTCTCCACGCGATTTGATGTGGAATATTTAAACCAAACCTACAAACTTAACATTCCCGAAAGCGATTCCTATGGAACTTTAGGAGGATTTATTGTAGATTTTACTAAAGAAATTCCGCAAAAAGGAGAGCAAATTACAATTGATAAATTTCATTTTACCATAGAAGAAGCAACAAATAAGAAAATAGAACTGGTCAAAATGACGGTTGGGGAATAATTTTTGAAAAAAAAATAAAATTCTTGCAAATTATAACTTTAACAGCTATGGTTATTAAATAGATAATTGTATTTTCGCACACTGAATTAAAAATTAACAATACTTAAAATGGCAGTTTTACAAAAAATTAGACAACGTTCACTTCTTCTAATACTAGTTATTGGCTTTTCTTTATTCGCATTTATAGCGCAAGATTTATATAGAAAAGGGGGTTTTAATCAAACTTCAAAGTATGTAGGTAGCATTAATGACAAAGACATTTCTTTTGAGGATTTTAGGGTTAAAGTAAGTAACGTTGAAAAAAGCGGACAACAAGGGATGACTTCCATTCAAGCTGCAAATAGAGTTTGGGATCAAGAAGTATCCATTGCTTTGCTTTCATCTGAATTTGACAAGCTTGGGATAAGAGCCGGGGAAAAACATATTATTGAAGCATTAAAATCAGATCAAAACATAGGGCAAAACCCTTTATTCCTTAATGCAGCAGGAGTTTTTGATATTGCAAAATTCAAAGAATATTTCAAATCAAATCCGGAACAAGCTCAATTAATTAAAGATAGGGAGAAAGATGCTGAGCTTAATGCAAAGTATCAAATCTACAATACTCTAGTAAAAGCAGGAGTTTATACTACTGAAAGTGAAGGAAAATTGAAATATGAAATGGAAGCCAATAAAGTAAACTTCGATTACGTATCAGTATTGTTTTCTACTGTAAAAGATAGCGATGTAAAAGTTTCTGACGCTGAAATTACAGATTTTATGAAGAAAAATGAAAAGAAATACAAAGCGGATGAAACCCGTGAAATAGAATATGTACTTATTGCAGATAAAGCATCTCCAGAAGATGAAATGGAAGTGAAAACTAAGGTTAATTCTTTATTAAACGGAAGAGTGGTTTACAATCAGTCTACTACTAAAAATGATACGTTGCCAGGATTTAAAGCAGCAACAAACAATGCGGAATTTGTAAATGAGAATTCCGATATTCCTTATGATTCAACTTATGTTGCCAAAAAAGATTTACCAACAGAAAGTGCAGAACAATTATTCAATTTGCCTCAAGGCGAAATTTACGGGCCATACATGAGAGGCGATTACTATTGTATTTCTAAATCTTTAGGAAGAAAAGCAGGAGTAAATGCAAAAGCAAGCCATATCTTAATTAGTTATGAAGGGACAAAAGTTCCTAACCAGAAAGAAAAAAGAACTAAAGAACAGGCGAAAGCTAAAGCAGAAGCATTGTTAGTACAAGTGCAAGCTAATCCTTCAAGTTTCTTGATGTTGGCACTAACGAACTCAGACGATTCTTCAGCCCAACAAGGGGGAGATTTAGGTTATTTTTCTCAAGGTCAAATGGTGAAACCGTTTAACGATTTTGTTTTCAATAATCCAATTGGTAAGATAGGATTGGTAGAAACAGATTTTGGTTTTCACATTATCAATATTACAGATAAGCAAGATGCTGTTCGCCTAGCGACCATTGCACAAAAAATTGAACCATCAGAAGCAACTACGGATAAAATCTATCAAACGGCTGTTAAATTTGAAATGGACGCTAACGAAAAAGATTTCGAGAAAGTGGCTAAGGAAGCTAAATTGACCGTTAATCCATCAGTAAAAGTGAAAGCAATGGACGAAAACTTTGGTAACGCAGGGAACCAAAGACAAATCGTAAGATGGGCTTATGAAAACGATACGAAAGTAGGTGACGTAAAAAGATTTGAAGTGGCTAATGTAGGTAACATCATCGCTAAAATCAAAAAAGTAAACGAAGCTGGATTGATGCCTGTTGAAGATGCCAGACCAATGATTGAGTCTATTCTTAAGAACAAAAAGAAAACGGAACTAATCAAAGCTAAAATGACCGGAGCTACACTTGATGCAATTGCAAAAGCAAATGCTGCAACGGTTCAACAAGCTTTAGACTTAACTTTAGAAAATGCCTCCTTGCCAAATGTAGGTCAAGAGAAAAAAGTAGTAGGGACAGCATTTGCCACAGCAGTAAACAAGCTTTCAGCTCCTATTGAAGGAAATTCTGGAGTTTACGTGGTGCAAACTAAAGTACTTACTAAAGCCCCAGCTTTGAAAAATCATGCAGACTATGTTGCTAAAGTAAAAGCGCAAGTTTCCTCCTATTCTGGAAGGGTTATTCCAGCCTTAAAAGCGGAAGCAGAGATTGAAGACAATAGAGTTAAATTTAATTACTAAGTTTAACTCCCAAATAAAAAATCCCGACTCGTTTTAAACAAGTAGACTGCCCCCAAAAAGTTAGACACTATTTGGGGGTATTTTTATGGAAAGAAAAGTCAAGTATGATTATACATTTA
>NZ_QCZI01000007.1 GCF_003097635.1 Flavobacterium psychrotolerans
CCCAAATAAACTCGCGATTTTCAATAAATAAGGTAGAACGTCTGCTTCAATGCGGGTGCAAAAGTAGTTAGTATTTTTAGCTTTCCAAATCTTTTTAGCCCTTTTTTTGAAAGTTTTTTTTAAAAGGCACGTAAGCTGCTGGCGATCTGTTTTTTGCAGAAACCTTAGCTTTGGGATTCCTTAAATGATAAATGAAACTCTTTTATGGTTTTTATAGAAAAGTGCTTGTTTTATCCAGATGCCATAGCCCCGATTGCAGTGGAAATCCTTTCACATCGCTTTTTAGCGTGGGAAAGATTGTAACGAAAAGCGGGAAATAGCTCCTGATAATAAAATGAACAGTGGGGATTTATTATCCAATAAGCATGAGATGCTGCATTAAGTTCATTTATAATGCTTTTCATTTGAAAACAACCTTCTGTATGACGCGCTGAATCCTGGTAAAAATATAGCTATATATTAAGGTAACTTTTTTATGATTTAAAATAGATTCAAGTACAATATTCAATTGGAATGCTGAAGATTTACGCACCCGATTGCATTGTAAATAATTTATAGTAAACAGGACTTCTAAAAAATGTCGTATTTTGTAACGAAATCGAGTCTTAGATTACTAATGAAATTATGAGTAAGGATTTAGAACTATCTTTTGTAAAGCAACTTAAAGACAATCAGAATATAATCCACAAAATTTGTAGGCTATATACCGTTGGTGATGATGCCCACAAGGATTTGTTTCAAGAAATTACGATCCAATTGTGGAAGGCATTTCCAAAGTTTCGTGGCGACAGCAAGTTTTCGACTTGGGCCTATCGTGTGGCCTTAAATACGGCTATCACCTTGTATCGGAAAAATACCCGATCAGTAATGACGGTGGATTATGAAAAACACCAGTTTTTTATTAGTCAGGAAGATTATAATTTTGAGGAGGAAGATCGAATAAAATTAATGTACCAGGCGGTTTATCAACTGAATGACATTGAAAAAGCGTTGGTCTTTATGTATCTTGAAGACAAAGATTATGCGGAAATATCGGAAACCCTGGGTATTAGTGAAGTAAATGCGCGAGTGAAAATGAATAGAATTAAAGGGAAGTTGAAAAAAATATTAAATCCTTAAGGATTATGGAAGAGCTGGATTTATTGAAAAAAGATTGGCAGAAGAATGAAAATTCTTTTACACCCATTTCAGAAATGGAAATTTATAAGATGTTGCATAAAAAATCATCTTCAGTTGTGAGGTGGATATTGATAATTAGTGTTTTAGAATTTATTTTTTGGAGTGTCATAACTTTATTATTAACGGACGATGGCTATCAGAATAAGCTCCATGAATACGGCATCGAGAAGATGATGTTTGCCATAAACTGTGTAAACTACTTGATTATTATAGCATTTATAGCTGTTTTTTATAAAAACTACAAGACCATTTCCACTACCGATTCTACGCATCAACTGATGGAGAACATATTGAAAACGAAAAAGACCGTCCGGAATTACATTTGGTACAATCTTACCATGGCTGCGATAAGCATCATTATTTCTATTGTATTATTATTTTATCATAATCCGGAAATAATTTCAATGATGGAAAAGGCAAATTCAAAGGGACACAAAATACTTTTTATAATTATTAGCACGGGGATTTCTGCACTGTTTATTGGAGTAATAATTGGTTTGTTCTGGTTGTTTTACAAATTACTTTATGGCATTTTACTAAAAAAGCTTTATGCAAATTATAGCGAATTGGAAAAAATAGATTTATAACTTCCCTTAACTTTTATTGATAAAATCGAGACGAAAACGACTTTAAATTGTTTCAAAAAATTTAAATTATTTCCGATTTAATCTTACCATTTCCGCAATCGGTTTAATTCTTCTTGGGCTTCTAATTCTTCAACTGGAATCACTTTTAAGAAAGAAGAATGTTGCTCAATGGCGTATTCAATTTTCTCAACGATTTGCTCTATCGTATCGTTCTCATAATCAATACGTAATGGTTCTTTTATTGTGAATGTTTGCAGGATTCCTTTTTTCTTCATGCGAAGTCCTTTTTTATCAAAAGAACGTCGAAAACCATCAATTACTATTGGAACCACGAGAGGCTTGTGCTGTTTAATGATATGAGCTGTTCCTTTTCGAACGGGTTTAAAAGATTTAGTAGTTCCTTGAGGAAATGTAATTACCCAGCCGTCATTCAAAGCAATTTTTATGTTTTCTGTATCATTTGGGTTTACATCTCGCTTTTCGGCAACATCTTTACCTTTGGCTCTCCAAGTTCTTTCTACAGTTATGGCGCCAACATAAGCTAAAATTCTGGGTAGTATTCCACGTTCCATGGTTTCTTTTGCGGCAACATAATAGATATTCATTTTAGGTTGCCAAATATATCCAACATTTTTAATTGTGTCTTGACGACCACTTAAACTAGCATTAAAAACGTGAAACATTGCGGTGACATCTGCAAAATAGGTTTGATGATTTGATATAAAAAGTACGTTGGTATCCGGAAGATTCTTGATAATTTCAGAACCTTCTATCTGCAATTCGTTAAAACCTCTATACCGTTTGTGCGTTAGGACTGCAAAAATACGGATCAACCATTTTTTCACAAATAATATATGCCCGAAAGGGTTTCTCTTAAACAATCCCATAATTAATTAAAAAACATGAGTGACAAACTTACAATTTTTTACAGTTTATAAGATTTTTTTCAAGGTTTCTTTCAACTCGCTCAATATCATTGCGGTGGCTCCCCAAACATAATGTTCCTGAATTTTAAAAGCTGGAACTTGAATGTCTTTAGCATAAGAAGTGCTCATGGTTTTGTTTACGATGGCATTCTCATCTAAGAAATCTACAATCGAAAGTTCGATTATTCCAGAAACTTCAGTAGGATCGGGATTAAAAATGAGCTCTTCGGTGCTATAACCCAAAAACGGGAAAACCATAAAATTACTAGGAGGAATGTACACCTGAGTAAAGGCCTTAATAACGTTGATTTTGTTAACTGAAACCCCAATTTCCTCTTCTGTTTCGCGCAAAGCAGCATGTTCGATAGAAAGATCTTCAAGCTCCACTTTTCCACCGGGAAAAGCAATTTGTGAAGAATGAACACCGGGATACGAATTTCTGACAATCAAAACCAAGTGTGTTTTAATATTTTTCGGATAAAATAACATCATCACTGCTGCTTTCCTAGGATTTTCACTTACAACATCGAAGTTATTCATCAAGGCTTTACGTTCGGGTGGCTCCATTATTTGGTGTGCCAAATCAGCAAGAAGGGGTTCTGTAACAATTTTGGGAATACAATTAAGAAAGTCCTGAAAATCCATAATCAATGCTTATTTTTACAATCTAAAAATATTTAGAGATTGGTTCCTATACGAATTTACATAAATACAATCAAATTCAGATGTTTAAAATAGAAAAATCTAAATTATTTCAAAAATAAACTCAAAAAATCTGAAGGAATTTGAGCGAATCCAGATTAAAAAATTATTAAAGCATGTATTCCAAACAAGAAAATCAAAAATTAAAACAAGAATTCTGGATCACTTTTTCTGAAAAATATCCTAGAAAATGGATATTGTACGATACGAAGATTAAAGATTTTTCTTTTAAGTTTTTTGTAGACAATACCAAGGCCCAAGTAAGCATTGACATAGAACATAGAAATGAGGAAAAAAGAGAGTTGTACTTTGAAAAACTTGTCGCCTTAAAGAACATTCTAGAAGATGAATTCATTCCTAATTTAGTTTTCGAGAAAAAATGTACCTTGGAAAACGGAAAAACGATTAGCCGAATTTGGGTGGAACAACTTGGCATTACCGTGAGCAATCGCAACTGTTGGAATGAAATTTTCATTTTTTTCAACGAAAAGATGAGTGCTATAGAACTATTTTATTTGGAATATGATGCGTTTATCAAGAATATTGAGAATCCCGTCTAACTTTAATTATAAGAAAACTAAGCGTTTCTAAATTAAATTATGAATATCCATAAAATTATTTGCGCCGTAAAAATGTAAAAAAAGAGCCCCAAATCTATTTTGATTCGGAGCTCTTTTCTTGAATATTGCCTATAAAAAAAGTGCCATTCAAAAATTTGAATGGCGCTTTTTTACTGTTATTTCTAGTTAGAAAGTATATGTTGTTGCTAGTAAAGCAAAAGCATTTAGACCTGTTGGGTTACCCGAATGATTTGTGAAAAAATCTTTTGATGTCGTGTCAACTCTTAACTCAGGAATAATTGTTAAGTTTCCAACTTTATAGTTCAAAGACAAGGTATTAGCTATTACACCAAGACCGTCAACACCATAAACAACTTTATCTTTATCACTAAAATATTCTAATCTGTATGCTAAATTAATATCTTCTTTTACAACATAACTGGCATAACCTACCAATGCAAACCATTTCCCATCTAAAGAACTGTCAACATCATCGTTAACGATTGCATAAGTACCATTAAAACCTAAAGATAATTTTGCATCCAGTTTTTTAGAGGCCACCACATCAAATTGGGTTTTGTTTTTCAACGAACTTGGCAAACCTAAGTTTGGATTGGTACTACCCGTTGTTACATTAAAGTACAAACTTTCAGTATCCCCAACATAAGCAACCTGACCTATAAAAGTTTTTTGTGTAGATCCAGCTTCAATTGCCGTTTTAAAATCGGTAGGATTTGTAACACCCGCCATAAAACTAAATTTACCTTTAGTATATTGCGCTTTTACACCTGTGTTAAAGAATGGGCCATTAGTAAACGCATAGGACATACTGTAATTTTTATTATCAACAGCATCTAATAGTTCGTAACCAATATGTGTTCCAAAAGTTCCCATTGTAACTTTAAAACTACTACTAATGTCATACGCAAAAGTCAATTGTTTAATCATAAATGTATTTGCTCCATCATTATATGAAAAATCTTTTGCTCGCTTACCAAATCCTAAATCTACGAAAACAGAAGCTTTACCTGATTTATGTGATGCTTCGATAGAAGCCATCCCTAATTCAAATGAATTATGGGAATTGGTAAAACTTGTTTTACCATTACCTTGTTGTTGAGAAAAATCTACTTTGTAATACATATCTGCAGACCCCGCAAATGTAGTAGCTGATGGTGTTACCGCTGCATCTTGTGCAAATGTCATGCTTGCTGTTAGCATTAAAGCTAAAATAAGTACCGTTTTTTTCATGTTCAGTTTTTGTTTTAATTAATAATTTTAGTTTGCAATATTTTAATACTCATGAAAACAATTATTTTTTTTCACTCCGCAAACATAATTAATTTTGACAAACCCCCCTTTTTTTTATATAAAAAAGTATAAATTTTTACATTTTAAGTGAAATATCCCTAAAAAAAAATGGCACTTTCTTATTTTATTTTAAAAAAAATGGCAATCTGATATTACACCCAATTCAATAGAAATAAATTATATAAGTATTACCTTACAATAAAAACAATCTGAAAAAAATTAAATTTTAAAAAACCATATAAATTTTGCTTTTCTTGGTTTCAAGATTATATGAAAAAATAATGAAAAGCCATCCATATCATTTCAAATAATAATGACATTTATAAAATCCCTTTAGTTATAGAAGCTATTTATCTGGATTGCGAGACAACAATACTCTACAAATTAATAGTAAAACTGACAACTTGCTTTTTTTAGTTTATTCATTTTTTATCTAACTAACTCGCTCTTCATAATACAAATATTTAAAATTGCAGATAAACTAATAAATATGTCAGTATTTTATAAATTTAACAATATAATCAGGGCAAACAAAAAAATATTATTACTATTTTTGCAAAATACATTATATTTGAAAAATAAAAAAACGTAATTATGATATTTAACGAAGTAAAAAATTTTATAAACGGAGAGTTTAAATCCGGAAGTTCTAGTAAAACACATACTGTAATTTCTCCTTTGGATGGTGGAGAATTAACTACCTTCAAGGAATCTACAATAGACGATTTGAATGAGATTGTGAATTTTGCACAAAAGGCACAAAAGGCATGGCAAAAAGTTACCATAAAAGAAAGAGCACAAGTTTTCTATAAATACAAACAATTATTAGAAAAAAATAGCGCTGAACTAACCGAAATCATATACCTTGAAAACGGAAAAATTCATGGCGAAGCAAAAGCAGAAATAGACAAAGCCATTGAACTTACCGAGTTTGCCTGTTCCCTACCTCAATTTGTGAATGGCGAAAATATGGAAGTGAGTAAAGGAGTTTATTGTTCTTCAACAAAACATCCTTTAGGAGTTGTAGCCTCCATTGTCCCTTTCAATTTCCCAAGTATGGTTCCTCATTGGACCGTTGTAAATGCAATTGCATTGGGAAATGCCATGATTTTAAAGCCATCAGAATCAGTACCAATAAGTAGCCAATATATTGCAAAATTATTAAAAGAAGCGGGACTTCCTGACGGACTATTCAATATTATCAATGGAACTCAATCTACTGTTGAAAACCTATGTGACCATCCCGACATTAAAGCCATAACTTTTGTAGGTTCCACCAAAGTGGCCAAAATTGTATATCAAAGAGCCAGCCAAAATTTGAAACAAGTTTTAGCACTTGGCGGAGCAAAAAACCACATTATTTTATTACCGGATGCACATCCCGATATGGCTTCTTCAAATATTGTTGCATCGATGAGCGGATGTGCCGGCCAACGCTGTATGGCTGCCGCAACTTTGATTGCAGTAGGAAATTGCGACGCTATTCTTGATAAATTAATAGGAGATGCACTTAAAATAAAATGCGGCACAACTTTAGGAGCCGTAATTTCAAAAGCTGCCAAAGAAAGAATTGAAACCTATATTACAGAAGCCGAACAGCAAGGAGCTAAAATTATTTTGGACGGAAGAAATACTACTGTTCCAGGGAAAGAAAATGGTTTTTATGTAGGTCCAACTATTATAGATTATGCCACCGCCGATATGCGTGTTGCTAAAGAAGAGATTTTCGGACCAGTTCTTGCCATTGTTCGCGTAAAAACTATTGATGAAGCTTTGGCTATTGAAAATGCAAATCCTTATGGAAATGCCTGTTCCGTATTTACACAAAGTGGTGGATTGGCTAATTATGTATCCGAAAATGCTTCGGCTGGAATGTGTGGAGTAAACATTGGAGTTCCTGTACCAAGAGAACCATTTGGTTTTGGCGGATGGAATGAATCCCGATTTGGTTCGGGTGATATCACTGGAAAAAGTTCCATTGTGTTTTTTACTAAAGAAAAGAAAACAACCACCAAATGGAATCCAGAAGCGGGAACAAATTGGATGAGTTAAAAAATAAATTTTATAATTAAAGCAGAAAATTTAAGAACACAGAAATGACAAAAGAACAAATAATAGCGGACAGTAAAGAATTTAGCTTATTCTCATGGTCTGCACAAGCAAGCGTAAATCCAATTGCTATAGAAAGAGCCGAAGGTGTTTATTTATATGAAATTGATGGCAAAAGAATCATCGATTTTTCTTCTGGATTAATGTCAGTAAATATTGGGCATGGAGATCAACGTGTAACCAATGCCGTAGTGGAACAAATGCAAAAAGTGAGTTTTGTTACCCCTACTTGTACGACAGAAATCAGAGCCAAATTATCACGCAAATTGGCAGAAATATGTCCAGGTGACTTAAATAAAGCATTTTATACTTTGTGCGGAACTTCTTCTGTAGACAATGCCATCAAATTAGCCCGTTTATATACCGGAAGACACAAAATCATTGGAAGATATAGAGCTTTTCACGGTGGCTCAATAGGCGGTATGACCGTAGGCGGAGATCCGAGAAAATTAGCTAACGATTCGCAACAAATGCCTAACGCGCTTCATTTAGACGATCCGTACTATTTCTTTGGAATGAAAGATTTGGACGAAGACACTAAATTGAGTTTGAGCCTAGAATATGTAGAAAGAATAATTCATTTTGAAGGTAAAACTAATATAGCTGCCTTTATTTTTGAAGGCGAAAGTGGTTCTTCTGGATGTTTACATTATCCAAAAGGATATTTAAAAGGAATCAAAGTACTTTGTGAAAAATATGGTATTCTATTTATTGCCGATGAAGTAATGAGCGGATTTGGTAGAACTGGAAAATGGTTCGGATTTGAAAATCACGATATTATTCCAGACATGGTATGTATGGCAAAAGGATTAACCTCCTCATACTTACCATTGGGATGTTTAATGGTATCTGATAAAATTGCTGCTAAGTTTGAAAGTACTCCTATGATGATTGGATTGACCTATAATGCACATCCAGTAGCATTAGCGGCAGCATTAGCGGTAATAAACATTTATGAAAGCGACAAGTTAATAGAAAATACTCGAAAGATGAGCGCTTATCTGGAATCCAAAATAGAAGCCATGAGAAGCAAACATCCAAGCATGGGCGCTTTTAGAAACACCGGACTTTTAGGATGTTTGGATATTTTAAAAAACAAAACTACCGGAGAACTTATTGCTCCGTATAATGCAAGTGGAGACGATTTGAAAGTTACCAATCTAATTGCTGCAAAAGTGAGAGAATTAGGCTTATACACTTTCGTTCGTTGGGGGTACATATTTATTGCTCCTCCATTGTGTGTTAATGAAAAAGAAATAGACGAAGGCTTAGCTATCATTTCTCAGGCTTTGAGTATTGCAGATGAACATATGAGTTAATTTCCTAAAAAGAGTATCACTTTTATTCAACATAAACACAAATGAAGCTATGATTCTCCATCTCTTATGTCTTTTTACTAGAACACTATTCTCTAGTAAAAGCAAAATATTCCGACTTTAAAACATTTACAAAAGGTCATTTCTTTATTTGAAATGGCCTTTTTCGATTTAATAATCCACCTGAAGTTCTTGAATTTTCATAATTCAAAAAAGTATTTTCTCTTACTCCCATTACTAAACTTCAATTTATACACCGATTAAGTGAATTCGATTTGAAAAAGATAGCGCCAAGTGACTCAATAAAATTACAGAATACTTATCTGTTAGAAATTATTTGAATTACCATACATATATATATTGTATGTTTTTTTCTAATCCTTATATTTGCGGTCACAAAATACGAAAGATGATTAAGATTACTTTACCCGATGGGTCAGTTAAAGAGTTTGCAAAAGGATTAACTCCAATGGATGTTGCTAAAAGCATTAGTGAAGGATTGGCAAGAAATGTCATATCTGCCTCTTTTGACGGTACAACAATTGAAACAGCAACCCCTTTGACGACAGATGGTTCTCTTATTTTGTATACTTGGAATGACAAGGAAGGCAAAAAAGCATTTTGGCATTCAACTTCACACGTAATGGCTCAGGTTTTAGAAGAAATGTACCCAGGCTTGAAACTAACATTAGGTCCAGCAATTGAAAACGGATTCTATTATGATGTCGATTTTAGTGATGCTAAAATTACAGAAGCTGATTTCAAGAAAATTGAAGATCGTGTTTTAGAAATTTCAAGAGAAAAACACGAATTTAAATTGCACCCTGTTTCTAAAGCCGATGCTTTGGAAATGTATAAAGACAATGAATATAAAACGGAATTAATTACAAATCTTGAAGACGGAACGATTACATTTTGCGATCACGCCACTTTTACCGATTTGTGTCGTGGCGGTCATATCCCAAACACTGGAATCATCAAGGCCATGAAAATCATGAGCATTGCAGGTGCTTATTGGAGAGGAAACGAAAAAAACAAACAACTAACACGAGTTTACGGAACGTCATTCCCAAAACAAAAGGATTTAACAGAATACTTGGAATTGCTGGAAGAGGCCAAACGCAGAGACCATAGAAAACTGGGAAAGGAACTGGAATTGTTTGCTTTTTCAGCAAAAGTGGGTCAAGGTTTGCCGCTGTGGTTACCGAAGGGAGCTGCTTTGCGTGACAGACTGGAGCAGTTTTTGAAAAAAGCACAGAAAAAAGCGGGTTACGAACAAGTGGTTACGCCACATATCGGACAAAAAGAACTGTACGTGACTTCTGGACATTATGCAAAATACGGAGCGGATAGTTTTCAACCCATAAATACTCCCGCAGAAGGAGAAGAATTTTTGCTGAAACCGATGAACTGCCCGCATCACTGTGAAATATATAATGTAAGACCTTGGTCCTACAAAGATTTGCCGAAGCGTTATGCTGAATTTGGTACCGTTTACAGATATGAACAAAGTGGTGAATTGCACGGTTTGACTCGTGTTCGTGGATTTACTCAAGATGATGCCCATATTTTTTGCACGCCAGACCAATTGGATCAAGAGTTTAAAAACGTAATTGATTTGGTTTTGTATGTATTTGGTTCCCTTGGATTTGAAAATTTCACCGCTCAAATTTCGTTACGTGACCAAGAAAACAGAGAAAAATACATAGGTAGCGACGAGAATTGGGAGAAAGCGGAAAATGCGATTATCAATGCCGCCGCCGACAAAGGACTCAAAACAGTTGTGGCTTATGGTGAGGCCGCTTTCTATGGTCCGAAATTAGATTTCATGGTCAAAGATGCCCTTGGCAGACAATGGCAATTAGGAACTATTCAGGTAGATTACAACCTGCCAGAACGTTTTGAATTGACTTACAAAGGTTCTGACGATCAATTGCATACACCTGTCATGATCCATAGAGCTCCTTTTGGGTCGATGGAGCGTTTTATTGCTATTTTAATAGAACACACGGCAGGAAAATTCCCGCTTTGGCTGATGCCAGAACAGGCTATTATATTGTCTTTGAGCGAGAAATATGAAATATATGCAAAAAAAGTTTTAAGTCTGCTAGAAAATCACGAAATTCGCGCCCTCATTGACAACCGAAACGAGACAATCGGGAAGAAAATTAGAGATGCAGAAATGCAGAAAATGCCGTTTATGCTGATTGTAGGAGAGGAAGAAGAGAAAAACGGAACCATTTCTATCCGTCGTCATGGACAAGAAGGAAAAGGCAATGTTAGCGTTACAATTGAAGAATTTGCCGCAATTGTAAACGAAGAAATAAGCAAAACACTAAAAGTATTTACAGTTTAACTTAAATTATAAAGCCATAGCAATAAGAAGCAATAGAGGTTACCAACCTCGAGTAGAAAAAAAAGATGCACATAGAATAAATAATCTTATTCGTGTTCCTGAAGTACGTCTTGTAGGAGAAAATATAGAGCCCGGTGTATATAAAACAGCCGAAGCTTTACGATTGGCAGACCAGTTCGAATTGGATCTTGTTGAGATTTCTCCAAATGCAGAACCGCCCGTTTGTAAAATAATGGACTATAAAAAGTTCGTTTACATGCAAAAAAAGCGCGAAAAAGAACTTAAAGCAAAATCTACTCAAATTGTAGTGAAGGAAATTCGTTTTGGTCCACAAACAGACGAGCATGATTATGAATTTAAAAGAAAAAATGCAGAGAAATTCCTGAAAGACGGATCAAAATTGAAAGCTTTTGTATTCTTTAAAGGACGGTCTATCATCTATAAAGATCAAGGTCAAATTTTATTGTTGAGATTGGCCACAGATCTTGAAGAGTTTGGAAAAGTAGAAGCGATGCCCGTATTGGAAGGAAAGAGAATGATTATGTTCATTGCTCCGAAGAAAAAGAAGTAAGTCATAAAGTCGTAAGTCGTAAAGTAAAAAGTCAGCAACTGACTTTCAAACTTTAGACTTTCAAACTTTAGACTTTCAAACTTTAAACTAAAAGATAAGTAAGTAAGAATAAATTAAAACACTAGGAAAAAATGCCTAAAATGAAAACCAAATCTAGCGCCAAGAAACGATTTAAAGTTACTGGTTCTGGAAAAATTAAAAGAAAGCATGCTTTCAAAAGTCACATTTTGACCAAGAAATCTAAAAAACGTAAATTAGCTTTGACACACTCAGCGCTAGTTCACAAAACAGATGAAAAAAGCATCAAACAACAATTAAGAATTATCTAATCGACAATTACAATTGTCAATTACCAAAAAATAATTCTTTAGGTTAAAACAATTTCAATAACCTTGGAGTATGGCCTTAAGTTCTCTTGATTCAATTCGGGACGCCTGCTACAAAAAATCAGAAAAATTATGCCAAGATCAGTAAATTCAGTTGCTAAAAGAGCAAGAAGAAAAAAGATAATGAAGCAAGCCAAAGGTTTCTTTGGTCGTCGTAAAAACGTTTGGACAGTTGCTAAAAATGCGGTTGAGAAAGCAATGTGCTATGCTTACCGTGACAGAAAAGTGAACAAAAGAAATTTCCGTGCTTTATGGATTCAACGTATCAACGCTGGAGCTAGATTAGAAGGAATGTCTTATTCACAACTAATGGGAAAAATCAAAAAGAATAACATCGAATTGAACCGTAAAGTTCTTGCAGATTTAGCCATGAATCACCCAGTAGCTTTCAAAGCAATACTTAATAAAGTAAAATAAACGTTTTATCAACAAGATTTAGATTACTTACTTATAGAAAAACCCATTCACTATTGAATGGGTTTTTTGTTTTCAACAATAAAAAAACACTAATCTCCTGATTCGTGATTTCCAAAATGCGTTAATGATTTGATGCTATTATTGTAATAAAAGAACAGCCTTAAAGTATGATTCGAATCATATTGATACCCCGAATATTTTTGCTGATAGACATTCATATATCCAAAATCAAAACTAAGTTTCGGATTTATAGCTTGTTTGATTCCAATGAAAATTCGGTTCTGATCAAGAGTATTAAACACAACTTCCTTCCCAAAATGAATCAGAATCTCGTCTGCTATCACTAATGATGGCATGTTTTTTTTCTTAAAAACAGGAATGTTTACACTTAAAAGATAACGAACCCTATCGGTAAATCGATTAATACCAGTTGGTTCGTCATTCACAATTTTTTCTTGCCATCGTTGTTCATTCCGTATTCTTTGCAAAATACCCACTTCTCCTATTTTAGTGCTTAGCTGAGTCTGTTGATAAATCCGGTTTTCATCAGAAAAAGTATTCCATTCCGGTTTTGAGGGAGCAACCCACATATGACCGTATCCTAATGCAAATGACACTTTGGAATTTGGCATATAACTAAGCCCTCCTCTTACGAAATAAAAACTGTCATCACTGACAAAATTATTTCTTCTGATATGGAAATCGGCCAGTAAAGACCAATGATCATTAAATTTCAAATTATTATTCAAACTGAACCAAGACTGCGTCTGATTCTTAATCTCTTTTTCAGAATGGACTTGTCCTAAAACAAGCAGAGGAAACAAAATTACAAATATTTTTAATGCGTTTCTAAACATGGTGTATGGATTTAATTAAACAATTTTAAATAAAAATTCACTGCAAATTAACAGTATAAAAATAATGCAAGGCATGATAAAAATCATTTTTCAGGCTTTTCACATTTGCATAATCAGTTTAAAATAATAATTCTCCTTCTACAACATAATGAAGGTTATAAGCTTCAGACAATAAAGGAACAAGTATTATTCTAAAAAGAAAACCCGACAAATTTTAAAAAATTTATCAGGTTTATAATATAAAAATTTACTTAAATGAGATTCTGAAAATCAACTGAAAACTTCGAAATTTTCTCCGTCAAAACTCGCAAAAACCATACTGGGATGTGAATCTTGATGAAACATATTTCCTTTCTTATCTATAGCAATGGCACCGGCAAAACCATCGTAAAATTTTAATTCGTTGAACGTTTTTTCAAAAGCTTTTTTAATCGGAAATCCATCCGTTACTCGAGTTACTATTTTGGCCGCAGTGGCATTACTTACAATATCTTCACCAACTCCTGTTAAACTTACACCACAAAATTCATTTGCAAAATTTCCTGCAACTGTAGCCGAATCAGAGATTCTACCGGGCATTTCAAATCCTTTTCCTCCTGTTGATGTTGCAACAGCAATTTTCCCTTCTTTATCCAAGGCCACACAACCAACAGTTCCTGTACCGGTAGCAACTAATTTTGCTTCATATTCGGCTCGACGTTGTGGAATTTCTGTAGAAAACTTCTCAAAACCATGTTGTCTTGCAAAATTTGTTGCTCCACTCCCTCCCAGAACTCTGTCGTCATATTGCATCAACAATTCCGCAACCTGAATGGGGTTCTTTACCGATTCTATATTTATAACTCCACTCATTTTCTGGGTTGTCCCATCCATAATTGCAGCACTCATCCTGATTTTTCCGTCACTTTGAATTTGTGAACCAATACCAGCATTAAATAATTCGTCATCTTCCAAAAGCGAAACTGCAAAAACTACCGTTTCTATAGCCGAATGGGTTTTTAAATACACGTACGATTCCTTCACAATATGAACTAACGCTTCTTGCTTAGCTACTTTTGTTTCATGATTAGTTGATGATTCCGAAAAAAATCCGCCGTGAATAATAATTTTAGACATCTTAGTGTATTGGATTTTAAATTTCTAGACCTATTTATTTTTTTAGGCATCCTTATAATTAAAGAAGTCTAAATATTTAATTATCTAAACATATTGCGAAGACTGAATGTGCATTTTAAAAGTATCTAAATTGAAAGTATCAAATTTACTCATGACATGAGTTACAAGGTGGTTAATTGAAATGGGCTGGCCTAATTCTATTTGAGTCAAATTGGTATCTTTTATCTCCCTCCCATCAACCAAAATCACCAATCCAGAGCCAATAGCTTCCATCTGATTATTTGTGATTAATAAACCCGTATCTTCTCCCAGTCCAATTCCTAATACTTTTGGATTTCCCACAACCGTTTGAAACAACCTGCCAATTCTGCCGCGTTGCACAAAATGCGTGTCAATAATTACGCCATCAATCAGACCTAAACCACTCGTTATTTTTACTTCACCCTTCAACAATGCCTCTGAGCTACTTCCTTGATAAATCATGTTATTAGATGCCGCAGCAGCCCCGGCAGAAGTACCCGCATAAATGAAATCCTCTTTTTTATATTTATCTAATATAATGTCATGAAAAGGAGTCCCTCCTAAAATGGAAGTCAATCGCAATTGGTCACCACCAGTAAACATTACTACATCGGCAGTTTTCAACCGCTCTAAAACTTCAGGATCCATTGCCTGTTCCCGTTTTTCAATATGTAAAACATCTACATTTTTGGCACCAAGATAGTTCAATGCCTTTACATATTCTGGCCCAATCTCTCTTGGGATTTTTGAAGCTGTAGTAATAATTTCAATTCGGGATTCCTCTTTATGCTTCGATTCGTCAATAATTCGTTTTAGAATTCCTGCTTCAAAAAAATTCAAGTTTTTTACAGCATTTTTATCTAAATCGGTTTCAGTAAAACTTCCTTTATCTACTGCTCCGCCAATGATGATTAATTTTCCACGTATATTCATTTGGTAAAAATAACCAAAAATTGAAATAAAGCAACCCAAATTTCATTTTTGAAGTAAAACTTTTGATATTTGCTGAACCACACTTACTGATTTCGACTTCATCTTTGTTTGTACCCCACAAATGACACCTGCTTTGTGGAGCTATTCTAAAATTTAATTGATTTATTCTAATCTGAAAATTATTTTTTTTCAGAAGAACTTGTAATTTTAATTCCTTATTTTCTTTACATAAAAACCAGTAAAGTCAAATAATTTTTGTTAAACCCGTTTAAAAAAAAACTTTGAAAGCAAAAACTCCTTACATTTAACAAAATCAGAGAAAAAATAGCATTAATGAAAATACTAAAAATACAAGCACTTCGTGGTCCAAACATTTGGAGCGTTCAAAGAAAAAAACTAATCCAAATGCGATTGGATTTGGAGGAAATGGAACAATTTCCCACTAATAAAATAGAAGGATTTAAGGAGAGAATAGAGGCCATGTTCCCTACCATGATTGAGCATCGCTGTTCTGAAGGTTGCCGAGGCGGGTTCTTTTCCCGTATTGAACGAGGCACTTGGATGGGGCACGTCATTGAACACATTGCACTCGAAATTCAAACTTTAGCAGGAATGGAAACTGGATTTGGCAGAACTCGCGAAACCAAAACTTCCGGGATTTATAATGTCGTTTTTAGTTACACCGAAGAAAATGTAGGTCTATTTGCAGCGGAAAGTTCGGTTGCCATTGCTGAGGCATTAATTTCCGGAACCGAATATGATATTGAAGGTGATATTCAAAAAATGAGAGAAATACGCGAACGAGTTCGTCTAGGGCCAAGTACCGGAAGTATCGTGGAAGAGGCGGTTGCAAGGGATATTCCTTGGATTCGTATGGGCACGAATTCGTTAGTTCAATTGGGTTATGGTGTGAATCAAATGCGCTTTCAGGCTACTATCACTTGCAAAACCAGTAGCATTGCCGTAGACATTGCCTGTAATAAAGAACTCACTAAGAAAATGCTCGACAACGCATCAATCCCGGTTGCCAGTGGTGGGATTTGTGTTGACGAAGAAGACTTGGCCGAGACCATAAAAAAAATTGGCTACCCTATAGTGCTAAAACCACTTGACGGAAATCATGGGAAAGGCGCTTCTATAAATGTAATAAATTGGGAAGATGCCGTTGAAGGCTTAGTTTATGCAAAAAAATACAGTCACAAAATTATTGTAGAAAAATTCATAACGGGTTTTGACTTTCGAGTATTAGTGATAGACAATAAACTGGTGGCAGCCGCGAAAAGGGTTCCCGCTCACATAATTGGGAATGGGAAAGACAGCATTCAACAGTTAATCGATACCACTAATCTGGATCCGAGACGTGGATATGGACATGAAAATGTCTTGACCCAAATTGATGTTGATAGAGACACTTTGGATTTATTGGATAAACTAGAATACACATTAGACACCATTCCAAAAATAGATGAAATTGTATATTTAAAATCTACCGCTAATTTAAGCACTGGAGGAACATCTGTAGACGTAACGGATATGATGCATCCTGAGAATATTTTCCTTGCTGAAAGAATTTCAAGAGTTATTGGTCTAGACATTTGTGGCGTAGATATTATGGCCGAAAATTTGACCCAACCCTTAAAAGAAAACGGTGGTTGCATACTAGAAGTTAACGCTGCTCCGGGTTTTCGCATGCACTTGGCTCCTTCTGAAGGATTGCCAAGAAATGTAGCTTCTCCGGTAATAGATATGTTATATCCCCCAGGAAAACCAAGTCGAATCCCCATCATTGCGGTAACGGGAACCAACGGAAAAACAACCACTACAAGACTTTTGGCCCACATTGTAAAAAATAACGGGTATAAAGTTGGCTTTACCACTTCGGATGGGATATATGTTCAAAATCACATGTTGGAAAAAGGAGATACCACTGGCCCCATTTCGGCTGAGTATATCTTAAAAGATCCCACAGTAGAATTCGCTATTCTTGAAACGGCTCGAGGAGGAATTCTTCGCTCGGGTTTGGGTTTTAGTCGCTGTGATATTGGAATAATTACCAACATTCAAGAAGACCATTTAGGGTTAAGTGACATACATACCCTCGACGATTTAGCTCGTGTAAAAGCTACAGTAGTAAAAAGCATCAAAAAGGATGGCTGGGCAATCTTAAATGCTGAAGATACCCATTGTATAAAAATTGGGAAAGAGTTAAATTGCAACGTAGCTTATTTTAGTATGGATGAAGAAAATCCATTTGTAAAAGAACTTTGCAAACAAGGAAAAATAGTTGCCGTTTATGAAAACGGATTCATCACCATCAAAAAGGGAGAATGGAAAATCCGTATAGAACGCGCCACTCATGTCCCTTTAACACTTGGTGGAAAAGCTAAATTCATGATTTCTAATGTACTTGCAGCGACACTAGCGAGCTATTTATGGGGGTTCAAGACCGAGGATATTAGTTTGTCACTACAAACCTTTATTCCTAGTGCTGCACAAACTCCAGGCCGTATGAATATCTTTGAATTCAAGAAATTCAAAGTATTAATTGATTTTGCTCACAATGCAACAGGCTATCTTGGGATAGAAGATTTTTTACTAAGCGTGGAAGCCAATAAAAAAATTGGAATAATTGCGGGAGTCGGTGATCGTCGCGATTCGGATATCAAAGAATGTGCAAAAATTGCTGCACGGATGTTTGACCACATTATCATTCGTCAGGAAAAGTACCTTCGCGGAAGAACCGAAGAAGAAATCATTAATTTAATACTGGAAGGAATTGTCAGTTCTGGAAAAATCGTGACTTATGAAATTATTCCTAAAGAAACGGAAGCCATAAAACATGCCATAAATAGTGCAGAAAACGGCACTTTTATCGTTGCTTTAAGTGACGTAGTAACCAACGCCATTGATATTGTCCAGGAATATTTAGACAAAGAAAATGAGCAAGGAATAATTTAATTTTATTTTTTTAATTACAAAGGATAATGATAATCGACAAATAAAGTCTATAGTCATTATCCTTTTTTAAATATTTTCGTTTCACATCAAAAATACCACATGAATAAATTTTCTGTTTTTATTTTAAGTTGCTTTATCTCAATTGCCACTTTCGGTCAAGCCAAAAAACTGACACTTGAAGAAGCTGTTTTACAGCAAAATCGTCAATATAAAGCCGATAAATTACTGGGGTTTCAATGGATTCCAAACACTCACAAATATATTTATTTAGCAGAAAACGGAAAAAAGCTCATGACCGCCACAACCACAGATTCAAAAGCAGAGGAATTATTACCCCTTTCTGATTTGAACAAAGCCATTGGAAGTGACTTAAAAAAATTCAATGAAATAGACTGGAAAGATGCTAATACTTTCATCATTACTAGCGGAACCAAATACTTTGAGTATAACATTCAAACCAAAATAGGAAAAGAAATTGCAGAATTTACCGATATCGCTGAGAATCAGACTTTTGACACCGCAAAAGAAAACATTGCTTTTACCGAAAAAAACAATCTCTTTATCTTAAAAAAGAATAAAGATAAAATTGCCATTACTTCTGAATCTAACGAAGCAATTGTTTCCGGTCAATTTTTCGCCAGAAATGAATTCGGGATAAAAAACGGGATTTTTTGGTCTCGCAAATCGAACTTTTTAGCCTTCTATCAAAAAGATCAAACTGAAGTGGCCGATTATCCTTTACTGGACATTACCGAAACTTCCGGAAAATTAGAAAGTATTAAATATCCTATGGTGGGTCAAAAAAGCGAAAAACCAAGAATTGGAATTTATAACTTAGCTACACAAAAAACGGTTTTTATTACTCCAAGCGGAAACTCCGATGATTATTTAACTAATTTGTCATGGACACCCGACGAAAAATTTGTTGTCATTGCCGAATTAAATCGGAAACAAAATGACATGCATCTGAATTTGTATGATGCGGTATCTGGCAAATTTGTTCGGACACTTTTAAACGAGAAAAATGATAATTGGGTAGAACCGGAACATCCTGCCTATTTTCCAAATAACAAATCCAATAACTTTGTTTGGATAAGCGAACAAGACGGTTTCAATAACTTGTACCATTATTCTATTGAAGGAAAATTAATCAAACAATTGACGTCCAATAAATTCCCTGCAAAAGAAATTTTGGGAAGTAATCTACTCGGAACCGAAATTTACTTTTCTGCTACCGGAGAAAACCCAATGAATATGTTGGCCTACAAAGTAACTTTAAAAGGCAAACAAACTTTACTTACTAAAGATGCTGGGATTCACAATGTAACAGTTTCTGCAGATGGAGATTGGTTTTTTGATGAATTTTCAAATCATTCCACGCCATCAAAATCGGTATTGTACAATAACAATTTAAAAGCAACTCCATTATTGGTAAGCAAAAACAAATACGACGGTTATGAAATGGGAACATCTGAAATAAAAACCATTAAAGCCGCTGACGGTGTCACCGATTTATACACGCGTTTAATTAAACCCAGTAATTTCGATTCTACCCAAAAATACCCCGTTTTAGTCTATGTATATGGAGGACCTCATGCACAAATGATTACGAACTCCTATTTGGACGGAGCAAATCTTTGGATGTATTGGTTGGCAGAACAAGGTTATTTGGTTTTCACGGTAGACAATCGAGGTTCCGATAATCGGGGATTTGCCTTTGAAAGTGTAATTCACGGAAGGCTTGGCGTAAACGAAATTGACGATCAAATGAGAGGAGTAGCCTATTTAAAATCATTGCCTTATGTTGATGGCAATCGCCTTGCAGTTCACGGTTGGAGTTTTGGAGGATTCATGACAACCTCTATGCTATTGCGCAGACCCGATGTATTTAAAGTAGGTGTTGCCGGCGGACCTGTGACCGACTGGAAGTACTATGAAATCATGTATGGAGAACGCTACATGGATACACCTGACGAAAATCTAAAAGGGTTTGAGGAAGCCAGTACATTAAACTATGCAAAAGATTTAAAAGGAAAACTACTCTTAATTCACGGAACAAGTGATGATGTTGTCGTAATGCAAAACAATTTTTCTCTTGTCAAAAAATTTATTGAAGCAGGAAAACAAGTAGATTTTTTTCCATATCCCATGCACAAACACAATGTTACTGGTAAAGATCGAGTGCATTTAATGACCAAGGTATTAAACTATGTGATGGAAAATAATAAGTAAACTAACGATTGAATAACTTCGTTTAGGTCATAAAAAAACTGAAATTCATTTTCGTTTTTTTTTAAGTTTTCTGTTTTTTCTTTTTAGCGGCTGGAAACAAAACATTGTTCAAAATCAATCGGAATCCGGGAGAATTGGGATGCAAGTCTAAAACCGTGGGCTCATCACCTACTCTATGCTGGTAATCCTCCGGATCATGACCTCCAAAAAAGGTAAACATGCCTTTGCCTTTTTCACCATGAATGTAACGTGATTCGCCATTTAACTCACAAGTACCCATTACCAACACATTCGATTTAATTAATTCCGTTTCAAAAGATGTGGTTTGCCCCATAAAGCCCTTCACCAATTGAGTATGATTTTGACACAACATACTCGGGATTGGATCCCATTTAGCAGAAAAATCCATTAAAGTAAAGTAATCTTTCTCCATTGGAATTCTCCTTTTTTCAGTCATATCAATATCCGAAAATTCATAATGCTCCGGTTTTCTGTCAAGAATGAAATTTTTAAAAGCAAAGGTTTTGGTATAATCTATTCTAGATTGGTAGTTCCCTTCACTCGCATCACCATCAAACATGGGTTCACAAATATCAACCCCTTCAGCTGCCAATGCAATGTCAAAACTATCTGTTGCAGAACACATCGCAAACATGAAACCGCCACCAATAACGAAATCCCTAATTTTTTTTGCTACGGCCAATTTCTCCTCTGAAACTTTGTTATAGCCTAATTTAGTAGCTAAAGCTTCGGCTCCTTTTTTCTGTTCGATATACCAAGGTGCATTTCTATAAATTCCATAAAATTTACCATATTGCCCAGTAAAATCCTCGTGATGTAAATGCAACCAATCAAATAATAACAACTGATCACTTAAAACTTCTTCATCGTAAATAGGCGTAAACGGAATCTCTGCATAAGTCAAAACCATCGTGACCGCATCATCCCAGGGCTGTTTCCCCTTTGGGGTATAAACGGCAATTTTTGGGGCTTTTTCTAATACCACCGCATCCATATTTTGTGATGGACTTGAAATTTCCTGCAAAATGGTCTCTTCCTCCCCATCAGTTAAGATTTCAAAACTCACCCCTCGAATTTGACATTCTTTTCTAATTTCAGGAGCATCTGGCAATAAAAAAGAGCCCCCGCGATAATTTAATAGCCAACTCGCCTTGTATTGCCTATCTAAGCACCAATACGTAATACCATAGGCTTTAAGATGATTTTTCTGGGTAGTTTCGTCCATCGGAAGCAAAATAAAAGAAGCTTTTACAGAAAAGCAAACAAGTATTAATCCGATATATACTAATTTCTTGAAAGGCATTTTTTAATTTTTATTTCAAAGATAACTTAAAATAACTAATATTATTTACCCAAAATTATATAACAAATTATCAAACTCAATGCATTAATATTGCATATAAGAAAAATGCATATTATGAAGAAATACTTCACCCTGAAAGCTTTTAAAACAGACCTTAAAATACTTAATGACACATTCAATGGATTTATAGACGATAAATGTTTAAAATTAAGTGCCTCTCTTTCATACTACACCCTTTTTTCCTTAGCGCCGCTACTACTTTTACTGATTTCTCTTGCGGGTTTTTTTCTGGGTAGAGATGCAATCCAAGGCCAATTGTTTTCAGAGATAAATGGAGTTTTCGGAAATGCAGTTGCGGTTCAAATTCAGGAAATGGTTAAAAATATGGAACTATCCGGTAAAACGACAACTGCCGTGGTTGTTGGGATTATTACGCTTATTATAGGAGCCACCAGTGTTTTTGGAGAAATACAGGATTCAATAAATATGATCTGGAGAGTAAAGGTAAAACCAAAAAGGGGCTGGCTAAAAGTTCTAAAAAATAGACTCCTATCGTTATGGCTTATTGGAGGGCTCGGGTTCTTACTGATTGTTTCATTGGTTGTCAACATTGCTCTTTTAGCCATGAATAATTTATTGAAAGGTTATTTTCCAAATGTTACCATCATTATATTTAACATCCTGAATATAGTCATCAGTTTTGGAGTGATTACTGTACTTTTCGGTATTATTTTCAAAGTATTGCCTGATGTTAAAATTGCATGGAAAGACGTTCAAATAGGCGCTTTTTTTACCGCCTGTCTCTTTATGGTGGGACGGTTTTTAATTGGTCTTTATATTGAAACTGCGGTTACCGCCTCGGCCTATGGTGCAGCCGGATCACTAATCATTGTTTTAGTATGGATTTATTATTCCGCGGTCATTGTTTATTTTGGAGTAGAATTCACAAGAGTTTACGCCAATTACGTCGGACGTAAAATTGAACCAGCTGAGTTTGCGGTTTATGTTGAACAAATAGAAAGAGAAATTGACAAGGCTCTTGTGCCTCCGTTAGAAAAAAAGGAAATAATAAATTAACGATTTACTTTTGGTTTAAAATGGAACATCACTGTCGTCCTCTTCATTATTATTCAAATTGCTTCCAAAAGCTTCATGTGCTGAAGGAAGCGTTTTTGTGTTAAAAGGGTTTTCATCATGATTCATTTTTGAAGGTAAATCATCATAACTGCCATTGTAATCATCAAGATTGTCGAATTTACCTAGATTCCCAATGAACTTTAATCGGATATTTTCTAGTGAACCATTTCTATGTTTTGCAATGATAAACTCCGCCTGCCCTGCAGTAGGTGATTGTTCATCATCATCCCATTCATCAATTTTATAATATTCGGGTCTGTAAATAAAGGACACGATATCGGCATCTTGCTCAATCGCTCCCGATTCCCTAAGGTCAGAAAGCAATGGTCTTTTACTCGATCCTCGGGTTTCCACAGCACGTGACAATTGTGACAGGGCAATAACTGGTACACCTAATTCTTTGGCTAAAGCTTTTAAGTTTCTTGAAATTGTAGAAATCTCTTGCTCTCTATTCCCTCCATTTTTTCCGTTTCCTCCAGCAGTCATCAATTGAAGATAATCGACAATGATTAATTTAATGCCATGTTGTGAGGCCAAACGTCTGGATTTAGCTCTTAAATCAAATATGGAAAGCGATGGAGAATCATCAATAAAAAGTGGGGCTTTTTCCAAATTTTTGACTTTGATACTCAACTGCTCCCATTCGTGTTTTTCTAATTTTCCGGTTCTTAATTTCTCAGAAGACAAGCCAGTCTCCGAAGAAATCAAACGCGTGATTAATTGAACTGAAGACATCTCTAATGAGAACAAAGCGACAGGATGACCAAAATCGATTGCAATATTTCTTGCCATAGAAAGCACAAATGCAGTCTTACCCATACCCGGACGGGCTGCAATGATTATTAAATCACTTGGTTGCCAACCAGAAGTTAACTTGTCTAACTTATCGAAACCCGTTGCGATTCCGCTTAAACCTTCTTTACCGGCTATTTCTTCAATTCGTTTCTTTGCTTGAATGACCAAACTTTGGGCAGTTTCAGAACTTCGCTTGATGTTTCCTTGGGTAACTTCATATAGTTTCGATTCGGCCTTGTCTAATAAGTCAAAAACGTCGGTGGTTTCATCATAGGATTCTTCTATAATTTCAGATGAAATCCGAATTAAACTACGCTGAATGTATTTCTGTAAAATAATTCGGGAGTGAAATTCAATATGCGCTGAGGAAGCTATCTTTTGGGTAAGTTGAATAAGGTAAAAATCGCCACCGGCCAAGTCTAACTTTGCATTCTTTTTTAATTGAGCTGAAACTGTTAATAAGTCAATTGGCTGTGTGTCTGTGAATAACTGGACAATGGCCTCAAAAATATGTTTGTGTGCTTCTTTATAAAAAGCATCTGCTTGAAGAATATCTATTACATCATCAACTCCTTTTTTATCAATCATCATGGCACCAAGAACCGCTTCCTCAAGATCTAGCGCTTGCGGAGGTAACTTGCCTTTCTCTAAATTGATAATTGTGGTTTTAGCCACTTTAATCGGGTTTATGTTTTTGAAATTTTCCATGATGCGAATGTAACAATAAAATAAAAAAAATGAAGTTAGAGTTGTTAGAAATGGATGTTGATAAATCCTTATTTTTTGTTTATAACCAAAAAAAAATCCGAAACCATTGGGCTTCGGATTTAGAATAATTCTGTAAGAATTTACCCTTTATACTCGCCCATTTTACAGTATTTATCCATCCTTTGGGCAACTAATTCGTCTGTTGATAAATCTTTCAATTCGTAGAATGCTTTCATAATATATTGTTCCACCGTCTTGAAAGCAGTCGCCTTATCATAATGCGCTCCGCCAAGAGGTTCTGGTATGATATCGTCAACTAACTTTTGTTTTTTCATGTCGGCAGAAGTCAGTTTTAAAGCTTCCGCGGCTTGTTCTTTATATTCCCAACTTTTCCATAAAATGGAAGAGCAGGATTCAGGAGAAATCACAGAATACCAAGTGTTTTCCATCATCAATACGCGATCTCCAACACCAATTCCTAATGCACCACCCGAAGCACCTTCTCCCACTATAACGGATATTATTGGCGTTTTAAGACGAATCATTTCAAAAATATTTCTCGCAATCGCTTCTCCTTGTCCACGTTCTTCCGCTTCTAATCCGGGATAAGCTCCTGGTGTATCGATTAAAGTTACTACAGGAATTCCAAATTTTTCTGCCATTTTCATTAAACGCAGTGCTTTCCTATATCCTTCCGGATTTGCCATACCAAAATTACGAAACTGACGCATTTTAGTGTTTATTCCTTTTTGTTGGCCAATAAGCATAAAGGACTGACCTTCAATTTTCCCTAATCCTCCAATCATCGCCTTGTCATCTTTAAAACCTCTATCCCCAAAAAGTTCTAAAAAAGTTCCTTTGGTTAAATTCGTTATGTGTTCTAAAGTATATGGTCTATTTGGATGTCGGGACAACTGAACCCTCTGCCATGCGGTAAGATTTTTGTATATTTTTATCTTGGTCTCTTCAAGTTTTTTCTCGATTTGTTTGCAGGTGTTTGTTACATCCACATTGGATTCCAAACCAATTATTTGACATTTGTCTAACTGGTCTTCCAATTCTTTTATCGGAAGTTCAAAATCTAAATATTCCATATTATATGTGATGTTTTATTTTATTTAGGAGAACAAAGATAAAATTTAATATTGTCAACGAAAGAAATATTTTAATTATAGTTGTAAACATTTTTGTCAAAATGTCTTTTGGGGTGATGATAAAATTGGAAATCTCTATTTTTTAAAGGATTACCTCTTATAGTATTTTACAATTCCGTTCAAGATAACCGTGGAAAGTATAATGAGAGCACCAATATAGAATCCTGCACTCATTTTTTCTTTCTCGTGAAAGACTAATACCGCAAGTATAATACCGTAAATAGGCTCTAAATTGACTGTAAGCATAACGGTATATGGGCTTAAGAATTTCATGACTTTTACTGATGCAATGAAAGCATACGCAGTGCAAATAGAACTTAAAACAGTAAGATACATCCAGTCAGCCATCGTGATTTCAAAAAATTTGGAATCAAAACCATTGGTGAAAATCAAATAAATGGAGAGAAAAAGCACACCTCCAAAAATTTCATAAAAAGAAATAATAGACGGACTATACACTTTGGCATATTTGCTATTTACAACCGAAAATAAGGCCGAAAGAAACGCAGCAATTAGTGCAAAGAAAATACCTTCAATGTAATGGCTTTCTACCTCAAAGATAATCCCCAGCCCAACAATTACCATTATTCCGAAAAAAACTTCATACAAAATGATTTTTCTGCCGTGCAATAAAGGCTCTAGCAAAGAAGTAAAAAAAGCTCCTGTTGAAAGACAAGCCAAAGTCACGGAAACGTTAGATACTTTAATAGCCTTGAAGAAAGAGAGCCAATGCAACGTAATGATTAATCCGGCAAAAAGAAATCCCAAAACAGCTCGTGTAGGAACTTTATACGATCCTTTTTGGAACCAAATATATAAAACAATAAATACGGAGGCGATTGACATTCTGTACCAAACCAAAGGCAAGGCATCAAGTGAAATTAAAGCGCCTAAAACCGCAGTAAATCCCCAAACAAACACGATGAAGTGGAGATGCAGATAACTCTTTAATTTATCGTTTGGCATTTCGCAAAAGAAAGATGGCCAAAATACCGAAAACTATATTTGGAATCCAAACGGCAAAGATGGGAGGAATCGTTGATTTCTCAGCCATTACACCAAAAATTTTATCGAAAAACACATAGGCAAAAGCCAATAGAATCCCAATAGCTAAATTCACTCCCATCCCTCCACGACGTTTCATGGAGGAAACAGCAACAGCTATAATGGTTAAAATAAATGCCGAAACCGGAACGCTGTATTTTTTATACAAAACCGTTAGATAAACGTTAATGTTCGCATTTCCTCTTCGCTTTTCTCTTTCAATAAAATGAATCAAATCTCCATAACTTAGCGTTTCTGCAACATATACTGTGGGGGTCAAATCATCTAAATCAAATTTGAACTTTGCATTTTTTTTATCTGATTTTTCTATAACATCCCCCAATTGACCAACCGTTCTTTTAGTGTACCCAAACATCGAATAATCTTTACTTATTGGGTTCCATTTAATTCTGTTGGCAGTAATTTTGTATTCAAGTTGATCGCCTTTAAATTTCTCCAATGAAAAATTGAAGGCTGTTTTTGATATCATATTAAAATTACTGACATAAATAAATTCATCGTCATTAATTTGTCTGAACACATCTGAACTTTGGCGCATTTCCTCTTGACCTCCGCCAATAAGATAGGTGTATCTAAAATCATTATACACTTCATTGGCTTTTGGAGCTAGGAAAAAACCCATGATTAAGGCGCCAAAGGAAACAATTGTTGCTCCCACAATATAGGGTCTCAAAAAACGAGTAAAAGAAATTCCAGAACTCAAAATCGCAATAATCTCAGTTTTATTTGCTAATTTAGAGGTAAACCAAATGATGGAAAGAAATAGAAAAATAGGAAAAAGAAAGTTGGCAAAATGGATAATAAAATAAAAATAATAATTGGCAATCTCTTTAAAAGGAACCTTGTTCTCGATCATTTTATTGACCTTTTCAGAAACGTCTATTACAATTCCTATAGGAATAAACATCAACAACATAACCGAAAAAGTGGTTAAGTATCTTTTAAGAATGTATTTATCTATTATTTTTAGCATATTGTTTTGGGTGTTGAGTTTTAGGTATTGGGTTTTAGTATATAGATTTTCAGCTAATAACTTTCATCTGCGCTAAACTTTCCTAAACTCATAAACTTTCTAACCTTTTTTTTACAATCTCTGGCTCATTTGTTTCACCATCATTTCCTTCCAAACTCTAAAATCTCCCGCTAAGATATGCTTTCTGGCTTCACGAACCAACCACATATAAAATCCAAGATTATGAATCGTAGCAATTTGTTTTCCTAAATATTCATTGGCAGCAAACAAATGCCGCAAATAGGCCTTCGTATACTCGGTATCCACAAAGGTTAATCCCATTTCATCCAAAGGAGAAAAATCGTCTTCCCATTTTTTGTTTTTGATGTTGATGGTTCCGTTTGCGGTAAACAACATTCCGTTTCTGGCGTTACGTGTTGGCATTACACAATCGAACATATCTACTCCTAGAGCAATATTTTCGAGTATATTTATAGGAGTTCCCACACCCATTAAATATCGTGGTCTATCCTCCGGCAGAATATCACAAACCACCTCAGTCATGGCGTACATTTCTTCGGCGGGTTCTCCCACTGAAAGTCCACCAATGGCGTTACCCTGTTGCCTCGAATTTGCTATGTATTCTGCCGATTGTATCCTCAAATCCTTGTAAGTGCTTCCTTGAACAATAGGGAAAAAAGTTTGATCATAACCATATTTTGTTGGCACTTTTTCTAAGTGATTAATGCAACGGGTTAACCAACGATGTGTCATGTGCATAGACCGCTGCGCATACCTAAAATCACAAGGATAAGGAGTGCATTCATCAAAGGCCATAATGATGTCAGCCCCAATGGTACGCTGAATTTCCATTACGTTTTCGGGTGTAAAAAAATGATAAGAACCATCAATATGCGATTTGAATTTTACGCCTTCTTCCTTAATTTTCCGATTTGCAGAAAGCGAATACACTTGATACCCGCCAGAATCAGTTAAAATATTTCGGTCCCAATTCATGAATTTGTGCAACCCGCCCGCTTTTTCCAAGATTTGGGTTTGCGGACGCAGGTATAAATGATAGGTGTTTCCTAAAATAATATCGGGGTTTATTTCTTCTTTCAATTCCCGTTGGTGCACCCCTTTTACAGAAGCTACGGTACCCACCGGCATAAAAATTGGAGTTTCAATCACACCATGATCAGTGGTAATACTTCCAGCTCTAGCTTTCGTATGGGGATCTTTTTGCAGTAAATCAAATTTCATAAAATCATTTTTCAGTCGGCAAAGATAATTTATTTAAGATTTAGGAATTGCGATTTAGTATTTTATTTAACAAGACTGTTTAAAGATAAAAACTAAAAATAATTATACTTTATTTCTATAAAATTTTCGTGCTGCATTTATGGAAACCATTTCTCTTATCATCTCTTTTCACTTCTCGTTTATATGTTCTCCAGAGAAAAATACGATGATTATGACCCCCTTTAACATGGGATATGACTCCCAATTTTGATTTGGATTTCAAGTCACAATCTTTTTTCAAAGGACAACTTTATCCCTACAAAAATTTAGGAATTGGCATTTTAATAAGAAGCGGATAGCATTTTTGAAAATAGATTCTATTATTATTTTGGCTTGACATTTTTTTTGTCTAAATCATATTATTCCTATATACAATTAGTTAATTAACAATCGTTTATAGAATAATATATTTAATTTTATGTTGTTTAAAAAGCAGGAAATGAGTTTGTTAAATATAAAACTCCTTTCTAAAACTCCTTAAATTAATATTTAAAAACAATCATTATGGAAACCACAATTAAAAAACAAGAAGCTGGGAAAGCTAAATCAAGTGAAGCACAAAATTTGAGAGGTCTATTTGAAGTTGGTTTAAAAGACATTTACAATGCCGAAAAAGTGTTGACTAGAACGTTACCAAAAATGGTTAAAAATGCCACTTCGCCAGAATTGGTCAACGCCTTAAAAAGTCATCTAAATGAAGCGGAAGCACAAGTTTCCCGTTTAGAACAGGTCTTTAATGCAGCAGGGCTAAAACCCAGTGACAAAAAATGTGAAGCAATGGAAGGATTGTTGAAAGAAAGCGAAGGAATCATGCAAGAAACCGTGAAAGGCGCGGTACGAGATGCTGGAATTATTGCCGCAGGACAAAAAGTAAAACACTATGAAATTGCAACCTATGGCACTTTACACGCCTTCGCAAAAACATTGGGAGAAAATAAAGCTGCTAATTTATTGGCCATGACACTTGATGAACAAAAAAAATCAGATGCCGCCTTGACTGGAATCGCTATGTCGGCCGTTAATGCTAATGCCGCTGTGGGTATACAGTAAGGATTTTGGTTACGGTTTTTTACTCTAAATAATTAGGCCTGCTTCTTGCAGGCTTTTTTTGTTATTGTAGTTCTACTCATTAGTGTCAGCAAATAAAATATTAAAAATAAACAAGATTGTCAAATAATATGGTGATTATTTAAAATATAGTATACGATTTTAGTAATCTCTATAAATTCCTTAATAACTATTCCTAAAATCATTTGTCATAAGCAAAATAAAAATTACTTTTGCCACAGTTTAACTTTAACTTACAAAATGAAGCCTAACATACAACAATTAAATGACTTAACAATTCAAGTCAGAAGAGACATTCTTCGCATGGTTCACGCAGTAAATTCAGGTCACCCAGGTGGTTCTCTTGGATGTACTGAATTCTTGGTAGCACTTTACCAAAACCTTATGGATCGCAAAGAAGGTTTTGATATGAATGGAGTTGGTGAAGATCTTTTCTTCCTTTCAAACGGTCACATTTCACCCGTTTTTTACAGCGTTTTAGCAAGAAGTGGCTATTTTCCCGTTTCGGAATTAGCGACTTTTCGTCTTATCAATACACGATTACAAGGGCACCCAACCACACATGATGGTTTGCCAGGTGTGAGAATAGCCTCTGGATCATTGGGTCAAGGATTATCTGTGGCAATTGGAGCTGCCCAGGCAAAAAAATTAAATGGAGACAATCACATCATCTATACACTTCACGGTGATGGCGAGTTGCAAGAAGGTCAGAATTGGGAAGCCATTATGTATGCTTCCGCAAAAAAAGTAGACAATCTTATTGCTACAGTCGACCTTAACGGAAAACAAATTGACGGAACAACGGACGAGGTTTTATGTATGGGAAGTATCCGTGCTAAATTTGAAGCTTTTGATTGGGATGTTTTGGAAATTAAAGAAGGAAATAACTTAGAAGCCATTATTGCTGGAATGACCGAAGCAAAATCAAGAACTGGAAAAGGAAAACCGGTTTGTGTGCTGTTACATACCGAAATGGGTAATGGGGTTGACTTCATGATGTTCAGTCATGCTTGGCATGGTAAAGCACCTAATGATGCTCAGTTAGAAAATGCTTTAGGTCAAAATTATACTGAAGGAGAAAGCGACTATTAATCCCCTCCTTACCTACCGCCTCGGCGGGAAGGAACAGCTACAAAATTGATAAATAAAATATAAAAACCTATTTACCCCAATAGGAACTCCCCTCATTCGGAGGGGTTGGGGGAGGAAAAAATGAAAAAATATACAAATACAGGAAGTAAAGATACACGTTCAGGCTTCGGAGCAGGAATGACTGAATTGGGTCAAAAAAACGAAAATGTGGTAGCGTTATGTGCCGACTTAATTGGCTCTTTAAAATTTGACGATTTTAAGAAAAATCACCCCGAGCGCTTTTTCCAAATCGGAATTGCAGAGGCAAATATGATTGGGATTGCAGCAGGATTGACCATTGGTGGAAAAATTCCTTTTACGGGAACTTTTGCTAACTTTTCTACAGGAAGAGTTTATGACCAAATTCGTCAATCGGTTGCCTATTCTGATAAAAACGTAAAAATTTGCGCTTCACACGCTGGGTTAACATTAGGAGAAGATGGCGCTACACATCAAATCTTAGAAGATATCGGATTGATGAAAATGTTGCCAGGAATGACGGTAATCAATACCTGCGATTACAATCAGACCAAAGCGGCTACATTGGCCATTGCGGACCATCATGGACCTGTTTATTTACGTTTTGGACGACCAGTTGTCCCTAACTTTATGCCTTCTGATGAAGTTTTCGAAATTGGGAAAGCCATCCTTCTAAACGAAGGTACTGACGTAACAATTGTTGCAACAGGACATTTGGTTTGGGAAGCTTTAATCGCCGCTGAAGCTTTGGAATCCAAAGGAATTTCTGCAGAAGTAATCAATATTCACACCATTAAACCTTTAGATGAAGCAGCTATTTTAAAATCATTAGCTAAAACAAAATGTATTGTTACTGCCGAAGAGCATAACATTCTTGGTGGTTTAGGAGAAAGCGTTTCTAGAGTTTTGGCATTAAACACCCCATCTCCACAAGAATTTGTTGCTGTTCAGGATAGTTTTGGAGAAAGCGGAACTCCAGAGCAACTAATGGAAAAATACAAACTGAACAACCAGGCGATTGTTGAAGCAGTTGAAAGAGTAATCAAAAGAAAATAATAACAAATCCAATCTCTTCCTCTCCTTTTGAGAGAGGGTTGGGGTGAGGAAAATATAAAAAATCCCGACTCGTTTTTAGGAACAAGTCGGGATTTCTATTTGAAAGATATTCCAATTACATTAATGACACGTTTTGTTTAAATGTTTTTTAATTCCATTTGTTGTCCCGCTACAATCCTGAATTAAATCATAACTTGTAGGCAACACGCCATTAATCTTGATTTCATTTTTGGTCAAATAACCGTCCCCATCATCGTCAATATCCAAATAATTTTGCACCCCATCACCATCAGTATCGTCATTGGTAAAATCACCATCACCGTTTAAGTCTTCGTCGACTGAAAGAATACCATCTCCATCTTGATCCGCTCGTTTCATATCATATAATTTAAACGAGAAAACTAGAGATGAGTAAGCGGGTATCGTAGAAGTAGTAACATTATAATATGCCAGCCCCGAGGGTAAAAACATTACTCCTGCGCCAAAATTAAGGTACGACGCTGGATCTGGGCTTGGTGTAGCATCAAAACTACCTGTCTTAAACAAAGGGAAAATTTCAGCCCAACCCCTAATCGTTCTGTCCAATGCTAATCGTTGTTGCGGGTAAAGTACCGTTTCAAAAACAGTAGATGTAATATCTGTAACAGTTATACTATTGGTAGTTGTAGACTTATTGGTTAGATAGGAGCCGCTGTATGCAGCCAAAACCTCATCTACGCGGCAAGGCGATTTTCCGTCTACGTCATTATCAGCTCGAAATTTCAAATAATATACTTCATAATCAATATCGTGAAGCCTTACTTTTTTAATTGAAAGTTTAGGAAATGTGGGGCTATCCAATAAAGACATAATGGACGGCTGACTCCCATTTACGGGAATCTTAGTTAATTTTACATCTTGATCATCAGTAAATCCTGGATGATTCATGACGCTCTCTATATAATAGGTTCTGAGATAATTTTCGATTGTCTCTTTATCTGTTGAATTTTGAACTCCATATTCCCTCAATGGCACAGATGCAACGGTATCGGATTTATTGCATGAAAATAATACAAACGTGACAGAAATTAGAAGGAAATAAAGCTTAAATTTGTTCATTATTGAGAATTTTTTTAGGAGTGCAAGATACAATTTTGATTCATTTTTGTAAACTATTTAACGTCGATTTTGGAAAAATATGAGAGTTGATAAATTTTTATGGTGTGTACGATATTATAAGACCCGAAATATGGTTACCGAGGCTTGCAAAAAAAATCACATAACTGTAAACGGCCAAATTGCAAAGCCTTCAAAAGAGGTTTTTGCCACAGACAAAATCACTTTTAGGAAAGATCAAATCACGCAAATAATAACGGTTTTAGATATTCCCGAAAGCCGTGTTGGTGCAAAATTGGTAGATATTTACAGAAAAAACGAAACCTCAGCAGAAGCCTATCAGCATTTAGAATTACTGAAGTTGGCCAAAGAACATTACAGAAAAACGGGTGATGGGAGACCCACCAAAAAAGACCGTAGAGACTTAGATGATTTTGGAACTGAAAATGAAATAGACCATTAACCTTCCTGTAGAACAATTTTTCCCTTTATTAAAAAATTAAAAAAATGGCACAGAATATCATCCTTAACAATGTGGAGATAGAACACAAAATAAAAAGAATAGCCTATCAAATCTTCGAAACCTTTGTTGACGAAGATGTGATTGTTATTGCAGGAATTGCAAAAAATGGTTATATTTTTGCCGAAAAAATCGCTCAGGCTTTGACGGCAATTTCGGGTATAAAAGTTACACTCTGTGAAGTTTATATCAACAAAACAAATCCGAATTCAACTATCACCACTTCAATATCAAAAGAAGATTATGAAAACAAAGGTCTCGTTCTTGTAGATGATGTTTTAAATTCGGGAACAACTCTAGTCTATGGCGTTAAACATTTTCTTGAAGTGCCTTTAAAGAAATTTAAAACCGCCGTGTTGGTAGACAGAAATCATAAAAAATACCCCGTGAAAGCCGATTTTAAAGGTATTTCACTAAGCACTTCCTTACAGGAGCACGTTCAGGTCGTATTCGGAAAAGAATCAAGTCATGCTTATCTAAACTAAAATTGCTTTTATTTCCGAAACCGTTTCCTGTGGAGATTTATTATCTGTCAAGATGGTATATTTAGCCTTATTATAATAAAAGCTTCTCTCAAAAAGATGTTTGGCAATAAACTCTTTCATCTCACCCTCATTTTTATTGGCAATTAAAGGCCTATTTATTTTTTGATTACGTAACCTTTCATATAATTTATCTACGGATGCCTTAAGATAGATTGTAGTGATGCCTTCCCCATACAATAGTTCTTGATTGTTGGTAAAACATGGCGTTCCTCCTCCCAAACTCAAAATCATATTATCATCGGACTGGACTATTTTTTTTAAAACCTCATGTTCCAATTTTCTAAAATAGACCTCACCTTTTTGCTCAAAAATAGTTACAACAGATAAATTGAGCTCTTTTTCTATGGTTTCATCCAGATCTTGGAAACCAAAATTTATGCTTTTTGACAGCAACTTGGCAATTGTTGACTTCCCTGAGCCCATATACCCTATTAAAATTATTTTCTTCATAATAATAAAACCTTAAATATTAAGACATTAACGACAATTAGCAAAAAAAGACAAATTTAAAATAAAATAGCTTTGAAAAATAAATAATAACGCCTTATATTTGCACCCGCATTGAAGAAATGATAATGACTTGATAGCTCAGTTGGTAGAGCACATCACTTTTAATGATGGGGTCCTGGGTTCGAGCCCCAGTCAGGTCACAAATTTACAATCTTCATGCTCCGACTTGATAGCTCAGTTGGTAGAGCACATCACTTTTAATGATGGGGTCCTGGGTTCGAGCCCCAGTCAGGTCACAATTAAAAAAGAGGCGTTGCATTGCAACGTCTCTGCTTTTTTTAGGCCACGTGGAGAAACGGTAGACTTGCCAGCTTGAGGGGCTGGTGCTCGCAAGGGCGTGCGGGTTCAAATCCCGCCGTGGTCACAATAAATATTGATTGTCATTTAATTGAAATATAGCTGATAATCCCATATTATAGTACAAAAACTTCGATGATATTTTTACTTCATTCGAATTTTTATGGATTAAGTCCAAAACAATCCATCCTATTTTATAACTCCGAACCCTTTTAAATTTAATTTGTTAATTCTCAGACCAAACTAAATTACAGCCAGAAAGAGCATTTTTCAATATAACTAATTTTTTGAGTCAAATAAAAAATGAGGTCTCATGAATGTAAGATATCGACAGGGCTCCATAAGTTATTCAAACTTATTTTACCAAATAATTTATGGACCTATCGTCAAACAAAATAATAACATTACTTTTGTTTAATAGATTTAAGCAAAGCAATGAACAATATAAAAAATATTTTTAGCATCAAGGATTTAGAAAATCTTTCGGGTATCAAAGCCCACACCATTCGAATATGGGAAAAAAGATACGGTATACTTGAACCTATGCGAACCGAAACTAATATTCGGTACTACGATTTAGCGAGTTTACAAAAACTGCTGAACATTACTTTGTTGCACAATCACGGCTACAAAATTTCAAAAATATCAAAATACCCTCCAGAAACAATCCCCTCATTGGTTCGGGAAATTATTTCTGATAAAAGCGCTAAACACCATGCCATCAATGCGTTTAAAATCGCTATGATGAATTTTGACCAAAGGCTATTTTTAAACACTTACAATAATTTGCTTTCCGAAAAATCCTTTCGTGAAATATTCTGCGATGTGCTTGTTCCATTAATGAATGAAGTAGGTCTATTGTGGCAAACGGACACCATTACTCCAGCCCACGAACATTTTGTAAGCTATTTAATTAAACAGAAAATATTAATAAACACGGAGAAACTACAAATTCTTGAGCCAACTAAAACAGATAAAATTTTCATTCTCTATCTGCCTTCGAATGAAATCCATGAATTGGGATTGATGTACCTTAATTATGAAATCATTTTTCACGGATATAAAGCCATTTATTTGGGCGAAAGTGTGCCTCTTGAGAGCTTAAAAGACCTTAAAAAATATTTCGAATCTATTGTTTATGTTTCCTATTTGACTGTAGAGCCGAATAAAGACTTGGTGAATGATTATGTCGCTAAAATGAACACCGAAATTCTGGATGAAACCTCAGAATTATGGCTTTTAGGTAGATTAGTAGAATTTATCGACACTTCAAAATTACCTGCTAACGTGATAATACACCAATCCCTCACGCAACTGGTAAATAATCTGTAAATTTGAGTTAAGAATATTTATTTTTGTTTAACTTTTAATTACTTTTGTTGAACAATATGAAAAAAGATATAAAAATTATCGGTTCTGGTTTTTCCTCACTATCAGCTTCATGCTATCTCGCTAAAAAAGGTCATAAAGTAACCGTTTACGAAAAAAATGATACCATAGGCGGAAGAGCACGACAATTAAAAAAAGACGGATTTACGTTTGACATGGGACCAAGCTGGTATTGGATGCCCGATGTTTTCGAACGCTTTTTTGCGGATTTTGGTAAAAAAACTTTCGATTATTATGAGCTCATAAAATTATCCCCAGCCTACAGGGTATATTATGGAATCAATGATTTCATAACCATAGCAGACAATTTACCCGATATCTTAGTGGCTTTTGAAGAAATCGAAAAAGGTAGTGGAGAAATCCTTCAAGAGTTCATGATTGAAGCCAAAAGCAATTATGACATTGCCATAAAAGATTTGGTTTATCGCCCGGGAGTTTCTCCATTAGAATTAATTACGGCTAAAACTGCCATGAGAGTAGGTCAGTTCTTTAGTACGATTAGTAAAGACGTTCGCAAAAAATTCAAGAATGAACGCCTAATTCAAATCTTAGAATTTCCGGTTTTGTTTCTTGGAGCAAAAGCTTCTGATACGCCTTCATTTTATAGCTTCATGAATTTTGCCGATTTTGGATTGGGTACTTGGCACCCAAAAACGGGAATGTTTGATGTTGTTTTAGCCTTAGAAAAATTGGCAAAAGAATTGGGTGTCACCTTTCATGTAAATTCCAATATTGAAAAAATAATTGTAGAAAAAGGCAAGGCAATCGCAATAGCGATTGATGGTAAAGTTATCCCCGCAGATGTGATTTTGAGCGGAGCAGATTACCATCATACGGAAACTTTATTAGACGAAAAATATCGGGCTTATTCTGAAAAATATTGGGAAAGCAGAGTTTTTGCTCCTTCTTCCCTACTATTCTATGTAGGGTTCAACAAAAAAATAAAAAATATTACGCATCATGCCCTATTTTTTGATGTCGATTTCAATGCGCATGCGACAGCTATTTACGATAAACCAAAATGGCCAAAAGAACCTTTATTTTATGCTAATTTTCCATCAATAACCGATGAAACTGCGGCACCAAAAGGAATGGAATCGGCTTTTTTTCTAATCCCATTGGCACCAGGAATTGTGGATACTGAAGAATTGCGCACTGCTTATTTTGAAAAAATAATAGATCGTTTTGAAAAACTGACGCAACAAAGCGTGAAAAATAATATTATCTTTAAACAGTCATTTTGCAAAAATGATTTTGTCTCTAATTATAATTCCTATAAAGGAAATGCCTACGGAATGGCAAATACCCTATTGCAAACTGCATTTTTAAGACCCAAACTAAAAAGTAAGAAAGTTGAAAATTTATATTTCACCGGGCAACTAACTGTGCCTGGACCAGGAGTCCCTCCCGCATTGATCTCGGGTAAATTAGTTGCTGAATTAATAGAAAAAAATATTTAATTATGAAATCGCCACTAACAAGCCGTTTGCCCAAGCAAACACCAATAAATAAAAAGGCGATACCATATTTGACCGCTGACAAATAAATTTTACATATATGAAATCTATTTTTGATAAAGTCTCTTTTGATTGCAGTAGGAATGTAACCAAATCCTACAGCACTTCTTTTTCCTCGGCAGTAAAAATGTTAGCACCAAGCATACGGCAGGACATCTATAATATATACGGTTTTGTGCGCTTTGCAGATGAAATAGTAGATAGTTTTCACGATTACAATAAAGAAGAGTTATTTGATATTTTCGAATACGACCTAGCTTTGGCTTTGAAACAAAAAATTAGTCTAAACCCTATTTTAAACTCCTTCCAGCATACAGTTACCAAAAATAATATTCCGAAAGAATTGATTGCCACTTTCATGAAAAGTATGAAACTGGATTTGTTTAAAACCGAATATAAAACGCAGGATGAATATAACGAATATATTTTTGGGTCGGCCGATGTAGTGGGTTTAATGTGTTTGAAAGTTTTTGTAAAAGGAGATATTGCCCAATTTGAAGAATTGAAACATTCCGCCATGAGATTAGGATCTGCTTTCCAAAAAGTGAATTTCCTTCGGGATTTAAAAGCCGATTTTGAAGGATTGAACAGAACCTATTTCCCTAATACGGATTTGAATAAATTGGACGAAATTTCAAAATTAAAAATCATCGAAGAAATTGAAGCCGATTTCAAGGCTGGCTATGAAGGAATTCTAAATTTACCTTTGGAAGCAAAATTTGGTGTCTATATGGCCTATGTGTACTACAAAAAACTGCTTTCAAAATTAAAAAATACGCCTTCGGCCGAAATAAAAAACACTCGAATCAGGGTGCCCGATTATCAAAAATACGGACTTTTTGCCAAATGTTATTTCTCATACAAATTGAACATTATCTAAATTCAAAAATCATGTGGTTGCATATTCTGGTATTCTTCATTACTTTTTTCTTCATGGAATTCATGGCTTGGTTCAGTCATAAATATATTATGCATGGTTTTTTGTGGTCATTGCATGCCGATCATCATAAAAAAGACCATGAATCCTGGTTTGAAAGAAATGATGCTTTTTTTATTTTTTATGCCGTAATAAGCATTGGATGTTTTTTACTTTGGCAGAACAATATTCTAGAAATTGGATTGGCTTTAGGATTAGGGATTTTCGCTTACGGATTGGCTTATTTTATGGTTCATGATGTTTTTATTCACCAACGCTTTAAATTATTCCGAAATGCAAATAATGTCTATTCCAGAGCCCTTAGGAGGGCACACAAAATGCATCATAAACATGTAGGAAAAGAAGATGGAGAATGTTTCGGGATGTTAATGGTTCCTTTTAAATATTTCAAAAAGTAGATACTTCATAAAAAAAGCGTCAATGATAGTATAATCGGGACGCTTTTTCATTAGAATTAACGGCTGAAAACTATTTTTTAAACATTTCTTGCAAGGGTTTCAACTGCTCCAAATCAATATTGCCACTTTGTAGGATTGTCATCATGGTCATGATGCTTGTGGGATTCATGTCTTTCCCCAAAATCCGGATCACTGCAAATCCGTTTTCCTTTTTATTGGCAAAAAGAACAAATTCTTCAATATGCTCATCGGAACCCACAAAACTTACGGAAGCGCCTTCTTTACCCGAACCAAATTTCAGGAGCTGCTGGTACTTCTCCTCTTTCAAAATGGTATCTACTTTTGCCCGTTCAATTTCAAATTGCGCTTTATTGGTACCATTCAATTTAAAAGCCAAAATATTCATTTTATCGAAAGATTGCAATGCTTTATTTTGTTCTGCGGATAATTTTGTTTTATCAATGTTCAAAATGCTTGGCGCGATGTCTAGTGCGATGAAATTCTTGTTTTCGGTATTTTCCACAAAATATTTTTGCAGGGAAGGTTTTGAATTGCAACTTGTTAAACACAAACTGCATATTGCCAAAAAGTTAAAAATCAGTTTCATATTACTTTTATCTTTTTGTTGCTTTTTTCAAATCGTCTCCGCCGGGAATTCTCATTTTATCGGTTAGTATAGAGATTTCATTCAAATCGAAATCACCCGTCAATGACATTAAAACGGTATCGTCACTTTTTGCACCTTCAATAAACATGAGCAACTCTCTCACTTGAGAATCTTTTGTTCCTGATTTCACTAGAATTTTTATATTCCTTCCGTTTTCATTTACCCGCATCAGTTCATCCAAACCAGCCGTTTTTATATATTTCTCAGTGGCAGCTTTCATTTCGTTCTCCACTCGGGTACTTTTTGTGGTAAACACTTTAAGATTTTCCAATTTCTTGATTAAATTCAGATATTGTTGCGCCTGTTTATCGGTTGCATCCATCTTCACCTTGCTCATCAATTCGAACATTTTTTTGTTCACTATAATTGATGTTACATCATCCTGTCCGTCGAATTTATCGAAAGCGGTTTGACCGAAAAAAGTATTGGAAACCAATAGTACTAATGTGATTATAAATTTTTGCATTTTTTTTGATTTATTATTGTTTAAAAATTAAATTTTTTGAATTCTGATATTCCTGAACGTATTGCACGCTTTCAATCCCAACATTAACATGATTTGATAATAAGGCTAATGCTTTTTGTGTTTCCCTATAAGCCACCTCAGGGTCATCATAGGTTCCTAAATCTTGGTTCTGATTTGCTTTGTTGTTATTCAAATATACGTATGTTCCAATTCCCAGCAAAACAACAACCGAAGCTGCAATGGACAGCCATGCTAGATTGTATTTCTTTGTTTGCGGCAGAATCTCCCGCTCAAATTCTTCCTTTTTCACAAGAGAAAAGTATCCGAATAAAGGCTTGTATTGTTCTAAATGAGGCAAAACATTTGATGAGGAGAAATATTTTCGCAACTCCTGTTCTTCGGCAATACTGGTTCCCCCTTGAAAATATTTTTCTAATAGCTCTTCTATATTATTGCAATCCATAACTGTGTGTTTTTAACATAAATTCCCGTATCCTTTTCCTCCCTCTTGAAAGGGACACCCGAATGGCGGTTTCATTCATCTCTAAAATTTTTGCGATTTCTTCAAATTCATATTGCTCAATGTCCCGCATCTGAATAATTAATCGCTGTTGTTCCGGGAGTTGGTTAATTATTTTTTCAACCCAATTCAAACTATCATCGTCTTCAACTTTCTTATCTAAACTGGGTTCCTTATCCGTAAAATTAGTATGTACCGTTTTAAGATTTCCCGCTCTTTTTGATTTTAACTGATCCAAACAATAATTCTTGGTCATCGTCATCGCAAAAGCTTCTACATTATTATAACCATCCAAACTGCCATTTTTATTCCATAATTTTACCAAAACTTCCTGGGTTGCGTCTTCAGCTTCCTCCGTGCTTATGAGTAATCGCTTGGCCAACCGAAAGACCTTGTCTTTGAATGGAGCGATTAGCAGCACAAACTCATTTTGGTTCATAAAGGGCGTGTATTGTATTGGGTTATACTATCAAGACGAAAGATCTATATATTTGTTACAAAGAAGATAAAATAAAACTAAAGTTAGTATTTTTACGTTGATTAAATATCAAAAATTACAACCATGAGAATACCTCCCAAATTTATACTTTTATCATTTCTGCTTTTTTTTACTTTTCAAGGCTGCGAAGACTATAACTACGCATCAACTCCAAGTGATTTAAAAGTGAATGATTTTGTATGGAAGGGACTAAATTTGTATTATTTATGGCAAGCCGATGTTCCGAATTTGGCAGATACCCAATTTAGGAACCAACAGGATTTGAATGGCTTTTTATATGCACACCCAATACCTGAAGATTTATTTCAAGACTTGTTAAATAAACCTAAAAGTAAATTCCCCGTTGGTGAGGCAATAGACCGGTTTAGTGTTCTCTTTTCGGATTATACGCAATTGGAAGGCATTTTATCCGGAACCACAAAAAATGACGGCTTGGAATCTGGATTCTATTACAAAGATGCCTCCGCAACTTCCATATTTGGTGTGGTTCGTTATGTCATCCCAAATTCTGATGCCAGTAAAAAAGACATTCACAGAGGCGATATTTTTTATGCGGTAAATGGAGAACCCCTCAATAAAAGCAATATCAATACTCTTTTAGGAAATGAAGCCTATACTCTTAATCTGGCCGATTATGACAACGGAAACATTACTCCGAATTCCCGATCGGTCAACTTAACAAAAACCGTATTGTCTGAAAATCCCGTTTTAATCAATAAAGTCATAGAAAATGGCACTCACAAAATTGGTTATTTGATGTACAACGGCTTTTACCCCAACTATGAAAATCAACTGAACAATGCCTTTGGCCAACTAAAATCGCAAGGAATTACCGACTTTGTTCTGGATTTGCGTTACAATTCCGGCGGTTCCGTGGCAACGGCAACCCGACTGGCCAGCATGATTACGGGGCAATTTACGGGACAGGTTTTTGCCAAACAACAGTGGAATGCAAAGGCAGAAGCCTATTTTAGTTCCAAAAATACGGGAGGCCTGTCTAATTTATTTACCAATAGGATCAACACGAACGCTGCCCTAAATTCTTTGAATCTAAGCAAAATTTATATTCTTACTTCAAAAAGCACGGCATCGGCCAGTGAATTGGTCATAAATGGATTAAAGCCCTATATTAATGTCGTGCAAATTGGCGATGTAACCACCGGAAAAAATGTAGGTTCCATCACTTTATACGATTCTCCAACATTTACAAAAAAGGATATAAACCCATCCCATCACTACGCCATGCAACCTCTAGTTTTGAAAATCGTTAACAAAGTGGGTTTTGGGGATTATATTACAGGTTTACAACCCGATAGTTTGTTAAAAGAAGATGTATCCAATATGGGGATTCTTGGTGATGGCAATGAACCTCTATTGAATACTGCCATTGTCAAAATTTCAGGAGGAGGCAGAAGAATACCAAAAAATCCAGCAAAAGTCTTCGAAAATGTTATTGGTAATCAACCCGAAAAGCGATTGAAAAGCGAAATGTATGTTGATTCCGCTCTGGAAGGATTTTTGAAGTAACCGCATAAAAAAAGCTTTCCGTTACAGAAAGCTTTTTTTGAATAATTTCACTGTACTTATTTGTTAAAACAAAAACCCGCCGGGATAACCCCCACAGTATGGGAATGCACATAAGTTCCCGAAGAAAAATAGGTAAAGACTTTTCCGTTGGCACTGAAATCTCCGGCATCTCCTACATAAATATAATTGTTTTTTACAGCAAAACTATAAATAGTGTTACCCCCTTGAGCGGAAATAGTAAGCAAAGCAGAAGTGGGTAAAGTTGTAGCGGCAATACCCATAGAATAAACTGAAGAACCCGAAGTATAATACAACTTTTCATTATCAATGTCTAAATTAGACGGATGGGCGGTTAAGGAAAAATTGATACTGCTGGTCACTGTATTTGTTCCCAAGTCAACTTTATCCAATTCCCCGGCGGTTTCAGCTCCTGACCAAGACGATTTTCCTTCACAAAGAACATATAACGAACCGTTATTAATTTCCATAGAATTAGGAACATCTCCAACATTTATAGTCGAAGTTACTGCATCCGAAATGGTATTGATTACCGAAATCGTGTTTCCATATCCAAACCCTCCGGAATGGGCAACATACAGGTAACCATTGTTTTCAATTATTTTATCTGGCCCCTCAACAACTGAAATCGTTCCCGAAACAGTGTAGTTTGTCAAATCTAAAACGGCAACAAAATCATCCGAAACACTACTTCCATTACCCCAATTGGTCACATATCCTTTCCCATTTGCAAAAGCAATATATCTGGGATTGTTCATACCCGTAGTAATTGTGGCAACATGCGCCATCGTATACCGATTTACCACTTCAATTTTATTGGAAATATTTGCCACAATAAACGCCAAATCGCCATAAATCGCCATATTTTGGGCTACGTCTCCTAAGATTAATGTTGGGTTCACCAAAGAAAAAATGTTGTTTTGTAATGTCGAAAAATCATTCGATAGATAGGAAATCGATGCATTCCCTTTATTAAACCCGCCTTGATTCAAAATCAATATTCCATTGTCATAAGCTCCAAGCGGAGTTTCAATAATAGGATCTTCGTCTTTGGTACAAGAAACGAGAAAAATTGGACTCAAAAGGGCTAGAAGAATTACTTTCTTAAAATTCATGTTGTTATAATTTAAGGTTCATATTAATATTAAAATTTATGCCTGGCATAGGGCGCATGGACACGCTTTGATATTTTTCGTTAAACAAATTCAAAATCTGAAAGCCTATTTTATAGGTTTTTGATTTGCCAAAATCATAATCAAACCCCATATTGAAAACTTTGTATTCCTGGAGTTTATAGAAATTATCCGAAGAGGTAAAAACTTTTCCGTTATACAAAAACTGACAATAAATAGCCGTTTTATTGTACGAATACTCCAGTGAAGTGATCATTTTATGAAATGGAGTATAGATCAACTGTTTTTTTGTTTCCTGATTTTCAGAAACGGTATAGGCATAATTTGCCTGTAAATTGAGGTTATGCTTCCCGATTTTTTCATTCAGGTTCAAATTAGATTCCATACCGTAGGCATGAACTTTATTCGTGTTTTCTGGCCGCCAAACCCCTGATGTGTTGGGCTTCCAGCTAATCATATTTTCAATTTTATTGTAAAACCCCGTTGCGGAAATTCGAATGTTTTTAAAAACCATTTCTTGTCCCACTTCAAACTGATAGGCATCTTCCGGATTTAAACTGGCATTACCGCTGCCTTTCCAATACAAATCATTGAAAGTTGGAATTCTGAAATTTCTGGAGAAATTCAATTTCAAATTATAATTTTTTGTAACATCGTATTTTGTCCCAATTGCGTATAAAAAAGGACTTTTATAGTTTTGGGTGTCTTCTTTTCTTACACTGATTTCGTATTGAAGCTGTTTGAAAACGTGGAGCTTCATCAAAAAAATTCCAGATGCAATTTGACGTTTATGCGCCAACACATCCGAACCAAATCCTTTGGTTTGAGTAAAATCTACAATAGAATTAAATATCAATTTTGCATTTACTTTATACGTCAAATCGTGTTTAACAACAACCGTTTCTGCCCGTCCCGTAGTATAAAAGGATTGGTCTTTGTCTTCAAAATAAGTGTACTGTTCCCCCAAAAAGGCCAATTTAAATTTGGATACAAATGAATGAAACACCCCATCCCATTCCATCAAATTTCGGGTATCCAAATTCCGATATTTACTTTTTGACGGTGCGGCCAACGTTCCCGAAAAATGTCTTTCCCCTTCAAAAAGCTGACTGTAAAATTTCAAAATAGTAGCAGGATTTAATTGATACCCAAAATTCGCATGGATACTGGTGTTCTGAAACTGTCCGTTCTCGTTTTTCCGATTCGTGTCCAAATATTTATAATCATTATCCGATGAGTTTCTCGAAACACTAATCTGAGTACTCGCTTTTTCAGTAGAAGCCCTAATTTTATAATTGGCTCCAATAAAGTGGAAACTGCCACAATTAAGTAGCAATTCGTTTGTAAACTGCTCTCTAAAAACCATGTCGTTGTTGAGATGAATGCTTCCGCCAATGGCACCGCTACCGTAAATGGCACTTCCGCCTCCGGCACGAACCGCCACATTGTCAAAATCCCGTGTCGTAATGGTATTAAAATCGGTTTGTCCGTTGAGCTGCGAATTGATGTTGATTCCGTTCCAAATCACGGCTGTTTGTTGTGCCGTTGTTCCCCTAAAGGAAGGGGAAGAAACCATGCCCAAGCCATTTTCCTTGAAATAAATTGCCGAATTGTAATTGAGCAATGAGGTTAATGACGACTGGTTTTTCTTGATGACAGAATCATTAAGTACAGAAACCGATTGAGTTTGGGAGAAGTTTTTGAGCTGTGCATCGGACACGATTACTTCCCTTAATGGTACGATACTGTCGTTTTGTGCCGAAATGAATTGGCAACCAAATACAAAACAACCAACAAATAGTTTTCTTAAAGTCATAATTCCTGAACCTTTTTTCCCGAAAGTTCGATATTCGTTAAGAAAAAAGGCAGGTCTCCTGGCTTGCGTCTTGTTGTTTGCCTTCCCACCACGCAAGGCGTGACAGTGGTTTTTGTAGATAACAACAAGCTTAATAGCTTACAGTTGCGGGAACAGCTTAGGTTTTGAACCTAATTCCCTTTTAATGTGATTCTAAAAATAAAATCACAACCTTAATTCGGGTGCAAATATAGTTTTATCATTTGAATAAATAATTATTTTTGATTTTTAAATGTGATTACATATACCTTTGCGTTTTTGAAACCCATCCGATGAAATCATTTTTCCTGAAATTTACACTGTTCTTATTGGCGCTTTCCCTCACGGAATGCAAACAAAATGATAGCAATTCCGTTGCGGCAAAAAAAACAAATTCGGAAAATCAAATTCATTATGCCAAAGGTTTTTCTATCTATAAATACAAAGGCTTTTCGGTTGTAAACGTTTCCAATCCCTGGCCGAAAGCAAACCAGAACTTCACCTACATCCTTAAAGAAAAAAACGGAATTGTTCCCGACAGTTTAAAACAATATACCACAATTGCGGTGCCGATACAAACAATTGTAGTGACCTCAACAACCCATATTCCTTCCCTGGAAATGCTGGGCGTCGAAAATTCACTCATCGGTTTTCCGCATTTGGAATACATTTCTTCCGAGAAAGTCCGAACCCGAATTGAACAGGGGAAAATCAGGGAATTGGGCAACAACCAAGATTTAAACACCGAAGTTTTATTAGACAGCGCACCCGATTTAATCATTGGTTACGGTATTGACAACAACAATCCCGCGCTAGACAATCTCCAAAAAAGCGGTTTAAAAGTAATGCTCAACGGTGACTGGAACGAGGAAACCCCTTTGGGAAAAGCCGAATGGATTAAGTTTTTTGGAGCCATATACGGTTTGGACAAAAAAGCAAATTCCATTTTCACGACCATCGAAAATGAATATAAAAAAACAATGGAACTGGCGTTGAAAGCCAAAACAAAACCAACCGTTTTTGCCGGAGCCATTTATGAAAACCAATGGTTTATGCCACAAGGAAACTCCTGGGGAAGCTATTTTATAAAAGACGCTTTTGCGGATTATCTTTGGAAAGAAACAAACGGAACCGGTAGTCTGGCGCTTTCCTTTGAAACCGTTTTGGAAAAAGCAAAGGATGCCGATTTTTGGATTGGTCCGGGACAATTCACTTCCTTCAAAGAAATGGCCGATGCCAACGCCCATTACATGCAATTCAGCGCTTTCAAAAACAAAAAAGTATACTCCTTCAGTTCCAAAAAAGGAAAAACTGGCGGCGTCATTTATTATGAATTAGCGCCCAACCGTCCCGATTTAGTTTTGAAGGACATTTTGAAAATTGTGCATCCGGAGTTGTTACCTGACTATAAATTGTTTTTCTTTGAGCCCTTAAAATAAATGCAAAACTCCAAACGAAATAACACTTTATTCCTAGTTTTAACCCTGTTATTGCTATTCCTATTCCTATTGAATATCAGTTTGGGGTCGGTTGCCATTCCCATCAAGGAAGTTTTCAAAAGCCTGATTGGCGAGAATCTATCCAAAGAAACCTGGCAGTATATTATCCTTAATTATCGTTTGCCCAAAGCCATCACGGCCGTTCTCGTGGGGATGGGATTGTCTATTAGTGGTTTGTTGATGCAAACGCTTTTCCGGAATCCATTGGCAGGGCCTTATGTTTTGGGTTTGAGTTCGGGATCGAGTTTGGGAGTTGCCTTTGTGGTGCTTGGGGCAGGCCTTTTACCGGAATTTGCCACCTCGCTCCTATTGTCTTCTTACGGAATTGTTCTTGCTTCCTGTCTAGGGAGTTTTCTGGTTTTATTAGCCGTTTTATTTGTTTCGCACCGCTTGCGCGACACCATGGCCATCCTGATTGTGGGGTTAATGTTCGGCAGTTTTACCAGCGCCATTGTAGGGGTACTCACCTACTTTAGCACCGCCGAACAATTGCAGAAATTCACTTTTTGGTCCCTCGGCAACATCGGAAATCTATCATGGACCTCCATATCCATTTTATCCATTTCGGTTTTCGTAGGATTGCTTTTAAGTCTTTTCAGCATAAAACCTTTGAATGCCTTGCTTCTTGGAGAAAATTATGCCAAAAGTCTCGGCTTGAATTACTCCAAATCCCGATTAATTATTCTTTTTGCCACAAGCATTTTAGCTGGAAGCATCACCGCTTTTGCTGGCCCAATAGCCTTTGTGGGACTGGCCGTTCCGCATATCGCAAAGTTGGCATTTCAAACCAGTAATCACACTGTATTGTTTTGGAGCACCTTGCTTTTTGGGGCCATCATCATGTTGATTTGCGATATCTTCTCCCATTTTCCGGGAAGCGATTTAATTTTGCCTATTAATGCCATTACATCCATAATTGGTGCGCCTATAGTGATTTGGTTGTTGATTCGGAAACAAAAAATGATGGGATGATGAAAAAGTGTGGTGAAAATTGAAACACATAGAAACATAGAAAAAAACGAATTGAAAGAACTAATATAGAAAATTATTTTTCCGCATAGCGCTAATCTAAATCACTGGAGCCTAATTTGAAAAGCGTTGAAATAAGTCTTAAAAAAATAAGTAACAATTAATGACAATAAATTAAAATGATTACACAAAAATATTTAGATGAATTGACTTACGAGGTTATCGGGTCTGCAATTGAAGTGCATAAAAACATCGGGAGAGGTTTACTAGAAAGTGTTTACCATCAGTGCTTAAAGGAAGAATTATCCATTAGAAAAATAAACTTTTTATCAGAAATGAAAGTTCCTTTAATTTATAAAAATAAAGAACTTGAAGTAGATTTTAGATGTGATTTATTTGTAGAGAACTGTTTGGTCGTCGAGTTAAAATCGGTATTGCAACTAAACCCTATAATTGAAGCACAGCTTCAAACCTATATGAAACTTTTAAAAGCTCCAAAAGGGATTATAATAAATTTTAATTGTTTCAATATTTTCAAAGAAGGACAGAAAACTTTAGTAAATGAATATTTCAAAAATTTACCAAAAGAATAAAAATCTATGTTTCTATGTGTTTAAAAAATTTGATTTATTATATATGACCTATAACAAAGAAATACTTTCCACTTCAAATATCAGCATTGGATACCATTCCAAAGGCAAGAACACCATTATTGCCGAAAATCTAAATATATCCCTAGAAAAAGGAAAACTCGTTGCTTTAATTGGGGCGAACGGTATAGGAAAATCGACGCTTTTGCGAACCCTAACCGGCATCCAAAAACCACTTTCGGGAAGCGTTTTTTTGAATAACACCAACATACAGGAATACGAACCCTTAGCCCTTGCCCAACAAATGAGCCTGGTACTTACCGAAAAATTGCCGCCAAGCAACCTCACCGTTTTTGAACTCATTGCCCTTGGCAGACAACCCTACACGAACTGGATTGGCAAACTAACGCCCCAGGACATTACCAAAGTCAACGAGGCGATGCATCTCACTCAAATCAGTTCTTTGGCAACCAAAAAACATTATGAAATTAGCGACGGGCAACTGCAAAAGGTCTTAATTGCAAGGGCTTTGGCACAAGACACTCCCCTAATTATTCTGGACGAACCCACAACCCACCTTGATTTGTTGCACAAAGTTTCGGTATTCAAATTGCTGAAAAAACTGGCGCACGAAACCGGAAAGTGCATCCTGTTTTCTACCCATGATATTGATATGGCCATCCAGTTGACCGACGAAATCATTATCATGACTCCCCAAACCGTGGAGCAGAACCAACCTTGCAACCTGATTTCGAAAGGAAGTTTTGCTACCTTATTCCAGGACGAACACATCACTTTTGATAGCGAAAAAGGGAAGTTTAATTTTAACTAATACCCCATTCCATTTATGCCTTCCTTACTATTGCATAGGATCTCCTATACTTTATGTAGGTGATACCTATACTTTATGTAGGTTATACCTATACTTTATGTAGGTTATACCTATACTTTATGTAGGTTATACCTATATTTTACGTAGGTTATAACTATACTTTATGTAGGTTATGCCTATATTTTATGTAGGTTATACCTATATTTTATGTAAGTGATACCTATATTTTATAGTGGTAAACTTAAAAAAAGCTATTTTTGTTAAAAAAAGCATGAGCAATCCAGTATCTATTAGCAGCGGAGAATTATTCCGAAATTATTTCAGCAAAAACAAAATTTCAAAATCGGCATTAGCCAAAAAAATAGGGATGCCCTACTCGAATTTGTTGCGGTACACGGTGACTAGAAACAAACCTTTAGAAACCATGCTCAAAATTTGTGTAGGGCTGGAGCACAATTTCTTCCAAGATATAGCGGCAAAACTACCCAGCCATTATACCACCGATGTCCCGAAAGATACTGCTGCAATAGTGGAAATAGAATCCCTAAAGGGAAAAATAAGAATACTGGAATCTGAAAAAGAATTGTTACTGCAGGTTTTGAAAAGGTAAAATCTCTTTAGAAAAGAAGTTGGATTTATCCAAATTGGCTTTTAGCAATGTCCATGACAAATGCTACGACGTTTTGATAGTAAAACCCTGATTAGTCCCAGTGCCCCACATGACCCTGTTTTCTTACAATCAATTAATATTATTTCAGTACATTTGGAATTCGATATGCTAGTTTGTAGTGAGTATTATACGAGTTGTAGACAATTTATAAATAATCTCATAAAATGAAACACATCTTTTATATAATAACGTTTTTAATTTCCTTCAATAATTTTGGTCAAGAAAAGTTCAAGATAAAGCAAGTGGAAACAAAAAGTTGGAAATCGATTTATTACTTAGTCAACGAAAAAGGAAAAACTATAAAAGAATTGGATACAGCAAAATATGTCATTTCATTGAACGATGACAGATATAGATATTTTGCTGTTTTTATGATAAAGGGTGAAAGCGGTTGGTCTGCAATAGATCGTAGTGAAAGGATTCTATTTAAAATTTATAACACAAGTTTTGGAGAACCTACGCCTGATGAAATCATTGAGAATAAGATAAGAATTGTTGATGAAAATAATAAAATTGGATTTGCCGATTATAAAGGAAAGATTATCATAAAACCTCAATTTGAAATAGCAACTTCATTTCATAAAGGCAAAGCAATTATTGGAGAAAGTTGTGATAAAATCCCTTGGGATAAGCACGCAAAAGAAGAGGATTGTCACCACTACTCGATTGTGTGTAAAAAACACGGATATATAAATGATAATGGAGAAATTTTACAAATTGGAGACTTTAGTTTTGAAGAAATTCAAAAAAAGATAAAATGGAAAGCACCAGAAATGTATTAGTAATCCCAGAAGTCACACATATATAAGCGGTTCGTTAGCGCTGATTTGCAATCAGTGCCCATTCTGCGAAGTGTTCAGTAACGCTCCGAGAAGTCTCTACACCCCGCTCTGCGAAGTGTTCGTTAACGCTCTGCGAAGTCTCCCAACTTCGCAGCAAGTGCTATTTCAAGCTTATATCCTTTGCCACGTATAACAACAATTTTGATATTCGGATCCATTTCCAGTTTTTTTCTAAGTTTTGATATGAACATATCCAGACTACGTCCCACTATAACACCTTCATCTTCCCATATCTCTTTTTGAATTCGGCTTCGCTCTATGGTCTCGTTGGGAGACGATGCGAAAATGAGCAATACACGGGTTTCCGTTCCGGTCAGATCTATTGTCTTTCCATCTGTGATGAGTTTCCGATTCTTCGCATCAAACAACACCGAGCCCAAAGCGAACCTATTAGTATGTTGACAGGCAGGTAAAGCTTTTCGTGGTTTAACAACTCTCAAAAAAATAAAACCGACAAATGCTAAAAATGACAGGCTGCCCAAAAGATATCCCATTTTTGCTGTAGTTATTCCTGTCGGTTTGAATTTAATGTTAATCCTATAACAGGCTTTGGGTTGCCTTCTTCCTTTACAAGTTACAATATCATCTTTTTTATTTTTGGATATAGCATATCCATAGATTATACTGGAGTTATCACAATTCAGAACAGTAACAATATAATTACTTGAGAGTGGCGCGTTGTCCAAAAAACGCCGGGTAATACTCATTAGGGAGTCTGGTAGAAAAGTAAGCTCATTCTCAAACCTAATCTGATATTCATTTTCAGCAATCTTTGTTATGGGAAGAACTCTTGATGTACTATCGCCCGACTGTAGCAGTATTTCATGTCCGATTCTGCGGAGCAAAACTTCCCTTCTGGCAAAGTCAAAGTCATCACTATCCTCACTGCTGAAAGCCACACAGATTACACCGATAAATGAGAGTAGTAGCAATGCAAATAGAAATTTGCGTTTTCCGGAGAGGAGATTTCGACTAAGATGCATAGTGTCAATTTATTATTTACAAAGTTTACATTTTTATTTACAATCCCAATCTCTCAAACCGAAAAATATCAATGTAAATTCGCAGTATCAATTTAATAAGGATATGAAACATATGAAAAAAATCATCTATGTGCTGATCTTACTGCTGGTTGTGGTAAGCGGACTGGTATTTACTAATCGTGAAATTAAAAATGAAACTAAGCCATACCCAAAGCCGTTGTCTATTGCTAACAAGAAAGCCAACCTGGATGAAAGGAAAAAATGGGAGGCTTCTCCTGACGGTATAAAGTACAAAGAATGGGAGGTTTCTCCTGAAGGTAAAAAAGTGCATGCCAGTTATGATATAATAAAGAAGCACATAAAGGGGTTCACCAATATGGAGGCTGTGGTCACCTCTGTTACTTTTCAGCGCGAAAAGGGGAAATCATCAGGACCAAAATGGCTTATAGTCAAAATTAATGGCGAAGAATACATGATGCAATTTATTCCTAAGGAATTTGAGCAGTTAAAAAGCCTGAAAGTTAACGACAAAATAAGTATAAGAAGCCACAGTGCAGGGTATTCGAATAATCATCCCTATTTGATTCTATCGGGCGACTATATTGCGCGAAATAATAAGATCCTTTTTAAACGTGACTTTAGCAAAAATAATGGTTGCTGAGAATTAGGTGCCTCACGATTAGCTACACCCGAGGTTGCAAGCCGAACGGAGCAGAGTTAATCACAATTAAACCCCAGATGTCACAGCTATAAGTGGTTCTATAGTGCTGATTTGCAATCAGTGCCTGTAGAGTGAAGTATTCGGTAACACGCTACGGAGTCCCCTATTTTGCAGAGCGTTACCGAACACTTTGAATAAGGAACCCTACCAATACGACTGTTTTATCGCGACAATTTTCAACTAATATTAAATGCAAAATAGGCATCATTGCACGTTATTTATGCGTAAATTAGATATGGATATTGCCGCAATTTATTAACTAAATATGTACTACTATGAAAAATCTAGGCCTATTTTGTTTGCTTTTGGCTTGTGTTGGACTCCAAAGCTGTAAAAAAAATCAAAGCCCAAAAAACAATCAAGCCACTCAAGCCCAGGCTGAAAAGCCGATAAGCGTTCAGTGTTATAAAGCACTGTATGAAAAAGACACTGTGGAATTAAAAATAAACACTTTAAAAACCGGAAAAATTAGCGGTGATATGGTGATGAAAGTTTTTAAGATGCCGAACAAGGTTGGAAAAATTTACGGCGAATTTAGTGGAGATACCTTATTTGCTAGCTACACGTTTATTGCTGGAATGAATAATAAAACAACGTACAAAAATCCAATGGCATTTCTAAAGCGAGGAAACGAACTCATTTTAGGCAATGGAAAAATAGAAACCACTATGGGTGCCTCTTATTTTGTTAAAGGTGCTCCCATAGATTTTGATCGGGTAAAATATAAATTTACAACAGTTGACTGTGTAGATAAATGACGGAATAGAAGGAAAAAGGTATTCCCCTTGCTGGCATGAGCATCGCCCAATAAACAATATCGCCATCAGAGAATAATGGATAATTGTCAATTGCCAATTATCCATTATTAATTAAAATCTGTCTCTTCGCCTCGCCCACCACAAACGCCACCGAATTGGCAATGTTAAAACTCCGAATCAATTTAGACATCGGAATGGTTAAATGGTTGGGAAACAACTGGAGAACCGCCTCGCTCAAACCCACGCTTTCTTTGCCAAAAACCAACCAATCGCCATCCTGAAAGTTGGCTTCATAAATAGACGTTTTGGCATGAGAGCTCATGAGAAAAACTCTTGACTTATCCCGTATTTGAGCAGTCCACTCCTCCACATTTTGGTATTCGGTGACATCAAGGTGTACCCAATAATCCAATCCGGAACGTTTCAAATTCTTGTCGTTAATGACAAAACCAAACGGGTGAATTAAGTGCAATTTACTTTCGGTTCCTACGCACAAACGGCCTATGTTTCCAGTGTTGTTTGGGATTTCGGGTTCTACTAAAACGATGTTTAACATTTTGGGGGTGGTGTTGATTTTTGGGTGCTTATTGTTAGGTTATTGGGAAATTGGGGACTTCTAGGACATCTCCAGCTTTTAAATCGTTTAGATGTACGTTTCCTATGCGAACGCGAACCAATCGAAGGGTTGGAAATCCCACAGCAGCGGTCATTTTCCGAACCTGCCGGAACTTGCCTTCGTTAACAATTATGGAGGCCCAGGAAGTGGGTCCGTGACGTTCATCACGAATCTTTTTTCCTCTTGGTCCAAAATTTGGGATTTCATTTACAATAAAGGCCTTGCAAGGTTTCGTGATATACTTTGTGCCTTCAAATCCTATTTCTATTCCGTTTTGCAACCGCTCAATCGCTTCTTGGGTAATGATGCCGTCCACCTGAACGTAATATTCTTTATCAACTTTTCTGCTGCGTATTATTTCACTCATTTTCCCGTCGGTGGTCAGCAAAAGCAAGCCTTCGGAATCTTCGTCCAGCCTGCCTATTGCCATGGTTCCGGCGGGAAAATCATGCAATTCCCCCAGTAATTTCTTTTTGCGCTTTAATTCGTAAATGAACTGGCTCAAATAACCGTAGGGTTTGTGAATAATGAAATGGTGGTGCATAGGGAAAGCTATAATTTTGCGTAAAAATACAATTTTGAAATTATCTTCTTTTGAATTCTACAATTGATATTATTCCTTACTTTTACTTTCTACTAAAACAGTATTTTTTATGTCGAATCTATTTCCATTTTTAATTCTTTTTATCGTTGCCCTTGCCCTTGGTTTTTTTATGGGGAAACTACTATTTTCTGCCCGTTTCCAAACCGAAAAAATTAGTTTGGAGGAAAAAGGGATTGCCTTAACTTCACAATTCAACTTGCTGAAAGAACAACTTGAAAAGGACAAAACAGCTTTCGAAAAGCAGCTATTGGTTGCCAGCAGTGAAAAAGAAGCCATTCGAAATGAAAAAGATAGCCTCGCTATTCAGCTCTCCAAAAAGGAAGTCGATTTTGAGAATTTGTGGGAACGCAACAAAGAACAAAAGGACGAAGTAGAGAAACTACAAGAAAAATTCACCAAAGAATTCGAAAATCTAGCCAACAAGATTCTGGAAGAAAAATCGAATAAATTTACGGAACAGAACAAAGAAAACATGAAAAACATCCTAACGCCTTTGCAGGATAAAATTCATCTTTTTGAGAAAAAAGTGGAGGACACCCACAAGGAAAGCATTGATTATCATGCAGCTTTACGCCAACAAATCATTGGCCTTAGCAAGATGAACGAGCAAATGAGTAAGGAAACCATCAACCTGACCAAAGCCTTAAAAGGTGATAGCAAAATGCAGGGAAATTGGGGCGAACTGGTATTGGAACGCGTTTTAGAAAAATCAGGTTTGGAAAAAGATCGCGAATATTATGTGCAGCAATCGCATACTAATGGTGACGGACAGCGCGTTTTTCCCGATGTGGTGATTAATTTACCTGACGGAAAAAAGATGATTGTTGATTCTAAAGTTTCCCTTACTGCTTATGAAAAATACATTAACGAAGAAGACGATGCTTTAAAAAGCGGTTATTTAAAGGAGCACGTCAATTCCATCAAACGCCATGTGGAGCAATTGGGAGAAAAAAATTACCAAGATTTATACCAAATAGAAAGCCCCGATTTTGTGCTGCTTTTTATTCCTATTGAACCTGCTTTTGCCGTTGCCCTAAATGAGGATTTAGCCTTATACAACAAAGCCTTTGAGAAAAACATTGTGATCGTTACTCCATCAACATTATTGGCCACTTTACGAACCATCGACAGCATGTGGGCCAACCAAAAGCAACAGGAAAACGCCTATGAAATTGCGAGACAGGCTGGAGCGTTATACGATAAATTTGAAGGGTTTTATACTGATTTAGTCTTGGTAGGAAAAAAAATGGACGAAGGAAAAAAAGTCTATGAAGAATCTATGAAAAAACTTTATTCTGGAAACGGAAACCTCATCACGAGTGTGGAAAAACTCAAAAAAATGGGGGCCAAGGCCAAGAAATCCCTACCAGATAGCATCTTGAAACGAGCTGAAAATGATGAAATTGAACTTTTAAATTAGCAAAAAAATGAAAAGAACACTTGGTTACATGTTATTAACTATCCTTTTAGGAATTACCGCCTATTTTACCTTTTTGTATTTTGCTACCTATAGCGAAGGGGTTCGAGCTGGCGAATTGATAAAAGTGAGCCATAAGGGCGTTATTTTCAAAACCTGGGAAGGCGAAATGAGCCAAGGAATTTCGGGGGCTCAAATCTTCTCTTTTTCCGTTCTGGACCGCGACAAAAAAGTGATTGAAGACTTACAAGAAATGCAAGGCCAATATGTAAAAGTCACTTATGTTGAACGATTTAGAACCTTTCCGTGGTGGGGAGACAGCAAGTATTTTGTAATCAATGTCGAAAAAGAAAAATCACCCTTTAATAGTAAATGATGAGTCTCAATTTTAAAACCGTAGCAGCATCAAAAATCACTATTTCACAATTGATGTTACCCTCCCATTCCAATTTTAATGGCAAAATACACGGAGGCTATATTTTGTCCTTAATGGATCAAATCGCTTTTGCCTGTGCCTCAAAATATTCGGGATCCTATTGCGTGACGGCTTCTGTGGACACGGTTGATTTTTTGGGCCCTATTGAAATTGGAGAATTGGTTACCCTGAAAGCATCCGTGAATTATGTTGGTAAAACATCCATGGTGATAGGCATTCGGGTAGATTCTGAAAACATTCAATCCGGAGAAATTAAGCACTGTAATTCCTCCTATTTTACTATGGTGGCCAAAGACAAATTTGGAAATTCAGTCGCGGTTCCTGGGTTAGTCCTTTCGGGCTTAGAGGAAAGGAGGCGTTTTTACAATTGTCTAAAAAAGATAGCGATTAAAAAAGAAAGAGACCAACACGAAGAAACTTTTGATTATTCCTCCAGAGAAGTTTTAAAGGAACTTGAAAAATATAATGTTCAAATACTTTGACAACAAAAGCTACTCATTTAAAAAACTAAACCGCTACAAAAGACCAATTCCTAACATGATAATATTGTCTATTTTCTTCTAAAAAAATTAAAAACTAATCCTAATAATTTTAATATTTTTGATATTTTTTCCTTAACTTTATGAGGGTGTCAAAGTAAAAAAAGAACTAATCTAATTCCCAAAAATCAATCGCCACGGATACGAATGTGTGCTATGCAGCTATATTAAAATAGTACCTCCAAATGAAAACAACAATCCTCATTAGCGCATTAATCTTGACAACCGTTATGTTCGCCCAGGACAAAATGATTGCCAAAACCGGCAAAATCACTTTCGAAGCTTCTGTTCCCAGCTTTGAAGAAGTGACGGCAATCAATCATATAGGATCTTGTTTATTAAATTCAAAAACAGGCGAAATTGCGTGTTTAGTTTTGGTTAAAGGTTTCCGATTCAAACTGGCCTTGATGGAAGAACATTTCAATGAAAATTACATTGAAAGTAATGATTATCCAAAAGCCACTTTTAAAGGCATTATTCAGGGATTCAATAGCAACATAATTGGAACTACCCCAAAACAATTTAAAATGAAAGGCAAATTGGAAATTCATGGGAAAAAGAAAGAAATCGACACCAATGCCACACTCCGAAAAACAGATGGAGGCATCGAAATTATTTCTGATTTTAATGTAAATTCAGACGAATTTGCCATCGTAATTCCATCGGTGGTAAGCTGGAAAGTAGCTAAAACGGTCAACATAAAAACAGAATTTTTGGTAAAATAAATGCTTTACTTTAAAATAAATTATGCTGCGGAATAAACATAAAGTCTCTTATTGGGACTTTTTTTGATGCTGATTTGAATCCTACAAAATAATAAATAGTTGTAATTAGGAGTTGTGTATGCCTATAAATTGCAATAATGACAATCCGCAATAATCACGTTTAAAACTATTATTTTTTACAATATAATGGAAATATAAGTATAAATATTTCTGTTATACTGGAAAAAATAATATTAATATTTCCATTAAATATTCAAATGTTTCTTATCTTTGCTTCATTATGTATCAAAGATTACAAATACAAACGCTCACACAATGGCTTTTTAAAGATAAAGTCCTTGTACTTATTGGAGCAAGACAAGTAGGAAAATCGACCTTGCTAAAAGCGATGTTGCAACAATTACCTTATCCTTTTTTGAGTTTAAATGGAGAAGAATCACACATAAAAAAACTGTTTGAGGAACCCACAGTCGAAAAATTGCGCCAGATTGTGGGCGATAATAAAATCGTACTTATAGACGAAGCCCAACAAATCAAAAACATCGGATTGTGTTTGAAAATGCTTTTTGACAATCTCAAAGACGTTCAATTTATTGCGAGTGGCTCTTCGGCTTTGGAAATTGCAGACGAAATTTTTGAACCATTGACCGGGAGGCATTTTGTATTTCATTTATATCCGTTGAGTGTTGAAGAAATATACACGAAAAATGGTTTTTTGAAATTTACGGAAAACCTGAATTGGCATTTGGTTTACGGCATGTATCCCGATGTTTTGAACAACCGAAATCACGCCAAAAAATATCTAAAAAGCATTGCCAATCAATATCTCTATAAAGATGTTTTGGCTTGGAAAGACATTCGAAAACCCGATTTGCTGAATAAATTATTACAACTCTTGGCGCATCAAATAGGTTGCGAAGTTTCCCTAAACGAACTGGCGATGCAACTAAAAGTGAAGTCGGAAACGGTGGATAATTACATCGATTTATTGGAAAAATCCTTTGTGTTATTTCGTTTAAAAAGTTATGCCACCAATGAAAGAAAAGAGGTTACCAAAATGCGAAAAATCTATTTTTATGATTTAGGAATTCGGAATGCCATTATCGATAATTTTTCGCCCATAGAATTACGAAATGATGTGGGTGCGCTATGGGAAAACTTTGTGGTTATGGAAATCATTAAAGCCAATGAATATGCACAAAAGGATTTCAATTACTATTTTTGGAGGACTTTACAACAGCAAGAAGTAGATTTTATCGTTCAGGACGAACAACAAATCACAGCCTTTGAAATGAAATGGGGAAACAAAGGCAAAATAACCAAAGCTTTCACGAACAGTTACCCTAATGCCAAAACTGAACTAATTAGTCCCGACAACTTTTTCGAGAAAATAGTTGTTAAAGAAAATACTTTATAAACTTAAACAAAAGGAAATTTGGTTATATTTGAGATTACGAATTGGATTACAAATAATTACAAACGATTATAATTATTTGTAAGCGTCCTACCGTCAGACGTTATATTCTCAGAACGAAAAATAGAAAAACACCTACTTGAAAAATAAAAATTTAGAAAATGGAAAAAATAGAAATTTATTCAAGCAAAAAAAATCATTTTTATTACTAATTGCTTCACTAATTTTTGTCATTGGTGGAATTTATATGTTTATGAACGCTGAAAATTCTACAGGCTATAGAGTAATAAATACACTTTTTACAAAAGAAATGTGTTAAAATTAACACTTATGTATAAAGTAATTGGCAAAAATATGATAAAAACTAAAATTATCACTAACTTGCCATTGCTGAAAAGAAGTTTTATCAAAAAACGGTCACTGACAGCATCATAATTTTCTAAAATAAAGGCGTAAGCATAATTGTTTTGTTTTAATACGTATTGGGTGTTTGGCTTTTTTAGCAAAAAATTAACTGTTGATATTTTTTTCTTACCTTTAAATAAAACTAACTATGAAAAAACAAATTACAATCTTATTGGTCTTACTAAGTACGGTATTAGGAATGGCACAAACTCCTCCGCCAGTGCAATGGCAAGTAGCCTTGGGCGGTAAGAGTTATGATTTGCCATCCACTATTCAGCAAACTGCCGATGGAGGTTATATCGTATCCGGATACAGTAATTCTCAGGATGGCGACCTGACAGGTAGTATTCATTATGGCACTAGTGCTGTCCATAACCTTTGGATAGTGAAATTGGATGGTGCAGGTAGTATTGTATGGAAAAACACTTATGGTATTAGAGATAATGACTATCAATCAATCAGTGCTTCTATCAAGCAAACTAACGATGGTGGTTATATTGTGGTGGGAACTGCTGAAACTTGGGGGCAATTTTCCAATTATTTAGTAATGAAAATAGATAGTACTGGTAATGTTCAATGGTCAAATAATAGTTTAGGAGGCAATGCGTATGATATAGCAACTTCTGTTTGGCAAACTACCGATAACGGCTATATTATAGCTGGTTATACGTCTGGAAATTTAGCGACACAAGGCGGTTATGATTATTATATTGTAAAATTAGATGCCTCGGGTACTGTACAGTGGAATAAAGTTGTAGGTGGTTCAGGTGATGAAAATACCAGCACCATTCAGCAGACAGCAGACGGTGGCTATATTGTGGGTGGTAGCACTACCTCCAATAACGGAGATGTAAGCAGTAATCATGGCAGTACCGATGGTTGGTTGGTTAAATTAGATCCCACAGGCACTACTATACAGTGGCAAAAAACGTATGGAGGAACAGGTGATGATATTATTTATTCTCTTCAGCAAACTATTGACGGAGGTTTTATTGTAGGAGGTAGCACTACATCTAATAATGGAGATGTAAGTGGTAATCATGGAGGTAGCGACGCTTGGGTTATGAAATTAGATAATTTAGGTAATGTTACATGGGGTCAATGTTTTGGCGGTGCAAATGCAGATGAAGTGAATGAAATAAGACAAACGAACGATGGGGGGTACATTGTAGCCTGTGCAAAAAACGCCAATTCTGCGGCTTCTGAATCTCGGACAATGAAATTAGATGGAAGCGGTAATACCGAATGGGAGAAAATTTTTAATGGCTCAAATGTAGATGAAAATTACTCGGCTCAAAAAACAAGTGATAATGGTTATATTTTACTATTGTCTTCAAATTCTAATGATTTAGATTATACGGGAGCTCACGGAGATAATGATTATTGGGTAGTAAAATTGTTACCTGGACAAGATCAAACCGCTTGTGTTAACTGGAGTTTACCGAATAATCAATCCGTTACTTCTGTTACTGGAAATGTAAACGGCTTATCCGAAATTATACAACCACCTTTGCAAACATTTGACTATAATGGAGGGCAAAGGCTTACAAAACCGCATCCTATGGGTGGTTGGGGCTGGACAGCAGGTGGAGTAAACCCTTCTGAATACGTAGAATTTAACACTTCACCAGTAGCAGGAAATGATTTAACAGTCACAAATGTATCGTTTGACTACAGTGATAACCTTGCCTCAGGAATGAATTTCAATATTCTATATTTTGATGTAGCCTATTCGCTTGATAACTGGTCAACTTCCGTCTCTTTGGGCACAGGTGTTGTTTATCAAGGCACCTCAGTACAAACATTTAGTGCTCCCCTTAGTGTTTTGGTGGCAAACGGCAGTACTTTTTCTTTTCGAATTTTTCCGTATTCACCAAACGGAAGTATTGCAGCAACACCATCGTTTGCTGTTCATAACAACGTAAATATTTGTGGAAAAACACAAAAGGCATCTACTTCATATTCAGGAACGGTATGTGGTTCAAAATTTAATGATGAAAACAATAATGGTATTTGGGATAATAATGAGATAGGTATTCCTAATTGGCAAATCAATTTAGCCTCAATTTCAGGAAATCAATACCAAACGATATTAACAGACAAAAACGGAAATTATTGCTTTGAAAATGTATCGGGGGGCAATTTTTACGTAACTGAAACCCAGCAACCAGAATGGACACAAACCTATCCATCTGCCACTACCTATCATTTATTACAAGCAACAGCAGGAAGTACTTATTCAAATGCTAATTTTGGTAACAAACAAGCGAGTAAAAATCCAACGCCTGAAGAAAAATGTTTAATCAATTATTTAACTGAAGGTCCGTGTGGTGGTTATACGCCTGACAATATGATTAACGACGGATGTTCAACAAGTATGGGTTATGATCCCGTTATGTATGTAAGTGGTTACGATGCTGTTTTTGGACAAAAATTAACGGTTAATAGCTGGATGTCAGGAGTTTACGATTCGGGTCGATACATTGCTTTTAATGCAAAACCGCTACCAAACAATACATTAACGGTTACAAATGTATCATTTGATTATACGGAGCTCGGTGCTACCAACAACGCTATTCACGGGTACGTTGAATATCTAATCGGTTCGGGTAATAACTGGACAAACTACTTTTTAGGAAATATTGATTATTCAACTTCGGGTGCACAAACCTTTACAGCCCAAATACCAAGCGGAGTTGGAGTTGTTCCTGACGGTCAATATTTTGTTTTAAGAATTTATTTGTGGGCAACACAAGATGAAGTATCGAATCCTTTTTATCCAACACATCGCAATGTAACCATTTGTGGTACTACTTCAGATCAATCATTAAGTATACAATCACAAATTATTTTACCAGAAACAAGCATGTATCCTAATCCTGCTGAAAATGTGGTGTATTTAAAAAATCTGCCTAGTAGCTCAATAATAACCATTTTTGACCTCATGGGAAAAGTGATTTACTCCCAAACAGCAAACGAACAAATTTCTGTTGATACCACAAATTTTGCAAACGGAATGTATATCGTTCAAATAGAAAACAACGGAAAAAAAGATCATAAAAAATTGATTGTAAAATAAGCGTTCGATATTTTCTTAAATACATTAGAAGCGGTCTAAACTTTTTTGATTCAATCAAAAAGTTTAAACCGCTTTTATGTTTCAATTAAGTAATGGCTAAAATTTAATGTCGTATTTCATGCCAAAATTATTCAACACAAAAGTAGTTCTGAAAGATGATAAAATAGTACGGCTAAAGCCTTAAATAAAAAGCCCCAAACGGGGCTTTTTACATATACTAAATCCAAGTTTATTTACTCAAATACATTTTCCTTCTAGAATACAATTCGTAGAACTGGTCGTCTTTCAAGTCGTCTATAAACAAAATGCTTTCTCCTGTTGATTTCATTTCTGGGCCTAATGCTTTATTGACATTATGGAACTTGCTGAATGAGAAAACGGGTTGCTTGATGGCAAATCCTTTCAACTGCGGATTAAAATTGAAATCCGTCACTTTGTTATGACCTAACATCACTTTAGTGGCGTAGTTCACATACGGTTCTCCGTAGGCTTTTGCTATAAAAGGCACTGTTCGAGATGCCCTAGGATTAGCTTCGATGATGTAAACAATATCATTTTTTATCGCAAATTGAATATTGATTAAACCTACCGTTTGTAAAGCCAAAGCGATATTTTTTGTGTGATCCTTAATTTGCTGCATCACAAATTCACCCAAATTAAATGGTGGCAAGGTGGCATTGCTGTCACCAGAATGGATTCCGCAAGGCTCAATGTGTTCCATAATTCCAATGATATACACATTCTTCCCATCACAAATCGCATCGGCTTCTGCTTCAATGGCACCATCTAAATAATGATCTAAAAGCAGTTTATTTCCCGGAATCGATTTCAACAAATTAATGACATGTTCTTCTAATTCTTGTTTGTTGATGACAATTTTCATTCCCTGACCACCCAACACATAAGAGGGACGAATCAATAATGGAAAATCTAAGGTATCTGCTAAAGCGGAAGCTTCATCAGCCGTTTCGGCAATTCCAAATTGTGGGAAAGGAATTTTCAATTCGGTCAACAGTTCCGAAAAACGGCCTCTGTCTTCTGCTAAATCCAAAGCATCAAAGCTGGTTCCCAGAATTTTTATTCCGTATTTTGATAATTTTTCCGCCAGTTTCAAGGCTGTTTGTCCTCCCAATTGCACGATGACACCAATTGGCTTTTCATGACGGATAATGTCATAAATGTGTTCCCAAAAAACAGGTTCGAAATACAATTTGTCCGCCGTATCAAAATCGGTAGAAACCGTTTCAGGATTACAATTAATCATGATGGTTTCATACCCACATTCCTTGGCTGCCAAAACCCCGTGAACGCAAGAATAGTCAAACTCAATTCCTTGTCCAATACGGTTGGGTCCGGAACCCAAAACAACCACTTTCTCTTTATTGGGAGTAACGATACTTTCGTTGTGAACGTAAATTTCACCCGTCGCCGTTTCTATTTCAGCTTCAAAAGTCGAATAATAATAAGGTGTTTGCGCCTTGAATTCGGCTGCACAGGTATCCACCAATTTGTAGACCCGATTGATATTTTTTTCTTCCCGCAATTTATTAACCTGACTTTCCAAACACCCCATAATGTAGGCAATTTGGCGGTCGGCAAACCCTTTTTGCTTGGCCTCAAGTAATAAATCTTTAGGCAAAGTATCTATTGTATGAGTAGAGATCTCTTTCTCTAAAACATATAACTCTTCGTATTGTTTCAAGAACCACATATCAATTTTAGTGATTTCATGAATACGACTCAACGGAATTCCCATTGCGATGGCATCATAAATCACAAAAACACGATCCCAACTTGCAAAAGTCAGCTTTTCGATAATTTGCTCGTAATTTTTATATCCTTTTCCGTCAGCTCCCAGTCCATTTCTTTTAATTTCTAAAGATTGAGTCGCTTTGTGCAAGGCTTCTTGGAACGAACGTCCAATTCCCATTACTTCACCAACCGATTTCATTTGAAGTCCTAGCGTTCTATCAGCTCCTTCGAATTTATCAAAGTTCCAACGTGGTATTTTTACAATTACGTAATCCAAAGTCGGTTCGAATAATGCCGAAGTCGATTTGGTAATTTGATTTTGCAATTCGTCTAAGTTGTACCCCAAAGCCAGTTTAGAAGCAATTTTCGCAATAGGATACCCCGTTGCTTTTGATGCCAAAGCTGATGAACGAGACACACGAGGGTTAATCTCAATCGCTACAATATCTTCTTTTTCGTCGGGTGAAACGGCAAATTGCACGTTACACCCTCCTGCAAAGTTTCCGATGCTACGCATCATCAAAATCGCCATATCCCGCATTTTTTGGAAGGTGGTGTCAGACAAGGTCATTGCTGGAGCAACCGTAATGGAATCTCCGGTATGAATTCCCATTGGATCCATATTTTCAATCGAACAGATAATCACAACATTGTCATTTTTATCTCTCAACAATTCCAATTCGTATTCTTTCCAACCCATTAAAGCCTTATCAATTAAGACTTCGTGAATGGGTGATGCTTCTAAACCTCTGGTCAAAAGTTCATCAAAATCTTCTTTTTTATAGACAATTGCCGCTCCGGTCCCACCTAAAGTAAAGGAAGGACGGATTACTAAGGGGAAACCAAATTCCTGAGCGATTTCTTTTCCTCTTAGATAAGAGGTACATATTTCTGCAGGAGCAGATGGAACTCCTATTTTTTTAAGAAGGTTTTTAAACTGCTCTCTGTCTTCGGTAATATTAATGGCGTTGACATCAACCCCAATTAATTTTACTCCAAAATCTTCCCAAATTCCTTTTTCATCGGCTTCCAAGCAAAGATTCAAAGCGGTTTGTCCTCCCATAGTAGGCAAAACAGCATCAATTTGTGGATGTTCTTTAAGGATTTGAATGATCGATTTTGTGGTCAGTGGCAATAAATAAACATGATCTGCCATTGAAGGATCGGTCATGATGGTTGCTGGATTGGAGTTGATTAAGATGACTTCAATTCCTTCTTCACGAATGGAACGTGCCGATTGTGAACCCGCATAATCAAATTCGCAGGCTTGCCCGATTACGATTGGTCCTGATCCTATTATTAAAACCGATTTTATGGAATTGTCTTTTGGCATTATGTAGTTAGTTTGTTTGTTTTATTTTCAAGGCTTAAAGTCAGTTGTGTAACTTTTTTTAACGCTACCATTCCGTTCACGTTAAGATATAAAAAAAGGCGATACTCATAACAGTAACGCCTTTATTTATGTTTATAAAAACATTATTTTTTGTGTCTTGGTTCGCAAGAAACAGTCAATTTGTGTCTTCCTTTAGCTCTACGACGAGCTAGGACTTTTCTTCCATTAGCAGAAGCCATTCTGTCCATAAATCCGTGCTTATTTCTTCTTTTTCTTTTCGATGGTTGAAACGTTCTTTTGCTCATTGCTTTGTATCTTTAAAAATCTTTGTTTATTTGCTGTAATTGTTTTAGATAGTGCGTTTCTAAAACCGAGTGCAAATATACAAAGTCTTTTTTTTCTGGCAAGCGGTTTTATAAAAATATTTTAAAATCCTTTTACTATATTTGCACACTCATAAATACATACCCTATGTTTCACAGAAATATTAAATTGATACTCGCTGGACTTATTATAGTTACTGGCATTTGGCAAATGACGGAAGGTAATATTGGCAATGGAATTTTCCTGATATTATTGTCTGCTATCCCTGTTTTTTTGTATTATAAAAACGAATTTATCCTGTTGGCCTTCCTTAAATTGAGAAAACAGGATTTCCCTGGTGCTCAAAAATGGCTTGCTCATATCAAAAATCCAGAAAAGGCCTTAGTGAGAAAGCAACAAGGTTATTTTAATTATCTGCACGGTATTATGCTTTCGCAAACGAATTTGATTCAGGCGGAGAAATATTTCAAAAAAGCCATTGAACTGGGACTAACCATGGATATGGATTTGGCAGTCTGCAAATTAAATTTAGCTGGTGTGGCTATGACCAGAAGAAGAAAACTTGAAGCCACTAATTTACTGAATGAAGCTAGAAAATTAGACAAACAGAACATGCTGAAAGAGCAAATTACAATGATGAAAGAGCAAATGAAGAAAATGTAGTATGATTTCTATCAAAATAAAAACCATCACAATTATTAAATTGTGATGGTTTTTTTATGCAATTTCAAAAATTAATATCCGTTCAAAGGAATGTCAATTTGATATTTTTTACCTGAAACATTTACTAATTTTTTATCTCTCAACCAAGGATTGTGAATCTTCAAAATCTTATAATTAATCCCTTGGCTTTTCGCAAAAGTGGCTAAGTCGGTAATGGAACTGTCAATGTCCAATTTTCTTGTCGGCAAATTGACATACAATTCATCTGCATTTACCGTAAAACCATATTTATCAGGACTTTTCATTATTTCTTTGAGTGCCAAGATCCTGAAAACGTATCTTGATGTTTCTTCATTAAGCATCAAATCATAATACGTGGATACTTTTTGCATTTCAATTTGCTTGTTTACGCCATTCATCCCTGCATTATAAGATGCTGCTGCCAAGGTCCAAGAACCAAATTTAGCCTTTGCATCCAATAAATATTTACATGCTGCCTCGGTCGATTTTTCTAAACTGTAACGTTCATCAACCACATCATTGACTTCCATGCCTATTTGTCGGGCAGTATCAGGCATAAACTGCCAAACCCCTCTGGCACCAGCAGGTGAAACTGCGTTTGTCAAATTACTTTCTATAACTGCCAAATATTTAAAATCGTCAGGAATATTGTACTTTTTCAATATGGGTTCGATGACAGGGAAGGCACGGTTGGCTCTTTTCATAATCAACAACGTGGTCGCATCCAAGTTTGCATTAATTAACAATTCTTTATCCAGACGTTCCCTAACATCTGAAATCTGCAATGGTGTCTGTTCACCAGCAAAATCTATACTTGTCGGAAAATATTGTGCTGAGCCTTCGTGTGTGATTTTATTTTTGGTCTCCGTCGACGTTGCATAGATTAATAATCCGCTCGCCAAAACTATCGAAGCAATTGTGCTTATTTTTTTTATCCTGTTCATTTTCTTTTGCTATTATGTTATTATGGTAAACCTACAAAAACCAAACCATTCTATTGGTATTCCTCTAAAATTATTTTAGGCAAATTTTCATTCAACCATTTAAATTTATTCAGAATCATAATGTGCGTCCCTCCTTTTACTACTATGCACTTTTTAATATTTTTAATAGGAAAAACATCGTCGACATCACCATGAATGTGAATCACACGCTCATCAATTACAGTTCTGTCCCACAAAATTACTTGCTCAATTGCCCAATCCAAATACCTTTTATCTCTTACCGAAAGAAACTTTTCATATAATTTGAGTCTTTGATTGACTTTGTCTCCAAAAGAAAACTTAGCCAGACTTTCTATATTCAAAAGCAAATCCAATGGTATTAATTTATATGCCTTGGTTTTTTTTGCAATTTTCATTCTTAACGGAAACTCTAAATTGCTTTTGACACTCGAAATAATGATTACTATTTTCACATCAATGTTCTTAGCCATCTCCTGCACTAAGATTCCGCCAAAGGAAACTCCTATTAAAACCGGATTTTTATGTGTTATTTTTTCTGCAATCCGTTTGGCATATGCTGTTAAAGTCTCACTACCTAAAGGGATCTCCCATTCTAAAAGATGAACTTCAAAGGTTTCCTGCGGCAATGAAATTCTCTCAAAAATACTGGTACTGGCCGCCAACCCCGGCATAAAATAAACTGGAATTTTACTCATCTTTTTTGTTTTACCACATAATAGAAGCAACGCAAGCGATTTATCACGAAATTTGTATAAAATTACTTTTTTAGATTTGAAAAGTTTCCATTTTCATTTTAAATTATAAATAAATTGTGACTACTCAAAATATACCCGACTCAAGAAAGAGGCAAAGTTGATTTTGACTGGCTAAAGTCTAATTTTCTTTCTCCCTCAGGATTTATTTCAATCCACAAAAAGTACAATTTGGGATGCTTCCAGTTTTAAACGATGACACCATCTCAGCAGAAATGGGCTTTTATTCCATCAGCAAGAAAATTTGGAAATCATAACCATTCTTGAAGGCGGTTTAAAACAGCATGAAAAATGAAGACAGTAGCTCATTTAAATAAATCTAGGCTATGAGTGCTGGAATCGGAATTCAACATTCTGAAATGAACCCAAGCATGACCGAGGTTGCGAAAACACTCCAACTGCGGGTTTTTCCCAAAAAGAAAATGTTATTCCAAGATATGACCAAAAATCATTTGATATTGAAAGCCAAATCAATACCTTTGTACACGTTGTTTCCCCTGCAGATAAAAATGAAGGAAACGCGCTCTGGGCGTACAAACAAACATTTTTTAATTTAGGGATTTTCGAAATCGGGAAATCAATCACTTACCAAATAAACATTCCAAAAAATGAGGTTTATCTTTTTCTTGATTGAGAGCGAAATTGAGGTTAATAATCAAACTTAAAAAAATGATACACAATGTAAACCATTGATTTTAAAAAACTTACATTTCGTAAAACAAAAATATAAAATACTTTTGGTAGAAGTGCCAATGAAACCCAATTAATTATGGATGCAGCAATTACGATGGAAATTAAAGACAATACTTTTGCAAGACAATTTGAAACTACAATAGATGAAGGATTGATTTCTGTAGAATATTCTTTTCAAGAGAAGAAAATTTTCCTGACAAAAATAAACGTTCCCGATACTTTTGCTGATGAAGAATTCATCAATGAGTTACTAAAAAACATTATGGCGATTGCCTACGAACGCAAGTTAAAAGTAGTTCCCATTCTTCCTAAAATTGCGCTGTTCTTCAGAAAAAACACTACTTATAGAGATTTATTACCTCCGGGAATAAAAATATAACATCTATACCCAAAAAAAAAACGACTTGTGTTTCAAGTCGTTTTTTTTATGCTTAAACCTCAACATTCAAAAAATCCATTCTCACACTTCCGTCGTCATCCATTTTAGTAAGATTGATTTCGTGTAAAGTATTTACCAATTCCGGATTCCAAGGGGTTTTCACTTTTACATAATTTTCGGTAAAACCGTGAATATACCCTTCTTTATTTTCGCTTTCAAACAGCACCGTCCTGTTGCTCCCCAACTGACTTTCATAAAAAGCGCGACGTTTTTTAACGGACAATCCGCGTAACATTTTACTTCTTTTAGCACGAACATTAGAAGGAACAATCCCTTCCATGTCAGCCGCCTCCGTATTATCCCGTTCGGAATAGGTAAAAACATGCAGATACGAAATATCCATTTCATTCAGAAAATGATAAGTCTCTAAGAAATGTTCATCCGTTTCTCCAGGGAATCCAACAATCACGTCCACGCCAATACAGGCGTGAGGCATCACTTCCCGTATTTTGTTTACCCTTTCGGTATAGACCTCTCTTTGGTAACGGCGTTTCATCAATTTCAAAATGTCATTACTTCCGGATTGCAACGGGATATGAAAATGCGGCACAAAAGTCCTGCTTTGAGAAACAAATTCTATGGTTTCGTTTTTCAATAGATTGGGTTCGATGGATGAAATTCGCAATCTTTCGATGCCTTCTACCTTATCCAACTCCTGAACCAATTCCAGAAAAGTATGTTCGTGTTTCTTGTTTCCGAATTCCCCTTTTCCGTAATCGCCAATGTTTACGCCAGTCAAAACAATCTCTTTGATGTCTTGTTTTGAAATTTCATAGGCGTTTTTCAACACGTTTTCCAGAGCATCGCTTCTGGAAATTCCACGAGCCAGCGGAATGGTGCAATAGGTACATTTGTAATCGCAACCGTCCTGCACTTTCAAAAAAGCTCGGGTTCGGTCTCCAATAGAATAACTTCCCACATAAAAATCGGCTTCCGAAATTTCGCAGGAATGCACTTCGCCAAAATCATTTTTCGACAAATCATTGATGTAATCGGTAATTTTGAATTTTTCGGTAGCACCTAAAACCAAATCCACGCCATCCACATTGGCCAATTCTTCCGGTTTCAATTGGGCATAACAGCCCACTGCCGCAATAAAAGCCTTGTCGTTCAACTTCATTGCTTTACGCACCACTTGCTTGAATTGCTTGTCCGCATTTTCCGTTACTGAGCAGGTGTTAATCACATACATATCGGCCACTTCCTCAAAATCGACACGATCGAAACCTTCGTCCTGAAAACTTCTGGCAATAGTCGAGGTTTCCGAAAAATTCAGTTTGCAACCGAGGGTGTAAAAAGCAACTTTTTTTCTATCAGTCATAATTCATTTTTTTGGGCGAATCCCTTCAAATTGCTTCGTGCCTCGCAACTTCGGGTCGGGCTATACGCTACAATCCACGCCCAAAAACGTGGGATTTTCACTACTATCCCTTTCGCGGTTGCAAATTTACAAACAAAAATCTATAAAATACTCAAAACAAATACCTTTAAAAATATCCATTATACCATGACATACATAATATGCTTGTTTCCGAAAATTGAAATCCCTGTTTTCTAGTTCAAAAAATCAAAAAAATAGGCTGTCTCAAAAGTTGAGACAGCCTATTTTTCGTGTTCTTTCGAGGGAAATTTTCGTTTAAGAGATTCTCTCTTCTTTCATTTTAATCCTGAAACAACCTCTTAATTTTTACAAATTAATTGATTTATTTACTACCATTTAATGTCTGTAAAAACGCCCTCAGTGAATACCTTTTGAGTAGAAGCGACTTTACCAATGGCAGTAAATTTAAAAGTGCCAGAAATTGTTTTCGCAACATTGTCATATTTTGTAATGACAACTTCATCAGCAGTAACTAATCGATCATTATTCGTTTTAAATTCACCATCAGTAATAAAGTTGTCTAAATAATAGGCATTAGAATACCCAGGGTCTGTAAAAGCATTTTTAGCAACTTTAAATGTACCCACTTTTAAGCCTGCAACTTGAAGACTGATAATAATCCCTGTCATAGTTGGTTGAGTTGCATCATGTGCAGAAATTGAAAATAACCCACTGGTCTCAGTGGCTTTGCCGTCTTTACAACTAATGGCTACACCGTCTATTTTATATGACAAATTAGTTGTTGCAGCTGGTGTTACCGCAGGTGTGGCTTCATCCTTGCTACATGAAGTTACCATGATTGATACTCCGATCATTTAAATCAATAGAAATTTGTTTGTTTTCATAGTTTTATGTTTTTGTTTAGATGCTAAACATAGCCAAATTAATTAACATAATTATTATTATTCTAAAAAAATATGTAATTTTTTTATTTATTCACGAAAATAAAGCTAAAATTTTAGAATATCTATTTTTTAATCATTATTGCCTCGTAAAAAGAGTTAAAAAAAAGAAGCCCTAAAAATAGCTTCTCTATGAAGTTAATAATTCCATTCTCCAAAATCCATTTTTTCGGAAAATCCCAAAATAACATCGATTTTTTTAGGGGAAATCTACAAAAACTAATATTTCACACATGGTACAAATAAATATATCCAATAATTTATATAGCGCACTACATGAATTATCGGATATATTATTTCCCCTTTTTTAATTTCTTAAAAAAGGTTTTAAAATTCTCATTTTTATTCTTTTACCAAGTAAATACCGTCGTCTTTAATCTCAATCAATTGGTCTTTGTAAAGGGAACCGATTGCCTTTTTGAAGGTTTTCTTGCTCATTTTCAAGACCGTTTTGATGTCTTCGGGATGGCTGTTGTCGTTTAGACGCAGGAAACCACGGCTGGCTCTAAGTTCGTCCAAGATTATTTGAGCATTGGGCTCGATATTCAAATACCCCTGAATTTGCAGGGAAACATCTATTTTATTGTCGGGACGAATCGTTTTGATATAGCCACGCATGCGATCGCCTGTGCGAATTCCATCATCATAAACCTCATCTTTATACAGTAAGCCTTTGTGTTTTTCGTTAATGATAACGTTGATTCCGATTTCTGTAATATGAGAAACAATCAAATCTACTTCTTCCCCTTTTTCTACGGTGAGGTTATCGTTATTCAGGAACTGATTGGTTTTGCTGGATGCCACTAACCGATTGGTTTTTTCATCCATGTACAAATACACCAAATAGCGTTTGCCTTTTTCCATTGGCCTCGCCTGCTCTTTAAAGGGAACGAGAATGTCTTTCTCCATTCCCCAATCCATGAAAGCACCTATTTGGTTGACGTAATTCACGCGCAAAAGCGAAAATTCATTCAACAAAATATACGGTTCCAAGGTGGTGGCAACGGGGCGTTCTTCGTGATCTAAATACACAAAAACAATAAGCTCCTCGCCTATTTCAAATTCATTGGGAACGTATTTGTTAGGCAAAAGGATATCGTGTATTCCTTCGGGGTCACTTGCTGGATTTCCTAAAAACAAACCTACTTTAGTATCGCGTAATATGGTGAGTGTATTATATTTTCCTATTTCAATCATTTTCGATATGGTTCTGAGATTCTAAGGCGCAAAGGTACAAAGATTAGAAACACAATGCGATGCCGGTGATTTCTTTTAATGCAGTAAATTTGATTCCATTACATAATGCATCATTTGTCATGAAAACTAAAATTTCTGGACTAGCCCCGATGGAAGGGAAATCCTTTTTGTCTCGTTTCTTTAACGAGACAAAAAGATTGGAATGACAGCGGGACAACTGCTGATGAAAAACCGGAGAGTTGTGCTCCCAAAACAAAAAATCACCAATCTTTCGACTAGTGATTTTATAAAATTAGAATGTCTTGTCCTGAAATAGCGATACACAAAAAACACTCGAATTGACAAGTTTAGATTAATGCACCAATTCGCTTTGATTTCTAAAAACTAATTTTCCGTCAAATGCATCAATTAAAACAATGCTATCAATAGCTATTTTTCCGGATAGAATTTCTTTAGACAATTCATTGAGAACATCCCTTTGAATCACTCTTTTCACGGGTCTGGCGCCAAATTGCGGGTCGTATCCTTTTTCGGATAAATAGGCAATGGCTTCCGGTGTTGCATCCATGGTAATGCCTTGTTGGGCAAGCATTTTAGTGACACTTTTCAGCTGTAAGCCCACGATTTGGGCGATATTGGCATTGGTCAATGGCGCAAACATCACGATTTCGTCAATACGATTGATGAATTCCGGACGCACGGTTTGTTTCAATAATCCAAGAACCTCCACTTTGGCCAATTCGGTTGCGGCTTCAACACTTCCTTTTAAATTTTCGAATTTCTCCTGAATAATCTGGCTTCCCATGTTGGAAGTCATGATGATAATGGTGTTTTTGAAATCGGCCAAACGTCCCTTGTTATCTGTCAATCGTCCTTCGTCCAAGACTTGTAACAGGATGTTAAATGTGTCGGGATGCGCTTTTTCGATCTCATCCAATAATATGACAGAATAGGGTTTTCTGCGCACCGCTTCGGTCAATTGTCCTCCTTCATCATATCCTACATATCCTGGAGGCGCACCAACTAATCGGCTTACGCTGTGGCGTTCTTGGTATTCGCTCATATCGATACGTGTCATGGCATTTTCATCGTCGAAAAGGTATTCGGCCAATGCTTTCGCCAACTCTGTTTTACCGACTCCTGTGGTTCCAAGAAAAAGGAAGGTTCCTACCGGTTTTTTCATGTCCTGCAATCCGGCACGGCTTCTGCGAACGGCATCGCTCACGGCCTCTATGGCTTCTTCCTGCCCCACAACCCGTTTGTGCAACTCGTCTTCCAGTTTCAGGAGTTTTTCTCTTTCGCCCTGAAGCATTTTCATGACCGGAATTCCAGTCCATTTGGCAACCACTTCGGCAATATCTTCACGAGTGACTTCTTCTTTTATCAAAGAAGTTCCTAGTTGGTTTTCCTGCAATTGTTTCAGCAGAACGTCCAATCGTTCTTGGGCTTCCTTGATTTTTCCGTAACGGATTTCGGCTACTTTTCCGTAATCGCCTTCCCGTTCGGCGCGTTCGGCTTCATATTTAAAATCCTCGATTTCGGTTTTCACCGTTTGAATGTTATCGACTACGTCTTTCTCGGATTTCCATTTGGCATAAATCTCATTTCGGTCTTCTTTGAGGTTTGCCAAATCCAATCCTAAGACTTTGAGTTTGCTTTCGTCTTTTTCTCTTTTTATGGCTTCGATTTCGATTTCCAATTGCATGATTTTCCGATCCAAAACATCCAATTCTTCGGGTTTGGAATTGATTTCCATGCGCAATTTCGATGCCGCTTCGTCCATTAAATCGATGGCTTTATCCGGAAGAAAACGGTTGGTGATGTAGCGTTGTGACAATTCTACGGCGGCAATAATGGCATCGTCCTTGATTTGAACTTTATGATGGGTTTCATATTTTTCTTTGATTCCGCGCAAAATAGAAATCGCGCTTTCCGTATCCGGTTCTTCCACCATGATTTTTTGGAAACGACGTTCGAGCGCTTTGTCTTTCTCGAAGTATTTTTGATATTCATCTAATGTGGTTGCCCCAATGGCACGCAACTCGCCACGAGCCAAAGCTGGCTTCAAGATATTTGCCGCATCCATGGCTCCTTCACCACCTCCAGCACCAACTAAAGTGTGAATTTCGTCAATAAAAAGAACTATATCGCCTTCGGCAGAAGTCACTTCCTTCACGACTGATTTTAGGCGTTCTTCAAACTCCCCTTTGTATTTTGCTCCAGCAATCAAGGCACCCATATCGAGCGAAAAAACGATTTTGTCTTTTAGGTTTTCGGGCACGTCGCCGTCTACGATTCGGTGTGCCAAGCCTTCGGCAATGGCCGTTTTCCCCACTCCGGGTTCACCTACAAGCATAGGGTTATTTTTGGTTCGACGGGTCAGGATTTGCAAAACCCTACGAATTTCTTCATCGCGACCAATTACGGGATCCAGTTTTCCGGAACGAGCTAATTCGTTTAGGTTTTTGGCATATTTATTTAATGCATTATAGGTCTCTTCCGCAGAAGCAGAGGTCACTCTTTCTCCTTTTCTCAATTCGTCGATGGCAGCCTTTAATCCTTTTTCGGTAACGCCTTGGTCTTTTAATATTTGGGCAATTTTGCTTTTGGAACCAAAAATAGCCAAGATGAGATGCTCCACGGATACGAATTCATCATTCATCTTTTTAGCGATGATTTCGGCCTCGTTGAGCGTGGTGTTTGCGGTTCTGGAAAGCATAATCTCCCCGCCAGAAACTTTAGGAAAACTCTGAATGGTGCTGTCCAATATTTGCTCCAGCAAGGTCACATTGACATTTAATTTTTTGAGCAAAAACGGAGTCACATTTTCATCGACTTCAAAAATAGCCTTGAAAATATGTTCGTTTTCTATTTGCTGTTGCCCGAAGCCCTGAGCCAATTGCTGTGAGGTTTGGATCGCTTCCTGCGATTTAATGGTAAACTTATTTAGATTCATGATTCTAGGATTTGAAGATTAATATTAAAGGTTAAATAGCTAACTTTGCTACGTAATCATCAATTGTTATTCCACAGTTAAAGTTACGACAAAATGACTTAAAAAAAACATAATGGGTATATTTTCAACTATTTTCGGAGAATCGGAAAATCAAAACATTTCAACAGGGAAGATCACTTGGATTCCATTGACCGATTTGGATCAACTAAATGAAATCGTGACGTTTTCCGATGAAAAACCAATAATCATTTTCAAGCACAGCACGCGTTGCAGCGTGAGCCGAATGGCGCTGAAACAGTTTGAAAACGAATTTGATTCGGCAAATGAAGTGAATGCTTATTTTCTGGATTTGATTGCACGTCGCGACATTTCAAATGAAATTGCACATCGATTTGAAGTAGTACATCAATCGCCACAGTTGTTGTTGATTAAATCCGGGAAATCGGTTTATGATGTCTCCCATAGTGCTATTGATGCCGTGGCATTAAAAACATGGCTGTAAATCCTGAAAATTAGACAGCCTCTGTAGAATAAACCCAAACAAATGAATTTTTCCGAACTCAAATCCTTCCTCGACGAAAAAGTGGAACTGTACAATAACCCCAATTTTATTGAAAGCGATCCTGTGCAAATTCCGCATTTGTTTTCGCAGAAAGAAGATATTGAAATTGCAGGATTTCTTAGTGCAACCATTGCTTGGGGAAACCGCAAGATGATTATCAAGAATTCGCATAAAATGATGGATTTGATGGGTAATGCACCTTACGATTTTGTGCTGTCCCACAGTGAAAACGATTTGGAACGATTGGAAACCTTTGTGCATCGGACTTTCAACGGTGGTGATTTTGCAACGTTCATCAAAGGGTTGCAGCACATTTATAAAAACCATGATGGGCTGGAAGTCATTTTCTCGAAACATCAAGAACCGGGTTCGATGCAAAAAAGCATTTCCGAATTCAAGAAGGTGTTTTTTGAAATTCCGCATCAGTACCGAACCCAAAAACACATTTCCGATCCTTTGAATAATTCGGCGGCGAAACGAATCAACATGATGCTCCGTTGGTTTTGCCGCCAAGACAATAAAGGAGTCGATTTAGGGATTTGGAAAAGTATTTCACCTTCGAGTTTATCTTGTCCGCTTGACGTGCATTCCGGTAACGTGGCCCGGAAACTGGGTTTGCTCACCCGAAAGCAAAACGACGGAAAAGCCTTGACGGAATTGGACTTGAAACTCCGAAAACTGGACCCAAATGATCCCGTAAAATATGATTTTGCTTTATTTGGATTGGGGGTTTTTGAGGGGTTTTGATTTAGACAATTAGATTGTTTGGATTTTTAGACTGACATTATTAAAAATAAGAACGTTTTTAAGAAGTCCTAAACACTACATTCTTTCGAATCTCATCATCTCACTTTCATTAGTTTGAAATAACCTATCTTTGCACAAAATTATAGCAAATGAGCACTTTCGAGCAATTCAATCTTCCCAAATCCGTACAAAAAGCCATAGACGATTTAGGATTTACCACGCCTACCCCTATTCAGGAAAAATCATTCGCCGTGATTATGTCGGGTCGTGATATGATGGGAATTGCACAAACCGGAACAGGGAAAACATTTGCCTACCTCTTGCCATTGTTGAAGTTGTACAAATTTTCACCCACGCATACGCCTAAAATTGTGATTCTAGTTCCGACTCGTGAACTGGTCGTTCAGGTGGTGGAAGAAGTCGAGAAATTGACGAAACACATGTCGGTTCGAACTTTAGGGATTTATGGTGGAGTAAACATCAATACCCAAAAAACGGCGGTTTATCAAGGCATCGATATTCTGGTGGGAACTCCTGGAAGAACCATGGATTTGGCTCTGGACAATGTGATTCGCTTTGATGAAACCTCAAAATTAGTCATCGACGAATTTGACGAAATGCTAAATTTAGGTTTCCGAGTACAACTAACGGCTATTCTCGCCATGATGCGTCCGAAAAGACAAAACATCTTGTTTTCGGCAACGATGACCGACGAAGTAGATGCGGTTTTGAATGACTTTTTCGATTTTCCCGAAGAAGTGAGTTTGGCGGCATCAGGAACACCACTAGAAAACATCAAACAAATCACTTACGAAGTTCCGAATTTCAACACCAAAATAAACCTGTTAAAACATTTGCTATCCAAAAATGAAGACATGAGTCGTGTCTTGATTTTTGTGAACAACAAGAAAATATCCGACATGCTTCATGAAAGTATCGACGAAGATTTTGAAGGGCAATTTGGCGTGATCCACTCTAATAAATCACAGAATTACCGATTGAGCACTATGGCTTCGTTTCAGGAAGGCAACCTGCGCGGGATTATCACCACGGATATTATGGCGAGAGGTTTGGACATTTCAGACATTACGCATGTCATCAATTTTGAAATTCCGGAATATCCTGAGCTGTACATGCACCGTATTGGTAGAACCGGTCGTGCCGATGCCACCGGAACCGCCATCAGTTTCTTTACGCCAAGGGAAGAAGAGTTCAAAATGGAAGCCGAAGTGCTAATGAATAGAGAATTGGCCATCGAACCTTTCCCTGAGGAAGTAGAAATTTCCATCAAATTAATTGGCCCGGAAAAAGACAAGCAGCCCATTAAATTCTTGATGAAAAAACCGAAGCTGGATGGTGACGGCGCTTTTCATGACAAAGCCAAAAAGAACAAAAAAGTCAACCTTGGTGGCCCATCTAAAACCAAGAAGAAAACGCACGGTTCCGTAAACAGGAATATGCTAAAAACGAGAGACAAAAAACGGAAGGATAAGAAATAGATTTCCTCCCAATAATTATCATAAGCATACAAAGCGTTCCCTGAATGGAGCGCTTTTTTATGGGATTATTTCAAATTATATATTCACGATTTATAGTCATTTTTTTATATATTAGCAGACAAAGGACGGCATTTATCAGGCCTATTACCTGTTAGCGATTATGTCAAAAGCTACACTGAAAAAATAAATATCTATTTTATTTCCCGTATTGGGAACTTTTTATTATCTTCGTCAAAAAATTAAAGGTTGAGAGTAATTGCGAAAAAAATACTACGGGATTTTTGGGAGACACATTCCGGTTGTGAACAACAATTGAAATCTTGGTTCCAGGAAGCGAATAATGCTGAATGGAAAAATCCAAATCAAATTAAGAAGGAATATCCAAGCGCAAGTATTTTAAGTGATAACAGAATTGTTTTTAATATTAAAGGAAACAATTACAGATTGATTGTAAAGTTAAATTATGATTACCAAATGGTTTGGATACGATTTATTGGAACGCATGCAGAATATGACAAGATAAATGCAAACGAAATTTAAAAAGCTATGGAAATTAAGCCTATAAAAACCGATAAAGATTATAATCAAGCTCTCGAAAGACTTGAACTAATTTTTGATGCAAAAAAAGGTTCGCCAGAAGGCGACGAACTTGAAGTGCTTGGAATTTTGGTTGACCAATATGAGAGTGAGCATTTCCCTATCGGATTGCCAGATCCAATTGAAGCAATTAAATTCCGAATGGAACAAATGGGTTACAATCAAACTGATTTGGCCAATATTGTTGGATTAAAAAGTCGAGCAAGCGAAATACTTAATAAAAAAAGAAAATTGTCTCTTGAAATGATTCGTCAATTGCATGACAGATTAAATATTCCAACGGACGTACTTATTCAAACTTATTAAGAAGTACACTTGCTAAATCTCATGTCTAGTTTTTTAGGTAAGTTGTTCATTCCTCTTTCATGACAAAGCCAAAAAGAACAAAAAAGTCAACCTTGGCGGCCCATCTAAAACCAAGAAGAAAACGCATGGTTCCGTGAACCGAAATATGCTAAAAACCAGAGACAAGAAACGGAAGGATAAGAAATAGATTCCTCCCAATAATTATCATAAGCAATACGAAGCGTTCCCTAAAAGGAGCGCTTTTTTATTGGGTTTGTTTCAAATTTACTCAATGAAGATTTGTAGTTGTTTTTTTATACATTAGCAAATGGAAAAGGATGACATTTAACATACCTATCCACCCTATTTTGGGTATATTATGATGGCAGTCATCACTATAAACGAGTTATGGGCAAGTTTAACAGACATTGTCCTAAAAATGGAGACCAGAACCCATTTCAAAAACGGGGCGTAACCGAAAAGCCAAACGAGTAGGAAACAAACTGAACAAATTATGACTATTAAAAATTTAAAAATTGTGGCTCTCGCCCTAACTTTAATTGTAGGAATTACTTCTTGTAGTAAAGACGATAATTCTACAAAAAATGAAAATAACAACGGTGGGGGTAGTAGTGTTACCACTATAAATCTACAAAACAGCACCTACACAGGTACAGCATTTGTAACTTTTACCGATGGCTCTACCGCCACAGGAAATTTTCAGAGTGGTACAATGAAACTTCCTCTTCAGGGTGATAAAATTATTGCAGGCATACAACCTGAAAATGAGGATTATATTTTACTTGGGCGTAAACAAGGCGAGACCATTAACCTAAACTACCACAACAGGCAACTACAATTTCGCATTCCGATAAACGGTGTAATACCTATTGGTAGTTATGCAGAATTTCAACTTATCAATACTGCATTGAATAACAGTTACAAATTAGAAACAAACCTTGATTTTATGAATTTAGAATGGACACCTATCGGAACTATAGGTACTGCGTTAAATTTTGACGGACAAAATCATGAAATCAGTAATTTAAAAATAAGCACGGCGACTATTTTCTTTACGAATCAGTGTACATATACAGATGCTAATGGCTCTCACACGTATAGCAATAGATCGTACTTAACAGGGCTTTTTGCCAGCGTTGGTTCATTAAAAAATTTAATAATTCGTTCAGGTAGTATTACAGCTATTTCAACATATGGGCATAATAGTATGACTGGGGCATTTGTAGGATGGGGTGGTTACATAGAAAATTGTAAAAATTATGCAAATGTAAATGGTGATGAGCCACCACACGACAATTTTGGTTGTTCGAATGCATATAGCGATTATACAGGAGGAATAATGGGACGTGAAAGCTCAGTAAAAAACTGCATTAATTATGGTAATATCACAAATGGATGTGGTATAACTACAATTAGTAATGAGGCGGTAAGGACAGTTTCGGGCAATAATGGTGGTACTAATGGCAATATAAATTACGGCACAACAAGTGGTTGTCCGTAATTATCTAACGGAGAGAGCATACACTCCCTACGCATTACAGGGGGTGTCTTTTTTAGAATAGTTTTTTAAACCTTGTCTTTCAACTCAAATTTTGCAATAGGCTGCGGATATCAACATAATTGACCTTAACCCGTTATCCGAAGTATGTAGCTTGCTCTTCGATGGTCTCCCGACCGCAGCTATCCGAAGTGTGTAGCTCGCTCTTCGATGGTCTCCCGACCTCGAAGCAATACTAAATAATTCAGGAACAACTAACAAAATACGGGATTAACTGATTTAAAAAAAGAACTTAAAAAACTCGACAAGGATAAACTCATTGACCTTCCTATATTTTTAATAGGAGCTCCTACAGTTTTGGTAGGTGCTCCTATGGTTTTAGTAGGTGTTCCTATGATTTTGGTAGGTGTTCCTATTACTTTTAATAGGAGCTCCTACAGTTTTGGTAGGTCCTCCTATGATTTTAGTAGGTGCTCCTATGGTTTTAGTAGGTGCTCCTTGTTTTGAAATGTATCGCTTGCTCTTCAACAATCCTATTTACTGAATATGGCCTTCTGACCCCTATTTCCCAAAAACCAAACAAACCGGAGCACACAACTCGATTCGCTTGCCCGTATCGGTCAATTTTCCCGTGACTGCATTGATATGGAAAACCACCACATCATTGGAGTATTGATGTGCCACCAAAAGAAATTTACCTGTTGGGTCAATCGTGAAATTTCTTGGGCCTTTTCCTAAAGTGGCTATTGTTTCTATTGATTTCAAATGACCATTTTTTAGAATTTCAAAACATGAAATGGTATTCGCCGTGCCACGATTGGTGGCATATAAAAATTTGCCATTTGGTGAAACATGAATATCTGCTGCCCCAATGTCTCCTTTAAAATCAACCGAAACAACTTGGGTTTCCTGAACCATTTTTAGCCCTCCGTTCTTGTAACTAAAAACGGTTAGAGACCCATCCAATTCCTGCAACAAATAGGTAAATTTCCCATTGCGACTAAAAGTCAAATGCCTCGGTCCACTTCCCGATTTAACAGCAACACTGTCTTTAATTTCTAAGATTTTAGCCTTTGCATTCGGGTTGTATTGGTACACATAAATCTTATCGGTTCCCAAATCATTAGCCAAAACAAACTTTTTGTCGGGCGTAAATTGCACCATATGAACGTGAGGACTTTCTTGCCGTTGAGCGTTGACGCTTTTCCCGTGATGCCGAATCACTTGCTTGAAATCGGATAAACTTCCGTTTTTATTTTTGCCAAAAACCGAAATGCTTCCACCAGAATAAGTCGCAACAATCACGTTTTTAGAATCATTGATGATATAACACGGATCGGCTCCTTTAGAACTTTGCTGGTTTATCAATTGCAACGAGCCACTTTTAGAATTAAAAGCGAAAGCACTCACACCACTTTGGGCGCCATTTTCGTTAACGCTATAAACCTGTTTATTATCTGCAGAAACCGTCAAATAACTTGGATTAATCACTTTTTCGGAAGTGGATTTCAATTTAAAATCGGCAGTTTGAGCGTTGAAATCGTAGACATAAATTCCTTTGCTTTCGCAAGAATTGGTGTAAGTCCCAACAATTAAATTGAAATTATTTTGTTGGGCACGAGATTGAAAAGAGAACAAAACGGCCAATAGAACCAAAGGATACATTTTCATTTTAAGCTTTTAGATGAATCGCAAAAATAGGTTTTTAATAGGCAATCCGCCTAGTTTAAGCAATTCAAATATTACATATTAAAATCCATCCTTTTGAATTATTCCTAGAATGTCATTTATTTTATTTTTATTCTTCAAAATTGCACAAACAAAATAATAAAAAGTAGTATTTTTGACAAATTCAATTCACTGAACTCCGCTTTAAATATGGTCTCGTGAAGTAAACTTGATTCAGAATGCAATTTAAACACCCAGAAATTCTCTACTTCCTTTTTTTGTTGATAATTCCAATTCTGGTTCATTTATTTCAATTGCGTCGTTTCAAAAAAGAATATTTCACTAATGTGAAGCTCTTAAAAGAACTTTCAATTCAAACCCGTAAAAGTTCCAAAATCAAAAAATGGTTGTTGTTAGCGACACGGTTACTGATTTTAGCCTGTATCGTATTGGCCTTTGCCCAACCTTTTTTTAAAGCCAAAGACAGCAATAATAGCACGAATGAAATGTATATTGTTTTAGACAATTCGTTCAGCATGCAAGCCAAAGGACAAAAAGGCGAATTGTTGAAAAGAGCTGTCGAAGATTTACTGGAACATACACCCGAAAGTCAGAATTTTTCGTTGATTACTAATTCTGAAACCTACTGGAATACCGATATCAAATCCATTCGGACTACTTTACAAAACCTAAAATACAGTCCGTTGCCTTTTCAGTTAGAAAGTGCCATGGCAAAAATAAAATCCCATAAATCTGCCTTTAACAAGGATGTAATTGTGATTTCTGATGCTGTGGGTCTAGAACCGAAACAACTAAAAAGTATCGATAAAAATTTCAATACTCTTTTCATCATTCCAAAAGCGGAACAAAAAAATAATGTCGCTGTTGATAGTGTTTTCATCAATCAAACCTTAGATAATTTTTATGAAATTGGCATCAATTTATCGAGTTATGGTAAAGATTTCGCGGCCATTCCGATAGCTTTATATAACAAAGAAAAACTCATTGCCAAGACTTTAATCACAGTCGAATCCAAGCAAAAAACGATTCGTTTTACAATTCCAAAAGAAGATTTTCATGGTTATGTTTCAATTACTGATAATGGTTTAGAATATGATAATACTTTATTTTTCAGCATTTCAAAACCCGAAAAAATCAATGTTTTAAGCATTGGTGAAACCGAAAAAAGCACTTTCTTAACCCGAATTTATACCAAAGACGAATTTAATTACAGCAATTATAATTTAGGCGTTTTAGACTATAATTTATTGGAAAAACAAGACGCCATTGTGCTAAATGAACTGAAAGAAATTCCGCAAGCCTTACAAACAACCTTAAAATCATTTGTAGAAAAAGGAGGTAATCTGGTAGTTATTCCTTCAGAAGAAAGTACCCTTTTAAACATAAATGGTTTCTTGTCTAATTTTGGAAATATTCAATTTAAATCAAATCAAAAAGTAGAAAAATCAGTTACTAAAATAGCCTTTAACAATCCTTTATATCACAGTGTTTTCGAAAAACAAGTGGCTAATTTTCAGTATCCAAAAACCAAATCTTCGTTTGCGATTAGTAGTTCTAATCCTGCTGTTTTAAGCTATGAAGATCAAAGCGTTTTCCTAACGGCATTATCCAATCCATTGTCTTCGGTTTATGTTTTTACAGGAGCCATCAATAAAACAAATTCCAATTTTCAGAATTCTCCGCTAATTGTACCAACCTTTTACAATATGGCTCAAAGCACAACAAAAACTGGCGTTTCAGCTTTAGTCATTGGAGAAAAAAATCCGCTTTTGATTGATGCTTTATTGGCTAAAGACGAAATTGTAAACGTAAAAAACAAAGACGAAAAATTTATTCCGATACAACAAATTCTGAATAATAAAGTCAAAATTACCTGTAATGATTATCCGCAACAAGCCGGGAATTATGGGGTATACAAAAAAGACGAATTACTAAAAAATATCAGTTTTAATTATAACAGAACCGAAAGTGATTTGGCTGCAGCGAATGAAAATTTATTATCTGATTATAAAATTATGAATTCTGTAGAGACCACTTTCGACACCTTACAAACCGACCGTTCCAATACTGAAATATGGAAATGGTTCGTTATTTTGACCTTATTATTTTTAGTCACGGAACTATTCATTCAAAAATTTGTAAAATGAAGCTAATTATTAGAGCTGCTAAAATTATTGACCCAAAAAGTCCATTTCACAATCAAATTGTCGATTTGCAGATTGAAAGTGGAATCATTACCAAAATTGGTTCTTCACTTTCAAATACAGCCAATTTTGAAGAAGTAAAACTAGAAAATCTACATGTTTCTCAAGGATGGTTTGACTCAAGCGTTTCTCTTGGAGAGCCTGGTTTTGAAGACCGAGAAACGATAGCCAATGGTTTGAATGTAGCTTCAAAAAGCGGGTTTACAGCCATTGCCTTACAACCCAACTCCTACCCGATTATCGATAATCAGTCGCAAATTAATTTTGTAAAATCGAAGGCGAAAGATTTTGCGACACAATTATTTCCTATCGGCGCTTTAACTAAAGAAAGTTCAGGCACCGATATGGCCGAATTGTTTGACATGAAAAATGCCGGAGCAGTTGCTTTTGGTGACTATAACAAAAATTTAGACAATCCGAATTTGCTTAAAATTGCCTTACAATATACCCAAGATTTTGATGGTTTAGTAGTTGCTTTTTCTGAAGATACTGCCATAAAAGGAAATGGAGTTGCCAATGAAGGCATTGTTTCTACCCGATTGGGATTGAAAGGAATTCCTGCTCTAGCAGAAGAATTGCAAGTAGCAAGAAACTTGTTTTTATTAGAATATACAGGAGGAAAATTGCATATCCCTACGATTTCTTCAGCAAAATCGGTACAACTTATAAAAGAAGCTAAAGCTAAAGGATTGGATGTTACCTGTAGCGTATCGGTTCACCATTTGGTGCTTACGGATGAAACCTTAGAGGAATTTGACACCCGTTTCAAAGTAGCTCCGCCGTTGAGAACAGAAAATGATAGAATAGCATTAATTGAAGGTGTAATTGATGGAACTATTGATATGATTACTTCCGACCATAATCCCATTGATATTGAACATAAAAAAATGGAATTTGATTTGGCTAAAAACGGAACAATTGGTTTAGAAAGTGCCTTTGGAGCCTTGAATACTGTTTTACCATTAGGTACCATTATTGAAAAACTGACAAAAGGAAAATCGAGATTTAACATCGAGTATTTTATTATAGATGAAGGGGAAATCGCCAATCTAACGCTATTTAATCCCGATGCAAATTGGACTTTTGAAAAAGAAAATATCCTGTCAAAATCTAAAAATGCTGCTTTCCTAGGAAGAAAAGTAAAAGGGAAAGCCTATGGAATTTTTAACAAAGGAAAATTAATTTTAGCATAAACAAAAATGAACAATTCAATTGAAGAAGGAAAAACGGCAGCCATAACCAGTTATATCTTAATAGTTGGCGTATTGATTGCGATGTCTATGAATTCAGAAAACAAAAGTCCTTTTGCTTCATTTCATATTCGTCAAGCCTTGGGATTGTCAATTACATTCATCTCACTTGGACTTATTATCAGCAATTTTGACAGTGCGATGATTTCCATCACGATGTGGATTTTTGTTTCCGTTTTGTGGACTTACGGTATTTTTAGCGCCATAAAAGGAGAGACAAAACCATTGCCTTTATTGGGCGAATTATTCCAAAAAGCATTTAAAAGTATATCCTAAATTTAGCATGAATTTATCCCTACATCACCTCGTTAGAGAACCGAAAATAAAACTAGATAAAAATCCGTTATTGCTTTTACTCCATGGTTACGGAAGTAATGAAGAAGACTTATTTTCGTTTGCCAATGAATTGCCGAGCGAATATTACGTGATTTCAGTAAGAGCACCTTATACTTTACAATACGGCAGTTATGCTTGGTATGCGATCAATTTTGATGCCGATGAAAACAAATTTTCCGATAATAATCAGGCAAGAACTTCCCGAGATTTTATTGCCACTTTTATTGACGAATTGGTGGCCAATTACCCAATTGACACCAACAAAATTTCATTAATTGGTTTCAGCCAAGGAGCCATTTTGAGTTATGCCGTAGCCTTATCATACCCTGAAAAAGCTCAACGATTGGTTGCCATGAGCGGATATTTGAATTTAGATATTTTGACTGACGATTACCTAAAAAACAATCTATCGAACCTGAAAATATTTGCTTCTCACGGCACCGTAGACCAAGTAATTCCGGTAGAATGGGCTAGAAAATCAAAACCTATTTTAGATAAATTGGGTATTGAAACTGTATATAAAGAATACCCTATTGGACACGGCATTTCACCACAAAACTTCTATGATTTTAAGAATTGGTTAGAAAAATAAAAGTAAGGGTTCTGAAATTTCAGAACCCTTATTTATTATTTCTGGTATAATAACGACTGAAAAGTTTCAAAGGAAACCGTTTCGTCATCGTTTATAAAATACTTAATTAAAACCTCTCCCCAATAAACGCCATCGCTGTAATCAGCAATAATCCATCGGTGATTCAGGATTTTAATTTTGTTGATGATGAATTTTTGCTCCCCTATTTGATCTTGTCCTGTGTAGGGATTTCCTTTTAGATTGTCATTTAAATCCATCAATTTCTCTTTCACATACGGAATCAATTTTTCGTAGGCAATTGTTTTTTTTGAATTTTCAGAATCAAAGTAATTTTGAGCATTCTCATTATTTTCTAACGAAAAATAGTTAGCATCAGCCAATTTTGCTGTTATGGAGTTGATGCTATCTTTAAACTTCGTATTCGTTTTCTTGAATTGTGTTTCCTCAAAAGTCGCACGTTTACTGTAATACATGTATGTAAAAACGTTCATTAAAACAGCTAAAATTAAGAGGTAAAGGAATAATGACTTTTTCATTTTTTAAATATTAATTTCTAAATTATCGTAGGCTACAAAAACATTTTTGGGTAATTTTTTTTGAATGTCCTCATGGAATCCAAAAATATGGCTAATATGGGTTAAATATGCTTTTTCTGGTTGGATTAAAGCAATAAAATCTAACGCTTCTACCAAATTAAAATGAGTATTATGATGTTCTTCCCGAAGTGCATTTACCACCAAGACTTTCAATCCTCGCAACTTATCGATTTCGGTTTGATCAATCGTTTTGACATCTGTCAAATAAGCAAAATCATCAATCCTGTAACCAAAAATTTGAAGACTTCCGTGATAAGCATTGATTGGAATTGCCTTTTTATTTCCAATTGCAAAAGGCAAATCATTGACTACTTCAATAGGCACTACACTTGGTGCACCCGGATATTTATTTACGGTTTCAAAAATATAATCAAACCGCCTTCTAAGATTATCAATCACTCTTTGGTGGGCATAAATTGGAATTTCGCCTTGTTTGAAATAAAAAGGTCGGATATCGTCCAATCCAGCCGTATGATCGGAATGCTCGTGTGTATAGAGAATTCCGTCCACTTTTTGACAATTCGATGCTAACATTTGCTGTCTAAAATCCGGTCCGCAATCAATCACAAAAGAATGATTTCCCCAAGAAACCCAAACAGAAACCCTTAGTCTTTTATCTCTTAGGTCTTGGCTTTTGCAAACAGAATGGTGACTCCCAATAACTGGAATTCCTTGAGATGTTCCTGTCCCTAAAAAATATACTTTCAACTATGTTATTTTTTTTACAAAAATAGCATTAATTCTCATTTCTTAAAGCCCTTATTTAATTAACTTTGTAATGTATTTTTTAGGAAAAGCAAAGAAATGGATAAAGAAATAAAACTAAAAGGCGACAAGGTCATCGAACAGGTTCCTTCTATAAAAGATAAAGCGCTTCGAATTAACTTGAACGATAATATCTATGGGACTTTTGCTGAAATTGGTGCAGGACAAGAAACGGTAAGACATTTTTTTAGATCTGGAGGTTCTTCTGGAACCATTGCAAAAGCGATGTCGGCTTACGATAAAGATTTCAGTGACGCAATATATGGGATTGAAGAAGATGGTCGTTATGTAACCGAAAGTCGTCTAAAAAAAATGCTTTCCCTTGAAAGCACCTTGATTGAAAAACGTTTGAGCAGGGACAAGCATCCCAACAAAATGTTTTTTTGCTATGCCAATACCGTTGCCACTATCGATTTTGCAAAACAATTTAAAGGCCATGGCTGGGTTGGGATTCGGTATCAAATTGAACCCGATGAGGATTTTAACGACATCATTATTCATATTCGATTTAAGGAAACCGATGCTAAATTACAGCAGGAAACTTTAGGGATATTAGGAGTGAATTTAATTTATGGGGCTTATTATAAATATGAAGATCCAAAAAAATTGTTGCGTTATCTATACGACCATCTCGACAAAGACCAATTAGAGATAGACACCATTAATTTCTCGGGTCCACGTTTTGCCCATGTAGACAATCGTTTAATGAGTTTACAATTGGTGAAAAATGGCATGACCGATGCGGTAATGTTTAATCCCGAAGGAAAAAATATTCTTCCAGCAACCATTCTTTACAAAAAAAACATTTTGGCTTTAAGAGGAAGTTTTCGTCCGGTTACCAGTGTAAATATGGACATGTATGAACGCTCCCTAAAAATGTTTTTAGCAGAAAGCAAAGTACAAAAAGACAACACTTTGGTAGTTTTTGAAATCACGTTATCTAATCTTCGTTCTGAAGGTGAAATTGATGAAAGAGATTTTATGGATCGGGCAGAATTGCTTTGTGCATTAGGCCAAACGGTTATGATTTCTAATTTTCAGGAATACTATAAAGTGGTAGAATACTTCTCTAATTATACCAAAGCTCGAATGGGATTGGCGATGGGTGTAAGTAATTTAGTCGATATTTTTGACGAAAAATATTACCGCCATTTGAGTGGTGGAATCCTTGAAGCATTTGGAAAATTATTCTACCGGGATTTGAAAGTTTTCTTGTATCCAATGATTGACGAAAACGGCAATATTATTACTTCTGAAAACCTAAAAGTGCATCCACGAATGAAAGAGTTATTTAAATTCTTTAAATTTAACGGAAAAGTGGTTGATATAGTTGACTATAACCCAGACAATCTGGAAGTATTCTCACGCGAAGTACTCAAAATGATTAGTCATGGAAAGCCGGGATGGGAAAAGATGTTGCCTGAAGGAATAGCCGAATTGATAAAAAAAGATCGCCTTTTTGGGTACGATCCAAATAAGGTTTTAGAGAATATGAAGTAAGGAAGATTGTAGAAAAAGAGAAAAAAGAGCTAAGAGGAAAGATGTCACGAATAGTCTTTCCTCTTAGCTCTTATTTTTATCTGAAATTTTAGTCCAATATCTGTGCTGCGTGCGCTTTAGTTTTTACGTCTGAAATTACATTTTCAATAATTCCGTTTTCATCAATTACAAAAGTTGTTCGGTGAATGCCGTCGTATTCTTTACCCATGAATTTTTTTGGCCCCCAAACTCCAAAGGATTGAATGACCGATTTATCTTCATCAGCTAATAATGGGAAAGGGAATTCGTATTTGTTTTTGAAATTGGATTGTGATTTTGCATTGTCGGCACTTACGCCGAGAAGCGCATAATTATTTGCTTGGAAGCGTTCATAATTATCGCGTAAATCACAAGCTTCAGCCGTACAACCAGGCGTATTGGCTTTTGGATAAAAGAAAACCACTAGTTTTTTCCCTTTATAGTCTGATAACGAATGTGAATTTCCGTCTTGATCCAGTCCTGAAAAATCAGGTGCTTTGTCTCCTTTTTTTAGTGTTGTCATTATTTAGATTTTTAAATTTATCATATTTGTCTTTACTATTGATTTTTTGCAATTGCCACTAAAATTACCTTATTTTACAGTTCAAAATTAAACTAAAATGACCAAACGAGAACGTGTAACATTTGTTATAAATACGTTAAAAGAATTGTACCCCACCATTCCTATTCCTCTGGATCATAAAGATCCCTATACGTTGTTGATTGCGGTTTTGTTGTCAGCACAATGTACGGATGTTCGGGTGAATAAAATTACTCCCCTGCTTTTTGCAAAAGCAGACAACCCGTTTGATATGGTTAAAATGAGCGTTGAGGAAATTAAGGAAATCATTCGCCCTTGTGGTTTATCACCAATGAAGTCTAAAGGCATTCACGGTTTATCGAAAATTATCATTGAAAAATACGACGGAAAAGTACCCCAAAGTTATGAAGGTTTAGAGGAATTGCCTGCCGTAGGCCATAAAACAGCAAGTGTTGTCATGTCTCAGGCATTTGGCGTTCCCGCGTTTCCTGTTGATACCCACATTCACCGATTGATGTATCGATGGAATTTGACAAATGGAAAAAATGTAATTCAAACTGAAAAAGATGCGAAAAGGATATTTCCAGAAGCCCTTTGGAATGAACTGCATTTGCAAATTATTTGGTACGGACGGGAATATTCGCCCGCAAGAGGTTGGGATTTAGAAAAAGACATTATTACCAAAACGATAGGAAGAAAAACAGTTCTGGAAACCTATAATAAAAAAATATCCCGGTAATTACCGGGATGTTTTTTTTAATTAGCTATCGTTTCTATATTCATCTTACCCACTTTAATAAAGCGCAATGCTTTTGAATAATTTAGTAAAAAAGAAATAGTTTCTTTTTTAGGTTTCATAGTTTTTGTAACTAATGTTTTTTTAGAGTAAATTTTTGCCATATTGTAGTTTATAAATTTGTTACTACTACAACGTGACATTGTATCAAATATTGTTAATTCGTTAAAATAATTTGATGTTTATCAATTACTTTTCTCAAATTCATTAAAGCATAACGCATTCTACCTAAAGCTGTATTGATACTGACTCCCGTCAATTCTGATATTTCTTTAAAACTTAAGTCTTGATAAATGCGCATCACTAATACTTCTTTTTGATCGTCTGGTAACTCTTCAATAATTTTCCTTAAATCTTTTTCGACTTGATCGGAAATCATTTGGTTCTCAATGGTCATGGAATGATCGGTCATGATAGAAAAGATAGAAAACTCCTCCGTTTCTCTAAATAGAGGCATCTTTTTATTTCTCCTAAAATGGTCAATGATCAAATTATGGGCAATTCGCATCACCCAAGGTAAAAACTTACCTTCTTCGTTATAGGAATTAGATTTTAAGGTTTTAATGACTTTTATAAAAGTATCCTGAAAAATATCGTCCGAAATATCCCGATCCGAAATTTTAGAATAGATGAAGCCGAAAATTTTTGATTGGTGCCTATTAATTAATGTTGACAAAGCGCTTTCGTCGCCAGCCATATAATTTTTAACTAATAATGCATCTGGAATTTGTACGTTAACCATAAAATTACCTTTTAATTTTTCATTAAAAAAATTTCGAGAAGTCTCTCTAAAAAGTAGTTTTTATTATAGGCGAATGTTAAAGTTGAATTAAATAATAACCAAATATAGCATAAAAAAATTTCATTAAGCAAACATTAACTTTAAAATTAACAGTTGATACACAATAAAAAAATAAAAAAGCTTACATTTACTGACCTTACGTAGGATATGCAAATAAAAACTGCATATTAAGTTAAGCAACATTTTTGTAATTAATTTTGATTGTTAAATCCTTCAATAGTTGCAGAATTCAAAGCAGAATATCTCCTTTTTCTGTTGTACCAAATAATTAGTTTTACAGTATTACTTTATCACTTTATAATTAATTATCTTTGCGAATATTCTCTTTTTACCTATGCTTACAAAGGACATTACAACACTCGACCCCAAAAAAAACATTATCATTAAAGGCGCTCAAGTTCACAACTTGAAAAATCTCGATGTAGCTATTCCTAGAAACAAATTAGTGGTTATTACCGGACTTTCAGGTTCCGGAAAATCGAGTTTGGCTTTTGACACTTTATATGCTGAAGGACAACGAAGATATGTAGAGAGTTTGTCTTCTTATGCCCGACAATTTCTTGGACGATTAGACAAACCAAAAGTAGAATACATCAAAGGGATTGCACCTGCTATTGCCATTGAACAAAAAGTAAATACGACCAATGCCCGTTCCACCGTTGGAACATCCACAGAAATCTACGATTATTTAAAATTACTTTTTGCGAGAATCGGCAAAACCTATTCGCCAATTTCTGGCCATGAAGTCAAGAAAAATACCGTTACCGACGTCATCAATGCCGTAAAATCATTTGAATTGGAAAGCAAATGGTTGCTCCTGTCCCCTATTCATCTGGAAGAGGGCAGAAAACTGGAAGACAAACTAAAAGTGTTACTCCAGCAAGGATTTGCTCGTATACTAGTAAATAATGAGATGGTGCGTTTAGATGAAATAGACCAACATTCATTAGACAACAAAGACATAGTACTCATCATTGACAGAATCGTAGTAAAAGAAGAGGATGAATTTTACAATCGATTGTCTGATGCCGTACAGACCGCATTTTTTGAAGGAAAGGGAATTTGCTACTTGCAAGAATTAAATTCGGACAAACGATTTACATTCAGCAATAATTTTGAACTCGATAGCATTACATTTTTGGAACCGAATGTGCACCTTTTCAGTTTCAATAATCCGTATGGAGCTTGTCCCGTTTGCGAGGGTTATGGCAATATCATTGGGATTGATGAAGAATTAGTGATTCCAAACACCGCATTGTCCATATATGAAAATGCCATTTATGCGTGGCGCGGAGATAGCATGAGTTGGTATCGCGACGAATTGATAAACAACGCCTACAAATTTGATTTTCCTATCCATAAGCCCTACTATCAATTTACGGAAGAGCAAAAAGAAATTCTCTGGAATGGAAACAGCTATTTTATGGGACTGAATGATTTCTTCAAGGAACTGGAAGAGAAAAATTACAAAATTCAAAATCGGGTTATGCTTTCGCGTTATCGGGGAAAAACCAAATGCTATTCCTGCAAAGGCAAGCGCTTACGAATTGAGGCTTCTTATGTAAAAATTGACGGAAAAACCGTTTCTGATTTGGTGGATTTACCCATCAAAAAACTGGTTTCATTTTTTGACGGATTGCAACTGAATGATTTTGACCAAAAAGTAGCCAAACGTCTTCTCATAGAAATCAACAACCGTTTACGCTTTTTAGTGGAAGTCGGGTTGGATTATTTGACCTTAAACAGAAATTCAGCGACGCTTTCCGGTGGAGAATCCCAACGCATCAATTTGGCAACTTCGTTAGGAAGCAGTTTGGTAGGATCCATGTACATTCTGGATGAACCCAGCATAGGCTTACACCCAAAAGATACCGAACGCTTGATAAAAGTCTTGCTTTCACTTCGCGATTTGGGCAATACCGTAATTGTGGTAGAACACGATGAGGATATCATGAAAGCCGCCGACATGATTATAGATATTGGTCCTGAAGCGGGAACTCATGGTGGCGAATTGGTTGCGCAAGGAACATTTGCTGAAATCTTGAAATCGACTTCTTTAACTTCAAAATATTTGAATGGCGATTTAAAAATTGAAGTGCCTCGAATCAGACGAAAATGGGGAACGTACATCGAAATTATTGGTGCTCGAGAGAACAATTTGCAAAATGTGGATGTCAAATTTCCTTTGGAAGTGCTGACCGTAATTACAGGAGTTTCGGGAAGCGGAAAAAGCACCTTGGTCAAGAAAATCCTGTTTCCGGCCATGCAAAAAAAATTAGATGGAGTTGGTGAAAAAGCAGGACAATTCACGGAGATGCGTGGCTATTACCACAAAATCCAACATATCGAATACGTTGATCAAAACCCAATTGGAAGAAGTTCCCGTTCTAATCCTGTAACTTATATTAAAGCTTATGATGACATTCGGGATTTGTATGCCAAGGAAAAGCTAGCTAAAATTAGAGGCTATCAGCCCAAACATTTCTCTTTTAATGTCGATGGCGGGCGTTGTGAAACCTGCAAAGGCGAAGGTTCCATCAATGTAGAAATGGTTTTTATGGCCGATGTCTCCTTGCCTTGCGATACCTGCAACGGAAAACGTTTTAAAAAGGAAGTGCTCGAAATCTATTTTGAAGGCAAGAATATTGACGATATTTTGACCATGACTATTGATGATGCGGTTACTTTTTTTACAGAAACAAAGCAAACCAAAATCTCACAAAAACTGCAACCTTTACAAGATGTTGGCTTGGGTTATGTACAATTGGGGCAATCGTCTTCTACGCTTTCCGGCGGTGAAGCCCAACGTATCAAATTGGCTTCGTTTCTGGTAAAAGGAAGCACGAAAGAAAAAGCGTTATTTGTATTTGACGAACCCACAACGGGATTGCATTTTCACGACATCAAAAAACTATTGACTTCTTTTGATGCCTTAATTGATAAAGGACATTCCATTATCGTGATAGAACACAACCTGGATTTGATAAAATGCGCCGATTGGATTATTGATATTGGCCCAGAAGGCGGAGAAAACGGCGGTCAAATTCTTGCTATTGGAACTCCTGAAGAAATCATCAAAAACCAAGACTCAATTACTGGTAAATATTTGAAGGAAAAGCTGTGAAAATTAATTTTCTAATTATTTACTCTTTTCTCCACTTTTTAGTTTCCTCAAAAACGTATTCTAAAATCCGAGCTTCTTTTTCGTCAAAATCGACGTGACGGCGTGACATTACAATTCTTGCGGTTTCAAACGCTTTTTTGGTAATATAAGTGGTAAAACCAGATGCGCCACCCCAAGAGAAACTCGGGATGAAATTACGAGGGAATCCGCTACCAAAAATATTGGTACTCACTCCCACTACGGTTCCTGTGTTGAACATCGTATTTATACCGCATTTACTATGGTCCCCCATCATTAATCCGCAAAACTGAAGTCCTGTTTTCTTGAAACCTTCGGTTTCATAACTCCACAACTTCACTTCTTCATAATTGTTCTTTAGGTTTGAATTGTTGCTGTCTGCTCCAATATTGCACCATTCCCCCAAAACCGAATTTCCTAAAAATCCGTCATGCCCTTTGTTCGAATATCCAAAAAGGACTGAATTATTTACTTCTCCTCCAATGCGGCAATGCGGCCCAACCGTAGTGGCGCCATATACTTTGGTAGCTAGTTTTACTTGGGCTTCTTCACATAAGGCAAATGGCCCACGAATTACGGAACCTTCCATGATTTCGGAGTTTTTTCCAATATAGATAGGCCCAGTGGATGCATTTAAAGTAACAAATTCCAGTTTTGCCCCTTCTTCAATAAAAATATTTTCAGGAGAAATCACGTTGACACTTTTAGGAATGGGTTGTGATTTCCGGTCTTCCGTTAAAAGTTCAAAATCTTCTCGGATTGCAGCATCATTTTTGGCAAATATATCCCAAGGATTGGCAACAAAAAGACAGTCCTCATTGTATTCAATAATTTCATACTCGTTAAAATCGACTTCTTCCTGAGATTCTTGCGTAAAAAAAGCAATGACCTCATCCCCTTTGAAAATAGCTTGATTGGGCTCAAGATTAGAAACCATTTCTGACAAAATCTCATTGGGTAAAAAGGAAGCATTAATCATTACGTTTTCTTCCATTTCGACCATTGGATATTTTTCGGACAAATATTCTTCCGTTAATGTTGTGGTAGTAGACCCTAAATGTCTTTCCCATTTTTCACGAATAGTTAAAATCCCGATGCGAATGTCTGCTACTGGACGCGTGAAAGTAAAAGGGAGTAATGCAGTTCTAACCGTTCCGTCAAAAAGGATATAGTTCATAATATTTATTGTTAGAGACGATGCATTGCATCGCCAGTACTTTATACAGGTATCAAAGTTACGAAGTTAAAGAATAAAATAATCAATATAAAATAAAAAAGCCTCGCAAATTGCGAGGCTTAATGCTATTTAAAAATCGATAAATATTATTTAGCGTGTTTAGCGTATTTGGTTTTAAATTTATCAATACGACCTGCTGTATCAATAAGTTTAGATTTACCAGTATAAAAAGGATGAGAAGTTCTGGAAATTTCCATTTTTACAACTGGGTATTCAACACCGTCAACTGTAATTGTTTCTCTAGTATCTGCAGTAGATTTAGTGATAAAAACATCTTCATTTGACATGTCTTTAAAAGCAACTAATCTGTAATTTTCTGGGTGAACTCCTTTTTTCATCTTGTGAATCTTTTTATTTGATTGATTATAACTTGTTTTGAAGCTTTTCTTTTAACAGAAAAGGTATAAACACATTATAATTTTTTGTTTTTACTTTATTATTTTGAGTGTGCAAATTTACAATTATTTTTCAATAATCAAATCTTTACTTGTTTTTTTTTCGTGAATATCTAAAAGGTTTTTTGACCGCATAATAATGGGAATTGTTATATTTGTAGATTAATTTTAAACAACATCTGTTTTATGGTAGCCTTGAGAAAAAATTCATTGAATTTCGGTTTGTTTTTGGGAGTGTTTTTGGTAGTTATGACCACGCTGATTTATGCTATAGACATCAGTTTATTTACAAGTTCATGGATAGGTATTGTAAACGTAATCATCATTACAGGGTTCGGTGCATTTGCAGCAATGAAATACAAAAAAAGTATCGGAGGATTTATTACTTATAAAGAAACCTTTTCAAGTTATTTTATAACGGTAGCGCTGGGCTTTTTTATTTCTACCGCATTTAGCATTCTACTTTTTAATCTTATCGATCCCGAAGCCAAGACTATTATCACGGAAAACATCATCAAATATTCGGTTACTATGATGGAAAAATTTGGAACTAAAGCTGCCGACATCAACAAAATGATTGAAGAAATGCAAAAATCAGACCCTTTTGGAACCATGGGACAAGTAAAAGGTTTTGCGTTTAATTTGATTGTTTATAGCATAATAGGTTTAATTATCTCTTTAATCATTAAAAGAGACCGACCTCAAAGTATTTAATTAATGAATTTATCCATTATAATTCCGCTTCTTAACGAAGAAGAATCCTTACAGGAACTCCATAAATGGATTGTTGCCGTGATGAAAGCCAATAACTACAGCTACGAAGTGATCTTTATTGATGACGGAAGTACCGATAGTTCTTGGTCAATAATCGAGCAACTGTCTGCTGAAAACCTAAATGTAAAAGGCATTCGATTTCTGAGAAATTTTGGAAAATCACAGGCATTGCACGCTGGTTTTGCAAAAGCGCTGGGCGATGTCGTGATTACGATGGATGCCGACTTACAGGACAACCCAGAAGAAATTCCGGATTTGTACACCATGATTATCAATCAAAATTTCGATTTGGTTTCAGGTTGGAAAAAGAAACGATACGATTCGGTTTTTGCAAAAAACTTACCTTCCAAATTATTCAATTGGGCAGCAAGAAAAACTTCGGGAGTACAGCTTAATGATTTCAATTGCGGGTTGAAAGCCTATAAGAATGCGGTAGTAAAAAACATAGAAGTTTCTGGAGAAATGCACCGTTACATTCCGGTTTTAGCGAAAAATTCCGGTTTTGGAAAAATTGGCGAAAAAGTAGTAAAACACCAGGCTCGAAAATATGGTGAAACTAAATTTGGAATGGATCGTTTTGTAAACGGTTTTTTAGATTTAATTACCATTTGGTTCCTTTCCAGATTTGGAAAAAGACCCATGCACTTGTTTGGTGCTTTGGGATCAATAATGTTTATCATTGGATTTCTTTCGGCGGGATTTATTGGGTTTATGAAACTCTATAAGTTATACCACGGTTTACCCTATGATTTAGTGACCAACAATCCTTGGTTTTACATTTCGCTTGCCACTATGGTTATTGGAACGCAATTGTTTTTGGCCGGATTTCTAGGTGAAATCATTTTAAGAACAAAAAATAATGAGGAACGGTACAAAATTTCTAATGAAGTAAATTTAAACAATTAAAATAATAACATCGTAGCAACTAGCCCTGATGGAAGCGGCATCCTTTTTCTTTTTTCTTTAAAAAGGAAAAGATACAGCGAACAGCTGGAAAAGCTACAAAAAAAGAAAAAACATGAAGATAGAACAAAACATTTTAACTGCAGTAAATGAATGGCTAACTCCAGTATTTGATACTGAAACGCAAGAGTCCATTAAAAAAATGATGACTTCTTCCCCAAAGGAATTAGAAGAAAGTTTTTATAAAAATCTGGAATTCGGTACTGGGGGAATGCGCGGTGTGATGGGACCTGGAACCAATCGAATTAACAAATATACCTTAGGAAAAAACACGCAGGGTCTTTCAAATTACATGCACCAGGTTTTTCCCGGTAGAGAATTAAAAGTCGCAATTGCATTTGACTGTCGCCATAATAGTCAATCATTAGCAAAAGTGGTTGCTGATGTTTTTTCGGCGAATGGTATAAAAGTGTACTTATTCTCTGATATGCGTCCAACTCCTGAATTGAGTTTTGCTTTGAAATATTTAGGTTGTCAAGCCGGAATTGTGCTTACTGCTTCACACAATCCACCCGAATATAATGGATATAAAGTATATTGGGAAGATGGTGGACAACTTGTTCCGCCTCAAGATGCTGAAATTATTAATGTTATTGAAAATTTAAAATACGACGAAATTAAATTTCAGGCAAATGAAGATTTAATACAATTTATTGACACCGAAATCGATGACGCTTTTATAAAATCTTCGATAGCAAACGCCAGTTTTGACACTGCTGCTACCGCAAAAGAAAATCTAAAAATTGTATTTACTTCATTGCACGGGACTTCCATAAAAGCAGTGCCACAAACTTTAGCGAAAGCAGGGTACACTAATGTAAATATTGTCCCTGAACAAGCGGAACCAAACGGTGATTTCCCTACAGTGAAATCTCCAAATCCGGAAGAGCCGGAGGCATTGACTATGGCTTTATCCCTAGCAGAAAAATTAGGTGCCGACATTGTTGTAGGAACCGATCCTGATTGTGACAGATTAGGCGTTGCCGTTAGAAATAATGACGACAAAATGATATTACTGAACGGAAATCAAACTATGGTGATGATGACTGCCTTTTTATTGGAACAATGGAAAAAAGCAGGAAAAATAGACGGAAAACAATTTATTGGCTCCACCATCGTTTCCACACCAATGATGATGGAACTAGCAACCGCTTATAACGTGGAATGCAAAATTGGGTTAACTGGTTTTAAATGGATTGCCAAAATGATTAAGGATTTTCCGGAGCTAAAATTCATTGGTGGTGGCGAAGAAAGTTTTGGATTCATGGTAGGCGATGCCGTTCGTGATAAAGACGCTGTTGCAGCTACTTTACTAATGTGCGAAATTGCAGCTCAGGCAAAAGCCAAAGGAAGTTCCGTATACAAAGAATTACTAAAATTATATGTCGATTTCGGTTTTTACAAGGAACATTTAGTTTCATTAACAAAAAAAGGAATTGAAGGACTGTCCGAAATCAATAAAATGATGGTTGAAATGCGTACCAATCCCGTAAAAGAAATCAATGATCAAAGAGTAATTATGTTAGAAGATTACAAAATTTCTGTTGCTAAAAATTTATTAACAGGAGAAGAAGAGACAATGAATGTGCCAAAATCGGATGTGTTGATTTATTATACGGAAGATGGCGCTAAAATTGCGGCACGACCAAGCGGAACAGAACCAAAAATCAAGTTTTATGTTAGCGTAAATGCCAAATTGGATTCAGTTGAAAATGCACCCGAAGTGGAAGCAAATTTAGACGCGAAAATCAAAAACATTTTGCTGGATTTAAAAATCATTTAATGAACAATTTCAAAAAAATATTTCCTTTTATATTACCTTATAAAAAGTATGCTTATCTAAATATTTTTTTTAATATTTTATATGCTTTGTTCAGCACACTTTCCTTCATGGCGTTAATCCCCATGATGCAAGTGCTATTTGACCAAACTAAAAGAAACACCTCCATGCCTGTTTGGCATGGAATTGTTCATGTGAAAGGTTTTTTTGAAAATTATTTAAGCTATTTCATCACCACTTCAACGGACAATTATGGGGTTGGATACACATTGTCCATCATGGTTTTTGTTATTATTTCCATTTTTTTGCTCAAGAATTTATGCGACTATTTTGCCTTGTTTTTTATCACTTTTTTGCGGAACGGGATTTTGAGGGATATGCGAAATGCGATGTACAAAAAAACCATCGATTTGCCACTGTCCTTTTTCTCTGAAAAAAGAAAAGGCGACACCATTTCCAGAATTGCAGGCGATGTCAGCGAAGTTCAATCTTCTTTCTTATCCATTCTCGAAATGGTGGTTAAAGAGCCCTTGACGATTGTTTTCACCATCATTATGATGTTTGCCATCAGCACAAAACTTACGATTTTTGTATTCATTTTCATTCCGCTTTCGGGCTATGTGATTTCCCTGATTGGGAAACAATTAAAAAAACAATCTACCCGAGCACAACAGGAACAAGGTACCTTTTTATCCACTATTGAAGAAACTTTAGGTGGCTTGAAGGTGGTAAAAGGATACAATTCTGAAAATTATTTCAACAGAATTTTTCAAGAATCTACTCAGCGCTTTTTCGATTTATCCAATAACATTGGAAACCGTCAAAATTTGGCTTCTCCCGTAAGTGAATTTATGGGGATTATGGTTATTGCCATTTTACTTTGGTATGGCGGACATATGGTTTTGATTGAAAAGTCACTCAATGGCGCCTCTTTTATTGCCTACATGGGATTAGCTTATAACATTTTGACACCTGCAAAATCAATTTCAAAAGCATCATACAGCATCAAAAGAGGGAATGCTGCTGCAGAACGGGTTTTGGAAATTTTAGAACAAGAAAACCCTATTACCAGTAAAGTTAATGCGATAAAGAAAGATGTTTTCAACGACAAAATCACCATTCGGAACATCAATTTCAAATATGAAAAAGAAACGGTTTTAAAGGATTTCTCTTTGGATGTTAAGAAAGGACAAACCGTTGCTCTTGTTGGCCAATCCGGTAGTGGAAAAAGTACCATTGCCAATTTGCTCACTCGCTTTTATGATGTTAATGACGGAGAAATTTCTATTGACGGAATCGGTATTAAAGATTTAAACTTAAAATCGCTGCGTGGATTGATGGGATTGGTAACACAAGACAGCATCTTGTTTAATGACACCATAAAAGCCAACATTTCCTTAGGAAAACTAGACGCCTCCGATGCAGAAATTATTGAGGCCTTGAAAATTGCCAATGCTTATGAATTTGTCCAAGATTTACCAGACGGGATTTACACCAACATTGGCGACAGCGGAAACAAATTATCTGGCGGACAAAAACAACGCTTAAGTATAGCGCGTGCGGTTTTAAAAAATCCACCCATCATGATTTTGGACGAAGCCACGTCGGCCTTGGATACTGAAAGCGAAAAACTGGTTCAAATTGCGCTTGAAAACATGATGCAGAACAGAACCTCGATTGTTATCGCCCACCGACTTTCGACTATTCAAAAAGCAGATGTGATTGTAGTCATGCAAAAAGGCAAAATCGTGGAACAAGGCAATCATGAAACATTAATTGCTTTAAATGGAACGTATAACAAATTGGTTTCGATGCAGTCATTTGAATAAAAAATAAATAATTTATGACACAACGTTATTTTGCAATCCTATTTATTATACTATCTGGAGGAATAATATTAAGCTTAAATTATTTTATTGGTGAAGAAAAAGTATCTTATTGGTCAGCAAGATTATTGATTATCTGGATTTTAACGGGCTTTTATTTGGGACAATACTCGAATAAATATCCTAAAGAATAGGCTAAATGTATATTAACGACAACAACATCAATCAACCAGAAGACCCAAACACTATCGTTTGGAAATATCTAGACTTGTCCAAATTTGTCGATTTGTTGTTGTACAGAAAATTGTTTATGTCCAGATCGGACAAGTTTGAGGATCAATATGAAGGTACTTTTAGTGAGCCCACGTATGAGGAAATCAAGAAACTTTCCACCAACAATCCTGACTTTTTAGATTATTACAAAACCCACCGTAAAAATGTGGTTATTAGCAGTTGGCACATTAATGAATATGAATCCTTCGCGATGTGGCAAATTTTTACCCAGAAAAGCGAAGGTTTGGCCATCCAATCGACTTTGGGAAGATTGCAGAAAGCTTTGGTTCCTGAAATTCACTACGAACAATACATTGGGGAAGTCAATTATATTGATTACAAAAAGGAATACATTCCGTTTGATAATACTTTTTTTCCGTTTTTGTTCAAGCGGAAAAGTTTCCAGTACGAACGAGAGATTCGGATCATCTCCGATGTGACTTCCCATAACCTAACCATTGACAATGGATTGAAAATTGACGTGGACATCAACCAAATCATTGAAAAAATTTACATTCATCCCAAATCAGAAAACTGGTATAAAAATTTGGTGATAGAATTGGTAAAACGATTGGGTTTTGATTTCGAGATTGAAAAATCAGATTTGGAAAGCGATATTTTGATTTAGGTTCTATCTTGTAAAAATATCCCGAAACTGATATAACAATCGCTCTATCAATCGTAAATCTTCGGTAACAATATCGGCAGTACCAGACATTTCTTGCTGAAAAGTGATCTGTTTTTTATATGAAGTTTCCAATCCTTTTGGCAATGAAACATTCAATAACAAATTACCGTCTTTATCAGGAGTTAGTGAGATTGCTTTCACTTTTCCTTTCAGTATTCCAAATTGGCTATCCGGATAATTTGCCAATCGAATATTAACCGTTTGACCCACTTTTATTTTACCCGAATTCTGTGCAGGAGCTTTTACTTTTCCAATATATCCATTTTCATTTGTTGGAATAATGGCAAATACATTGTCACCAGCATTTACGGTTTGGTTTGCTGTCCAAATTTGCAAAAAAGTAACTTTCCCATCAATTGAGGAACGCAAAACATAATTTAATTCCCAATCTTTAATAGTTTTTTTTAATTGGTAAAAGGCTTGAATTACATTGCGTTCCAAGTTCACATTCTCCTTACTTTCATTAATCTGAGTGGTTTTACTATTTTTATTAAGTTCGTTCAATGACGATTTCAATTGCGAAATAGTACTTAACAAACTCTTATAATTTCTATCAACTTGAAGATAAGTAAGTTTGTGTTTTTCGAGTTCCTGTGTAGCTATTATTCCTTTGTTGAATAATCCATCATATCTATTTAAGTCACTTTTTTCTAAAACCAATTCATTTTGATTAATGCTTTTTTGGGATTCTAATAAACTCAATCGTTCTTTAAGTTGCATAGCTTCATAGTTTTGCGCTGTACCTTCTACTTGATAGGGTTGCAATTTTGCATTCAATTCGTCTGCAATACTTTCTTTTTGAAATACCGCAAAAGCACTTTCCACTTCGCCAAGTTGAGTCGATTTTAATAAGTCAAAAGGGAATTTACTTTTATCAATATTTATAGTATCTACAATGTTTTTTAATAAAAACACATCCTGATAATTGGCCGCATTTTCAATAACGGCAAGAGGCGTATTTTTTTTGATTATTTTTTTATCGGTTACTAAAACAGCTTCAATCCTACCTGATGTTTTTGCAATTAATTTTCCGGGAGGAATATTGGTGGTAATTGTAATTTCAGTTGTGACAACATCGGGGTATTCAATAAACCATGATGTAAAAAGCAACATCAAGATAATACAAAAAACAACAATCGTTCCCCAACGAATCATCCAATGTGGTACTCGTGTAAGGATTTCTTGTACTTCTTCGCTTCGTAAATCTAAGGCTGTATTCTCGGTCATTATTTCTCTTTTTATATCTGAAATCAAAAATCGTTACTCATCATTCTAAAATCTTAGGTTCCCAATTGCAATTGATTCCGTACCAATTCAAAATAACTGCCTTTCAATTTAACCAATGATTCATGATTTCCCATTTCAATTATCTTTCCTTTTTCTAAAACCACAATTTGGTCAGCATTCATAACTGTACTCAACCTATGGGCAATAACCACAACCGTTTTGTTTTTAAAGAAAATATCCAATTTTCGCATAATTTCTTTTTCGTTATTAGCATCGAGTGCTGATGTAGCTTCATCAAAAAACAGCATTTCCGGATTTTTATACACCGCTCTGGCGATGAGTAATCGTTGTTTTTGCCCAGTACTCATCCCCACGCCCTCCATCCCTATTTTGGTATTATAACCCAACGGCAAACCCGAAATATATTCTTTAATATTTGCCACATCCGAAGCATAAACCAACCGTTTCTTATCAATACTATCAACTCCAATAGCGATATTATTGGCAATCGTATCATTAAAAATATAGCCTTCCTGCATAACCGCTCCAATATTGGCACGCCATGTTCGTTGCGCTAAATTTTTCAAGTCAGTCATTGCGAGGGGTTGCGAGGCACGAAGCAAAGCAATCTCATCTTTTTTTGTTGCGAGCCTAATATTACCACTATTAGGCTCATAAAACTTCAACAACAACTTCATCAAAGTGGTTTTTCCGCTTCCGCTAGTGCCTACGATAGCCGTTATTTTATGTGCTGGAATGGTAAGGTTTAGATTTTCTAACACGTTGCTATCCGAACCAATATACCTAAAAGACAAATCCTTGATTTCAATACTGCAATCTTTGGGGAAATCATGAATTTGATGTTCTTCTTGTTGGGATTCATCCTCTTTATCATGAATTTCTGATAATCGAGCAAGGGAAATTTTGGCATCTTGTACCTCTCTAATAAAATTTATCAATTGCACAATCGGGCCATTCAAACTCCCTACAATACTGCTTATCGCCATCATCATACCTAAGGTGATTTGTCCGTCAATGACCAGTTTTGCCGAAAGAAAAATAATGATAATATTCTTTAATTCATTAATGAAATTAGAACCTATGTTTTGCGTTTGCTCCAAAACCAACCCTTTCATGGAGACTTTAAACAATCTCGCCTGAACGTATTCCCAACCCCAACGTTTTTGCTTCTCGGCATTATACAGCTTAATTTCCTGCATCCCGCTAATAAGTTCTATTACCTTACTTTGTTCCTGACTCATTTCGGAAAATCGTTTGTAATCCAATAGTTCCCTGCGTTTCAGAAAAAGAACAACCCAGACAAAATAAAGTAAACTACCTGTAAAGAAAACTGCAAATATTTTTAAATTATAATAGGCTAAAATGCCTCCCATAATTACCATATTTATCAGCGAAAACAATACGTCAAGTGATGAAGTGGTAAGAATTCTTTCAATTCTATGATGATCATTAATGCGTTGCATAATATCGCCCGTCATCCTGACATCAAAAAATGAGATAGGCAAATTCATCAATTTTATGAAGAAATCCGAAATAAGTGAAATATTAATTCGAGTGGACAGATGCAATAATATCCAGCTTCGTATCAGTTCCAATGCTGTTTTTCCAAAAAACAAAAACAACTGCGCAAACAGAATCAAATAAATGAAATGAATATTCTGGTTTTGTATTCCGACATCTACAATACTTTGCGTCAGGAAAGGAAAAATAAGTTGCAACAAACTCCCAGCCAATAAACCAATGATTAACTGGATTACGAACGATTTATAAGGGATAATATATTTTGCCAAAAGCGAAAACCCAAACTTGTTTTTATCCTCGTGGTCAAATTCAGTCTGATAAAACTTTGGTGTAGGCTCCACTAAAAGAGCGATGCCTTCTTCTGTAGTTTCAGTGGCATTATTGCCTATCCAAAACTTAATGAATTCCTGTTGATGGTATTCAATTAATCCAATGGCAGGATCAGAAATAAAATAAATGCCTTTCTTTATTTTATAAAGCACCACAAAATGTTGTTTATTCCAATGCAAAACACAAGGCAATGGCACTTCTTGTAACTTTTCAACATTAATTTTTACGCCTAACGTTCTAAATCCAATTTTTTCGGCCGCATCGCTTAACAACAATAAATTACTCCCATCACGATTGGTTTCGCTGTAATCACGTAACTCTTGGATATTTATTATTTTGCCGTAATGCTTACTTATAATTTTTAAGCAGGTTGCACCACAGTCTTTATTGTCAGCTTGTTTATAATGGGGAAACTTTTTCAATTATATGGAATAAATACTGATTATTTTTATAATAAGATAATTTCTCAACCTATTGTTTATCAATGATAAAAACTCTGATTTTGATTCTTCGTCCTCTTCATCGTCAAAATAGGTTGCGATTTTTTCAATGAAATTAAAATATCGAATTGGTTTTGATAGCTCAGATACTATTATTTCATCAATCTCGTCTAAATCGTACATTCTCGGAATATGATTTATTTCTGAAATCTCTAAACTTTCAAAAGATTCATTATCTATATTAATATCCTTTTTTTCAAAACCAGTCAATTTTGCAATCCAAAAATCCTGATTTTTAGATAAAAAAGTGTCCAATTTATTTGGAAGATTTTCATTGTACAAATCACGTTTCAATAAAAAATGTTTGGGTTTAAAATTTAATGATTTTAGTTCTAATTCAAATTTCGTGACTAATTCCGCAACTTTTTTGGTATCTAAAAAATCTATTTCCTGAAAGTCTTTATTCTCTTCATTTATAACTTTGGCTAACATTGAATACTGCTCAGGATAATATTTCATGACATAAACTTCCATTGCTTTACAAACGGTCGGGCTTCTTTTATAAACTCCCAATAAATGCAGATAGGTTTTAAGTGGCACTTTATCAAAATCCCCGAATCCTTTATAATCATTATCTAAGGAAACTTCTGAAAACAGATAATCTATGTTTTGGTTTGTTACATTAGCGAATTCTTTAAAAAGTACTTGCTCAAAGAAAATATTGAAGTTTAAAGCATCAATACCGTCAGAATTAAATTTATTTTTTTCCACAAATTCAATACTCTTCCTTGTGTAATCTTTAAAGAAATCAAGATTTGTACCGCCTATAATTCCCATATTACAAGCAAAATTACTCCTGCCATCATGATAATCACCCATTTCATCAGGTAAAAAAGTAAGTTGAGGATAAATAACATCCCATCGTTTACGATAATAATCTGTAGCAATTTCCAAATTTTGTGTAACTAGATTAGAATTAATAAATTTATCTGTTAATGATTCCCAAACAAAAACATCACCATCCACATGAATAAAAGGGGCTGTCTGTAATTGAAATGTTCTTACTTTAGCTATAGCCCAAAGGTTTTTGTTATGATGATTTAATTCATCTAAAACAACGTGAACTTTTGTATAAGGCAATTTTAACTTTTCTATAAGTATTTCATAACCAAAACTATCCGTATATAACTCTACTTCATCATGGTATTTTACCAATTGATGGCAACTCAATATCCAGCTTATCCAATTGTGTTTATAGGAATACCATCCATAACTGTTAGTAAATTCTTTTTGATTGCCCGACCAAAAGCTTTGTATTATTTTCATTCTAAAAATTATTATCCTCAATCAGTTCATTTACAAAAAATTCCAAATTTTCCCTTTCATAATTTTTTGGATATTCATAACCATTTATAAAAACAGCGGGAGTATAATTAAAATCATTAGTTGTACACCAATTATTATGATTGCTGTATACGGCATCAATTTTCATATTGTTTAAGTTAGTAGTTTGATATTTTTGCAACCAATTTGCAACATCTTTATTATTAAACCAATCTTTTAAAGCTTCTTTAAAAACAGATTCCCCTTTTTCAAAATAGATACTCATTAAGTTTCTAAAAAAAGCTTTTCTTTCTTCATTTTCAAAATCTAAATCCGCCTTTATTACTATTTTTACTTGTATATCTTGATTGTATTTTTCTAAGATTTTCTCAATTATTTCATCAATATTTTTGCAATGTCCACAAAATGGATTTGTTATTAAAGTCAATACTGTTTTGCTTTCGGGATTTCCTAAAACAATTGAGACAATTGGTAATTCTATTTTTTCTTTTGACAGCAAAGTATTTTTAAAAATTTCATAATTTCGAACAAATCTATTGGCTTTCAATTGAAATTCTTTCAAATCTTTTTGTTCGGTAAGAGTATTTTTCAGTAATGACCAAACTAACGCTGTAAACAAAAATACAAATCCATATAAGACCACTGGTTTAAACGAAATATCAAAATTTAAATTTATTGATAAAACCAAATAGACTATCTCTAACAGTAGAACAGTAATGATTACCAAACAAATTGGACACCATTTTTTTTCTACAAATTTCTGAAAATACAATGAAAGGAATATAATAGGAAGGGCACAAAAAATTAATATTTCTTGAATACAAAAAAACATGGCTGAATCTCCCGAAACAATAAATAGTAATAATGTAAAAAATTGGGAAGCAAAAAAAACAATACTTAAATCACTAAAATTGACAAACTTAAAAATTTTCCATTTGTCCGAGTCAACTATAGTAGTACAACTTGTAGAAGCCGTTATATTACAAAAGTTGTTTATCAACTCGCTTTTGGCTCCAAACAAATCCTTTAGGGCAGCGAACGAGAATAAAAAGCCAACAACTGGAAACACAAAAAATAATTTCGTTAGTAAACTCGTTTCAAATTGAAATAGCATTACTAAAAAAATTCCCAAGCACAACAAAGGCAAAACCCAAGACAATTTATTTATCTTCGATTTAGCTTCCTCAAGTACCGATTTTTCTACTAAAAGCACTATACCCTGCCATCTTGATTCTAATGACACTTTTGATATTTCTGAAGTTTTCTTATCTTTAGTAAAAAAGTATTTATCTGACTTTCTATCAACAAAATAAAGTCGAGGTTTATCATTATCTTCTTTTAGAAGTGCTACAAAACGGTCGGGTAATAACTCTATTTCAGAAACTGAAATATGAATGGCTCCGTTTTCAATATTAAAAAAGTTCAATGAATCCGATATTGATAATATAGACGGATAATCCGGATGTGATTGTATCTGGAATAAAAATTCAAATTTGTCAATAGCGATGTTTTCCTTTTCCAAATAATAGAAAAGGTAATTAAAATTTTCGTTCATAGTGTTTGGGATTATTTTTTTAGATTACCTTCAAGTATTTTTTCTAATTCTTGAGGACTAACATTTTTAGCAATGACGTTACCGAATCCGTCAACTAAAAAATTATTTGGCACTGCCATAATTCCGTATTTTATTGCCGTTTTAGACAAAAAACCACCCTTATCATTTACATTATCCCACATTAAATTATCTTTTTGAACGGCTTTTAGCCATTTATCTTTACTGTCATCTATTGAAACCCCAAGAATTTGGAACCCTTTAGTTTCTATTACAAACTTTTTATTTTTAAATTTGTTATAAACTCTAATTAGTTCAGGAAACTCCCTTCTACAAGGCCCACACCAACTAGCCCAAAAATCAATTAATAAATAGGCTCCTCTATAATTTCTAGTATCTATTAACACCCCTTTAGTGTCATATAATTTAAAATTAGTTATTTTACCACCTGTATTTATGTTTCCCTCATCAAAAATCTTCTTTCTAAGATTTACAATCGCATATTTATTTTGATAATCTAAATTCAATTTTTTATAAATCTGTTTTAGTTGTTCTTTATTTAATATTGAATCCGACGACATTTGATCTAATAGAATTCCAGTATAACTGTTCTTTGGATTTTTTGTCAATATATTAATCAATTTCTTATACAATTTTTCATTCCAATCAATTTTTTTTTCATATGTCAATTTATACTTTTCAAAATCTTTCTGAATTAAAGCGGTTTTTGTTCCCAATACTGAATTCAAAACTGAATCGTACTCTGTAACGCCATTAATTGTATTTTTTCTAATAGTAATATTTATTGTAATCGATACGTTTTCTATATAAACAGCATCATCTAAAGGACCTGTGATTGTTCCCAACGTTGCTGCACAAGGAAAAGGCACTTTTCCTTTAAAATGAAATTTATTCTCCTTAACAAGACAGCTATCTTTTATATTGTTATAAAATAAATAAATATAACCTGTATATTCACCTTTAATGTTTCCATTAAGAATAAAACCTTCATTATTATTTTTATCGAAACCGGTCAGAAAAATTAAAAACGAAAACATTGATAAAATCAAAATAATTTTCTGGATATTGTTTAAAAGTTTCATTATATATTTTGTTTAATAAATTAGACAACTGATAGTCTCTTTGTATATTTCATTTTAGAATTCGTACTTATCAGTTGCCTAATTTAGATTAGATTTATTAGATGCAACCTGTTATATGATGGCAAGATTTTGCTCCTCCGATAGTGGGAGAGCACACTTCACAATGTCCACATTCAGAATCCATTGTACACCATTTAGTACCAGAAGAGTAATCACAACCACCTGAAATCATTCTCATTTCGTCTCTTTTAAGACCGTTTTTAACGTCTTTTAAACTAATTTTTTTCATAATTTTAAAATTTTTTTGTTAAACATTTTTCTAAAAAAATTTCCTAATTATCATTTTATCAATCCACCATGTGCACTTGGTTTAATTTAAAAACGAATTAAGATAATTTTTAGCTAAATTAATTGCTCTTTTTTATTTCATTTTACGGTTTTTTGATGAAAATATTACGGTTTTTTGGTTTTAGTGTATTAGAGTATGTGTTTTTGTGAATGGCAACACAAACTATATCTACAAAGGACTGAATATAAAAGTACTATATCTTTTTTAAGGATGTAGTATCAATAATAATAAAAGAAAACAGCATTTTTATTTGCAATTTAACAGTCCCAATACTGCTAATTTTACGGCAAAACTATATTTCTACTATACTATAATTTGAATAGCGTCGTTAATGTACTAATGTAAATTTTGACCGATGACACAAATGCCTGCAAAAAAAAATATTTTAATTGTTGATGATCATCCAATGTCCGTTGATGGTTACGTAATGCTGTTGTCTTCAATAGAAATAAACAAAAATGCGAAATATCATTTGGCATATAATTGCAAGGAAGCCTACAATCTATTAAAAGAATTGGAAACCAATAACACGGCAATAGACATCGCCTTTTTTGATATAAACATGCCTCCTTATGACGAAAAAAAGATAATGTCCGGCACTGATTTAGCGGTCTTACTAAGAAAAACGTCTCCCGCCTCCAAAATAGTTATTTTATCTTATCACGAGGAACCCATTTTGGTCAACAAAATTTTTAAAAGCATAAAACCAGAAGGATTTATTTCTAAAGGGGATGTTAATTATCGATTTTTTCCGGAAGTTTACAAAAAGATAATGGACAATGATTTTTATTTTAGTCCTTCAATCATTAAATCACAAAAACATTTTATTCAAAAAGACTTCAAGTGGGACGAACACGACAGTAAAATTGTGCTGTTAATTTCCCAAGGTATAAAAACCATAAACCTGCCCAAATATATTCCTCTTTCTTTGAGTGCCATCGAAAAAAGAAAAGCCAATATCAAAAAACAACTCGTTTTTGGCACTGGTACTGACCTAAAAATGTTAGAAATTTTGAAAACATTTGGTTTTATATAGTTTAGAAAAATCAATTTCTAGAAATAGAGTAATTATCAAAAAACTACATCAGTAATGGTGTAGTTTTTTGTTTTATAAACTATTTACTATAACAAAAACAAGTCTCTATAAATTAAAAAACACCGTAAAAAATTTGCCGAAAAACCGTAATATAATTCAAAATGAATTAACGAACCTTAGCGCGACCAACTAAAGAGAAAATTGGGCTGATTTTATTTTACAGAAGTGCTGTGGGTTTGACCAGACACTCTAGGGACTTGACTGGACGGTCTGTGGGCTTGACCCGATGCTCTGGAGGTTTGACCAGCCGGACTGTGAACTTGACTGAAACGACTGTGGGCTTGACCAGACACTCTGGGGGTTTGACTGGAGCGTCTGTGGGTTTGACTGGACGGATTGGGGATTTGACTAGCGAGGCTACAAACCAGTGCGTAAACACTAAAATTTAGATTACCCCCGTAAACAAGGGGATTCACACTTAATTAGTAACCAATTATAAACAAGCACATTTATGAAATCACAGGATTATCTTCCGCATTCAGAAGCCGAACAAGCGATTTGGCTTACCAGTTTTAAAACCAACTTGGCTACACAAGGCGCCGCCGTGGGACTTGTTGCAGCTCAAATTACCACCACAACCACATCAGCCAACAATATTATTGTTGCGCTAAACGATGTCGAGACCAAACGGGTGGCTTATAATCAGGCTACTACCCAAAAGGAAACGGTGAAAAAAAATGAGCTTAAAACCCTGCGTGACACGGTGGCAAAAATTAAAACCAATTCGGGTTATACAGAGGCTATTGGGAAAAGCCTAGGCATAGTGGGCGGTGTTGTCCTCTTTGATGCGCTAAACTACAAAGCCACTATCACGGCAGAACGGTTTGCAGGATACATTCGCATTAAGTTTACAAAAAACGGTACCGACGGCATTAACCTATACCACCGCAAAAAAGGCGAAGTGGCATGGCAGTTTTTAGCCCGCGACACTAAAAGTCCATATGACGACCACATAACGCTTGAAACCGCAGGCCAACCCGAACATTGGGAATACCGCGCCTATGGCGTGATAGACGATGCCGAAATAGGGCAAGCCAGCGACATTATAGAAATGGTGTTTGGTGGGTAAATTAGGGATTTAGCCCCATCAGGGTGTTTTATAAAAAACAGGAAGCCGAAAACTGGAGTGAAGAGTAGGTAAATTGACTAAAACTACAAAATGAAACAATCAGAAAAATTAGATATTATCTTAAAAGCATTATATGGATCCAGATTTGATGGGAGATATTATTCTATTGGAGCAATATTAGAGAATTTAAACATTGAATTTGATCCATTTATTGAATTACGAATGTTGGCTAAAAGACTAGAAGATGACGGATTAATAAAAACCATTTTCTCTAGAAATGATGCCTCCGCAACCTTGACATCTATTGGTATTGACTACTGTGAAGGTAATTCATATACATATATCGGTAAGTCATTAATAACTAATAATTATCATATGAATATTACAAATAGCCCAAATGCAAATATTGTTTCTAAGTCCTCCAATGTAACAATAAAAATCACAAATTATGGAGAGATTAAAAGAACAATTGAAAATTTAAGAAATTCAATTTCTAATCATGAAGAAATTGATTTAGATAAAAAACAAGAAATGTTAGAATGTGTAGATGAAATAGAAACAAATATTGATGCTGGAAAAAAGCCAAAATATTCTTTTACCGCATTATCTCATATGGCAGGAAGCCTTTCAGAAGTAGGTCTTTTTGTCATTGAACTAGGTAAATTAATCTTCGATAAATAAAAAAATTCACCTTATAAATTAAAATTATTTCTTAACTTTCTGTGATTGCTAAGTTAGCATGTCCAAACTCTTAGAAACCGTTTAAAGAAATAAAAAAAAATTAAAAAATGGAAAATAGAAATTTAGAAGTATATCATTTTAGTCTTTATTCGACCGATGACTTAAAAACAAAAGTAGATTATTCAAATATTTACGGAAAAGATATTTATGACATATTAAAATCAGATTTAATTAAATTTTTAGATGATTTAGGTCCAAATCAAGTATTTGGAAAAACCATAAACATTGATAGTGTTGAAGGAAAATCAGTTTTAAAGTCAAATAATACTTTAAGAATTATATCCGGAAAAATCAAAGTTGGTGATGATGATGGCAAAGAACAAGATTTTACAAATGGAGGAAAAATGAAAGAAGTAGTTTACACTAAGAAAAAAGGAACCTATGCTAGACGTCCTTTTTACTTTATGATTATTGCACCGAAAAACAAAAAAGTTGGTTTTATTATTTTAGAAAAAGAAGGTGTTCATTCATGTAAAAAAACATTTATAAAAGCTTTGCAAATTTTTGTTAAACAAAAATTATCTTCTCTTTTGTTAAGAGAAGAAAAATTTATTGAAGACGATATTATAAAAAACTATATTTCTAATGGCAACTACGATAAAATAAGTTTAACAAGAAGCAAATTACCCAAAGATTTGTGTGATTTATATTTGGGAGACTATGAAGAAGATGGAGAATATCAAATAGAATTAAATATTTTAAACCCGTTGGGTGTAATTGATGAAAATTTAAATTATAGAATAAATAAAAAATTGAACCACATAGAAACATAGAAAAAAAGAGTTGGATAGCCCAATATTTGGGTTCACATGGCTATGTTTTTCTCAAATAAAGTGAAACGCCTTTCAAAATTCATAAAATCTATGTTTCTATGTGGCTAAAAATTAAACAATTTTGAATTACACCCAACGGGTATTTTAACTAAAAAAGGAGCTGATTTTACTAAAGTTACGAAAGATAAAATTTTAAGAAATTTAGAAACATATAAAGGTTTTTTTACTGGTGACGAATTTAAAAAATTAGGCTTTGATGAAAATGCAAAACTTAAAATTGTATCTGAATTAGATGGTAATAAAAAAACCATTGATTTGGGAGACACAATGCAAATAAGACCATATTATCAAGTTGAAGTCAATATTGATGATACCGGATTTTCAGATTTTGACCATATTAATAAAAAAGCAATCGAACTTGTTAAAAGTTTTGATTTAGACATAATATAAAATGTATAAGGAATTAAATATAAAAAAAATTATTCTTGAACACTTCAAATCATTTCACGGGAAAAATGGAAAATTGATTTTGAAAGATAAAATTAGTTATATCTATTTACCATTAATAACTAGTGCTTTCTTGGGAATTATTTGTCATTTTAGTGATAATTTAAAAAATATTATTTCTGTTTGTTTATCAATTTTAATAGGTCTTTTATTTAATTTATTAATCTTGGTAATAACAAATATTGACACTGAAAAATTTATTAACCATAACAATAGTGATTTAAAAAAAGAGTCTTACTATTAAACGAAACATTTTACAATGTATCATTCTCAGTAGTAATAAGTGTGTTCTCTCTAATCTTTTTATTTTTAATTGATGTGTTTAAGTTTTCAACTTCATTTAATGATTTTTTAATCTTACTATTTGAAATTGACATTGATAAAATAATTCAATCTTTACTCTATGTTCTATTATATTTCTCATTGATAAACACATTTATTGTTTTATTCATGATTCTTAAAAGAATTGAAAAATTATTTTCAGTAAAACTTAATCAGGAAATTGAAATAATTGAAAAAAAAGAAAAAAAAGATTTGGATAATTGGGAAGATATAAATTAAATAAGTCCGACCGCGCGGATATGTCGCCACGTTGCTATCGGATTTACAAACCAGATAGCCTGAATTGCATTCCGTGTCCACCTTTAGATTTGCAAAGAAGTTTTTTAGTAACTTTAACTAACAACCAAACTGACAAAGTGCACCATCATGCCCAAAATAGGTAAAACAAAAATATTAACGAAGTTTAATAAATAATTTAAAAGCTCCCCGAAGTTCTCGATGATAAATTTAAGAAATTCAAACTCAATTCTTGGGCATTCATTAGACGGGAAATGGCACTGATTTTTCGCCTAAATTTCTACTTGAAAACATCCAGAATAAAATAAAATTCTAGAAATTTAATCCCTAAATAGGGTTATAATCCATAACTTTCCAATCCTTGTTAGACAAATCCAGATAATGGTAATGCACGACATCGTCCTTGTCAAATTGTCCGTTTTTGTTGGTGTCTTCGATGGTTCTAAAATACAAGCGGCTTTTAGATTCCATCAAATTCCAATCAATCAATTCTTGCAAATCGGCAGAAATTTTCGTAAATCTTTTCCCTGAAATTTCGCTGATGTAGAGTGTTTTGATATCATTTACATCCAATTTATCATCTTTATTGGTGTCCATATCGGCCAAGGCATAAACCAGAACCTGCTGTTTTGTTTTATCGGAAACCGACTTTAAATAAGTAGCGGTTTGAATCAAGATGGGCTTGTCGGTCAACGCTTTTATGGAATCAGAACCTATTTCCTGGAATTTTAAATTTTGCAAATATCCGGTAATTTCATATTCGCTGTAATTGGATATCTTAAAACTAATATCATTTACATTGGATGAAGAATCATATTTCAACTTAGCATTTCCTCCGTAAATATTTAAACCTCCAACTGGATGGATCAAATAATTGGTTCCTTGCATTTGTATAGGCAAATCCGCAATTTCCACTTGGTCAGTATCTAATTTAGGTTGCTCTTTGGGTTTAGACGAATTTTCATAAATCACTTTTGGATTTTCTATCTCTTCTTTACAACTAACTAAAAGCGCAAGAAAGAAAACAACGGAATATTTTGCTATATTTTTCATTTTGAAAAAATTAAATAATTTAAACAACAATTAATTACAATCTCATGGATAATTTAATATTGAAAACACGGGAAGTCAAATAATTGGGAATTGCATATTGACTTTTAGTATAAGCATCCCGAACCCAAGTATTGGTTATGGCATTCTGGTTGTTGAACATATTAAAAATTTCAAATCCGGCGGACAATTCTTTGAAATTTTTTAACCAATGCCCTTCTGGCCGTGACGCATTTTTTTCTGTTAAAACATACGAAAAACCAACATCGGCTCTTCGATAATCCCGCAAACGGTTTTGATACAAATACGGATCGGCATAGGAAGGAGAGCCTCCTGGCAATCCGGTGTTGTAAACCAAATTCAAATATACTTTAACACTCGGAATATTGGGCATATAATCCTGAAATAGGATTCCAAATTTTAACCGTTGATCTGTTGGTCTGGCAATATCTCCTCTGTTGTCGATATTTTCTTTGGTTTTTAAGTACCCAAAACTGAACCAAGATTCTGTTCCGGGAACAAATTCTCCATTTAATCTCATATCAAATCCTTGGGCAAAAGCTGTAGCATTATTAGTTGCGGCATATCGGATTCGGACATTTTCAAGCGTATAGGGATTTACATCTGTTAATGTTTTATAGTACGCTTCTGTCACCATCTTGAAAGGACGGTTCCACATTTTGAAACTAAAGTCATTGCTTAAAACAAAATGTACTGATTGTTGCGCTTTAACATTGGGATTGACATTTCCCGAAGAATCCCTCAATTCCCTATAAAATGGCGGTTGATGGTAAAAGCCACCCGAAATACGGAAAACCATATCTTTATCCCAATCGGGTTTTATGGCAAATTGGGCTCTTGGGCTAATGACCGTCTGATTATTGCCATCTAAACCATCACCTGAAACTTGCCATTGGTGCATTCTAACACCCGCATTATACCAAACATCGCTGGTTCCTATTTTGTCTTTCAAACTCCATTGTGCATAGCCCGAAAAACGATTTATGGTTACAAAATTTGTTGCTCTAACGTTTTGATAAGGTACTAATGGACCAACATAAACAGGGTCATACGGTTGATCTTTAATGGGCAAAATTTTAGGGTTATTCAAAGAAAATCCAGCAGAATCAATCACTTCCCATTCTATAATTCTGTCACGAATGTCTTCCCGCGTATATTTAAGCCCCCATTCTATTTGATGTTTTTTCAAATTATGAAATCCTTTCACTTCCGCATTTACAATCAATGCATCCAAATCGTTTCTGGCGTGATTCAACTGGCTTCCTATGGCTCGACTAAAAGTGACATTACCAAATGTTTCCGAACCAATATTGCTGTCTACTTCCCCTAAGGAATAAGCGGCATCAATATCAAAATATTCCTGTTCTAGGGTATGGTAAGCGGAACCAATAAATTTCAAAATGAAATTTTCATTGACATCAAATGTTGATTTCAGGGCTCCAAAATAAGTGTCATATTTGTCTTTTTCTTGTCCTTGATAAAATACTTGCAAAGCAATAGGTTCGCTTATGGTTCCGAAATTGGTTTGACTGGAAAGGGGCTGGTAATTGTACTTGTTTTGCGAAATATTACCTAAAAAACTCCATTGCCATTTGGTTGATGCGGTGTAGCTAATATTGGTTTGGACATCTGCAAATGAAGGTTTGTAATTGGTTTCCGTTTGTTGACTTTTAACTAAAAAACTATTATTCCTATAGCGAAAACCCGTTAGAGCTGTCCATTTTTGATTTTTAGAAACCGCATCAACGGCAAAACTGGCGCCTAGAAAATTGACATCGGCTGCAGCGCCAAATTTAGTTGGTCGCCTGTAAGTAATATCCAAAACCGATGACAATTTATCTCCAAATTTAGCCTGAAATCCACCTCCGGAAAAATCAACATTTTGAACCAAATCCGTATTCGTAAAACTCAAACCTTCCTGTTGTCCGGAGCGCACTAAAAAAGGGCGATAGACTTCAATTTCATTCACATAAACCAAATTCTCGTCATAATTCCCGCCTCGAACAGCGTATTGGGTACTCAATTCGTTATTGGAATACACACCAGGAAGGGTCTTCAGAATATTTTCGATTCCTGGATTTGCTCCTGGAATTTTTCGGATTACCTCGGGTTCTAAATTTGTAATTCCCTGAACCCTTTTTCGGTTATTTACAATGACTACCTCCCCCATTTGCTCGGCTTTATTATTCATTACCACATTGAATTCATAATCTTCATTGGGCTTTAATTGCAATGTTGCCGTGGTTTTTTTAAGAGAAACATGACTAAATATAATTGTTATTTTCTGATTGGCCGGAACCGTCAATTCATAAAAACCATTCGCATTTGTATGGGTCAATTTATTTTGATAACTGATATTTACATTATCTACAGGTACACTATTCTCATCTAGAATAATCCCTTTTACTCTAGCCGTTTGGGCATAATTAGACATTACTATGAAGAAAAAAAGGAGCGTAATAAAATTGAATTTTGTTTTCAAGTGGTCTATTTTTATTTTTTTTGACTTCTAAAAAAATGCGTTTCAAAGATAGTAGAATTTCCTACATTATCTGTAACCACAACCTTTAAATCATTTTCGCCTTCAGCAACGATGCCATCATCAAAATAATGAGTGATCGTTTTTGTTTTATTTTCATATTCGAATAAAATCCACTTTCCGTTAAGATAGCCGTTATAGGATTTTATTCCGGATAAAAAATCACTGATAGTCAACTGAATCGTTTTTTGGTTTGTAATCCATTTCCCTTCAATTGGTTTGTCCATCGTTATTTTTGGAGCAACGGTATCTTTTGCTAAAGTAAATTGTCCTAGATTTTTAGTATATGCTGTAAACGTGTTTTCTTTCTTTTTAGTGGCGTTGTAAGACATTTTTTTTTCATTAACAGATGCAATAAAAGTCTTTTCGTCATTTGTTGCCGTACTGTCAATGATTGTAACTAAAAATGAATTGTTTACGGGAACCAGATTATTATGAACGGTCATGACTTTGTCTTTCACTTCAAAATTCATGTAGAAATCATCGTAAAAAGTTCCTGCCGGAAAAAAAACGGAGCAATTTTCTTTTTCAAAATTAGAATCGGTTTTTGCCCTAACAAAATATTTCGTTTTAATTATTTCCTCCTCTATTATTGGTTCATTTGCAGAAAATTGAATGGGTATAGAAACGACGGTTGAATTACCATAATAATCCGCAATTTCAATGCGATAGAGATCTGTGAAATTAGAGGAAACAGTCACAATCCCATTATCGTTATTGGTATGGATAATGCTTAACGGGAAAGGATTCTTCATAAACAATTTCTGAATTCTTTGCTTTGTTTTTTTGTATTTATAATAATCTATAAAGGCATTAATATATTTTGTTTCGTCAAATGAAAAGGTATCAAACTGATAACCAAAAGACGGACTTCCGTTTAAAAAAGTTTGAACTTTGAAAATTCCATATTTATCATAGGAATAATCGAATAGGTCATACGCCTGAATCCCGAAGCCAATTTTTCCTTTGGCCAAAACCGTTTGAGAAAGGTAACTTCCATCATTTTGTAATGATAAATTAACGGTCATAGGCCGCCTAGATTGATTTACCACACTGCTGTCATCCATGGGATAAACCAAAACCGATGCAATTTGGGGTTTTTTAGTATCTTTCATTAAGCTATCAAAACCGAAGAAATAGGGATTAATCACTTTTTCTGTTTGACTGTCCCGAAATTCGAAGTGCAAATGGGGCCCCTCAGAACCGCCCGTATTACCCGAAAGTGCAATAATTTCTCCTTTTTTTACGAGGAGTTCGTTAGGATTAGGAAACATTTCAATTTCATACGCCTGATCTTTGTAATGCTGTTTTTTGATATACGCTTCAATTTTATCCACTCCTTTTTGAAGATGGCCGTAAACCGAAGTGTATCCATTGGGATGGGTAATATAAATGGCTTTCCCGTTGCCGAAAGTAGAAATTTTTATTCGGGAAACATACCCATCGGCTACAGCATAAACATTTAAACCTTCCTTTTGCATAGTTCTGAAATCGAACCCGGCATGAAAATGATTTGGTCTCAACTCCCCAAAATTACCCGATAATTGCATCGAAATGTCTAATGGAGACCTAAAATACCCTTTTGGATAGTCCGTTTGTGCCACAATTCCCACATAGAAAAATAAAAAAAGACATGTCAATTTCATCTAAAAGCTTTTGGCTAATATAAAAAAAACATTCCTATTTCTATAAAATTTTAGGACTTATAACATACTATTTATCAAATAATTGGAAATAAAAATTTTGTTAAAAAGAAAATTATAGTTAAAGTATTGGTTTAATTGAATAGGAATGCTAACTTTGTTGCAATTAAGTAATGAACTTAGATTATAATGAGTGAAATTGTAGAAATTATTGATACTCTAGAAAGTAAGCTTAAAAAACTATTGAATAAAATAGATGATTTAGAGCAAAAAAATTTAGAGTTAAGTCAAGAATTACAAAAATCTACTACCGTCATACAAAATCAATCCAACGAAATTGATGCTCTTAAAAAGGATTATGAAACACTCAAAATAGCCAATTCATTACTCGGCAGTGAAGAAAATAAAAGAGATACCAAGCTTAAAATAAATTCATTAATTCGTGAAATTGATTACTGTATAGCACAGCTATCTGATTAGTAAAACATATGGACGAAAAGCTTAAAATTAAATTATCAATTGCAGACAGAGTTTATCCGTTAACGGTAGAATTGTCTCAGGAGGAAGGACTGCGAAGCGCTTCCAAAAAAATTGATGTGATGATTAAGCAATTTGAAGAAAATTATGCTGTTCGTGACAAACAAGATGTATTGGCCATGTGTGCTTTGCAATTTGCTTCACAATTGGAACAAAAACAAATTGACAATTCAATCGACGGAAAAGAAACCATTGAGAGAATTAAAAAAATTAATGATTTATTGAGTCGTTATCTCGACAAGTAATTACGTTCTTATACATAAACTAAAATACTGCCTACATTAGTTCATATTTGGTAAACTCAACACTAACAATTTAGAATGAGCAAATCATCACTACTAAAGCATGCCACGCTCCGGCGAGGAAACTTGAACAGTGAGTTAGCTCAAAACTTGTCCTATCGAGTTTATTCAATCCACTAATGTAGGTTTTTTTATACACAAATTTTAACAAACAATGGACAGTACATTATTAATATTTATTACAGGAATCGTTGGCGTTGCAGGTGGTTTTGCCATCTCGAAATTCATTGAAAAACGCAACGTTTCCAATTTGATTAAAAACGCTAAAAAAGAAGCGGTATCAATTTTAAAAGAAGCCAATTTCCAGGCCGAAAACACTAAAAAAGATAAAATTCTTCAAGCAAAAGAAAAATTTATTGAACTAAAAGCGGAGCACGAACAAGTTATTCTTTCCCGAGACAAAAAAGTGGCCGAAGTTGAAAAAAGGACTAGAGACAAAGAATCTTTGGTTTCCAATGAATTGGCAAAAGCAAAAAAGGTCAACGATGATTTTGAAGCAAAAACTAAGGAATACAATTCTAAAATAGAACTTTTAGAAAAGAAACAACACGAGGTAGAGAAAATGCACAAAAGCCAATTAAATCAGTTGGAAGTGCTCTCTGGTTTATCTGCCGAGGATGCCAAAGAACAACTCATGGAAGGTTTAAAAGCTGAAGCCAAAACAAAGGCAATGGCTCATATTCAAGATACTATTGAGGAAGCCAAACTTACGGCCCAACAAGAAGCTAAGAAAATCATTATCAATACCATTCAAAGAATTGGAACCGAGGAAGCGGTTGAAAACTGCGTTTCGGTATTTAACATTGAATCAGACGATGTAAAAGGACGAATCATAGGACGTGAAGGACGAAACATTCGTGCGCTTGAAGCAGCGACTGGTGTAGAGATTATTGTTGACGACACTCCTGAAGCCATTATCCTTTCTTGTTTTGATCCAGTTCGTAGAGAAATTGCTCGATTATCTTTACACAAATTGGTTACTGACGGAAGAATTCACCCTGCGCGAATTGAAGAAGTGGTTGCCAAAACTGCCAAACAAATTGACGATGAAATTATTGAAGTGGGTAAACGTACCGTTATCGATTTAGGAATTCACGCTTTACATCCCGAATTGATAAAAGTAGTAGGAAGAATGAAATACCGTTCTTCATACGGTCAAAACTTATTGCAACACTCGCGTGAAGTTTCTAAATTGTGTGGGATTATGGCTGCTGAATTGGGATTGAACGTTAAACTGGCAAAAAGAGCTGGTTTACTTCACGATATTGGTAAAGTCCCAGATACCGAAAGCGACTTACCACACGCATTGTTAGGAATGCAATGGGCAGAAAAATATGGCGAGAAAGAAGAGGTTTGCAATGCCATTGGAGCCCACCACGACGAAATTGAAATGAAATCGTTATTATCTCCAATAGTTCAGGTTTGTGATGCCATATCTGGCGCGAGACCGGGCGCGAGACGTCAAGTGTTAGATTCGTATATTCAACGTTTAAAAGACTTAGAAGAAGTCGCTTATGGTTTTACAGGCGTTAAAAATGCTTACGCTATTCAGGCCGGTAGAGAATTACGTGTCATTGTAGAAAGCGAAAAAGTATCTGATGATAATGCCGCCAGTCTATCATTTGAAATTTCACAAAAAATTCAAACCGAAATGACGTATCCCGGACAAGTGAAAGTAACTGTAATAAGAGAAACTAGGGCGGTAAATATAGCCAAGTAATCCATTCTTGTCTTCCAAAAGAGGAAGAAATCTTATATTTGTTAAAAAAAATGATTAGCCCCTTAGCTAATCATTTTTTTTTGACCTCTCCTTCAATAATTCTATTTTCTCGGATGAAAGGTATTCATTATTTGAGTTAAATGTCGCCTGTCTAAATGCACATAGATTTCTGTAGTAGTAATGGATTCATGCCCGAGCATCAATTGTATGGATCGTAGGTCGGCACCGTTCTCCAGAAGATGAGTTGCAAAGGAATGCCTAAAGGTATGAGGGCTAATGGCTTTATTCAAATTTATTTTAAAAGCCAGCTCCTTGATAATCGTAAAAATCATTGCTCTTGTCAACTGCCTTCCTCTCCTATTCAAGAACACCGTATCTTCATGCCCTTTTTGAATATGAAGATTTAAACGAATGGAATCTTTATATATTTCGATATACTTTTGGGTTACTTTACCTATTGGAACAAAACGCTGTTTGTTTCCTTTTCCCGTAATCTTGATAAAGCCTTCCTTAAAATACAAATCCGATATTTTTAAGGAAACCAGTTCTGAAACCCGAAGCCCACAACCGTAAAGTGTTTCCAGAATGGCACGATTGCGCTCCCCTTCAGGAGAACTCAAATCAATGGCGGCTATGAGTTGGTCTATTTCCTGAACCGATAATGTGTCTGGAAGTTTTCTACCAATCCTTGGTGCTTCAATTAATTCTAAAGGATTATCGGCCCTGTAATCTTCAAAAATCATATAGGAAAAAAAACTTTTCAACCCAGAAATAATTCTTGATTGGGAACGGGCATTCACTTCTTTAGAAACACTATAAATGAATTGTTGCAGCGTTTCTTCCGAAATTTTAATTGGAGAAATCACTATTTGGTTTTCCTCTAAAAAAAAGCACAATCGCTCCACATCGAAAGAATAATTCTCGATAGTATTTTTAGACAAACCGCGTTCAATCTTCAAATAGGATTGATAACTCTTGATGTAAGTTTTCCAGTTCATTTTACAAAGTAAAGACATTTTTGGGCATAAAAAAACCTTCCGAAACGGGAAGGTTTATAATAATTATTTTATAGTATTACAATTTGTAAACCAAACCGAAACTAATGCTTCTTAAGTCTAAATCTATACCGAAAGTGCCCGTAGACTTAGCTCCACTTGCATTCGATTTTTCAGTTTGATATCCTAAATTACCATAAGTTGCTTCCATTGCAAAACATTTAGAAAGAAAATAACTAACCCCAGGTTGTAAACCAATTTCAAAACCATTTAGTTTATCACTACTACTAGGGGCTAATTTGTTTTTTGAAGAACTGTAATCAAATCCTAAATTAGTAAACACGGAAAATTTATCTGCCGGAGTACAATAGTATCTACCAAAAACGCCCATAGCAAATGTATTCCCATCAACTGTGGTAACATTATGATCTTCTACTTTATTTGTAGTAAAACCAAGTCTAGCACCAATAGCAATCTTTTCTGTTACGAAGAAACCAACTTTGGGAGCGATTTCGAATCCAGATGTTTTGACTTCTGCACTTTTGTCATTCGAGGAACCATACGATACCCCTCCTGAAATAAATAAGTCTCCTTTACCGAAACCTTCTCTTGTTTCTTTTTTGTCCTGAGCATTTGCCATTCCAAAAGCCAATAATGCTACTACGGATAAAATAATTTGTTTCATAATTAATTCTATTTTGTTAAAATTTATATTTCAAACCTAAATATATATTAATTAAAAATCAAAAAAATCAACACAAAAATAAAAAGTCATTTTTGACAAAAAACAACAGAACAAACAACAAACACCTGACTTACAATTGACTACTATTTTTTTTATCACTAAATTTAGTGATGTATTTTCTTTTTTTAGTGAACCTATTTTTAACAATTAATAACCTACAAAATAAGTTTGAACTATTAAAATATTCCAAGATTAAAAGCGAATAAAAAATTTAATTCAATAAAAATAAACCTAAAAAGAATAAGCCTAAAAAACATTTCATCCAACAAAACCATAACTATCAAAAAAAAACCTTCCCGCAAGGGAAGGTTTTGAATGTTGCAAAATAAATTTTAGATTAGAATTTGTAACCTAAAGATATTTGGATAACTGAATTGTGAGACGCAGATTCTCCTGTAGCCAACTCTTTTTGAACTTGAGCTAAACCTAAATTGTATCTAAGTCCTGCAGAAAGATTTTCTGTAAATTCATAACCCGCTCCGAAATTTACTCCGAAATCAGTTGATTTAAAAAATTCTTTAACATCTGCACTACCACCACCATCTGCTTTTACTTTAGCAGACATTAAAAAACCAATTTGAGGACCTGCTTCTAAACTAAAAGCATCGGCAACATAATATTTAGCCATAACTGGGATATTGATATAGCTTAAATTCATTTTCCCTCCATCAAATTTAGCACCTTGGGCAGAATACAATAATTCTGGCTGTACTGCAAATTTGTCGCTTACTTTAAATTCGGCAAAACCACCTACATGAAATCCTACTAAAGAACTTGATCCATCAGAATTTGTAATTGAGGCGATGTTTAAACCTGCTTTGGCTCCAAATGACATACTCTTGTCAGAACCCCCTTTGTCTTGAGCATTTGCAAATCCGAAAGCGAATATTGCTGCTACTGTTAAAATAATTTTTTTCATAAGTTTTTTTGTTAAATGTTATGGTCAAATATATTAATTTTAACACTTTCTTTTATGCGAAAAAATAGACTTATTAACACATTTATCAACAAAAAGAATCGCGATTAAATTTACAATAATTACGAAAAAAAAGAATTTTAATACTAAAATTAGCAAATCAGCAACTGTAATAAAATATATTATTTATTATGAAAAAAACAATCATTTTCGCAACTCAGTTTTTAATGAGCTTTTATAGAACTTTCCCTAAAGTTGTAAAATTCGATTTTAAGGCAAATATCAATTTCTCAGACCTAGATGGAGCTCTAAACATTATGACAAAAACCAGTTGCCTCTTTGTCCTTTGTCATGTTGGTTGAAATTAAAGCATTCCCAAATTTGTCCATTCAACCCCAATTCTTGTATTCTGATCATGGAAAAATCAGATATTTCCACTGTTTTATACATCGATAATAATTTTTTTATGGCACCTGTTCTGATGAAATTTTATGTGATTCCGAAAGTATTATGCATATGGAGTTGGTTCGCAATTTGTCTTTTTACTAAATGACAATGTTTCATCAAATGTCCCAATCATCATTTGACTTTGGTACAACTGGAGGTTATAGGAATCCGTTTTTCCAATCAGTATTCATACAAGGACGTTATGTTTTAGGATTGAGCGATATGATAAAAGATTCCGATATAACAAACAGAGTAATCCAATTGTCCTTAGAGTATTCATTTAAATAATGAATACTTTTTCGTCACTAGCCGCCTCGATTTCTTACTTGGCAATTTTATTTTGTAAGAAAATTAAAAAATTTATTGATCAATCTATATTGTTTTTTATTATTTTTACAAAAACACACGCAATGAAAATTATCATCATTAATGGCCCCAACCTCAACTTATTAGGAAAACGCGAACCGGAAGTTTATGGCAGCCAAACTTTTGAAGACTATTTTGAAACCTTAAAAATTAAATTCCCTCAAATGGAATTGCTTTATTTTCAAAGTAACATCGAAGGAGAATTAATTACAAAAATACAAGATGTGGGTTTTTCATTTGATGGAATTATTTTAAATGCCGGAGCTTATACCCACACATCTGTTGGGATTGGCGATGTCATTAAGGCCATTACAACTCCAGTAATCGAAGTACATATATCCAATACCTTTTCTCGGGAATCCTTTAGACATCAGTCCTATATTTCCGGCAATGCCAAGGGCGTTATACTCGGCTTTGGATTAAAAAGTTATGAATTGGCATTATTGTCCTTTTTATAGTTTATCAACTATTATATCTTATTTGATTGATTAGGTAAAATAACAAAAATTTGTGATTTCTTTTTTGAGCCATGTATATTTGTGCAAAAAAATGGCTACGAATAATTTCTATTTGCTCTTATATCTTTTCATTTCATTTTCCAGCTTCACACAAATTAAAGGAATTGTAACTGACGAAATTAAGGAATGCCAATTCCCGGAGTTTCTATCCTTGTGAAAATACCTCTAACAGGAAACTCAACTAATGAGAAAAGACAATATGAATTAAATGTTAAACCTTCTTAAAAGCAACTTAGTCCTGAGATTCCATAATTTGTGCATTCCAAATGCAAAAATCTATTATGAATCTACTATTGGCTTAAACAATCTGGAATTTGAAAAATTCAAATTCTTCCGAGTGGATTATATTCGTTACAATCAAAATGGATTTCAAAGTGACAGAATAATTTTTGAATTGAAATTCTTGAATGTATTAGGGTAAGTATAGAAAAAATCAATCATGAAATTTATGATTAAGATCTACTGGGTTCAATGTGAATTAATACATGTCCCAATTCGGGAATTTCGTCTCTCAACGTATCCTTGAGTTTATGAGACAAATCGTGACCTTCTTTTACTGAAATTTTACCGTCAACAATGGCATGAAGATCTACATGATATTTCATTCCTGCTTTTCGGATAAAACATTTTTCGGTATCTACTATGCCTTCAACCTGATGGGATATCTTTCTGATTTCAATAACCAAATCATCATATAAATGTTCGTCCATTATTTCCCCAAGGGCAGGTCTAAAAATCAAATAACTGTTATAAAGTATGAATCCCGCAGCAAAAAGTGCTGCCCAATCATCCGCCGATTCGTACCCTTTTCCTAAAATTAAAGCAATTGAAATCCCTATAAATGCCGCAACGGAGGTTATAGCATCACTTCTATGGTGCCAAGCGTCGGCTTTAAGAGACGAACTGTTGCTTTCAACACTTCGCTTCATAACCAAACGAAAAGAATATTCTTTCCAGATGATTATAGCTCCAAGGACATAAAGTGTCCAGGATTTTGGCAGTTCATGAGACGTACCAATGTTAGTAATACTTTCATATCCAATAATCGTGGCTGAAGTAATTAAAAAACCCACTACCAAAAAAGTGATTAATGGCTCGGCTCGACCGTGTCCGTAGGGGTGGTTTTGATCTGCTGGCCTATTCGAATATTTAATTCCAAACAAGACTAAAAAAGAAGCAAAAATATCCGTAGTGGACTCGATTGCATCGGCTATCAGTGCATACGAATTTCCAAAAATACCTGCCAGTCCCTTTATAATAGCAAGACTTGTATTGCCAACAATACTGAAATAGGTTGCTTTTACGGCAGTTTCTTCGTTCGTCATTAGGGCGTAAATATAGTGAAATTAGGACTTAATTATACCCGGACAATGTTTGCTCCAATGGCTCTCAATCGTTCATCAATTCGCTCATATCCTCTGTCAATTTGTTCTATATTTTGGATTGTGCTTGTTCCTTTTGCGGAAAGTGCTGCAATAAGCAGCGAGATTCCCGCACGGATATCTGGTGATGACATGGTTGTTGCTTTTAATTGTGATTTAAAATCATGCCCCATAACTACCGCTCGGTGCGGGTCACATAACATAATTTTTGCACCCATATCAATTAGCTTATCAACAAAGAACAAACGGCTTTCAAACATTTTTTGATGTATCAAAACGTCACCCTTTGCTTGGGTAGCTACTACCAAAACAATACTCAATAAATCAGGGGTAAATCCTGGCCAAGGCGCATCGGCAATGGTAAGGATAGAACCATCAATGTCGGTTTTAATTTCATAGCCATTTTCGTGAGCCGGAATGTAAATATCGTCACCTCTTTTTTCGAGCGTTATCCCTAATTTTCTGAATGTATTGGGGATAAGGCCGAGATTTTCCCAGCTTACGTTTTTAATGGTTATTTCAGATTTTGTCATGGCTGCCAATCCAATCCAAGAACCTATTTCAACCATATCCGGAAGAATTGTATGTTGACAACTTCCCAGTTTTTCGACTCCTTCAATGGTCAATAAATTAGAACCCACTCCCGATATTTTTGCTCCCATGGAGTTTAACATCTTGCATAATTGTTGTAAATAGGGTTCGCAAGCGGCATTATAGACTGTCGTTTTTCCTTTTGCCAAAACGGCTGCCATGACAATGTTTGCCGTCCCGGTTACTGAAGCTTCGTCTAGCAACATGTCAGTTCCTGTAAGGCCTTTTGGCGCTTCCACTCCGTAAAAATGATCTTCTCGATTGTATCTAAATTTGGCTCCAAGATTTATGAATCCTTCAAAATGGGTATCTAATCTTCTTCTTCCTATTTTATCCCCTCCTGGTTTTGGAATATATCCTTTTCCGAAACGTGCCAAAAGCGGTCCAACAATCATAATGGAGCCTCTTAAAGAACCGCCTTCTTTTTTAAAGGCTTCGGTTTCGAGGTAGCCAACGTTAACGTCATCTGCCTGAAAAGTAATGGAGCTTTCCCCGTTTTTTTGGATTTTTACTCCTAAATTCCCTAACAAGGTAATCAATTTATTGACATCAATAATGTCAGGAATGTTATTGATTGTCACTTTTTCTGAAGTCAAAAGAACGGCACATAGGATTTGTAATGCTTCATTTTTTGCGCCTTGTGGTGTAATCTCACCTTTTAGACGTATCCCGCCTTCGATTTTGAATGTTCCCATTATTTAATATACGATTTATGATATACGACTTACGATTTAAAATTATTTAAACCGTATCGCAAGAACCTATTGAACTTTATTTCTGATTGTTATTTTTTATAAAAGGCTTCTTTTTCAGCGGTTTGTTTGGAGCAATCTTTGGTTGTCCCGCTGGCATGATTTTATTAGACACGCGTTTGTTGGTTCGCATCAAATCAGTGGTATTCAAAAGCTCTTCGGAACTTTGGGTCAAATTAATTTTGCCATCTGATAATTCCAGTAAATGTTCGAAAATGACATCATCTTTTACGGTGTCTTTGTTCCAACTTAGATATGATTTTTTCATGTGATTGGCAATAACTTTAACCAGCGCATTTTTCATTTCGCCTTCTTCCCACTTGTTGGCAACATCGATCATATATTTGATATTATTGCCATAATACCTGTATTTAGGAAAATTTTGCGGATATTTTAAAATATCGGGTTTCAGTTGTAAAACTTCCCGTGATGGAATGGGATAAGGCGAATTGGCTACCAATCTAAAATCAGACATGATAAAGAGTTGATCCCATAATTTATGCTGAAAATCAGGCACGTCACGAAGATGGGGATTTAAACTTCCCATAACCTGAATGATATATTTAGCTACTTTATTGCGCTCTACGTCATCTTCTATTGCGGTAGCCTGGTCTATCAATTTTTGCAAATGACGACCATATTCCGGAATGATTAGGTGTTGTCTTTCAGAATTGTATTCTAAATTAAAAACAACATCATTTGAATTTTCTTTTATATATTTTGAATTCATATTTATAGGGAAACTATACCTTTTATTACGGACACTTCTTGATACTTATCAATTATTTCTTGAGCATCTTTTACGGTCACATCAACGGATATGCTTGTAAATTTTCCTGTTTTAGACTTGGTTGTTTTGATGACTGCGCCCATGCAATCAAAGGCTTCTTCAACTCGCATTACGTTATCATCAACTGATGGCACGATAAACTTAAACAGATATTCCGCTGGCCAAGTATTGCTCATATCCAACTCAACTTTTAATCTTTCGTAAAATTCAGCTGTTTCTTTTTCTTTATTGTTATCCATGCTTAAATTAAAATAAAAGCAAATATACAGTTTCAAATGTGAATTATGAATTATGAATTATGAATTTTTGGCAAATTCTAAATTTTTAACTTCAAACATCTTTTCAAATCCCAATTAGTTTGAGTAAGTTTGCTCCTTATTTGTAAAAAGTGCGGAAAGAAATTATTGTTATTATTGGCGGTCCAGGAACAGGTAAGACAACCATCATAGATACATTGATAGCTAGTGGCTATTGTTGCTATCCTGAAATTTCTCGTGAAGTCACTCTAGAGGCTAAAAAGCAAGGTATTGAACAGCTTTTTCTCGAAAACCCTTTATTGTTTAGCGAATTGCTTTTAGAAGGTCGAAAAAAACAGTTTAAAAACGCACAAAACGAACCTCACGAAATTGTATTTCTCGACAGAGGGATTCCCGATATTTTAGCCTACATGCATTATATTGGAGACAGTTACCCTGCTTTTTTTGATGCTGCTTGCAAAGAGCATATTTATTCAAAAATCTTTATTCTTCCGCCTTGGGAAGAAATTTATGTAAGTGACGACGCCCGATATGAAAATTATGAGCAAGCCAAACTCATTTATTATCATCTTACCGAAACGTATCAAAATTATGGTTACGAACTCATTGAAGTTCCAAAAGATAGTGTAGATAAGAGAATTCTTTTTATCTTAGAGCAAATTTAGTTTAAGGATCAAAGTTGATAATCCTCAAACTTTAAACAAAAATAATGCAGACAGCGTTACAAATTCTTCAAAAATACTGGAAACACGACGTCTTTAGGTCGATGCAAAATGAAATTATTGATTCCGTTTTGAACGGTAAAGATACATTTGCTTTGATGCCAACTGGCGGTGGAAAATCAATTTGCTTTCAAGTTCCTGCAATGATGAAGGATGGCATTTGCCTAGTCATTTCTCCTTTAGTAGCGTTGATGAAAGATCAGGTTGCCAACTTACAAAAACGAGACATTAAGGCCATTGCCTTAACTGGAGGGATAAAATCGGAGGAAATGATTGATCTTTTAGACAATTGTGAGTTCGGAAATTATAAATTTCTGTATTTATCTCCAGAACGCCTTCAATCTGATTGGATTTTAGAACGAATAAAAAACCTTCCCCTAAACCTAATTGCCATTGATGAGGCACATTGTGTATCCCAATGGGGACATGATTTTCGTCCTGCCTATTTAAAAATTTCAAGTTTAAAAAATCACTTTCCTAAAGTACCTTTTTTGGCTTTGACAGCAACCGCAACTCCAAAAGTTAAGGACGACATCATTGCTGAATTAGGTTTGCATCATCCGGATTTTTTCCAGAAATCATTTGCTCGAGACAATATTGCCTATATGGTATTTGAGGTCGAAGACAAACTCTTTCGAATCGAACAAATCCTGAAAAAAAATCCGCAACCGTCTATCATTTACGTCCGCAATAGGAAATCATGCCTGGATGTTGCCGAGCAACTTAAGTCCTTAGGCTTTAATGCAACTTATTATCATGGTGGACTTACGCCAAAAGAGAAAGATAAAAACATGCAGTTGTGGATGTCAGAACAAGCTCAGGTGATTATTGCAACAAATGCTTTCGGGATGGGAATAGACAAGGCCAATGTAAAAACGGTAATTCACATTCAACTTCCCGAAAATCTTGAAAATTACTACCAAGAAGCCGGTCGATGCGGTCGAAATGGAGAAAAAGCATTTTCGGTAGTATTAACCAGTCCATCAGACAGCATTCAAGCCGAAAATCAGTTTATCAACGTTCTTCCAGACAAGAAGTTTTTGAATGAAATGTATATCAAACTTTGTAATTATTTTCAAATTGCCTATGGAGAAGGAATCAATGAACAATTCACTTTTAATTTGAATCATTTTTGCTTGAAATACGGTTTTCCCACACTAAAAACATACAATGCCATGCAATTTCTGGATCGGCAGGGAATCCTGAATTTATCTCCGGAATTTTCAGAAAAAATAGCGATACAATTCCTTATTCCGTCCAAAGAGGTCATTCGCTACATCAGTTTAAATCCCAATGACGAAGAAATCCTTCTAGCCATTTTAAGAACGTATCCTGGGGTTTATGAAACACAAACGGCTTTCAATTTACAACTGATTGCAAAAAAATCAAATCATGAAGTAACTGAAATACAGACTATTTTACAAAAATTAAAAGAAAAAGGAATTATTGAATACCAGTCTAAAAACAATGATGCCACATTGATTTTTAATGAAGTTCGTGAGGATGAGCGAACCATAAATAGGGTTTCTAAATATTTAGAAAACCAAAACAATTTAAAAAAAGAACAACTCAAGACCGTTTTACATTACATCCAGGAGAAAAAAGTTTGCAGAAGCAAATTGATTTTGAATTATTTTGGAGAAGTAACTAAGACTGATTGTGGCATTTGCTCCAATTGTATTGGCAAAAAAGACAAAAAAACCAATCCCAAAACACTTTCTGAAAAAATTCTGGAACATTTAAAAATAACTGATTTAAACTCCAGAGAAATTCAAACGAAAACAAAAAATGACCCCACAGATATTCTCTTTACATTGCAAAAATTATTGGAAAACGATACCATAATGGTCATGACAAATAATAAATATACGATAAAATCATAATGAGGAAATTACGAATTGTATTTATGGGAACTCCTGAATTTGCGGTAGGCATTCTTGACACTATAATCAAAAATAACTATGAAGTCGTTGGAGTAATTACTGCAGCTGACAAACCTGCGGGACGTGGACAAAAAATAAAATACTCAGCGGTAAAAGAATTTGCATTAGCAAATAACTTGCATTTATTGCAACCCACAAATTTAAAAGACGAGAATTTCATACAGGAATTAAAGACCTTAAATGCGAATTTACAAGTTGTGGTTGCCTTTAGAATGTTACCAAAAGTGGTATGGGAAATGCCCAAATTAGGAACATTCAACCTTCATGCCTCGCTACTGCCCAATTATCGTGGTGCAGCACCCATAAATTGGGCTATCATAAACGGAGAAACCAAAACTGGTGTCACCACTTTTTTTATTGACGATAAAATTGATACGGGAGCTATGATCTTGAGTTCAGAAATTCCTATTTCTGAAAATGAAAATGCAGGACATTTACATGATAGATTAATGGATCTGGGTAGCAAAACAGTCATTGAAACGCTATCTTTAATTGAAAGCGGAAATGTAACTACAACTATTCAGAAAGAAGATCATGAAATTAAGACCGCATATAAATTAGATAAGGACAATTGTAAAATTGACTGGTCGAAATCGGGGGATGAAATCCACAACCTTATTAGAGGACTTTCTCCTTATCCAACCGCTTGGTGTATTTTTAGAGACAACAATCAGGAATGGAATGTGAAAATTTATGAAGCACAATACAATAAAGAGGAACATCAAGAAAATATTGGCAAAGTAGTTTCAAATAAAAAGGAATTAAAAGTTTGGGTGAGAGGAGGAATACTCCAAATAATGAGTCTTCAATTCCCTGGAAAAAAGAAAATGACAACGCAAGAATTACTAAATGGAATGTTTTTTTCAGAAAACGCGAATGTTTGTTAGGTTGCTAAAACACTGAAACGAACAAATCTCCAATGAAAACAAGTCGTTTTATTAACAAATAATTGGAGTTATTAACAAAATGATTAAAAACACCCGAAAACAGTTGTGTAGTAAGGAATTCCTATTAAATTTGTTATGAGTAAAATAATATTTAATCAACAATTAATAACTATTATTATGAATAAATCAGAATTAATCGATGCTATCGCTGCTGACGCTGGAATTACAAAAGCTGCTGCAAAATTAGCTTTAGAATCATTTTTAGGTAATGTAAGTGGTACTTTGAAAAAAGGTGGTAGAGTATCTTTAGTAGGTTTCGGTTCTTGGTCAGTTTCTAACAGAGCTGCCAGAGACGGAAGAAATCCTCAAACAGGAAATACAATCCAAATTGCTGCAAAAAATGTAGTAAAATTTAAAGCAGGTGCTGAATTAGAAGGTTCAGTAAACTAGTTTAAGTTTATCTCCCATAAATAAAGTCTTCCAAACGGAGGACTTTTTTTTTGATTTTTTTTCTAATTATTTGTGTAATTAAAAAAAATAGTGTTAAATTTAATAAAAATTACAATAAAATGACCTCAGAAAAATTAAAAAAAGGACAACTACTCATAGCAGAACCTTCTATAATTGGTGATTTATCATTTAACCGTTCGGTTATTCTATTAGCTGAGCATAATGAAGATGGTTCTGTAGGCTTCATCGTTAACAAACCGTTGAAATATACTATCAATGATTTAGTTCCTGATATTGAAGCAAATTTTAAAATTTACAATGGAGGTCCCGTAGAGCAGGATAATCTGTACTTCATACACAATGTACCCGAATTAATTACGGATAGTATTGAAATTTCTAGTGGAATCTTTTGGGGAGGTGATTTTGAGTTGACAAAAAATCTCATCAACGAAGGAAAAATAAAGAAAGATAACATTCGCTTCTTTTTAGGATACACAGGTTGGGAAGCACAGCAACTAGAAAATGAAATGCAGTCGAATTCCTGGATAATTGCTGAAAACCTATATCAGAACAAAATTATTGGAAAATCGGCTACGGATTTTTGGAGAGAAAAAATATTGGAATTAGGTGGCGATTACATCATATGGTCTAATGCACCCGAAAATCCGTTACTGAATTAACACAACTGCACCAAAGCGTTCAATTGCGCCAGTAATTGATTTGCTAAATCCGTTTTATATTCCTTTTTTCTATACTTAGTTATAGGCTGTATCCCTTTGATTACATTAGTAATAAATAATTCATCTGCTTTTTGAAGATCAAATGGAGAAATTGGCTCTTCGACAACTTCCATGTTTCCCATTTTTTTTGCCAATGCTAAAATTTGCTTTCGCATAATACCATTCAGACAACCTTCAGAAATGGGTGGCGTGATTAATTTATTTGCCACCAGCATAAAAATATTTCCCTGAAGCGCTTCAACTATATTTTTACTTTCATTGAGCAGCAAGCAATTATCCAAATCATTCTCTTTTGCAAAAATACTCCCTACAATATTTATGGCCTTATTTGTTGTTTTTATAGTGGACAACAATTGTTTTGTGACATAATAATCTTTATATAAATCGATCTCATAAGGCTTTTTATCAATATAATAAACCTTATCGTCCAATGCAAAAGAATGAATCAAATAGGATACTGTATTTGTCTCTGGCAAATAGTTGCCACCTGAGTTTCTATAAACGGTTATTCTTGCTCTGGCAGAAACGGAACACCGATTGGCATTAGCTATAGACAAAATCTGTTGTTCAAGGAATTCCATGGTAAAATTCATGGGAATCTCCATCCTGAGAATCCGCATCGCCGACATCAATCTAAAATAATGATCTTCTAAAAAAAGAATTTTATTGTCCCGGATTTTTACCGTTTCAAAAACACCATCTCCATAAAGGAAAGCGCGGTTGTTTTGCAATAAATTAGTTGCAACCGGAAGAATTTCACCGTTAAAATTTATCATAAGAAAAGCCCTGAATTAAATTTGAGGCAAATATAAGCCTTAAAAGCAAATTTTATACAGACCCAATTACATGTTTAAGATCTGAAATCTGATTTCCCCATAGAAGTTTGGCTTCATCTAGTTCACTGTCTTCCGCAAAATCGATAATCATTAGCGAGACGTCTTTTGTTATCTCATCTTCAAGTATACGCAATTCAAAAAAATAGTCAGTATCCTTTTTATTTTCATCAATCCATCTAAATTTAATTTTCTCTCCGGTCTTTTTTGATGAAAGCCTTGCATTTTCTTCTGAATCATTCCAGATAAAAGTAAAGTATTCCCCTCTTGAATTCACATTGTCTGCAAACCACTCCGACAAACCCGAAGGTGTTGATATATACTGATATAACAATTGTGGGGAAGAGTTAATAGGGAATTCTAATTCGTATCGTGATTTTAAGTCCATTGTCTGTCTGTAATTTTTGTGAAATATATAAATATTATATCGAAAAAATGCTTTTTTAAAAAATATTTTTTTTCGTTTTATATTTGTTCCGTATGATTAAAATTTTATATTTGCACCCGCGTTCAGGATATGAACGACTCCAGAAATGGCGAGGTAGCTCAGTCGGTTAGAGCGCAGGATTCATAACCCTGAGGTCACGGGTTCAACTCCCGTCTTCGCTACAAAATCAAACCCTAATTACTGAAGTAGTTAGGGTTTTTTATTACACCAACTATCATTATTTTTTAATTTACAACCTTCTTGGTGATCGTTTCGAGATTGTCTAAAGTGATTTTTACAATAAGGATTTCATTTGTATTTCCTGTATAGAATTTAGCTTGGGCAGCATTTAAGTTGTATTTCTCCTTTAACAGCCTACCCCTTATGTCATAGACTTTCACATTAGTCATCGTCATGTGCCCTGTATTAATGATGATTTCCTGATTTTGTTTGTAAGCTACCACATTATTTTCATTGAATGTAGATTGATTTGCAGCTAGGGTATTTTTATACACAATTTCAAAACGACTGTTAAACTTTCCCGCTTCTGTTGCAAAAGTATAAGAGCCTACTTTCAAATCATAAATAGTATTGACCAACTTGTCTTTCAAGAAAACATCTTGATTTTGAAACAACCCATTTAGGTGGTCGATACCAATTGAATACTCCCCTGCTGTTGTTATATTAAACTCTAAGGGTACAATGTCATCAGCAGAATATTCTGGACGGCCTTGAATAGCATAAGGAGCACTTTCAATGATACTACATAAATAATTGGCACTATTAATGTTTAAACCATCAATCCCCCTATCAACGCCTAATGTAGCGTCTGCCGTGTACCCAACTGCCATTTGGTTGAAAATTCCGCTGGCATTTGTCAAATTCAACCAATAAAGGCTAACATCCGAGAGAGATACTTGAGAATTCCTGAAGAACTGGTTCCCATTATCAAGTTCTCTTCTCATGGCATTATTAAAAACCAAATTCGATGCGCTTGTAGCCTTAACTATAAATCCTTGCCCTACGTTTATTACCCAATTTCCCACTGGACACGTTTCAGTATCATAATAAGAACTTCCGGTATCTCCTCCAGCAGCCCCGTTCGCTGTAAAACCCAATGTTGTTAAGGTAGCATAGCTCGAGGCATTTGGGGAATTTGTTTTTCTCCAAAAATAAAGAGTCCCCGTAATTGTTTCATTTGCGGCTACAAATTCTGAAAAATTGATTTGTGAAGGATAAGGATTCCCAACTGCATTGTACCCCAAATTCATGGCATAGTTAATGTTCCCGCTATTTGGTTTTCCTGTAAATACACCATTAAAAATGGCAGGTACAGTTGCAGAGAATGTTCTGGGCACCCTGATTAAGTAACCTTGCCCGACATTGAAATTATTTGCCACTGAAATAGGAGTATAGAAATCCGTTGTGCTATCATAATAGTAAAAACGATTGGCCACGGTATTTGGAGAGAAATTATATAAATTTTGACCTTCAACTGGAGAGGACCACAACGTGTAATCCAGCAAGTACAATGACGAACTGTTGCGTTTTATGATAATATTTCCTGAATTAGTATTTGTTGTACCTCCTTGAATTAAACCCGAATTATTTTCAAAAGTTATGCTACTTCCATTGTCGACGGACAAAGCACCATTTAAAGTAACTTTATATCCCGATGAAATAACAACAATAGCATTTGAATTTATAGTTAAAGTACAAGCCATGATACTTCCTCCGTTTGTAAGTGAATTATAATTTCCAGATATCACAGCTGCGCTTGTACTGGTTGGTATATCCTTACTCCAGGCAGTTCCATTCCATATTGTAATAGAGCCAACCGTGATTGTAGCATCAGCATAAGAAACCAAACACGATCCATTACTAATACTCCATCTTACCACATAATCTCCTGCTCCACCAATTGGAGTAAATATAGATCCGGCTAAAGTTGTATTACTAAACTGGCTTGACAAGGTACTTGGGCCACTTGCTACGCTCCAGGCTCCAATTCCTACTGCGGGTATATTCCCTACAAGGGTTGCAGTTCCCAAAGCACATATCGTTTGGGTTGAACCATTGGTTGCTACCGTTGGAGTCTGATTAACTAATAAGAATCCTTTAACATAGGTTATATTATAATTAGTAAGACCCGTACCCGTAGCATTTGAAATTACAATATCATAAGAACCTGATAATGCTGATGGGGCAGCTCCTATGCTTGACAAGCTAACTCCGCTAATACTATCACCGTTCATTAATATTCCGAATGTAAACTCTGTTCCTGCAAAACTAAAGTTAGTTCCTGCACATTTAGCTTGATTGTTTGCGGTAATGGTTAATGCTTTTGCATTTACTGTTAACGTCCCAGAAGCATAGGTAATCGTATAATTTGACAAACCCGTTCCTATTGCGGCAATAGGAATAATTGCATACAAATTGACAGCTGACACAACTGAAGCACCAGCACTTGTTAGCGTTACGGTGCTTACTACATCACTATTTTCCAATCCAGATGCTACAAACTCACTACCGGAAAACGTAAATAAAGTACCATAAATCTTATTCGCGTTATTTGCGGTTATGGTCAGCGCTTTTGCATTTACTGTTAAAGTTGCATTAGTATAGGTAATCGTGTAATTTGACAAACCTGTTCCTGTTGCTGCACTTGGTACAATGGCGTAATAACCGACTGTTGCAGTAGTCAGAGTTCCTCCACTAGTTAGTGTTATCGAACTCAGCGTATCGCTATTTATCAAACCTGACGTTGTAAACTCGCTCCCGGAAAAAGTAAATGAAACCCCATAAATCTTAGCTTGACCATTTGCTATAATACTTAATCCCTTTTTATTCACCATTAATGTTGTAGCTGAATCACTGACAGCAATTAAATCAACATTACCAACGTAACTATAAGTTATAGTATATCCACCAGATGAATAAGGGATTGTAGCTGTTGGAAAATTAAGTGTAAATCCTCCTGCCCCACCCAATATTGTAGCGTTTTTACTAACTCCATTTATTGTAATACTAACTATTTCCGCATCTGCCGGGTGCACAATACCTGCACCAACCGTTCCGCTAAGGGCAATTGAAGCAACTCCATAAATAACTGTCTGACTAGCAGTTAAATTCGAAAAAACAGCAGTTAATCTACTGTCACTTGCTACATTCACCACACCAGTAGTAGCAGCAAAAAAGGTGTTATTTTTATTAGTTGCCCCTGATGAACTTGACCCCCATGACCCACCAATTTTATTTACTCCACCTAATGTTAATGAATTTGCCGTTGAAGTAGTCCCGGCCACTAAGCTTGCAATTGCTGATCCTCCAATTGAAAGAGTCGAACTGATGGTCATCACGCCTGCAAAAGTCTTAGTTCCAGAACCGCTAAGAGTAAGATCGTTATAGGTCTTTCCATTTGTAACCAGCTGATTACCGACTGAATTATACTCAATTATAGAACTTCCACCTAAAGTTATTGTTGGATTATTAGTGTTTTTTATAGCCGTGGTTGAACTTCCGGAAAACCCGGCTGTATTCGCTGTTTGAAACAAACCATCAATTGTAACGGTACCGGAAGTACCAAAAGAAATTACACTTGTTCCTGCATTCATAGTAGAGTTGACACCAACAGTTAGCCTATCTGAATTGCCCAAAGTAATGGCATTATTATTGGTATTCAATAAACTACCCGTATTTACATTCCCTACAGCTATACTTCCTGTAACATTAGTAGCCGTAACGGCTGCGCCTAATGTTGCCCCACCAGCGTTAGTGTTATTTACATTTAAATTTTTATAAAGAAGGGGTGAAGTGGAAAGTCCTAACACTTTATCTTTACTTGAAGGGTAAACAAAAGGGATGGTTTGAGCATTTGCTGAACCATTAAAATTAACCGTGGTTAAAGTTACAGAAAATGTTATAGTGCCAGAATTATCGACATTGGCAAGGTCAAAAAATGTGGTTCCTCCTAAATTGAGTGTTCCGTTATTAAGTCCTGTTGCCATTGTAAAAGTTGACGCAGAATTTTTTTGGCCAACAGATTTTATAATACCTCCTACTGAAACCGTGCCTGTACTTAAACTAAAATTAGGAGTGCTTTTTTTCCCACCACCAATGTCCTGGCCGGTAAGAGTTAGATTCCCTGAAATGTTAAGGTTTGAAATTGACGATGTCAATGTTACTGTTCCAGATCCGGTAATAATTGACGACCCCCCCACAAAAAAAGACCCGCAAGACAATGTCCCTAAACCTGATAGTGCGGCGGCAGAAGCTGAATTTGCTGCGTTATTTAATGTTACAGCACCAGTAACCATAACCGTATTACCTGCATTTACCGTAAGTGTAGCAGCAGCCCCATTAAAAGTCATTGAGGAACATGTTGTAGAAATATCGCCCGTAAGTGTCACACCATTAGGAATAACAACTATATCACCACTAGCTGGAACTCCGCTGGGACTCCATGTGGAAGCAGTTCCCCAAAAACCACTCTTTGCAGTTTTGGTAATTTGAGAATACCCCATATTAATAGATAAAAGACCAATAAAAGCAAAAATTGCTGTTGTTTTTGAGTAGTGTACTATGAATTTTGACTTATTAGAATTACCACCGGAACTCTCTTTAATAGGCTTTAACAAAATAGAGTGTCTCTCTAAAATATTAAAAACTTTAAGTCTAATTTGATCCGCCAGAAAGGCATTTAAATTAAAAAAGACAAACCTAATATTCAATCTTTTTTGGGTTAAAATTGTTTTCATAAACATTGATTTGGGTTACTATTAAAATAAAATCAGCTGCACTATGCAACTGATTGTCATGAAAATACAAAGCTTAAATCCGTGTGGTTTTTTAGGGAATCTGTTATAAAGAAAATCCAGAATAGTTTGTCAAAAAAATATTTCTGTTGAACAGCTATAATAAACGATGAAAAACAACAAATCAGAATAAAAAAACTTAAATAAAAAAATTTAAATTATATCTCAATATTATTCATCAAAAAACAGAATGCAGAATATTAAATTAACCCGTTGGGTGTAATTCAAAATTGTTTAATTTTTAGCCACATAGAAACATAGATTTTATGAATTTTGAAAGGCGTTTCACTTTATTTGAGAAAAACATAGCCATGTGAACCCAAATATTGGGCTATCCAACTCTTTTTTTCTATGTTTCTATGTGGTTCAATTTTTTATTTATTCTATAATTTAAATTTTCATCAATTACACCCAACGGGTTAAATTAATGTCACTTTACTTAAACTGGAATTAATGTTTGCATATCCAAGTTTCAAAAAGGAAATCAACATCTTGCCTTAATTTGTTTTGTTATTATCACACAAAATGAAGAAATGCATCCAAAATATTTCTGCTTTACGGATATTAAAAACATCAAAAAAAATAGAATTCTGTCGTGATTTAATCTGCTAAACTGTTTACAAATCATGTTTTTGTGTAGTGTATCGTCATTTTAGGTGAGTTGACGAAATATTTTTTTCCGTAAGATATACCGTTATATTTTTGAGTTAATAAATTCGGATTCACTCAATTACAGTATACTTTAAAGACAGAAAAATCATGAAAAAAATTACTTCATTAGACAAAAAAATAATCTTTATAATAGGAATTCTATTGAGTGCTGTTTTAAGTTACTCCCATTCTCTAACTTTTTCTACAGGTAGAAATCATGTCCTCATCTCAACTGATAAAAACGAATTACCGAGAAGAAAAATTTCAAACAGCCGATTCAATACAATTGCGCCAGCATTTGAAAAATTGGCACCGCAACCCGAAATAGACGTTCAGGGAAATGCAACTTCTATTGTTGATGGTGATGTAACTCCGTCTGTTACTGACTGGACTGATTTTGGTTCAACCGACATTAACTCTGGGACTATAACAAGAACTTTCACCATTAAGAACACAGGGACTGCTTTGTTGACTGTTGGAGCCATCACTTTTAGCGGAGCCAACGCTGGTGATTTTTCGGTTACTACGGCTCCAGCTACTTCCGTTGCTGCTGGTTCAAGCACCACATTTGTGGTAACCTTTAATCCGAGTGCCGCGGGTTTAAGAACCGCCTCCATGTCGATGGTAAACAACGACGGTAATGAAAACCCATATAATTTTTCTATTCAAGGAACGGGTACCGAACAGGAAATAGACGTTCAAGGGAATTCAACTTCAATCGTTGATGGAGATGTAACTCCATCTGTAACAGACTGGACTGATTTTGGCTCAAGTGATATTAATTCTGGGACTATTACCAAAACATTTACCATTCAAAATACCGGAACTTCTTCGTTGACTGTTGGAGCCATCACTTTTGGCGGAGCTAACGCAGGTGATTTTTCGGTTACTACGACTCCCGCCGCATCCGTTGTTGCGGGGTCCAGCACCACATTTGTGGTAACCTTTAATCCAAGTGCCGCAGGTTTAAGAACCGCCTCCATGTCGATGGTAAACAACGACGGTAATGAAAACCCATATAATTTTTCTATTCAAGGAACGGGTACCGAACAGGAAATAGACGTTCAAGGGAATTCAACTTCAATCGTTGATGGAGATGTAACTCCATCTGTAACAGACTGGACTGATTTTGGCTCAAGTGATATTAATTCTGGGACTATTACCAAAACATTTACCATTCAAAATACCGGAACTTCTTCGTTGACTGTTGGAGCCATCACTTTTGGCGGAGCTAACGCAGGTGATTTTTCGGTTACTACGACTCCCGCCGCATCCGTTGTTGCGGGTTCCAGCACCACATTTGTAGTGACCTTCAATCCGAGTGCCTCGGGTTTAAGAACCGCCTCCATGTCAATAGTGAACAACGACAGCAACGAAAATCCTTATAATTTCTCCATTCAGGGAACGGGTACCGAACAGGAAATAGACGTTCAAGGGAATGCAACTTCCATCGTTGACGGAGACATAACGCCAACAACGGCAGACTGGACTGATTTTAGTACCGTAACCACTACAAGAACTTTTACTATTTTTAACACAGGAACTTCTCCTTTAACCATTGGTGCAATAACATTTTCTGGAGCTAATGCAGCTGATTTTTCAGTTACAACTAATCCAAGTTCTCCTGTTGCAGCTGGCTCTAGTACCACTTTTGTTATTAAATTTACTCCAGGCGCTGCTGCAATAAGAACAGCAACGATGAATATAGTTAACAATGACAGCAATGAAAATCCTTATGATTTTTCTATTAAAGGAACTGGCGTTGCCCAAGAAATTAATGCACAGGGAAATGCGACTTCCATTGTTGACGGAGATGTAACTCCATCTGTAACCGATTGGACCGATTTTGGTTCAACCGATATTAATACGGGAACCGTTACCAGAACTTTTACCATTCAAAATACAGGTTCCATGAATTTGACTGTTGGTGCCATCACATTCTCTGGAACAAATGCCGGAGATTTTTCGGTTACTACAGCCCCTAGTGCGATAGTTGCCGGTTTAGGAAGTACCACTTTTGTTGTTACTTTCAATCCTAGTGCTGCCGGAATAAGAACCGCTACCATATCGATAGTGAACAATGACAGTAACGAAAATCCTTATGATTTTTCTATACAGGGAACAGGTACCGAACAAGAAATAGACATTCAAGGTAATACAACCTCCATTGTTGACGGAGACATCACCCCAGCAACAGCAGATTGGACTGATTTTAGTACCCTAACAATGACAAGAACATTCACCATTTTCAATACGGGAACAACCTCTTTAACCATTGGGGCAATAACATTCTCTGGAACTAATGCTGCCGATTTTTCGGTTACTACCAATCCAAGTTCTCCTGTTGCATCAGGCTCTAGCACTTCTTTTGTCGTTACATTTACTCCAAGTGCCACTGGGGCAAGAACTGCAACAATAAATATAGCTAACAATGACAACAATGAAAATCCTTATAATTTTAATATTCAAGGAACGGGTGTTACCCAAGAAATTAATGTTCAAGGAAATGCAACGTCTATTGTTGACGGAGATGTAACTCCATCTGTCACCGACTGGACTGATTTTGGTTCAACCGATATCAATACAGGAACTATTACCAAAACATTTACCATTCAAAATTCGGGCTCCATGAACTTGACCATTGGGGCAATTACATTCTCAGGGGTAAATGCCGGAGATTTTAGCGCAACCGCTTTACCTAGTGCCACAGTTGTTGGTTTGGGAAGCACCACTTTTGTAATAACATTCAATCCGGGTGCTGTTGGAACAAGAACCGCCACGATGTCGATGGTTAACAATGACAGCAATGAAAATCCCTATAATTTTTCAATTCAAGGAACCGCTACGGAACAAGAAATTAATATTCAAGGAAATGCAACGTCTATTGTTGATGGCGACATAACGTCAACAACTACCGATTGGACTGATTTTAGCACAATTGCAACTACAAGAACTTATACAATTCAAAATACGGGAACTTCTCCTCTAACAATTGGAGCAATAACATTTTCTGGAACTAATGCAGGTGATTTTTCAGTGACGACTAATCCAAGTTCTCCTGTATCAGCAGGATCTAGCACTACATTTACTGTTACGTTTACACCAAGTACTCCCGGAATAAGAACCGCTACAATGTATATAGTTAACAATGACAGTAATGAAAATCCTTATGATTTTACCATTATGGGGATGGGGGTTGCCCAAGAAATTAATATTCAAGGAAATGGCGCTTCTATTGTTGATGGTGATAACACACCATCTATAACGGATTGGACTGATTTTGGGTCAACCAATATTAATTCTGGCATCATTACAAGAACGTTTACCATTCAAAACTTAGGCTCTGTGAATCTGACCGTTGGAGCAATAACATTTTCGGGGGCAAATGCAAGTGACTTTTCAGTTACTACTTTACCCAATGCCACAGTTTCCGGTTTAGGAAGTACCACTTTTGTAATCACTTTTAATCCGAGTGTTTCGGGAACAAGAACAGCTATCCTATCAATAGTTAATAATGACGGTAACGAAAATCCCTATGATTTTACCATTAAAGGTATAGGTACTGAGCCCGAAATTGACATATTAGGAAATGGAACCACTATTATTGATGGCGACACTACTCCGTCAGTTACGGATTGGACTGATTTTGGTTCAACAGATGTCAATACAGGATCTATTATTAAAACTTTCACCATTCAAAATACTGGAACTTCTTCATTAACTTTGGGTGCCATAACTTTCAGCGGTGCCAACGCGAGTGATTTTTCGCTTAGTACACCTCCCACCGTTTTTGGAGCTGGGACAATCTTTAGCGTTACCTTCATTCCTAGTGCTCCCGGAATAAGAACTGCAACAATTTCTATAGTTAACGATGACAGTAACGAAAATCCCTATAACTTTTCTCTTCAAGGAATGGGAACCAACCAAGAAATAGACATTCAGGGAAATGCAACTTCTATTGTTGATGGAGATAGTACTCCATCAACTACCGATTGGACTGATTTTAGTAACCTAACAACGACACGAACTTTTACCATACTAAATACGGGAACATCACCACTAAACGTTGGTGCAATAACATTTTTCGGAACTAATGCAAGTGATTTTTCTGTAACCAACGCTCCAAGCAGCATCGTTATTGCAGGGACTAGCACTACTTTCACGGTCACCTTTAATCCAAGTGGAACTGGAATAAGGACTGCCTCCATTTCAATCGCAAATAATGACAGTAGTGAAAGTCCTTATGATTTTACTATTCAGGGAAATGGGGCTAACCAAGAAATAGACATTCAGGGAAACGCAACTTCAATTGTTGATGGGGATAGTTCTCCAACAACTACCGATTGGACTGATTTTAGTACTGTAGCAACTACCCGAACTTTTACTATTCTAAATACGGGGAGCATGCCATTGACATTAGGAACTATCGATTTCACTGGGGCTAACGCTTCCGATTTCACTGTAATTACTGCTCCAAGCACTACAATACCTGGTTTCGGAAGCACTACTCTTAGTGTTAGATTCTTACCCAGTGCCATTGGAACCAGAACAGCGACTATTCAAATCATGAATAATGACAGTAATGAAAACGCTTATAGTTTTTCAATTCAAGGAACAGGAATAGTTCAAGAAATAGACGTACTGGGAAATGCTATACCCATTGTTAGTGGAGACATGACACCATCAACTACAGACTGGACAGATTTTAGTTCCGTGGCCGTAACCCGTATCTTTACCATACAAAACAATGGAACAGTAGATTTAACGATTGGCGCCATTACTATTGGAGGAGCAAATCCCAGCGATTTTAGTGTAACCACTTTGCCTGACTCTACAGTTGCGGGCACAACAAGCACCTCTTTTGTGGTAACATTTACGCCTAGTGCTGCTGGTACAAGAACTGCAACCATCTCAATCTCAAATAATGATGCCACTGGCGGTGAAAATCCGTATACATTTACAATTAGCGCAACATCGTCAAGCGAAATGGACGTCGTTGGACTTAATGTATCTATCGTTGATGGCGACTGCACTCCTTCAGGAACAGACCAAACAGATTTCGGATCCGTTTCAATTGAAAATGGTTCTGTATTGGTTAATTACACCATTAAGAATTCTGGCACAGGTTCTTTGGTAATTGGCGCAATTACAATAGGAGGCATTGATGCTAGTGATTTTTCTATCTCCACGGCTCCCAGCGCTTCAGTTGCATCTGGAGCCTCCACAACCTTTCAACTGTCTTTTAATCCTACTATTTTAGGAGTGAAAAATGCAACAATCTCCATTGCTAATAATGACATTAATGAGAATCCTTATAATTTCTGCATAACTGGTTTAGGAGTTAGAACTTATGTAGATACTGATGGTGATGGTGTAACCGACAATCTTGACCTTGATGATGATAATGATGGTATTGTTGATACTTTAGAACAATCGAGTTGTCTTACCTCTCCATTCGCAAGTTCTGTAGTGCACACTTTTCTAAATGAAACTTTCGGGACAGGAACAACTAAAGGTTTAATCAACATTAATATTCCAGGCGCAACAACCACCTCTTGTTATGAGGATAACATCACCACGAACCCAAACAATTGTGGTACAAATGCTTCAGGGGTTCTGGACGACGGCGAATATTGCGTAAATTATAAAATCTCACATGCAACAAACGCGGCTGATCTAGAAAACATTCATCATGACTTAGCTTGGACAGATCAACTGGATCATACTATTGATACCTATGGAAGAATGGCTATATTTAATGCCGACAATACCGCTGGAACTTATTTTTATCAAGCAATTATTAATGGCGTTATTCCAAATGCCCCAGTTTCCTTTGGTTTCTGGGTAATGAATATTATGAGACAAGGTAATCTCGGCGCTAGTATATTACCAAATATTACGGTAGAATTTAGAGATGTAACCGGTGTTACATTATTTGCCAGTTACAACACGGGAAATATTGGTAGATGTTCAGCAGCAAACCCTTTAGACAATACTTGTGGTCCATCACTATCCAATTGGTTGCAATATTCTACAACTGTAAATCTGGGAAATGTCACTGATTTTATGGTGAAAATTAAAAATAATGCTCCGGGTGGTGGTGGAAATGATTTTGCAATGGATGATATTGTAATTGCACAAACCTATTGTGATTGGGATAGTGATGGCGTAGCCAATTTATTTGATTTGGATTCTGACAATGATGGAATCCCGGATATTGAGGAAGGAGGATTTAAACAGTATAGTAGCGGTTTATCTAAAATGGACACCAGTAGCACAACAACTTGGACAGACGCCAATTCAAACGGAATGAACGATGTCATAGATCCAATTTATACAGCCGTAAATAATTCTATTCCCGATACAGATGGAGACGGTCAAAGTAATGTATTGGATTTAGACAGTGATAATGACAGTCTTTTTGATGTGGATGAAGCAATCTCTAATATGGGAGATGGGGATATTAACGGAGACGGAAAAGGAGATGGGGTTGATACTGATGGTGATGGTATATTGGACATTTATGATAGCTCCGTTAGTTTTGGCACGCTTACTAAACCCTATACACAAAATACCGATGGAATAGGAAACCCCGATTATATGCAAGTGGATTCTAATAATGATGGAATAAAAGATATTGCAGAAACTTTATACAGTGCCCTTGATGCAAATGATGATGGAGTAATTGATGGTGCTACGGATGTTGACAAAGATGGTATAACTGATGCTTTTGACACTAATACCGCCGCTCTTGGTTCTCCTAGAGATTTGAACCGAAAATTACAATTAGAATTTGACGGCAGAAATGATTACGGTCAAGGCACCAGTGTATTGGGAGGTTTAGCCAATGCGTCCTTAATGGCTTGGATTGATTTAAACAACGCATTCTCTACCGATGGAATTGTTGTTGGTCAGAATAAATTCCAATTGCGAATTACCAGTGCCAAAAAACTGGAAGCCGTTGTAAACGGAACCACATTAACGTATAATACTGTTGCATTAAATACCTCACAATGGACTCACGTTGGTGCAGTTTATGGAGGAGGATTTCTGAAACTATATTTAAACGGGGCATTGGTTAACAGTATGGCTTTGTCTGGAAATATTCCTGCCGATCCCTCATTACTAACCATAGGTAAAGACCCAAGCACCAACACAAAATATTTTAAAGGTAAAATTGATGAAGTTCGTGTGTTCAACGTTGCTTTAACCGACTCTCAATTTCAAAGAATGGTGTACCAAGAAATTCAAAACACAAGCTCCCAAGTAAGAGGTGCGATTGTTCCTAAAGATATTGGCGCATTGCCCTTTGCAAACGTATTGCGATACTATAGAATGGACGCTTACAAAGACGACATCATCGATGATTTAACAACAGCAGGTATTGACGTTGGAACTGGAATGAAAATCTACAACAATAAAAACATTTATGTGCAACAAGCACCCATGCCTTTTCTAACGGAACGAACCGGAGATTTTGCCACGGCAGTAAATAGTCCTACAAAAGAAATTAGAGGACTGGACATCTTGGATCAGGACTGGTCAATTGTTCAGGTGATGCACGACATCACCGAAAGTTCTAACAATGTCGATCTTGGAATGTTTGTTGACCCCGGAATCAATATCATAATGAACAATGACAATAAAATACAGAACGATTGGTATCTAAAACTAGACGGAAAAATAGACTTGCAAGGAAAATCACAATTAGTACAAACCACAAACAGCGATTTGGACGTAACCAGTGCTGGTTCTATAGAAAGGGATCAACAAGGACAATCCAACAAATTCAATTACAATTATTGGTCGTCACCAGTGGGTGCGTTAAGCACAACAACCAACAACAATCCCTTTACGGTGGACGGTGTGATGAAGGACGGAACCGATCCGGAAAACATCCAAAATATCGCTTGGACTTCAGGATACAACGGTATCGCTACGTGTCCTATTACGTTAAGTTCATATTGGATTTATAAATTCCAAAACGTAAGCCCTATTTATGCCAATTGGGCAAGAGTGTCACAAACTGGAACTTTTCTTGCGAGCCAAGGATTTACCCTAAAAGGAAGCGATGCAATAACCGCAACCCAAAACTACACTTTTGTAGGAAAACCAAACAATGGAGCCATTTCAAGTCCCATTGCTGCCAATAATTCTAATTTAAGCGGCAACCCCTATCCTTCCGCTTTAGATGCCAATGCGTTTATTACTGACAACACTATTTCTACAACGGGAGCATTATATTTCTGGGAGCATTTTTGCACCAACGCAACACACGTTTTAAGTGATTACCAAGGAGGTTATGCTACAAGAACACTTGTTGGCGGTACTCCTCCAGTGGCTCCTGCGGGAATTAGTGGTTTGGGCTCTAGCACAAGAATCCCTGGAAGATACATTCCCGTAGGGCAAGGATTTTTTGTAAGTGGAAGCGCAACAGGAGGAACAATTATTTTTAATAATAGTCAAAGAGCATTTGTAAAAGAAGATAATACACTCTCTAACTTCATGTTTAGACAAAATTCAAATGCAAGCCCAATAATCAATAGTCAATTCAATAATAGTGAAGACATTCTTCCCGAAGATAATGGATTCGCAATGATTCGATTGGGGTTTAATTCTGCCAGTAATTTTCACAGACAAATCCTTCTGGGTTTCATGAACGACCTTGCAACCAGTCGCATTGATGCAGGATATGATGCCGTCCAAATTGACAACCAACCTAACGACATGTATTTTATTAACAGCGGTTCAAAATTAGTGATTCAAGGCGAGGGCTATTATAATCCATCTAACATTTATCCTCTTGAAATTAAAACAGCTACGGTTGGGATTGTAAAATTTACTTTGGATGCCATAGAAAAATTCGATGCAAACCAAAAGATCTATATATATGACAATATCACCAATTTGTATCATGATATTCGCAACGAAGCATTTGAAATTAACCTGCCTATAGGAACTGTATCTGATCGTTTTTCTTTAAGATTCGAAAATGCAGCTTTAGCCCATACCGATTTTGATTTGAAAGACAATGTAACAATAGCATTCACCAACAATGACAATACTATTAATATAACAAACAATTTATTAGATACAACAATAAAATCAGTTAGCCTATTTAATATTCTTGGCCAATCCTTAAGTACATGGGACTTTAAAAATGAATCTCCTATCAAAATTCAAATTCCCGTTACCAATGTAAGCTCTGGGACCTATATTGTAAAAGTACAAACCACAAAAGGATACATCAGCAAAAGAATAATTATAAAATAAAGATTCCCCCTTTACATTAAATTTAAAAAGATGCTGTCCAATGGGCAGCATTCTTATTATATATGCATTTATACTTTAACTGCAATTATTGGATTTGCTAACTTTACCCATAATAAAAGTTAAGAATAAAAATTTTAATTTATGAAATCGCCATTAACAACTAGTTTGTTGCAAACAAACACCAATAAGTAAAAAGGTGACCCGAGCTTGAGAACTGGAGTAGCATAAAATATGTGACCCCTAACAAATAGAATTTACATATATAAATCACCATGATTCCCATTCATAAACACTGATAAAGAATAGCAATACCATATTTCAATAAAAAACAAATAATATCAGCATATGAAAAAGATTCGAAAAATTTATGATCGATTTTTCAAAGAGAAATTCGTTCAATTGAGTTATTAAAGACATGACATCCGGGGTTAGCAATTTTGATTTTGCATAAACCTAAAATTTCCTTCTGTCATTCATGTTCTATTAATAATTAAAATCCCTAATACGTTTCAATTTGTATATGAAAAACTGACTCATAATTAATTTCAGTGTATATTCATTATTATTTTTTCGGCAAATGAGTAGTTTTTTTACTTGTGTGTAAATCCACTTTTTTTACCTATAATAACCCGTTGGGTGTAATTCAAAATTGTTTAATTTTTAGCCACATAGAAACATAGATTTTATGAATTTTGAAAGGCGTTTCACTTTATTTGAGAAAAACATAGCCATGTGAACCCAAGTATTGGGCTATCCAACTCTTTTTTTCTATGTTTCTATGTGGTTCAATTTTTTATTTATTCTATAATTGAAATTTTCATCAATTTCACCCAACGGGTTATAATATATTTTGATTTCTCGATAAAAGACATTTATTTTTACAAAACTATTAAATTTAACAAGAAAAAAATTATTAATTTATAAAATATACGAACACCATAAATCGTATTAAAAAACCTATAAAAACTTAGACTAAAATCAAAAAAATCTTCAAATAATATTAATTAAAAACATCTGTTTTTTTTGAAAAAATTAACTAAAAAAAACGTCCTTGAATCCTCTTCATTTAATTAAAAAAACATTCCTTTTTTAAACCAAAAAAAGGTAATAAACAGCTCTAATAAATTGCTTTAAAATTATATGAAAAACCCGTTGGGTGTAATTCTAAATTGTTTAATTTTTAGCCACATAGAAACATAGATTTTATGAATTTTGAAAGGCGTTTCACTTTATTTGAGTAAAACATAGCCATGTGAACCCAAGTATTGGGCTATCCAACTCTTTTTTTTTATGATTCTATGTGGTTCAATTTTTTATTTATTCTATAATTGAAATTTTCATCAATTTCACCCAACGGGTTATAATATATTTTGATTTCTCGATAAAAGACATTTATTTTTACAAAACTATTAAATTTAACAAGAAAAAAATTATTAATTTACAAAATATCCGAACACCGTAAATCATATTAAAAAACCTATAAAAATTTAGACTAAAATCAAAAAAATCTTCAAATAATATTAATTAAAAACATCTGTTTTTTTTTGAAAAAATTAACTAAAAAAAACGTCCTTGAATCCTCTACATTTAATTAAAAAAAACACTCCTTTTTTAAACCAAAAAAAGGTAATAAACAGCTCTAATAAATTGCTTTAAAAATTATATGAAAACAATGAAAATTAAAGCAATAACTCGTTTTTTTTAGCTTCGATTTCCTAAAATATACTCTTCAAAAACGCACAATAAATATCCTTAAAATCAAAAAAAATATGACTAATAATATTGGCAAAAAGCACAAAAAAAAACGCCATTTGCTCGCAATTTCAAGAGCTCTTTTTTAAGGATAAAAACCAATATTAATTCTCTAAAAACACAATATTAAAATAAACCACAAAAAAACAATTCCCCCCATTTATAATACCAAAAAAAATAGCTACAACAAACTGAACCTGAGTTACTTTTACCAATACTATCCTTAAAAAAAATAGATTGATAATTCCAACCAACTATTTGACAAAAAAAATATTAACAAATTATTATCCATATTAATTTACTTACAAAAAAAAAATATTCGCACAATTCACCCCTTTTTTAGGTATCTTGTCGTTGAAAAAATTTGTTAATTAAACATTCTTGTATATATTTGAAACGACAAGGGGAAACTATTTACTAATGCATCTTTTTTTGGGGAAAAAAACATGAAAAAAACTACTTCAACCAGCAATAAAATAAACCTAATCCTTGGACTACTTTTGTTCACCATTTTAGGTTACTCACAATCACCAAAAACCTATTCCTCCTCTGGATCATTTACGGTCCCGGCTGGGGTAACTAGCGTACAAGTTCAAGCTTGGGGCGCTGGTGGTGGAGGATCATCACTTGGTGGTGGTACTAATGGTGCTGGTGGTGGTGGTGGTGGTGCTTTCACTGGGGGAAATATCACGGGTCTTTCGGGAGGGTCAACAGTCACAGTAACTGTTGGTACTGGTGGGACGGTAGGTAATTCAGGAGGACCTTCAAGTGCCTCAAGCGGTGGAAGCGTTACGGCAAACGGAGGATCAAGCACAAATAGCAGAACTGGTGGAAACGCAGGAGCTGCATCAGTATTAGGCGGTTTTGTCACTTCATCTTTTGCTGGTGGCAATGGAGGAACTGGTCATAATGCTACTGGTAATCGTGCTGGTGGTGGTGGTGGTGGATCCGCTACTTCCACCGGAGTTGGAATAACCAATGGTGCCAATGGAGGTACTTCCCAAAACACAAACACCGCTGGAGGAACGGGTTATGCTACTGGAGGTGACGGATCTGCGTCCGATGGAACTCCAAACGCTACAGCCGGAACAGGTGTAGGAGCTGGTGGCGGGGGTCGTGGGAACAATGGAGGAACATCACAATCAGGAGGAAATGGCCAAGTCATCATTACTTGGACGTGTCCAGCTGCTTATGCCCTAACCGCAGCCACTGCAACAGGTCCTTTTTGTGGAGCGTCAACCTCTGTAGTTACGCTAACATCCGCATCAATGGCTTCGGGGACTTATACCGTCACTTACAATCTATCAGCACCAAACCTTGTAGTAGGAAACACGGCCACTATGGTCTTTACAGCAGGAGCTCCTGGCACCGGAACATTTACTACTTCCTCTCTTACAAATGCAGGTACCACAACAATTACAATAACAAACTTATCAAGTGGAACTGCGCCAGATAATTGTAGTAGTGCCATAGCAAGTAACAATACTGCAACTGTAACAATAGTAGCAGCAAATACAGCTGGGGCAGCATCAAGCACACCAACCTTGTGTATCAATACCCCCTTGACGGCTATTACCCACGCAACAACTGGAGCCACTGGAATCTCCAATGCTGGAGTATCGGGAGCCAATGGATTACCGGCAGGCGTAAGTGCCACATGGGCA
>NZ_QCZI01000008.1 GCF_003097635.1 Flavobacterium psychrotolerans
TAAATGTATAATCATACTTGACTTTTCTTTCCATAAAAATACCCCCAAATAGTGTCTAACTTTTTGGGGGCAGTCTAAATTTTCAAGACGGGATTTTTTTTGTTATAAACAACATTGTTTAGACTTACAATTCGAATAAATATACTGATACAACAAAATGGACAACTTTTTTGACATGTATATTATTTTATATACACTTCCACTTTATCGAGACCTATCAATTTCTTTCCATTTTATTCGTAACCCAATTTAGATTTTGGACACTTGTACATCGAAAGGCCTATTGATATAGACAATTGGATTATTAACACATCCATTTAATTTAAAAACTTAATTAACAGGTAGCTACTAGAGCTTTGAATGCTAAAAAAGGCAATAATATTCTCAAAAAAGATGTTTACGGACATTTGATCAAAATATTTACGTAAGAAATTGCTTATTTTAATATGTTAAAAAAAATATTTTTTTTGTAATATTTAAAGTTATTAACTTTTTTATTATGCAACTAAATTTTAATTTGAAAACAAATTGACAAATTCCTACAATTCCTAAAAATGAGGCACTAATTTTACCAATCCTAGAATTTCAGGCATCTGTATAGGTTGTCATTTCCATAATGCTTGATTTAAATAGATTAACAAATCAACCAGTACAAGGTCTTTCCAATAATTAATAACGAAAAAAAACAGGGATTTTAACAATTATGTTAACAATATGATAACATAAAAACGTGAAAACAAATAAAAATAGATGTATTTTTGTATCCCCCCATTTGTTAAGTCGTTTCATTGCCTTACAATTGCAGGAGTAAAAATGATGTTCAGAGAAGATCTAGACGTTAACTTCGAAATGGGATGGGAATTATAGTAACAATAATACCGCGTTTATATGAAAATAAAATTACTCTTACTGACCCTAGCATTGTTCATGGTCTCTTTTTGTTCATTTGGACAAACAAATTCCTATTTAGGTTTAAACGGAGGATTTGAAGGTACCGCCACTATTGATAATACAACAACTGGAGGTACGGCTGTTGCCAACAAATGGGGGAAGGCGAATACGAACGCTACAATTGCTGGTGAAACTACAACTGTTAGGAGTGGCGCGAATTCCTTAAAGGTAACATCTTCTACGTCTTCTACATGTAGGGTATTTTCTCCATTGATGACAATCTCGGCAAGTACTACAGCATGGCAAGTTCAATACTATCGTAGGGCCACCAGTACGACGGCTACTATACAAAATCAAACAGGAAGTTATAGAAATGGATCCGAAACATTAAATGGGTCTTATACCACAGTTTCTGCTACGAACACATGGGAAAAAGTTACATATTCTCCTGCATCAACAACTTCAGCAACAACAGCCGCGGCAGATGTTTTAGTAAAAATGATGACATCGGCTGGAGACATGTATTATGATGATTTTGTATTATACGAATCTGGCAGTATTGATGTTACTGCCGCGAATCCTGCTACTTCGGCAGCAACAGCAAACCCTAGTTTGAGTACTTTGGATGTAAGTTGGACTGCTGCATCTGGGGGGGTTGATGGAGGTGGTTATATCGTAGTAAGAGGAACCGCAGATCCGACCACTGCGCCAAATGTAAATGGGATTTATGCTGTTGGAAATACTATTGCCGCAGGAATGACCGTTGTCTTTCAAGGAACAGGAACTAGTTTTACTGATACTGGTCTGTCTTCTGGGACAACTTACTTTTACAGGGTTTATTCTTATGATAAAGCATATAATTACTCTGCCGCTAATACTTGTAGTGGGACAACATCTGCTGCCGGCTCACCAAGTCTTGCCATTACAGGGACAACTGCTCATGGTTCTTCATGTCCTACTGTTGCGGCAACTCCTATTACATATACGATTACGAATTCAGGTTCAGTGACTGCCGCAGGTGTAACTGTTGTGTCAAATGATGCTCAATTTGTGGTTTCAGGTTTGTCTTCTACTACTATTGCCGGAAGTGGGGGTACGGCAACGTATGTTGTTACTTTTACTCCTTCCAGTTCCGGAGCTAAAACGGCAACGATTACCGTAGCAAGCACCACCAGCGGCAGCAATTCTCCTACAAGTTCTCTTACGGGGACAGGAACAACAGCAGTAACGGCAACGGTAACTTCTTCGGCGGCATCATCCATTTTATCTACTTCAGCAACCTTAAATGGGAATGTTACCGCTTTAGGGGTGTGTCCCGCCACGACATCAAAAGGTTTTGTGTATTCGGTTACTAGTACGAATGCGAATCCCTTAAATGGTGGCACAGGTGTTACCACAACATCCGTTGCCGGAGTTTCAACGGGTGCCTATGTTTTAGCACTGACAGGCTTGGCTTCAGCAACAAATTACACTTTTAAGGCTTATGTGTTTGACGGTGTCACTTATACTTATGGCACAGCGTTGACATTTACAACTTTAGGAGTTCCGGTTGTTTCAAGCGCATCGCCAACTGGGACTTCAGGAACTGCTTTTTCCTATTCTATTGTGGCCACTAATACCCCTACAAGTTATGCCGTTGCCAGTGGAACACTGCCGACAGGCTTATCTCTAAACACTTCGACAGGTGCCATAACAGGAACCCCAACAGCGTCAGGGTCATCTTCAATAACGGTAACAGCCACAAATGGAGCCGGAACAAGCACTCCAGTAACAATTAGTTTTACAATTGCTTCTGGACCTTGTTTGAGTGCTAATTTTGATTCATCAACATCGGTACCTAGTGGCTGGAGTGGCACAAGTAGCAATGATACTGGTTCCACACATTATCAAAGTGCCTCTAATTGCAGGGGATTAGGCACCGGAATAAATTTAATTACTGCTTCAATAGACAATCCGACTTCGATTGATTTTTATGTAGATGCCAGCAGTTCACAAACTGGAACTTTAGAATATAGAATTGGTGCAGGAGCATGGACTAGCATCGGTACTTTTGCCGCTACCAGCGCTGGATCAACTGCAAATTTCCCCTTAACAAGTGCTCCAGACTTATCAGGAACGACAGGTGTTAGTTTTAGAATTTCGTCCCCAGGAAATACAATATATATTGATGATTTAAACGCTTATTGTAACCCAACAACAATAACACTAACCCCAACAACCTTAACTGGCTTTACCTATGCTTTGGGCTCCGGACCATCTGCAAATCAAACCTTTACAGCGAGCGGTTCAGGCTTAACGGCAGACATTTTACTGACACCGCCGACTGATTATGAAATATCGACTGCAGCAGGATCTGGTTTTGGCAGTACGATTACCTTGACGCAATCAGGAGGTACGGTAAGTGCTACCACTATTTATGTTCGATTAAAGACAGGTCTAACCGTAAACAGTTATAACAGTGAGACTATTGCAGCATCCAGTACTGGGGCAACTACAAAGAATGTAACCTGTAGCGGAACCGTGACAGGCACTGGGCCAACAATCACACTAACCCCAACAACTTTAACTGGATTTTCCTATCTTTCTGGATCAGGACCATCCAGTAATCAAACCTTTACGGCGAGCGGTGTAAACTTAACGGCAGATATTTTGTTAACGCCACCAACTGATTATGAAATTTCTACCGCATCAGGATCAGGTTTTGGCAGTACCGTTACCTTGACGCAATCAGGAGGTACGGTTAGTGTCACCACTATTTATGTTCGATTAAAAGCAGGTTTGGCTATAGGTAGTTACAATAGTGAAGTTATTGCGGCGACCAGTGCCAGTGCAACTACGCAGAATGTAACATGCAGTGGAAGTGTATCCTCTTCAGGACCTTGTTTGAGCTCCAGTTTTGATTCCTCAACATCTGTGCCTTCGGGTTGGAGTGGTACAAGTACTAATGATACTGGTTCTACGCATATACAAAGCTCCTCCAATTGTAGAGCTTTAATCAATGGAAATAATTTAATTACAAGTGCAATAGACAACCCGATTTCCATTGATTTTTACGTAGATGCAAGTAGTGGTGGTAATGGCGGAACAGGAACTTTGGAATATAGGGTTGGTGCCGGAGCATGGACTTCTGTAGGAACTTTTGTGGCATCAACGGCTGGAGCCACGGTAACTTTCGCTTTAACGAGTTCGCCAAACTTATCCGCAACCGCAAATGTCAGTTTCAGGATTTCATCTGCGGCAAGTACCATATACATTGATGATTTAAATGCGTATTGTAATTCTGTTGCAGGGCCAACAATCACATTGAATCCAACAACCTTAACCGGGTTTTCCTATATTTTTGGATCAGGGCCATCCGCCAATCAAACTTTTACGGCAAGCGGAAATAATCTGACGGCAGATATTTTACTGACACCACCAACTGATTATGAAATTTCTACAGATTCAGGATCTGGTTTTGGTAGTACGATTACCTTGACACAATCAGGAGGGGTTGTTAATGCCACCACTATTTACGTTCGATTAAAAGTAGGTTTGGCCGCAGCAAATTACAATACTGAAAATGTTGCAGCGACCAGTGCAGGAGCAACTACAAAGAATGAAACTTGTAGCGGAACCGTAAATACTTCAACTAACTCAATTACCTCAGACATTATAGCGGTTGCTTCCAGCGAATCGACAACGGTATCGTCTATGGAAAATGACGCAACAATTACCACAACGGCAGACGGTGCACAGGTATGGCAATTTACAATAAGAGATGGCGGAACTGTTGTTGACAGCGATGCTCTGGCCACAATCGTAAATAGCATCACGTTAACACAAAATTCAGGAAATGCAATTAATGATTGGGCAGATGCCATAGAAGTAGTCGCATTGTTTAATGGGACAACAAAAATTGCGGATGGTGTTGTTACCTCTACCGGAATAACCTTTACTGGTGCGCCACTTATTTCAGTTCCGGACAACGGAAGTGTTACGCTAACCATACGATTGTCAATTCAAATCAATCCAAACAATACCGGAGGTAATTTAGACGGGGACGATTTTGTATTCAGTATCGACCATGCCAATTTAACAGAATCTGCTGCGGGATCCCAATTCAAAAGTTCAGGGGTTGTTTCAAGTACCAACGGACAAGATGTTTTGACAGTAGTCGCAACTAATTTTGTATATACGCAACAGCCAACCAATACGGGTCAAAATGCCACGATGACTTCGGTTAAAATTACGGGGACAGATGCTAACGGGAATAAGGATTTAGGTTATACTGGGGTTGTTTCCATAACCAGTACGGGTACAATGACCGGGTCACCACTTACGGCAACTGCAATTGCGGGAGTGGCAACATTTAGTAGTATTATACATTCTGTACAAGGTACTGGCTATACTTTATCTGCGTCAGGTACGGGAATTACCACATCAATCAGTCCTGTGTTTGACATTACTGGTAACACAACGTTCCAACCTGGAGAATTGGCTATATTGGCTGTAAATACCTCCGCTGCCACAAGTTCTTCTGAAGACGAAATTTCCTTTGTTTGTTTTGTGGATATTTTACCCGGAACTACATTTTATTTGACAGACAATGGTTACGAAAGACTTTATACAGGATTATGGGGTAATGGCGAAGGTATTATATCACTTATGCGTACAACATCAACATTGCCAAAAGGAACCATTATTACGATTCATACCGTTAATGGAGGAGTTTATGCAGGAACAGATTTTACTATATCTACTTGTGGTTCTATTGATTCTAATTGGACAAAAGGGATTGTAGCTGGGGGTGTAGGAGGTGGTAATTTTGACTTAAACAGAGATGATCAAGTCTGGATTACCCAAGGGGGGACTTGGGGAAACGCGACAACTTTAGCTCATGATATGACTTATAATGGAAATGTATTGTATGGATGGACGGATATTCCTTGGAAAACAGACATCAATTATGCCAGTACCAAGGGATCTACAATCGTTCCTAAAAGAGAATGTTATACCACTGACGTAGCAAACCCAATAACTACAGCTTCTCGAGTTAAATTTAATGACCCTGTGAATCCCGATTTTTCTACCCTTACTAACGGGAGAATCGACTGGATTGGGTTAATCAACAATCCGGCAAACTGGGATTATTATACTACAGATGCCAATTATGATGCTGGTGGCTACAATTATATAGGCTCCACAACGTGTCCTGCAATGACCATGGGGGCCAGTACATACGTTAACGGTCGATGGACGGGAAAAATAGACACAAACTGGTTTAACTGTAGTAATTGGGACACCTTAACGGTTCCGGATGAAACCGTAGATGTGACGGTTGTGGATACCTCATACGACAGGCAAGCTAATGTAAATTATGCGGCCGCCTATGCGGATTATTATGGAAATATTGCTCTAGCTAAAAACTTGACAATAACGGGTGAGAAAGTGGAAATTGTCGCCAATACCAACAACAAACTGGAAGTTCACGGAAATTTATCAATTGGTTCCGCCGGGTCTTTAGATATGGATGACAGTAATTCTGCCACGGCTGACGGACAATTGTACTTGTATGGAAACTGGACTAATAGCGTTGGGAATTCTGCCTTTCAAGAAGGAAATGGAACCGTGCGTTTTTTAGGAAGTTCAGCACAAGTAATCAGTAATGTAACGCCAGAAGGAACGGAAACTTTTTATAATTTAGTTTTGGGAAATAATTTTGACACCAGCGTATCCAATGACATTATTGCTTCGAAAGACTTAACCATTTCAAGTGGAAAAACACTGACCATTGCCTCAAATGACTTTGCAGAAGTAGGTTATAATGTGACCAATAGCGGAACATTAAATATTGCAAATAATGGCTCTTTGATTCAAACAAATGATGCTGGAGTAGATACAGGAAACATCTCCATGCAACGTACAGCTACTATTAGAACATTAGATTATGTGTATTGGTCCTCACCTGTTTCTAATTTTTCTGTATCAAATGTGAGTCCTACTTCTTCATTAATCTACAAATGGGTTCCGACTGTAGCGAGATCTTATGCCAGTAATTTTGGCGGTTGGGCAGCGGCTGGGGGAGAAACTATGGTAATTGGAAAAGGATATATCATAAGAGGCCCAGGAACAGGAACTAATGCTGTAACAGCAGAGCCTTATTCAGCTACTTTTACAAACGTTCCTAATAATGGAGTTGTCACCGTAGGAATAGAAAGAAGCACATGGGATGGAGCCGATTACACCTATTCTAGTGGCGCTAATACCCTGACCGTTAAAAATGACGACGACAATTATAATTTATTAGGAAACCCCTACCCCTCAGCGATTGATGTTCATTCTTTTTTAGCCACCAATACCAACCTTGCGGGATATGTTAAACTATGGTCTCATGGCACTGCCCTTTCAAATACAAATGGTCAGTCCTTTTACAATTCTTTTCCTTATACCTATACGGCAAGTGATTATGTAACCTACAATGAAACCGGTTTATCGGCTGGGCCTACAGATTATGCCATTCCGGCTGGTCAGGGATTTTTTGTAACGATGAACCACAGCTCGGCAGCCACCTCTGAAAATGTTACTTTCAACAATTCCATGAGGAACAAAACCTATAAAAATAATGCTTTTTATAGGCAAGCGAACCGCGGAAATATTGAGAGACACAGAATCTGGCTGGATATAGTAGACACCTCAGGACGTACCGTAAGAACAATGGTTGGGTATATTCAAGATGCCACTTTGCACAAAGACAGATTGTTTGATGCAAATATCAAAGTGGACTCTAATTTAAATATCTACTCCTTAATCAATGATGAAGCACATATTATTCAAGGAAGGCCTTTGCCTTTTGATATCAATGATAAAATTTCATTAGGAGTAAGCACTCCAGTCAAAATGATTAACGGCGCTCCTTCTCAAAACACCTACACAATTGCCATAGGGGTTACCGATGGTTTATTCAGAGATACGAGACAGAATATTTATTTGGAAGATAAACTGCTTAATATCATTCATGACTTAAGACAAGCGCCTTATACTTTCACTACAGTGGGCGGAAGATTGGACGACCGTTTTGTATTGCGATATACTAATGGAGCCAGATTAGACGCTACTGATTTCAGTAAGTTAGACCGTAATGTGGTAGTGGCTTCAGCCGATAGACAAATAAAAATCAAATCCTATTTAGAAGATTTGAAAAATATAACGGTGTATGATGTTTTAGGCAGAGAAGTATTTAAGAAGAACAATATAAATGCCATGGAGTTTTATGTGAATGATATTATATTAAGTCAACAGGCTTTAATTATTAAGATTGTTTTAGCAAATGGACAGACAGTAACCAGAAAAATAATATATTGACGACTGCACACATCAAGAATCCTATCTCAATTTATTGGGACAGGATTCTTTTTAATGATAAAATAGAGCTGCCCATTCTGCAAAGAGTTCAACAGAAATAAAATTTATTACGGTATTTGCATCATAAAATTTTGCGAAGACAAAGTTACTTCCGACAAAAAATGGAATAAAAATCTACAAATCAAGTATATTTACAAAAAATCAAACAATTAGGACAAAGTTTACTTTATAACTTATCCGCCAAACAATTATTAAAAAAAATGAAAAAAAATTACATACTTCTATTATTGATAGTTGCCTTCACTGCAAATGCCCAAACGGAATTAATTATAAACGGTGGATTTGAGCATTGGTCTGCTGGTCAGCCAGACGGCTTTACAATAACCGTTCCTTCTGGTGGTGGAAAGGTGGAACAAGGAACAATCGAAAAACATAGTGGGACTAGTGCAGCTGTAGTTACAGCTCCTATAGGATCAGGAACGGGTACATTAAGAACTACTTTAGAAGATTTTACAATAACTGAAGGGCATTCATACACTTTATCCTATTGGTATAAAGATGAGTCTAATAATGCAAAATGTAGGCATTGGGGGGTATGGAGAACTGCAAGTACAGCAATTCCAGATAATACATTACAACCTTCTTTATACAATGAAAACACCGCAGGTACATGGAAACAAATAACTATAACCACTACCGCTCCAGCAACGGCAACAATATTAAAATTGGATTTTAGAACCATACAAGAATCTTCTAGTGCTGGTGGCGGCATTTTGTATCTGGATGACATCTCCTTGATAGACAATACGCTCGCAGTTAAAAAAAACTCAATTTTAGGCTTAAATGTTTACCCTAACCCCGTAACAAAAGGGAATTTATTCATTGATTCTGATAGTAACGAAACTAAATCAATTGTTATTTTTGACCTATTAGGAAAACAAGTTTTAAAAACCGCCGTTGTTTCTAATCAAGCGATTAATATTTCAGATCTTATTAGTGGTATTTACATCTTGAAAATTACTGAAGAAGGAAAAACCGCAACTAGAAAATTAGTTATCAGATAATTACCCTTAAAAAGAGCTGTTTTTAATTGCCCCAAAAATAAGTGTGTGTTTTTAAAAGTTATTAAACCAAAAAATAATTTGCTTTTTAATTTATCTGTTTTTGTCTAATAATCTGTATCGATTATTTAAGACTAGTCAGACTAATTTAAATGTTTAAAGGCTATACAAAAAAAGCTCTCCCGAAGGAAAGCATTTATGAAGAAATTTATAAATCATCAAAGTCAAATTTCAATTGACATTCAATAATTTTAAAATAAAAATTAAATTCTTGACGGTTCAACCCATTTAAAAATGTAGGACTCTTGAGGAATAACTAATCTTTCAGAAATTTTCGCCATACGTGCCGGCAATTTCATCAAATAATCCCGAGCTTTTTCGGCTTCGCTTGTTAACCCTTGAATTTTGTCGATTTCCCACTTATCGATTAGTTTTTGCATAATATCAACATAATCACTCGCAGTATAAACGCCAATTCGTTGTGCTGAATCGGAAAACTGTTCAAATGCAGAACTTATTTTTTGTCCCGATTCTCTTAAGAAATGCGCTGGCATAACGATTTTTTGTTTCATCATGTACTGAAACGCAAGCATCATCTCACTTGGATCTACTTTAAAAATTTGATTCACAAATTCGCTGTATGCGTGATGGTGACGCATTTCATCACCGGCAATCATCTTGCACATTTTTGCCAATTTGTTATCGCCATAACTTTTTGCCAATTGCGAAACTCGATTATGGGAAACATAAGTCGCCAATTCCTGAAAACTAGTGTAAACAAAGTTTTTATAAGGATCTCTTCCTGTTCCAATATCAAATCCATCATTGATCAAATGTTGTGTGGTGATTTCAACTTCGCGCATGTTTACGCGGCCTGACAAGTACAAGTATTTATTCAACACATCACCATGACGGTTTTCCTCTCCGGTCCATTGACGAATCCATCGTGACCACCCATTTCTTTCTACATTATCAATCCCTTCTACATCCATTAACCAGGATTCATAAGTAGGCAAGGCTTCTTCGGTAATGGTATCCCCCACCATGGCGACCCAAAAGTCATAGGGCAAATCTTTGGCAATTTCACGCAATTCCTTAACCTCTTCTAAAAAAGTATCACTTTCTGAATTGGGTAAAAAATCTGAAGGCTGCCAAATTTTTTCTACTGGAATTAGGTATTGGTCAATGAAACCATCAACCTTATTATCTAGAAATTGCATCACTTCTAGACGAATGTTTTTTATAGACATTGGTATTATTTAAAAATTTAAAATTAGGTTTTTGGTTTGTAATCTAGAGATGCCAAATTAATTTATACTACATGTATTCCCCGAACAATTGCTTGTTCAGATTGTTTCATTATTTCTTCAAATGACAAATCTTTTACTGATAGCGCTTTATGAACCGTAAAGGTAAGACGATTTCCTAAACCAAGCGGAAAAAATCCGTATTTAAATATTTTCCATGAATTATTAATAGAAATAGGAACTACATAAGCGGATGGTGCATATTTACATAAAATCTTTAATCCCGTTTGAGAAAACTCTTTCGGGGCGCCTGTTTTACTTCGGGTTCCTTCAGGGAAAATTACTGCCGACCGTTTATGTAACTCAATATATTCTGACAAGGCTTTAATTGTTGGAACAGCTTGTTTTGGATCTTTTCTGTCAATAAGAACCGAACCTCCATGCCTTAAGTTATAAGAAACACTGGGAACCCCTTTCCCCAATTCCTTTTTGCTCACAAACTTAGGATGGAATTTTCTCAAAAACCAAATCATGGCAATGATATCGTACAAACTCTGATGATTGGCAACAAAAATGATAGGCACTCCTTTAGGAATACTTTCGCGATTTTTAAATACATACGAACTTCCCAAAAGATGTCCTATTCTTAAAAGAACGAAATTCAGGTAATCCACACTTTTTTTATGAGCCTGATATCCAAACAAATTAAAACAGATCCACTGAATAGGATGAAAAAACACCAATGCCAAAAGAAAAGTTAGCAGGGCGATTAAGGATATTGGATAAGAAATAATTTTTTGCATGATATAAAAAATATGGGCAAAAATAAGAAATATATTTTGGTTTGCCCGATTTTAAAAAATTAGAAATTCTTTATCAATTCGTCACTTGCAACTTTAAAAAAAATAAGTATTTTTACTAAAAATTATATTCTACATAAATGGCAGTAAAAGACACTTCAGATAAAGGAATTTCAGAAAAAGAGGCGAAATTAAAAGCATTGCAACTAACCCTCGACAAGCTTGACAAGACTTACGGAAAAGGAACGGTAATGAAAATGGGAGATAAAGCCGTTGAAGAAGTAGAAGTTATTTCTTCAGGTTCTCTAGGTCTAGATTTGGCTTTAGGCGTTAACGGGTATCCAAGAGGAAGGGTTATAGAAATATACGGCCCAGAATCATCCGGAAAAACCACCTTGACCTTGCATGCGATTGCCGAAGCCCAAAAAGCAGGAGGAATTGCTGCATTCATTGATGCAGAGCACGCTTTTGATAGAAATTATGCTGAAAAATTAGGGGTTGACATTGAAAATTTAATTATTTCGCAACCCGATAACGGGGAACAGGCTTTAGAAATCGCTGAAAACCTAATTCGTTCAGGAGCTATTGATATAGTTGTGATTGACTCGGTTGCCGCTTTGACACCTAAAAGTGAAATAGAGGGTGAAATGGGCGATTCTAAAATGGGATTGCATGCACGATTAATGTCCCAAGCATTGAGAAAACTTACCGGAACCATTAGCAAGACCCATTGTACGGTTTTTTTCATTAATCAGTTAAGAGAAAAAATTGGAGTAATGTTTGGAAATCCGGAAACCACTACAGGAGGAAATGCCTTGAAATTCTACGCATCCGTTCGATTGGACATTCGTCGTTCAACCCAAATAAAAGACGGCGACAACGTATTAGGGAACAGAACCAAAGTAAAAGTGGTCAAAAACAAAGTGGCACCGCCATTTAAAGTTGCTGAATTTGACATTATGTATGGCGAAGGCATTTCTAAAACCGGAGAAATTCTTGACTTAGCTGTTGAGTTTGAAATCATCAAAAAAGCGGGTTCTTGGTTTAGTTATGGCGAAACCAAATTAGGGCAAGGTCGAGACGCGGTTAAATCCTTAATTAAGGACAATCCGGAATTAGCCGATGAATTAGAGCTGAAAATTAAAGCTAGAATTAAAGAAAATAACGCATAGGTTAAAATCTTGTGCAAATAAAGGGATTCCCTTTCAATTTACAACCCACTCCAAAATTTCGAGTGGGTTTTTTATTTATCAACAATCCTCAAAATTAACTATTGTCATCCCTATACACAAAAGCTTATTCTGTAATTTTACGACATGTATGCTTTAGTCGATTGCAATAATTTTTATGCCTCTTGCGAACGTGTTTTTCAACCGGAATTCAACGGAAAGCCTGTTGCGATATTATCAAATAACGATGGTTGCGTAATTTCCAGAAGCAATGAAGCCAAAGCAATTGGCGTACCGATGGGTGCTCCCTTGTTTAAAATCAAGGAACTCGTAAAAGAGAAAAACGTAAAAATTTTTTCGTCTAACTATGCCCTGTATGGCGATTTGAGCAATCGGGTAATGAACATTTTGGGACAATTCACGCCCAATTTAGAGATTTATAGCATTGATGAAGCTTTCCTTAATTTTAAAGGCATCCCAATTCCTGACTATCATGATTACGGAATTCAAATGAAAACCCGTGTACAAAAATGGGTGGGAATTCCGGTTTGTATCGGATTTGCAGAAACAAAAGTACTTTCTAAAGTGGCCAACAAAATCGCCAAGAAATTCCAAGAAAAAACGTCAGGCGTTTATGTTATCGATAGCGAAGAGAAACGCATCAAAGCCCTAAAATGGACCAAAATTGAAGATGTTTGGGGTATTGGTCATCGAATGAATAAAAAAATGAAGTTGAGGAACATCAAAACGGCACTAGATTTCATTGCGCCTCAACATGAAAATTGGATTAAGAAAGAAATGGGAGTCATTGGACTTCGCTTGAAATTCGAATTGGAAGGGAAGTCTGTTTTGGACTTAGAACCCATTTCCGTCCAAAAGAAAAGTATTGCCACAACGAGAAGTTTTCCGAAACAAATCTCGGACTTTGATTTATTGCGGGAGCGTGTGGTTACTTTTGCATCCGTTTGCGCCGAGAAATTACGCAAACAAAATTCCTGTTGCCATACCATAATTGTACTGTTGATGATGGATAGACATACCATTCAAGCGTCTAAATATTATTTCAACATGGCAATTACCTTACCTTTTGGCACAAATTCGACTTTGACCATTTCGAACGCAGCAATAAACATCTTGAAAAAATTACACAAAGGAAATGAGAACATGAAGTTCAAAAAAGCGGGAGTAATTGTCACGGAACTTATTGATGAAAATAAAAAACAATTGCAATTATTTGAAGAGGAAAACCCAAAACACTTGGCTTTGATGAAAGTAATGGATCGACTGAACCGTAAAATTGGAGATACCAAAATAAAACTGGCTTCCCAGAATTTAAGCCTAACTTGGGACATGAACCAGAATCATTTATCCCCAAAATACACTACGAACTTCAACGATATTCTCGAAATAAAATGTCAATAGACAAGAAACAAAAGCTCACTTTTTACCTCCCGGATTTAGAAAGCGAACTCCGAATTCCTTTCATAAAAGAAGGCGTTTCGGCGGGATTTCCCTCGCCTGCATCCGATTTTATGGAGACAAATATTGACCTAAACAAAGTATTAAGCGAAAATCCATTGGCAACATTTTACATCAAAGTTAAAGGAAATTCGATGATTGACGCCGGCATCAACGACAAAGACGTGCTTGTGGTAGATCGAAGCCTGAGACCTCAAAACAACAAAATCGCCATTTGTTTTATCGACGGGGAATTTACCGTAAAACGTATCCTCTTGGAAAAAGACTGTTTGTACCTCATGCCCGAAAACCCCAATTACCAACCCATTAAAGTTACGGAAGAAAATGAGTTGATTATATGGGGGATTGTGACTTATGTCATTAAGAAATTATAACTGGTTTACCAAAAAATAGTATAAAATGCTGCAATAACCGAAAGCACAATTAGCATTCCGACAGTAAATCCAGCCGACATTTTGAACATCGATTTGTCCACTTCCAAGCCATGTGTTTGAAGCCCTTTTCTGGTTTCATAGAGACTAATAATTGCCATCCCAGCTACACTAATCAGAAAAACAAATCCCATCCTGTCAATAAACGGAATTTCATATACTCCATTGGCGTTTGGCACTGAAAACCCCATTGGATTCAAAAAAGACAAATCGACAAAAAGTGGCATGAATTTAAACACAAGGGACAACATAAAACCGCCAATCGTGGCAAATAAAGCCGCATTTGAAGTGGTTTTCTTCCAGAAAAATCCTAAAATAAACATGGCAAAAACTCCTGGGCTTACAAATCCTGTGTACTCCTGAATGTATTGGAATCCTCCTTTTTTGTCAATTCCTAAAAATGGAGCAACAACAACAGCAATTAACATTGCCACAATAATGGCTTTCTTGCCAATGTTGACCAACTTTTTCTCGTCGGCATCTACATTTAATTTGGTTTTATAAACATCTAAAGTAAAAATGGTTGCTATACTGTTGGCTTTTCCGGCGAGAGATGCCACAATTGCAGCGGTCAAAGCCGCAAAGGAAAGTCCTTTTAAACCCACTGGCAATAAATTCAGCAAAATGGGATAGGCGCGATCCGGATTCAAAGTTCCATCTTGTAGCATTTCGGTCTGAAAATGTCCATTTTGATACAAGACAAAAGCGGCAATTCCGGGTAAAACGACAATAACCGGCATTAACAATTTCAGAAAAGCGGCAAACAAAATTCCGCTTCGGGCCGTTTTCAAGTCAGCACCCAGCGCCCGCTGCGTGATGTATTGGTTGCAACCCCAATAATTCAAATTGATGATTAACATTCCCCCTATCAAAACCGAAAGTCCGGGTAAATCCATATAATTGGGATTCGTCTTTTCGAAAATCATATGAAAATGATCGTTGGCATGTGTCGTCATTAATTTGAACCCATTAATTACACCCGAAGACCCAAATTCTTTGGCTACTAAATCCAACGCTAAATAAGTAGTTACCAATCCACCTAAAATCAGAAAGAAAACCTGAATCACATCGGTATAACCAATCACTTTCATTCCGCCTAAAGTAATCATTACCGCAAAAAACGCCAAGAAAACCATGCAAACCGTAATATCTAAACCTGAAATACTGCTTATAGCCAAAGCCCCTAGGTATAAAATTGAAGTAAGATTGACAAAGACATAAAGTAACAACCAAAACACCGCCATAATCATCGCAACGTTGCCGTTGTAACGCTTATTTAAATATTGTGGCATCGTAGAAATCTTATTTTTTAAATACACGGGCATAAAGAAAACAGCAACAATGATCAAGGTAGCCGCTGCCATCCATTCATAACTTGCGATAGCCAATCCCATTTTGAAACCGCTGCCACTCATTCCTATAAATTGCTCGGCACTAATATTGCTGGCAATGAGTGAAGCCCCTATTGCCCACCACGTCAGGGAACCTTCGGCTAAAAAATAATCTTTACTGCTGGCTTGTTCTTTCTTTTTCTTTCTATAAATCCACAGTCCGTAACTTACGATAAGCAGAAAATAAAAGAAGAAAACAATATAATCTTTGGTTGCTAATGTTTGCATTGAATTACTGTTTTTAGGTTTATAATTGGTTATTTTTATAATGGATATCCGATAAATTTCTCAACACTTCTGCACTTTTTTCGGGTGTAATGTCTCTTTGTGATTCACCTAACATTTCATAGCCTACCATGAATTTTTTTACTGTTGCAGAGCGCAATAATGGCGGGTAAAAGTGCATGTGAAATTGCCATTCGGGATGCAATGCTCCGTCGGTAGGTGACTGATGAATTCCTGATGAATACGGAAATGAAGTTTCAAACAAATTGTCGTATTTAATGGTCAATTGCTTTAAGATTAGGGCAAAATCAGTAGTTTCTTCTTCCGTGAAATCAGTGATTTTGCCAAAATGGCGCCTGCTGATTATCATCGTTTCATAGGGCCAAATTGCCCAAAAAGGAACCAAAGCCACAAAATGGTTGTTCTCAATAACAATTCTTTCGTTCAGTTTCAATTCTTCTATCAAATAATCCTGCAAAAGATTGCTTTGGTGTTTATCAAAATACGATTTTAGATTATTCTGGGTTTTCTCCACTTCGGTTGGTAAAGACGATTGCGCCCAAATTTGTCCGTGCGGATGCGGATTGCTACACCCCATAACGCTTCCTTTGTTCTCAAAAATCTGGACGTGATTGATGTAATCTATTTTGCCCAAATCAATGTATTCATTTTGCCAAGTCCTGATAATGTTTTCAATAGCTTCAACAGGCATTTCAGGTAAAGTTAGATTGTGTTTTGGCGAAAAACATACCACTCTTGAAATGCCTCTTTCGGGTTGCGCTTTAAAAAAAGTATCCGTTGCTTTATCGTCAAATTGTATTTCTTCTTGCTTTAGAGCCGCAAAATCATTTTCAAACACAAAAGACATTTCATACTCCGGATTATGCATTCCGTTGGCACGAATATTCCCAGGACACAGATAACACGTTGGGTCATATTCTGGTAAATTATCAGAATGGATTGGCTCTTTTTGTCCTTGCCAAGGTCGTTTGGAACGGTGCGGAGATACTAAAACCCATTCATTTATTAACGGATTGTAACGTCTGTGCGGGTCTTCGTTGATGTCGAATTTTTTCATTTAATTGCGGTTATAAAGTGATGTTCCGTTACCTATTTTAACATCATAAATTTTTAATGCTATTCCAAAAGTCTCTAAATACATTTGGGAAAGTTTTGCTTTTATAGCTTCTTCCTCTCCTTTTTTAATCAAATTTATCGTGCAGCCGCCAAAACCGCCACCCATCAATCGGGAACCAATTACGGATTGTTCTTCTTTCACCGTATTAACTAAAAAGTCTAATTCGGGGCAACTTACCTCGTATTCGGTTGATAATCCCTCATGCGTTTCAAACATTAATTGCCCTAAAAACTCAATATTTCCTTTATCTAAAGCGTCACAGGCTTGTATCACACGCTTAATTTCTTTTACTACAAAATGGCTTCTTTTAAAAACATCCTCACTCATTAAATACTGTAAGGATAAAACTTGTTCTTCAGTACAATCTCTAAAACTACTGATTCCCGGAAAATTATTTTTTATAATAGTGATCCCTTCTTCACATTGCTGTCTTCTTTCATTATAGGCCGATGTCATTAAGGAATGTTTCACGTTACTATCAAATAAAACCAAGGAATAATCACTAAAATTAGCGTTGTGATATTCAAATTCCAAAGTCTTGCAATCAATTTTAATGACCTTATTTTCCAATCCGAAAACGCTCGAAAACTGATCCATAATCCCGCAATTGATTCCAACCCAATGTTCTGCGTGTTGTCCCATTAAGGCAATATGTAATGGTTTTATATTCAAATTAAAAAGTTCGTTTATTCCAAATAGAAAACCACATTCCAATGCCGCCGAAGAGGACAAACCGGAACCAACTGGAATATTACTGCTAAAAACACAGTTAAAACCTTCAAAAGTAAAACCAATACTTTTAAGTTGATTGATGACACCTCGGAGATAATTGGTCCACACTTTATCATTCTGTTTCATTTCATCATTAATGTCTATTTCAAACTCATCATCAAGATCGATAGCTATAATTTTGGCCAGATCAGAATTATTTTTTTCAAAAGCAAAACAAATGATTTTGTCGATGGCTGCTGGCAAAACAAAGCCGTCATTGTAATCTACATGTTCGCCAATGATGTTAATCCTTCCTGGAGAAAGCACTATTTTTTCCGGTGATGAACCAAAAGCATCTTCGAAAAAAGCGATTGTTTTATGTATTAAAATAGCATTCATTATTTTGAAATAGTATTAGATTTTAATTTTTCTGATGTTTGTTGGATTAGCATTTTCTTCATGAATTCAGTATCAAAATCTTTTGACAGTTACGATTTAACAAGGTTTATAATAGCTGATCCAGATTGCAATCCGTTTGATTTTGCTTCCAATTTTATGGAACCTACTGATTTTCCTGCTTGAATAATTACCTGACATTTGCCATTGAAAGCGCTTCGCTGCCAAGCACCAACTTTACATTGATCCGGTTCGTGTGAACTTGGATCGCCGTTACCCACGCCAATTATTTTGGCATCACCTGAAAGATAGAAACTAATCATATTATTGGCATTCGGAACTTCTCTTCCTTTTTCATCGGTAAGGGAAATATTAATTACCGTTGCATCTTTTCCATCGGCAGTCAATAGGTTTTTGTCTGGAGAAAGTACAACAATTAAAACCTGTCCGGTAGTTTCAATCTTTGAAGTTATTTTTTTACCTTTTTTATAGCCAATGGCTTCCAAGGTTCCAGGTTCATAATTGACTTGCCATTGCAAATGACTGTTTCTGGGCATCGCTTTTTTGCCTAAACTTTTACCATTCAAGAAAAGCTCCACCCCATCAGCATTAGAATTTACCCAAACATCAATGGGTTCTCCTAGTTTTTCAGGCCAGTTCCAATGCGGAGAAATATGCAAAACATCCTCATTAGTCCACCAACTTTGGTAGTAGTAATAAATGTTTTTCGGGAAACCACAAACATCCATGATACCAAAATGGGAATTGATATTCGGCCATTGATAAGGCGTCGGTTCGCCCCGATAATCGAAACCCGTCCATACAAAACCGCCTAGCCAATAGTCGTTTTCAGCTGCTAATTTCCACCAGGTTTCGGCTTTGCTGGCCCACCAAGGCGCCGTGATGTCCTGATCCGGGACATAAGCCCGAATGCTGTCTTTTTCGTATATCCCTCTAGTGGTTACGGTACTTCCCATTTCGGTTCCAAGCAATGGTTGGTTGGGATGGTCGCGGTGGTAATCGGCAACAGCATATTCCCGATAATTGAATCCTCGAATAGGAATTACTTCATTAACCCCCTTAAATTCATTACCCATATCGGCAGCATAAGTGCTTGTTCTAAATGGGTCTAAATCTTTTTGAATGGCCAAAAGGGACTGTGCAATTTTTTTACCGTATTCCGTTTTTTGAATCCCTCCTTCTTCGTTTCCAATGGACCACAAAAATACAGAAGGATGATTCCGGTCTCTTCGAATTAATCGCTCGAATTGATCTATATATTCCGGACTGCTGTTGAGTAATCGTTGTTCGTCTAAAACCAACATTCCTAAACTGTCACAGGCTTCCAGAAGTTCCGGAGTGGGAGCATGATGACTGGTTCTGTAGGCATTGGAACCCATCTTTTTTAATAATTTAATGCGATAATATTGCATATAATCAGGCAAGGCACTACCAATTCCGGCGTGATCTTGATGGTTATTGGTTCCTTGAATTTTGAGATGTTTTCCATTCAGAAAAAATCCTTCTTGAGCATCGAATTTTAGAGTTCTAATTCCGAAACGAGTTTTAGTTTGATGTACTATTTTATTTTCTGATTTTACGACAGAAATTACTTTATACAAATATGGATTTTCTAACGACCAAAGATGTGCATTATTCAAGTTTAATTTCTGCTTGACAATGGTGTTTTTAGCGCTAGCTAAAGTAATTTTTTGTTCGGATGTTTTGGCTATAAACTTTCCGTTTCTATCGGTTATATAGGCGTAAATTGTAGAATTTGAAGTGTTGAAAGTATTGTTTTGAACAGTTGTTTCAATGTTTACAATGGCATTTTTCCCTTTCACTTCAGAATGGACAAACAGACCGCCTTCTGGAATGAAAATTTTATCGGTACTATTTAACCAAACATGTCTATAAATTCCGGCTCCTTCATAAAACCAACCTTCACTTTGTGTGGCATCCACGCGCACTACCATTACATTTTCTGTATCAAAATTCATATAATCGGTAATGTCATACGATTTTCCTAAGTAGCCACTAAAGTTTGTACCTACATAAAATCCGTTTATCCAAATGGCAGCATTTCTGTAAATTCCGTCAAATTGAATTTCGAATCGCTTATTGCTTTTTGATTTATCTACAGTAAAATGTTTGCGATACCAACCAATACTCGTTTCGGGATACAATCCGCCAACCGGTTTGTAGCCATGAGAATCCATTTCATGTGTGGATGATTTCACAAAAGGAAGTGCTACAACCCAATCGTGAGGCACATTTATTTTACTCCATGCCGTATCTACAAATTTTGGACTTATGATTGTTGTCTCAAATACATTGGACTTATGAAGTAATAACGTATTTCCGTAATCAAAATCTTTTTCAGGATGGGCAGAATTTCCAAAATGAAACTTCCAGCCTTCGTCGAGACTTGTTTTTTCTTGTGCATTTACCGCTAAAAAATTTACGAGTAAACATGAAATGAATACGGATAATTTAGCAAATGAATAGGTTGTTATTTTTTGCATAGTAATTAATTTTCTTTAAAAGCATCTAAGGCTGGTGAAGGTTTTCCATCGGCTTGCCAAGCACTTAGACTGTATTGACTCCAGCTTTTAGCACCTTGGGGCTCCCAATATAAAACTCCAATTCCTTTGTTATTGGGTACACTTTTTACAGCTTTAATGGTGGCTGCCAAAAGCTCATAGGTATTTTGCACTTTGTCATCTTCGCCACCCACTTCTACTACCATGACTTCTTTGCCATAACGCTTTACCATATCATTCATGTTGAATTCTAAATCAGCTATAGTTTCACTGTAATCTTTTTTAATCCAATATGGATAATAGGACATTCCAATCACGTCATATTTTACTTTTTGAGTTGTGGCATTATCAAAAAATGTTCTGAATTTATCATTATTATTTCCTTCATCTAAATGCACAATCACTTTTATATTTTTATTAATCGATTTTACGGCATCATATCCTTTGTTTAACAATTGTCCAAGTTGGCTCCAGTTATTAGTACTCCCGTCAGGCCAAAGCATTCCGCCGGGAATTTCATTTCCAACTTGAACCCATTCCGGAGTTACACCAGCTACTTTCAAAGCATGCAGCACCTCGAAAGTATGGTTATAAACGTCATCTAATAATTCAGGAAACGAATGATTTTCCCATGCTTTTGGTTTGAATTGCTTGGCAGGATCGGCCCATGAATCAGAATAATGAAAGTCAATCATCACGCGCATTCCTATTTTTTGGGCGCGCAACGCCATCACGACAGTTTCTTCTTTGCTACAATGTCCGCTGGCTTTATCATCGTTTGGATTGACAAAAACACGAAGTCGGATAGAATTCATTCCGCGTTCTTTTAATAATAAGAGGCAATCTTTTTCGCTTCCATCGGAATCATAAAATTTGTATCCTGTAGCTTCCATTTGAGGTAACCATCCTACATCTGCTCCTTTTGAAAAGGCAAAAGCTGTTGGTGTTGTTTCACGAATTTGTGCTTTGCTGCAAGAATAAGCTAGTAATGACATTATTGTCATAAAAACTAATCGAAATTGTACGGGTATTTTTTTCATATTTATTTATTAAAGGCCTGCAGAACAGGCAATGCTTTATTACTGAAATCATAAAAAGCCTGATTCTCAAAAGTAGAACCATTTTTAGCTTCATTGCCTTTGAAAGCAATCCATTCACCTCCCCAATATGCAAATCCCTGCCCGGATGCGGATGATTTTACGAGATCTTTAAGTGCTATTACAAAACTTTTTTGTCCATCGGGAGTGGCTGGATAACCCGTTACCAGTTGAGAATCCAACCCAACAATATTATTCGTCCAATCATTGTAACCCAATGTAAACGGATATGCCGTTTCGGCAATAATTACTTTTTTATTGTACGTTGTTCCTAAAGCATCGATGGTAGATTTCACCACAGTCAAATCTTTCCCATGCCAAATCGGATAATAGGACAATCCAATGTAATCGTAATCGATACTTTTCAGTTTATTAAAAAACCAGTTGGTATTAGTAGCCGTAACACCTGCATAATGAATCATTATTTTGGTGTTCGGTACTTTAGAACGAATGGTGGCACTGGCAATTGCCAATAATGCGAGACATTGTGATTCTTGATTAATTAAATGTCCTTGCGGCCAAAGTAATCCGCTATTAATTTCGTTACCAATTTGGATAATGTCGGGATTAATTTCCGTCATAATGTTTGAAGTGTAAGCGGCAACGGCCGTTTTCAACTCTGCGAATGACAAATTTTTCCATTCGGCTGGTGTAGTTTGAACTGCAGGATCAGCCCAAGTATCTGAATAATGAACCGTCAACCAAACTTTCAACCCCAATAATTTCGCCCTTTGTGCCAATGCTTTTACCTCGCCCATCCCTGAATGTCCGTCTGAAGGATTTTTCCAAAGACGTATCCTGACAGTATTACAACCCGCATTTTTTAGGGTCGTAAGCAGGTCTTCTGCTTTGGCATTGTTGTATAAAATAGCACCCGAACTTTCTATTTCTGGCAAAAAAGAAATATCGGCAGCCCTAATGAAAGTGTCTTCCGCCACGACCGGAGGCGCCACTACACTCTTTGTTGTTTCATCATCACTAGAACAAGAAAACAGAATTGCAAAAAGAAACAATATTCCGAAAATTGAGCTGTATTTTCTCATTTTTAAAAGGATTGGAATTTATAAATGGTTTTATGATAATACATTTCTTTGCTTTTTAGGATTGAACTTGGAAAATGGGGATGATTGGGAGCATCAGGAAAATTTTGGGTTTCAAAACAAATGCCACTCGTCGAATGATAATCGGCATTCTCTTTGCCTTTTATTGCATTGAAACAATTGCCGCCTACATAAACATGAACCCCCGGCTGATTCGTATAAACCGACATTTTCAGATTATTGTTTTCACTAAAAAGCGATGCTGCTAATTCCGTTTCATTTTCTAAAACAAAAGTATTGTCAATTTTTGACGGGCATTCTCGTGGCGATGTAAAATCAAAAGTACCATTGGCAACCCGCAGAAAACGACCTGTAGGAATATCATCAGGAGTCTTTTCCAATAGTTTTTCAGCATTTACAAATAGTTTTTGATCAGTAACCATAGCATTATGCCCTTCGAGATTGAAATAACTGTGATGAGTTAAATTTACAATGGTATCCTCGGTTGTTGTTGCTTTGTATTCAATTATTAATTCATTTTCTTCTGATAAAGTGTAGATCAATTCTACTGTTAAATCTCCTGGATAATTTTCCTCTTTATTAGGGCTGAAATAGGTTAACGTTATTGATGGGTTGCTGCCGTAATTTACCTTTTTCACTTTCCAAACCTTTTGACTGAAGCTAACCATCCCGCCATGGAGCGAATGGCCATTGTTGTTTTTATTGAGATGAAAGGTTTTATCATTCAAATTAAAAGCACCTGCATCAATGCGACCTGCAAACCTCCCTATTGTGGCGCCTAGATAAGGCGCACTTTCTAACTCATAGGAATTAATGTAAGCCTCTAAATTGTCGAAACCTAAAACCACATCTATTGTATTGCCGTTTTTCAGCGGCATTTTCAAAGCTACAATTGCAGCTCCAAAATTGATGATTTTCAATTGCATTCCGTTTTTGTTAGATAATTCGAAAGAAAACACAGCTTCTCCGTCTGGCATTAAACCAAACAATTTCTTCGAAAAGTCAGCTTTAAAATATGACATGTGTTTTATTTTTACTTTTTTATTATCAATAATGAAATTCAAAATTATAGAATAATTTGACTATTACATACCGGTACCTACCAGTTTTTTTGTATCTTGCAAGAAATTCATTAATTTATGAAAATAATTTCGATTCAAAACAATTTTGGAATACCAAAATACAAGCAGATTATTTCCTCAATTGAAAAGACCATCGAAGAAGGGCTTTTAAAAAAAGATGAAAAACTGCCCTCAATAAACAAAGTGTGTCTCGAGTTTTCATTATCCCGAGATACGGTTTTACAAGCCTATGAAGAGTTAAAAAAAAGAGGGATAATCTATGCGATTCTTGGGAAAGGATACTATGTAAAAAGCACGGAAGTCAAGATAAAACAACGGATATTTTTACTTTTTGACGAGTTGAACATTTTCAAAGAAGACCTTTACAATTCCTTTTTAGAGCACATTGGGAAAGACGTACAAGTGGATATTTTTTTCCATCATTTCAACCTCCAGGTATTCCAAAAACTAATAAATGACAGCAATGGGAATTACACAAAATACGTTATCATGCCCACCAATTTAGTTGGAGCGTGTGCAATAATAAAAACCCTACCGGTGAATGACGTTTACATTGTAGACCAAACGAATCCCGAACTTAAATCTTTTCCTGCGGTATATCAAAATTTCGTAAAGGACATTTATGACGCCTTGTTAAAAGGAAAAACCAGATTGAATAAATACGAAAAACTGATTTTGATTTTTCCCGGATTTAGAGAGCCCTTAGGAATGAAAGAAGGATTTGAAAAGTTTTGCGGCGAATTCTCATTTCAACAAGAAACAATTACGGAATTTAAAGATCGCAAAATAGGAATTGGAGAAGTATATATTATTCCAAATGACCGGGATTTAGTGAGCGTAATCGAAAAGTCTAAAAACCAGAATTTAAAATTGGGGCGCGATTTTGGAATTATTTCCTACAATGAAACCCCATTAAAAAAGGTCGTCGAAAACGGCATCACCACCATATCTACTAATTTTGAGGCGATGGGAAGAATCGTGGCGGAAATGATTTTAAAAGGGAAGAAGGAACAAATAGAAAACAAGTGCGCTTTGATTATCCGGAATTCGCTATAATATTAAAAACAAAAAACCGCTTCTTTCGAAGCGGTTTTTGTACCCGGAGCCGGAGTCGAACCGGCACGGTTTCCCACAGGTGTTTGAGACCAGCGCGTCTACCAATTCCGCCATCCGGGCTTAGCAGACATGAAATAGCGACAGCTATTTCAACGCAATAAAAGAGGAGATTGTATATAAATCAACCATCGATTCCTTTAACACGGTGCAAATGTAAAAAATAAAATTACAATTTCTAAAAAAATACTCAAAAATTTCCTTTCAGAGTTCGTTTTAATTCCTAAATTTGCACCTCGTTAACGCGGAAAACAGCAACTAACTACAAAACAACACCTTAAAAATGTCACATCAAGAACCCGAAGCAAAAATATTTGCGTGTTCCCAAAGTGTCTATTTAGCCGAACAAATAGCTCAAATCTATGGTATTCCGCTAGGTAAAGTCACGTTCTCAAAATATAGTGATGGCGAATTTCAGCCTTCATACGAAGAATCCATAAGAGGATTACGCGTATTCATTGTCTGTTCCACCTTCCCTACCGCTGATAACTTAATGGAATTGTTATTGATGATTGATGCGGCCAAAAGAGCATCGGCAAGACACATCACTGCAGTAATTCCTTATTTTGGATGGGCGAGACAAGACCGGAAGGACAAACCAAGAGTTCCGATTGGAGCAAAATTGGTGGCGAATTTACTGGATGCCGCTGGAGCTACAAGAGTAATGACGATGGATTTGCACGCCGATCAAATTCAAGGTTTTTTCGAGAAACCAGTAGATCACCTTTTCGCTTCAACTATCTTTTTACCATACATAAAAAGCCTGAATTTAGAAAATCTGACTATTGCATCCCCAGACATGGGAGGTTCCAAAAGAGCCTATGCCTATTCTAAGTTTTTAGAATCGGATGTGGTAATTTGCTACAAACAAAGAAAAGTGGCCAATATTATTGACACGATGGAGTTAATTGGTGATGTAAAAGGAAGGAATGTAGTTTTGGTGGACGATATGATTGACACCGGAGGTACACTGGCGAAAGCCGCCGATTTAATGATAGAAAAAGGCGCATTGAGCGTAAGAGCAATTTGTACGCACGCCCTCTTATCAGGAGATGCCTACGAGAAAATAGAAAACTCGCAATTAAGCGAATTGATAGTAACGGATTCTATTCCGTTAAAAAAAGCATCTAACAAAATAAGAGTGGTAAGTTGTGCGCCGCTTTTTGCAGAAGTAATGCACATGGTACAACACAACAATTCCATAAGCGGGAAGTTTTTGATGTAAACATTAGTCGAAAGTCTAAAGTCAAACGTCTTAAAATAAAGCTCAAAACAGTAATTTATTATTTATTAACTATATTTTTTTACAATGAAATCGATTACAATTAAAGGATCAGAAAGAGAAAGCGTGGGCAAAGTTGCGACTAAAGCCTTACGTAATGCTGGAGCGGTTCCTTGCGTGTTATACGGAGGAAATCAAGCAGTACACTTTTCAGCAGATGAAAAAGCATTCAAAAACTTGGTTTACACTCCAAACGCACACACAGTTGTGATTGAATTGGGTGACAAATCATACAATGCCATTTTACAAGACATTCAAGTACACCCAGTTTCAGACCGAATCTTGCACATTGACTTCTTCGAATTATTCGACAACAAAGAAATCACAATGGAAGTTCCTGTAAAAGTAACAGGTGTTTCTCCAGGTGTTTTATTAGGTGGTGTTTTACGTTTGAACACTCGTAAATTAAAAGTAAAAGCATTACCAAAAAATCTTCCTGATTTCGTTGAAGCAGAAATCTCTCAACTTCAAATGGGAAACAAATTGTACGTTACGAAACTAGTTTCTGACAAATACAAATTGTTGCACCCTGACAACACTGTTGTTGCTCAAGTAAGAATTTCTCGTGCGGCTATGAAAGCAGCTCAAGAAGCAGCAAAAGCAGCAAAAGCGCCAGTAAAAGGAAAGAAAAAATAATTCTTCTGAATTCAATTATAAAAGCATCAGTTGCAAAACTGGTGCTTTTTTTGTTTAATAATATCAATCTCTCCAAATTGGCAGAAGAATTTGAAGCGAATGGCTTGACCCTATATATCCATCCTGTTCCCGCTGTACGCTACAATCCATGCCAAATTGCTTCGTGCCTCACAATGACGTGGGATTTCCACTTCCATCGGGGCTAGAGAATAAATCTTTGGCATCTTTACCAATTTTGTTCTATTTTTGTGGCATGATAAATTGGCTTTCCAAACTATTTTCATCCCAGAAAACACCAGACAATACGAATTGCATGAAGAAATTTTTAATTGTAGGCTTAGGCAACATCGGAGCCGAATACGTGAATACCCGACACAATATTGGTTTTAAAATATTAGACCATTTTGCCAAAAAAGAATCACTTTCTTTTGCTACCGTAAAACTGGGCGCTTTGGCAGAATACAAATTAAAAGGAAGAACTTTTTTACTCCTTAAACCCAATACCTATGTGAATCTAAGTGGCAAAGCCGTTCAACATTGGATGGAAAAGGAAAACATTCCCCTAGAAAACATAATGGTAATTGCAGATGACCTAAACCTCTCCTTCGGAGCTATCCGAATCAAACCCAAAGGAAGTGATGGCGGACATAACGGACTAAAAAACATCAACCTTATTTTGAACACTCAAAACTATACCCGTTTCCGTTTTGGAATCAGTGACGAATTCAAAAAAGGGAAACAAATAGACTACGTGCTTGGCGAATGGGACGAAGCTGAAAAAACAAAGCTTCCGGAACGATTGGAACTCGCTACAGAAATTATCAAATCCTTTGGAACGGCTGGATTAGAAAACACAATGACCGCTTTTAATGGGAAATAAAAAAGGGAAGACAACTCGGTCTTCCCTTTTTTATTTTATAATAGATTGGAATTATTCTACCACTATTTTCTTAATCACTTTCTGACCACCATCTTTAACGGTCACTAAATAGATTCCAGTTTGCATAGTGTCTAGTTGAATATTTTGAGAAAATAACCCCGTATTGCTATATTTTCTTTCAAAAATACTTCTTCCTCTCATGTCATGAACCAAAATCTCAATGGCATTGGTTGACAAAGAATCAAATTGAACTGTAAAATTCCCTCTGTTAGGATTGGGAGACAGACTAAAATTAGACAAACTGAAATTTTCATTGGCCAAATTGGCAATTGCAAATGCTTTCGAATTGACGGCATAATATACATTTGCCGTAGGCTCAATTAACAACCTACAGTTTGAAGACGCTGGAGTTGCGGGAACCGTAATAGCTTCACTACCGTCATTTGGCGTATCCGACGCTAAAACGTAAGGAAAAGTAGCTCCACCATCAATCGATAATTTAATATTCACGTTTGACGATCCCGGTAATGCGGTCGTATTATTCACATCCCAAGTAACCGTCTTGGAAGTTCCTTGAGCCCAAGAGACTCCAGAGGTATTTTGAGACGTAACTTTGAACGGACCAACCCCTGTAGGAGCTGTTGTTGCATTATATGGTATTTTAGACGTTACCGAAACTTCATCGGTATTGGTCTGTGAACCGTTTACATTATTATCCCTAACTGTCAACGTAAATTTTAAAACCCTGGAAATCGACGAAACGGATTCCCAGCTAGAGCTTAAAGTACCCGCCAAAACTTTTGAAAATTCAGGCAAATATCGGTTTGGCGATGTTTTTGCAGAAAAAGATCTAAACGTAGGCCCAGAAGGCTTGGTTAAGAAAGCCATACTTTTGGATCCTGTTTGCAAATCTCCGTCATTGTTTTGTTCCCAGCAATAGGTTAATGTATCTCCATTCCCATCTGTAGCTATCCCTTTCAAAATGTAAGCTGTTCCCGAAGGCACGGAGAAATCGGCACCTGCACTTACAGTAGGTGTCAAATTCGCAATTGGAGTGCTTACCGGACATGTTTTAGTTGCCAAGTTGGTTTGCATCTGAAGAATACTTCTGTACGTAAAATAAGCGTCGGAATGGGACTGCACATTATAATCCGTAATTCCAGCATAGCCCATAATTGTGGATCCACTTCCTGGTTCCACTTGCACACCACTGCTTTCAGAACTATCCGAAAAGGTGTGATTGCTACCCAATTGGTGCCCCATTTCGTGAGCTACATAGTCAATATCAAAAAAATCTCCACGAGGTATATTGTCCGATGGTGAGGTATAGCCACTGCCTTTCCCTAATCCAATATCAGTCCAAGATTCGGTACTTGTTCCGCAAACACAGCCAATACAACCGGCATTTCCACCACCCCCGGAAGCGCCAAACAAGTGTCCGATATCGTAAAGATCATCGCCTAACACATTGGATAAATTATCTTGTAATTCTTGGTTCCAAGCATCGGGAGCAAAATTATTTGGAGCGGGAGGTACTTCAGAATAAGGATCCGTATCTCCATCGACATAAATGACTTGATCATTATTGGCAATAATATTTAAATGCAACGCCATATCTTTTTCATATACCCCGTTTACCCTTGTCATGGTGGCATTCATTGCGGCCAAAGCTTTACTCACACTGCCAAAATAGGCACCGTATTCCCCCGTACATGACAAGGCCAAACGCAATGTTTTGTAAGATTTGTTGTTTGCCATGTAGGCCGATTGTTGCATTATCCTATTCGAAATTCCCTGACTTAAGGTCTTATCAATTGTTTTGCAACTAAATGGTAATTTCCCAGCCGTTCTTGTTTTGGAATCAAAAAGCACATATACCGAATTGTCTTTTGTGAAAGGCTCAATAAACTCAGAACCGTTATCTGCTCTCAATATCATGGTTTGAATACCGCTCGGCGACAAGCTAAAATTAATGGTGGTCGTTTTATCTTTAAGGCTATTACCTATGTAAGCTCTAATGCTAGGATAGCGGGTTTGTAATTCAGGGGCAAAATTAGAATTTTCCCAAACCATAAATTTTTCGGAGCCGCCATCAACAACAGGAAAATCAACAAGTACTCCTGGTTTCCCGGAAAATTTATCGGTAGCATTTTCTAAAGACAGCCTAATCTTATTAATGTTGACGAAAAATAATTTTTGGTTTTCAGAATAAGTAGTCGTTCTGATTTTATCCGATAACGGGATTTGATCTTCTGAAACCGTTTTCCAAACGACATTTTTTTGTGCAATAATTGACCCAAAAGAAAATGCCATAACGAATGATAGTAATACTCTTTTCATTTATTTTATTAAAATAATAGTTCACAAAATTAATGATTTTTTTAAAATTTAAAGAGCCAAGTTACGTATTTAACAGTAATTTGTAAATTTTATTAAGAAATAACAAACTATTTTCCGTTCTTTATGATATATTAACCGTTTGTGAAATTAACTGTTTATAAATCCTAAAATATCGGAATCGATAGCCTAAATTTGTGTCCATAAAAATAAAAAATTGAAGCTTTTCCATTCTATAGAATCATTTCATACCCATAAAAAAACCATCATCACGCTAGGCGCTTTTGATGGCGTACATATTGGGCATCAAAAAATTATCGAAAAACTAATCCATAATGCCAATAGCAGTGATAGCGAGAGTTTAATCCTTACTTTTTTTCCACATCCCAGAATGGTTTTACAAGAGCAATCAGAAATGCAACTTCTGAACACGATTGAAGAACGAGCGGAACTCCTAGAAAAAACAGGACTTGACAATTTAATCATTCATCCTTTTGACAAAGTGTTCTCCAGACTTACTGCTGAAGAATTCGTAAAAAACATCCTTGTGGATCGATTAAAAATAAAAAAAATCATTATTGGTCATGACCATCGGTTTGGAAAGAATCGTACGGCTGACATCGATGATTTAATTGTCTTTGGCAAAAAATACGCCTTTGAAGTGGAACAGATTTCTGCACAAGAAATTCAGGCAGTGTCAGTAAGTTCAACAAAAATAAGAACGGCGCTTGAGGAGGGAAACATCCATTTGGCCAACCAATATTTAGGCTATTCCTATTTTCTCACCGGTACGGTTCAGCAGGGGAAACAATTGGGAAGAACCATTGGTTTTCCTACCGCTAATTTAAAAATCAAAGAAGATTACAAACTCATTCCTAAAAGCGGCGTTTATGTTGTACAAAGCACACTCCGCAATAATACGGTTTTTGGAATTATGAATATTGGAACAAATCCTACCGTAAACGGAAAAGAATTATCGATTGAAATTCATTACTTGGATTTTGAAGCTAATTTATACTCTCAAAAAATTGAAGTTTCACTCTTGCATTATATTCGTTCGGAACAAAAATTCGAATCGGTGACATTGTTGAAAGACCAATTAGAAAAAGATAAGCTTACCGCTATTGCATTCATCAATAAACTTTAATTATTGAGGGTTCATTTTTTATCTATTTACTTTTTTATTCAAAATTTTCCTTGACATATTCATGACATAATGCATTGTTTTTTGTAAATTTGAAATACTATTATTTTGATTGTCAGTGATATATTATTTTAACTCTAAAAAAAACAATTGTATGAAACTGCCAAAAGAATTACTTAACGGATTTCTCATTTTCCTCGGAATTGGGTTTTATTTTTTGTTGATGAATGTACTGGGATTTTCAAATTTGTCTTACCTGCGTTTGTTTAATGTGGTATTCATTTTTTATGGCGTTAACAGGACCTTAAAAATGAATCTGTCCGAAGGCAAAATGGATTTCGCCTCTAATGCTATGGCCGCTATGACCACATCTATTTTTGGCGTTGTTTTTAGTCTTCTTGCATTATTCATTTACAGCCACATCAAAGGAGGTGATGCGTATGTACAATCTTTATCGGAGATCTTTTTGTTTGGAGGAAACCCCTCAGTGAATACTTATTGTATCGGTTTACTTTTTGAAGGAATCGCTTCTTCGGTAATCGTCACTTTGCTGTTGATGTTGTATTTCAATAATCGCTTTGAAGCCGATTGACATTCGCATTTAGAATTATTCTGTATTGCCTTGTTTTTCGGCACTGCAACGTTGTTACTTTAGAACAATTTAACTACTTTTGAGGCATTATAAAAATGCTGATATGAGTATTACAAAACACGACTGGAACAAAGAGGAAATTATCTCAATTTATAACAAGCCCCTGATGGATTTGCTTTATGAAGCGGCCACCATTCACAGGGAACACCATGATCCGAATGTGGTTCAGGTGTCCACTTTGTTGTCTATAAAAACTGGCGGATGCTCGGAGGACTGTGGCTATTGCCCACAAGCCGCACGATATGACACTGATGTTGAAGGAAATGACCTAATGTCGGTAAGCCAAGTAAAAGCACAGGCTTTGCGTGCAAAATCCAACGGCTCTTCCCGCGTATGTATGGGAGCTGCTTGGCGAAACGTAAAAGACGGATCTGAATTTGACCAAGTTTTAGAAATGGTTCGTACCGTTAACAAACTGGACATGGAAGTGTGTTGTACCCTTGGGATGATTACTGAAAATCAAGCGAAACGTCTTGCCGAAGCGGGTTTGTATGCTTACAACCACAACTTAGACACCTCAGAAGAATACTACAAGCAAGTCATCTCCACTCGTGGTTTCGAAGACCGTTTGCAAACCATAGAGAACGTCCGTAAAACCAACATTACGGTTTGTAGTGGGGGAATTATTGGCATGGGAGAATCTATTGAGGACAGAGCCGGAATGCTTGTGGCTCTTTCTACACTAAACCCACAGCCAGAATCGGTACCAATAAACGCATTAGTTGCCGTTGAGGGAACGCCACTAGAGGATGAGAAACCAGTAGAAATTTGGGAAATGATACGCATGGTAGCCACTACCCGAATCATAATGCCCGAAACCCAGGTACGCCTTTCGGCAGGAAGAATGAACATGAGTCGCGAAGGACAGGCAATGTGTTTCTTTGCAGGAGCCAATTCTATCTTTGCAGGTGATAAATTATTGACCACCCCTAATCCTGATGTAAATGACGACATGAAAATGTTTGAGATGTTAGGTCTTCTTCCTCAAAAGCCTTTCATCAAAATCACGCAACCCATTTCAGTAGAAGCATCCGATTCTCAATTTGCACCTTTGGGAGAGAAACCAAAATGGTCTCGACCAGGACATACCATTGAAAGAAATGTAGAAGCTTCGGAGAAAGGGAAGTAAGTAAAGCTATTTGTAATTTATTACTATCTAAAAACAGGAATTATTATATCTACTTTTTTGGATAGTAGCCCGTCATAATTGTACTAAAACACACTTATTTGTCAAAAAAAAATCCCGTCTTGATTATTTTCAAGACGGGATTTTTTGTTGCTCGCTATTATTAGTATATAATTTTTCTGGTTACCGTTTGTCCGTTGGCCAAAACAATCTTAACAATTAAAGCCTGTTGACTTAATATGATATCATTTACATAAAATTCGGTTGTGTTTACATTGTTCTTCTTAAACACTTCTCTGCCCAAAACATCATACACTGTTATATTTTTCAAATCCTCTAAATAGGACTTGATTTTTATTTGTCTATCGGCTGAAGCCACTACCACATTACTGTCTAACTTACTAAAATCAGTAGCGTCTAATCTGGCTCCATTAGTATATCGCAATATAAAACGGTCGTCCAATCTTCCGCCCACAGTAGTGAAAGTATAAGGCGCCTGTCTTAAGTCATGTATGATATTAAGCAGTTTATCTTCTAAATAAATATTTTGTCTCACATCCCTGAACAACCCGTCCGTAAACGCTATGGCAATAGTATAAGTGTTTTGAGAAGGAGCACCGTTAATCACTTTGATTGGAGTGTTTATCCCCAAAGGGATCTTATCGTTCTTGTCAAAAGGTAAAGATCTTCCCTGAATAATATGCGCTTCACCGCTAATTAAGGAATACATATTTAAATTACCGTCTACTTTAATACTTGCATCAAACAATCTGTCTTTGTGCAAAGTCGCATCCTGAATGTAACCCACCATTGTTCTTACATTACGCCCTGAAGCATCTACTATATCCAACCAGATGCGGTGTCTCTCAATATTTCCGCGGTTGGCTTGTCTATAAAAAGCACTATTTTTATAGGTTTTATTCCTCATAGAATTTTTAAAGGTAACATTTTCAGTGGCTAATGCCGAAGTGTGGTTCATGGTTACAAAAAATCCCTGTCCTGCCGGAATAGCATAATCCGCAGGCCCTGCAGAGGAACCCCCTACATTTTCAGTCACATAATCACTTGCGGTATAAGTATAAGCAAAAGAATTATAAAAGGACTGGCCGTTTGAAGCGGAAGGCAACGTGCCGTGAGACCATAATTTAACATATCCTGCAATATTGGTATTAAACGTTAAAAAAGAATGAACATCAATAGCTGAAGGATAAGGATTACCCAACAAGTTATAATTATCATCGTCATTCTTAACGGTTAAGGTATTGGCACCACTAGTATAGGTGTAATCCGCACCATTCCAAGTACTTCTCTCAATTGCTTTGGTTATCACTCCGTTATTAGGAACGTTTGTAAAGATGGCGGAATAATCCTCTGCCACTGTTGCATTTGTTGCCGTACCTGGACCTCTAATAATATATCCTTTACCGTTCACCATCGTTTCACCAGCGGCGGCAACCCAACCTCCAAAATTACTGGCGTAAGACCTCGCTATGGTAGGCATCCATTTGTAAATTAACCAAGAAGTAGGAACTACATCAGAAACATTAAAATCCTTAACCGGCGAAGACCAATACACATAATCTAATTTCCTAACTGTGGCAATACGCTCCATAGATACGTTACCCGTATTAACTCCCGCATCATTTATTTGAACCAGACTACCATTGTCTTGTATGTTTAAAGTCCCGTTTACCGTTAAATCATTTTGAATGTTCACATAATGATCTCCTGTTATAGTCAACGTTTTTCCGGCATTGACAATTACATTACATGCATCAAAACTTCCATTTGTGGTCGTATTATAATCGGAATCAATAGTTACCGTATTGCTTAATGATGGCGGTCCGCTTGGAGACCAAGATCCACTCCAGGTCTTAGATCCTGAACTTCCGCTTGAACCTACAATTTTAACCGTCTGAGAGGCAATATAACAAGAAGCGGAACTTTCATTCACTTTAACATAATATTGATAATCCACTTTCCCCGAAGTGGAAGAAATATCCAAGACCGCAGATGTAGCACCAGAATATACTCCGCCATTCGCAAGTGGCGTCCAAGCTGCAACATCTGGTGCAACCTCATACCATTGGTAAGACAATGCAGTCCCTCCAGAAAAACCTTCAACAGCTACTAACCCACTAATGCTTACAGAAGAACAACTTTCTACTGCGGCGGGTTGTACAGAAATGGTAGGCGTTGTTCCTTTAGGAGCAAATATTCCATAATTAGCACACGATTCCTGACTGTTAGTTGTCCAATTAGCAGCGCTAAATGTTGACGAAGGTGTTAATTTAGTAGGGTCTCTTAAAATACTATACCCAACCTCATTTGGCGCAACTACCTTATCAATAACAACCCCTCCTTTACGAAGCTCAAATTTATCCAACTCATTAAATCCCGAGCCTAAAAATCCATTGGCTGTTGTACCACATTCGCTGTCTCCTGATCTCGCATCAATTAAATAGATTCCTCCTGCGGGTAAAATACCCGTCAAGGTATGTGTTGTTTCTGTAACAGAATCATCCGGGGTTTTAACAAAAGTATAATTACCTGCAGTCAAATCTATTGCCGATGCGGTAGGATTGTAAATTTCAAACCCTCCAGTACTTCCAAAGTAATCATCTAATACCTCAGTAATAATTAATTCTGTCAGCGGAGTATATTCACAAGCACTATTAACGGTATCAATAATAACATAAGGAGTTGCCGTTTGACACGTACCATCATTAACAACTAAATTCCCGGTAGTGGATCCCGCAGCAATCTCAACTATCATTTTTGTAGCGGTTCTTGAAATAACAGTGGCAGCCGTGCCATTAAAACTAGCTGAGGACGTGGCAGCAGATAAATCTCCTGCAGTGGCATTGATGGTCACAAGAGTTCCCACCGGACCAGTTTCTGGAGTAATAGCCCCTAAAACCAAAGTACAATTGGTACCGGTCAATAATATGTCATCTAAACGTATGGCTATTCCACCCGTTTTTACCCATCTAATCATAAGATTAGCAAGCCCGCAAGCTCCAGCAGGCAATGCGATATCTGACATAAGATACCAACCAGCGGCAACAGAGGAAGCAGGGGCTGTATAGGGCACATTAATCCAAGTGGCACCACCATCCGGTGAATAGTCTAAATTTAATGTTCCGAAACTAGATCCCACCCCGTTTGTTTTATAAACTCCAAAACTTAAGGCCAATGTTGTATAAGCAGAGGTGTCAATGCTTCCAATTGAAAATCCGTAGTTACCCGATGTAACGGTAAAATTAACATTTGCACCACCAGAGGCATTGGTATAACCTGACGATGCACTTGTAGCTCTAATATCTGCGGCATTTGCAGCCCCTCCACTAGACATGGTCAAGGCATCATAATCGAAGCCATTGGCTGTTTCGTGTGTTGAAATAGCAGTTGTTCCCCCCACAGTTCCTATAGTCTCAAAAAAGATAGGTCCTAAAATACAATCCCCCTGAATGTTGAATGTATAAGGATTTTCATCACTGTCATTGTTTGCGATAGAAATCGTAGCGGTACGAGAACCCAAAGCAGATGGATCAAACGTTATACTAAAAGTAGTAGAACCACTACCCGCTATAGTCGCCGAAGGAATTGCCGTAACGGTAAAATCCGCAGCGTTAGCTCCACTTAAGGTTACATAAGGGGAAGCTCCCGTTAGAGAAAGACTGGCAGTCCCCGTGTTTTCTATAGTGAACGTACGAACTATCGTCCCTCCAGCAAGATTGGCACTACCAAAGGCAGTGAAATTAGTGGATACCGTAGCCGTATTCCCGTTTACAATAGATACCGCATTCCCTTTGATATTAATTTCGGGAGCAGAAACTGTTCCGCTACATGCCACATTTTGAGCGGTCACTCCTGTACTGGTTACCGCTATGTTTCCACTATAACTTCCTCCGGCAAGACCTGATTTCTGTCTCACATATATAGTGGTGGTTGCTACCGTCATACCTGATTTAGCTAATGTTAAAGTAGCACTATAAGGTCCTCCAACCACTGTGGCTATTTCGTAATTTGTTGGTGCGGCTAACAAAATGTCAGCTGACAAAGTGGTTCCGTTAACCGTAAAGGTTTGTGTTGCTGATGGACCAGCCCCAAAAACATAAGTAAAACCAGTTAAGGTAGTGGTAGATAGGTTTACCGTAGCCACCGGAGCCAAAGTGCTATATCCTACAGAAACTGTTGACCATGCGGAGGTTCCTCCTGCATTTACAGTACGAACTCTATAATAATAAACGGTTACAGATGCTAAACCTGTTGCTGTTGCCGATAATGTAGCTGACGAAATTCCACTTTGTGTATAATCTATAGATCCAAATGCAGGATCATTATCTACTTGTATCTCATAGGTATAAGCCGCTGCTCCGCCACCAGTTGGAGCTGTCCAATTGGCAACTATAGACGCAGCTGTAGCCCCCGAACCTGAACCAATAGTAGGCGCATTGTGTAGCGTTGTAAAAGTAGCATCTGGTGAATACCCCGTTCCGCTAGAGTTAGTCGCATATCCTCTATAGGTATATACGGTATTAGGAGTAAAACCCGAACGGGCATGAGAAAAAGCTGAAATTGCCGTTCCGCCTTCCGCAAGGATATTTCCTGTTGGAGCTGCGGCTGTTCCCCATACTGTTCCTCTAGCTATTATTGCCGAACCACCTGTATTTGTAATGGTTGCCCCTAATGTAGCGCCCGTGGTTGTAATAGATGTAGCCGTTGGAGTGGTTAAAAGCGGGAATGTTGGTAATACACTGCCATATAAAGTAAAATCATCTAAACGAGTTGAACCTCCCGTAGAACCAGTCATTGTCATAACAACGGTTATCGTTCCGCTTAATCCGCTAATGGCATTGGAAACATTGGTCTGTCCGTAAGCAGCCGCTGACGGGAACGATCCTGATCCAACGGCCGTACCGTTAATTGTCATGGACCATGCAGTAGAACCTGTACCACTGTGGTTTCCCCAAAAATTAAAAGACGTTACCGAAAGTCCGTAATTTGCCGCTACATTAAAAGTCAAGGTATAGACAAGTGATCCTGACGAAGTATTGGATAAACTATTACCACTACTTCCAACTAAAGCTGTAAAAGCAATTGTATTATTAGTCCAAGATGAACTGGACAAGTTGGGATCAAGTGTTGTTACAGCCGTATAAGGTTTTGGAGTTGTTGTTGTTCCAAAATCGTTTAAATAAATTGGCGTTACCACAGCCACTGGAGTTGCTGCTGTACTTCCGGTTGGTGTCCCGTCTCCTATCGCATTTACTGCAAGGATTTGTACATTGTAAGAAGTACCATCGGTCAATCCTGTAATTAAGATTGGGCTGGTGGTCTGCGTAGGCGAACAAGCCGTAAAGGTTGCTCCACCATCAGTAGAATATTTATAATTGGTTATGGCTGAACCTCCCGTTGCCCCAGCGGTAAAAGCTACCGATAATTGACCACTACTTGGAGTTATTCCCGTAATGGTTGGTGCCGATGGTGCAACAGCAGTTGGAGTCACTGAATTTGATGTGGTACTTGGCGCTCCAGTACCTGCAGCATTAGTAGCTGTAACGGTAAAAGTATACCCCGTTCCATTGGTTAAACCCGAAACTATTATAGGACTTGTTGCTCCTGTACCTGTAAAACCACCCGGAGCCGAAGTCACCGTATAAGAGGTAATAGCTGAGCCCCCATTAGAGGCCGGAGCAGTAAACGAAATTGTTGCTTGGGTGTTACCTGCGGTAGCAGTTACCGCTGTTGGTGCGCCTGGTACGGTTATGGTTGTAAATGTTTGTGTTGCACCATAAGTATAGGTTGTACCATCAAACACATAGGCTTTGAAAGTATAATTGGTTGCCGCGGTCAGACCGGTTAAAGCCGAAGTAAAGGCTCCGGTAGCCCCAACAGCTACTGATGTTGTGGTAACGCCTGTGCCTAAATTTATTGGATTGGCATTGGCACTTGTAAGTGAATACACAAAACCTTTAAATGTTGAAGCGGGACAAACTCCTAATGTGGTAACATTCCCGTTTAAGGTGGCGGTAGTCGCTAAAACGGAAGAAGCCGCAGACGAGGTTACTGCTTGTGCAACCGCAGCAGGTGCTGTAATCCCTATGGTGAAGGTAGTCGCATTTGTATTAAAATCAATTAAGCGAATATAATACGTTGTACCACTTATAAAGCTTGCTGTTTTTGTTTCAGAACCTGCAACCGATCCGTGAGCAATTACCGGAGCAGTTCCAGTTGTTGGACAAGTTGTAGTAAAAACATCAAAGTCTAAATCTGGACCAGCTGTATAACTAGCTGTAATGGTATGATTTCCGGTACATGTAGGTATAAAAGAATACCATACATCATTCTTTGTCGGAGCGTATGCAAAAGTATTTCCCGCAGTTGAAGTCCCATTTACAAATGTCCCAGTAATTGCCGCAGCATCCAGAACCAATGTTGTTGCACCAGAACATAAGTCGTTAACTGGCGCCCCAAGAGGTGTTGCTGAATTGGATGCAGCACTTGGCGCTCCTGTTCCTGCAGCATTGGTAGCCGTAACAGTGAAAGTATATGCCGTTCCGTTAGTTAATCCCGTAACGATTATAGGACTAGATGCCCCTGTACCTGTAAAACCACCTGGCGATGATGTCACGGTATAAGAAGTAATTGCCGAACCTCCGTTAAAAGCCGGTGCGGTAAAAGTTACTGACGCCTGTGTACTTCCGCCTGTAGCCGTTCCTATTGTAGGTGCATTAGGCACGGTAAAAGGCGTAACAGAATTGGATGCCGCACTTGCAACACTTGTTCCTATTCCATTAGTAGCCGTAACGGTAAAAGTATAAGCGGTTCCGTTGGTCAAGCCCGTAACGATTATGGTACCGCTTCCCGCCTGATTTAAAGTTCCGGTAATTCCTCCAGGGGAAGAAGTTGCGGTATAAGTGGTAATTGCTGAACCTCCATTAGAGGCTGGTGCGGTAAACGGAACAGAAGCTTGAGCATTTCCTGCTACTGCCGTTCCTATTGTTGGAGCTCCAGAGACTGTTGGCCCACTATTTGGTGTTACTGCATTTGACGCAACACTTGCCGCCCCAGCTCCTGCGGCATTGGTGGCCGTAACAGTAAAAGTATAAGCAGTTCCGTTGGTTAAACCCGTAACGACTATAGGGCTTGTAGCCCCAGAACCTGTAAAACCACCCGGTGATGAAGTCACAGTATAAGAGGTAATTGCCGAACCCCCATTAAATGCCGGTGCGGTAAAAGCTACAGATGCCTGCCCGTTTCCTGCCGTGGCAGTAGCTGCCGTTGGCGCATTAGGAACCGTATAAGGAGTTGCCGAACCAGAGGCCGCGCTTGCGGCACTAGTCCCCACTCCATTAAGTGCCGTTACTGTAAAAGTATAAGCCGTTCCGTTGGTCAAGCCGTTTACGGTTATCGTGCCACTTCCTGCCTGAGATATTGTTCCGGTGATCCCACCAGGAGATGACGTTGCGGTATAAGATGTAATTACTGAACCTCCATTAGATGCAGGAGCGGTAAAGGCAACCGTTGCCTGACCCGAAACTCCGGTGGCGGTGGCAGCCCCAATTGTTGGAGCTCCAGATACCGTTGGGCCGGCAGGTGTTGTTGTTACTGTCGCAGAGGTATTAGCTTCTACTCTACAAGTTGTTCCGGCAGATGTTAAACCAACTGGAATAATATAGACATTCAGCACCTGACTAGCCCCAACCGCTATTGCCGTACCGGGAGTGATTACATAAGTTGCAGCCGATGTTGTTGGCGTATAAGTCCCTATAAGAGTTTTTGCCCCTGCCCCAATACTATATTGTACAGAAACAGTAGGAGCTCCAGTTACGCTACTAACGCGAGAAACGATACTTAGACTCGACAAAGTAAAAGTCACTGACGCATCACTTGTAATACTATAAGTGAACCAAGCTGAATTGGTTATATTATTTGCTAAAGTATTATTAAACCCGCTACCATTAATAGAAGTTGACGTATTTGTACAAGTCACTCCAGATCCTCTCAATATTTGAGAAAATGTCAAGCCTGCTGGGACGGCTGAAATGGTTGATGCCGAGTTAGCAGGACATGAAGGAGCTGTCATCGCAGTATAACTAACCACAGTCTGCCCATAACTCCCTAAAGAAACAACAAACAATGCAAGTGATAAAAACAGTAATTTCAATTTCATAAATATGTGGCATTATAGTTAAAATAATTTTTTCCGTATCCCATATTCGCATTAAAACATGCAATAAGTATTATTTATCGCATGCAAAACTGACAATTTTACGATGAGTAAAATAGGGGGTTCAAAAGTAAGTCAATTTCAACCGATTTCAAGCATTTTGAATTGTTAAATTTTCAACTATAACGTTGTAATTAACGCATTTTTATAACACACAACACTCTTAACCTCCTGAAAATTATATTGTAAAATTCATTTAACAATGTGAAATAAAATATTTTTATCGATAATTTTTAGTTAAATATACGATAATTATTTAATATTTTACTATAATATATAAATATATGATAATTATTTTATTAAAAAAACAAAGTCAAATATTCTTTTATTTTCAATGTTTAACAGACAAAATGGCCTATTATTCCCCTATTAACAAGATTAAAAAATTAACATATTCATCATGAGAAATATCTTACTTTATTGTGAATCACTTGTATAAAAGTGAATTTTAGGGACTATATTACCATTTATATACCGAAAAATATGATTAATACATACAAATAACATCTAATGCACCCAAAAAATCAGGATTGCGAAAGTGTCAGCTATTAAAGAGCCTTTTTGAAAAGAAAAAGACCTTCATTTTTCAAAAAAATTAACCTATTGCAAACCAAAAATCCTGAAATATAATGATAGAAAAAATGGGTTGAAAGCAACTGATTTTAACTATTTTTGCAAGCAACAAACCTCCGTTTTGCAACTGCATTACAATGACGCATACAGCCACTTTTAACGAAGCCAAACAAAAATTGGAACATTACTGCGCCTACCAGGATCGATGTCACCAAGAGGTAGTTTCTAAATTGTATGATTTGGGCATAAAACCTCCAGACCTCGACGAAGTGGTGGTGCATCTCATTGCACATAATTTTTTAAATGAGGAACGCTTTGCCTGCAGTTTTGCACGAGGAAAACATCGTATCAAACATTGGGGGAAAATTAGAATTGTGAACGAATTGAAATTCAGAAACATCTCGCAATACAACATCAACACAGCACTCAAGGAAATTACTCCCGAGGAATATGCCGCCACTTTTCATCGCGTCACTCAACACCAATGGGAAAGTATCAGAGAAACTAATGTACTGAAAAAACGTAAAAAGTTTTGTGATTATTTCTTGCGCAAAGGGTTTGAGAGCAATTGGGTGTATGAGAAAATGAAGGAGTTGGAAAATTCCGAAACAGAATAAAATAGACTCAAAAACAAATTACAACGTGCGTCGAATTATCAATAAAACACACCAATCCTTTAATTGGTTACAATGACAGTAAAACACTCACGGCATTTCCTCCAAAACCTACCGCATTCACCAATACTTTCTTGATGACTTTTTTGGATTGTTGTACTGGCACAAAAGGCACTCCTATAAAATGTTGCCTTTGCATCATCATGATCGCCAATTCAATACTAAGCATTCCCGAAGCGCCAAAAGTATGTCCTATTTTCCATTTGTTGGTAGTAAGCAAAGGCAATTGAGAACCAAATACTTTTTGGATGGCTTTGTATTCCGTCAAATCACCGGCTTTTGTTCCGGGCGCATGCATGACAATGGCATCCACCTCATCAGCATTAGTATTTGCCAAGGCCATTTTCATGGATTTCTGGAAACATAGGGCTTCCGCCGAAATGGAAATGTTGTGTTCTAAAATTTCCGTGGCATAGCCAATGCCTTCAATATAGGCCAATGCATTTGCTGATTTGCCAATTTCTAGACAACAAACCGCTGCCCCTTCGCCAAGAATCAGGGTGCTTTGCTTTTTTTCAAAATCTAAAGCGCGGGAAGGCCATACGTCAAGCTCCTCTTTAGACTGTGCATAAATCTTTAGCGCTTTCATTTGGGCAATAGTAAAATTGGTCAGTGGGGCTTCACTACCACCTACTAAAAATTTATCAGCCATGCCCGCACGAAGCCATGCCACGCCATTTAACAACGCATGCAAAGCAGTAGAGCAGGTTATGGAATGTGAAATGTCGGGCCCTTGACTCTGCAAATCATGGGCAACCCAGGATGAAATATTCCCTAGCGTGGTGGTAGGTGACGCTAAGGTTTGCGCTTTTCCGGTGGCTAAAAATTCCTGATGGTGTTTTTCAAATAATTCGGTCGCGCCACGAGAAGAGCCCAAATTCACGCCAAAGATGTCGTTTTTAGTCCAGCCTGATTGGGCAATGGCTTTACGGGAAGCAGCAATGGCAAACAATACCGATGGATCTAAGGATTTGTATTTGATGTCGAATTGTCTTATGGATTCGATTTCTTCCTTCGAAGCTGCGTCTAAAACGGCAGCAAACGCTTTTTGATTGCCAAAATCTTTTTCAATAAAACAATGTTGGTTGTTGAGATACTTTTCCCAAACGGTTTCAGGGTTGTTCCCTAAGGGAGAAATGGAAGAAATGGCGGTAATGGAAATCGTTTTGGACACCATAATATATTTTTTCATGGATAACACCTACCTTCATACGTGCTCCATATTGTCTTGTTATTCGATTGATTTTTAGCCCTGATAAAAGTGGAAATCCTGCCCTTTAGAGGAATAGGGCAATCTCCTTAAAAGATTGCTTCGTTCCTCGAAAGGACAGATTGTAACGAATAGCAGGAATAGCTCCAAATTTAAGCAATTTCTATTGCTTTTTCTACAACTTGATAGACTTTTTGTAATTGTTTTTCGGTAATGATATAGGGCGGCAAAATGTAAACGATATTCCCAACGGGACGCAAAATAACGCCGTTTTCTATAAAAAAATCATAAAGCTTGTTGCGCAAAGTCCCGTAATAAGAAGCGTGGTCTTCGGTTTTGATTTCCAATGCAAAAATTACCCCGAGTACGCGTGTGGTGGTTACCTTGGGATGCAACTGGATTTTTTTCTGAAAATCCAAGTGGCTCCTATGTACTCTGGCGATATTTTCTTGCATTTCCTGGGTTTGCAACAACTCCATACTTGCTAATGCCGCGGCACAACCCGTAGGATTTGCGGTAAAAGTATGCCCGTGGAACAAGGCTTTGTTGATGTCGTCGCTATAAAACCCATCAAATAATTCCTGGGTAAATGTGGTAATCGCCATGGGGATTGTTCCGCCCGTTAATGCCTTAGACAAACACATCATGTCGGGCTGTTCTTTAATGTAATCACAGGCGAATGTTTTTCCGGTTTTTCCAAAACCCGTCATGACCTCATCGGCAATGGTGAGCACGTTGTTTTCTTTGCAAATTTGGATGAGCTGATCCAAGGCTTCGGGCTCGTACATCACCATTCCTGCGGCACCTTGCACTAGGGGCTCGAAAATAAACCCCGCACAGTTATTGGTTTTTATCCGCTCACGAAGCGCATCAAAACTAGCTTGCTCCTCCCCTTTTACCGGAACTGGAATTCGAACCACATCAATAAACATTCCTTGAAAGGCCTGGGTATAAAAGGAAATCCCGCTGGCTGCCATGGCTGCAAAAGTATCGCCATGAAAGGCATTTTCGAAGGCAATTATGGTGGTTCTCTTTTTCCCCAAATTATAAAAATATTGCAATGCCACTTTTATTGCAACTTCAACTGCAGTGGAACCGTTATCAGAAAAAAAGATTTTCTTTTGATTGTCCGGAAGGATTTGCAACAATTTTTCGGCTACCAAAATCGCAGGTTCATGGGTGAATCCGCCAAATAAAACGTGCTCTAATGTGGTGAGTTGTTTATATATGGCATCGGCTATACAGCGGTTACTGTGCCCAAACGGATTGACCCACCAGGAAGCAATGGCATCAATATATTCCTTGTTTTGGTCATCCCAAAGCAAGGCGCCTTCCCCTCTAGCTATGGCAACAGGAGGTGCCGCTGTTTTATGTTGGGTATAAGGATGCCAAAGGCATTGGCTGTCTCTTTCTGTTAGGTTCATTTGATTTTTAATTTACTGACTTAAAAAAATTACAGTTCCAATAGTTTTTCCCGAAACAAATCGGCATATTCTAAAACGACATTTTTGTCGAAATAAGGTTCCGGTTCTATTCTTCCGATGCAGTTTATGCCCGTTTTGTTTAGAATGATTGTTTCCGAAGCTTTATTTTCGACTCCGTTAAAAATAATTCCAGCAATGGCTATCTTTCTATTTTGTAAGGCCTCGATGGTGAGCAAAGTGTGATTGATGCTGCCTAAATAATGTCGGGAAACAAGAATAACTTTGTAATCAGGCTGAATGAGGTCGACCACACAATTTTTGTCATTTAGCGGAACCAGAATCCCTCCTGCCCCTTCAATGACAAGATGATTATGGGTAATAGGCTCTACGATTTTGTTTAAATCGATTGTGATTCCTTCGATTTCGGCAGCAAGATGCGGACTTGCCGGCGTATTAAATGAATATGAATTGGGATGAATTACCGTTTTTGTATTGGAAACAAACAATTTAATTTTATGACTGTCGGAATTCTCCAAATCCCCTGCTTGAACAGGTTTCCAATAATCGGCCTGGAGCGATTCGGTTATAATGGCAGAAGCAATGGTTTTACCTACATCGGTTGATATTCCTGTTATGAATAGTTTCATGATTTATGACTTACAAATGACACTTCTTTTATAGATTTTGCCACAGTATTTATTGTCCACAAAAATAGTCAAAACTATGCACTTTAACGCATTTCCCCTTACCCTTCTAAAAAGGTTTTTTTACAGCTCTTGTTTCGCTTCCGAAAAGATAAAATAGATTTTTCCAAGGAATGGGATTGTCAACCATATTTAATCCTTTATACAAATCGAGTTCCTTTAAATGTTCTAATGTAAAATCGTCTTGCCTAGCATATGGAACAAGACCCTGCCTCTTTAGCTTTTTTGCCAAATATTCCTGTTCGTATTGCCCGGGCGTTGGAATAAAAAAGGCTTTTTTTCCCAACTTTGTCAAATCCATAACCGTGGTGTAACCGGAGCGGCAAAGCACAACTTTACTTTCATTAAAAGTGCGTTCCAGTTCATTGGACGTCATAAAGTTGTAATGCAGAATATTATTTACCCGCTCCCTTGTCTGGCTATTTTCCAATTTTCCTTTGATAAAAACTATTTCTCCATCAAAATTCAACAGTTTTTGTGACAATATGTTTTCCAGTATTTCCCGTTGGGGTTCAGCACCAGAAAGAAGAACCATCAAATCATATTTTATGGGAAGTTCCTTTTTTTCCAATCGCCCTAAAGGGCCTATGTATTTTAATTTCAAGCCATGATTTACCGCGTGTCCTAACGTGCCAGTTAAATTAGGCCCTTTTTCAAAATCAGGAACCCAACATTCATCAAATTTTCTGATAGCCCGTTGGTATAGTTTACTGGTAATCCAAGTAGTGCTTCCTGTCATGACTTTCAGTTGATGAGTAATAAAAACGGATTGTACCCTCTTATTAAAAACCCCCAGACGATTGTCTGAAACAATACCGGTAAGAGTATATTCTTTCGCCCATTTTTCCACCAATTTATTCTCATCCAATATAGCGCGAATCATCTTTGGCATATTTTTTAACATTTCCCATTTTAAATTTGCCCTGCTTTTATCCGATTCAATTTGATAGGAAGGCAGTTCTAGTGTAGGGAGGTGTGGGAATTCTTTTCTCAACATTTCGAGTGCAATTCCATCTGAAGCGATTATTGGCGTAAAACCATTTGCTTCCAATGCTTTTATGATAGGAATACAACGTGTCGCGTGACCCAGACCCCAATTTAGTGGGGCAACTAAAATATTCTTGTTGGCTAAATTCATAATCGTTTTTTTAAGTATATTACAAAAACTAAAATGTTTTGATTTCAATTAGCTTCAATCCACCTAATGGAATTTTCGGAAAATTATCCAATTCCGCATTTGGATACACTAAGAGAACTTCCGCCTTGTTTTTAATTGAAATTTTATTGCTGTTGCTGATGGTGCAATTGCTCTATATAATCCAGTTGCACCTGTTCTTCTACTGAAACTTCTTCCAGTTGTACGTCATTTATTTCTTCGAAATGCCTTCCATCCTCATACCCTATAGAAACGCATACCGAAAGGGTTTGTCTGGCAAGTCCTTTGAACGTTCCTTTAACGGGGGTGCAATCATAAAAATTTCTTCCCACAGAAAGCTTAATGTGATTGTCCATCGTCCATATATTATTGGTAGGATCCAGCCCTAACCAACCTTGAGTTGGAGTGTAAATTTCTACCCAAGCATGTGTGGCTCCCTCACCCCTAAGTCCGCTTTCGTTAGGGCAAATATAACCGCTCACATATCTTGAAGGAATGCCAGCAGTGCGCAAGAGTTGCAACAGTACGTGGGCAAAGTCTTGACAAACCCCTTTTTTAATTCCCAAAATTTCATCTACCGTGGTTTCAATATTGGTGATTCCTTTGGTATAGGTAAAGTTTTCAAAAATATATTGGTTGCATTGTTGTGCAATTTCGATAACAGATTTATCGGTACAACTTATTTTATTTAATATGGCATCGATTTTATTTTGTTTTTGGATTGTTTCAGGATAACAAAGACGAAGTAAGGCAATGTTTTTTTCTTTTTCTTCTGCCAAATCTTGTATTGTGGTAGGATCAATTTCAGGTATTTTTAGCGAATGATTGACCCGAACTAACATTCTGGATTCGATAGTCATTTCGGAATGTGCCTCCAAATTATTGAAATTGCCAACCCGATTCCCATAATAATCCTTTGAAATTTCCACTTCAGGATTGTGGGTTATCAAGAGTTCGTATTGAAGTACATCTTGATTCTCGAAATTATGAGGAAACAAACGTATTTCATTTATGCTCTCTTTTATGGGCCAATTGTATTGGTATTTTGTAATGTGTACTATTTTGAAAACCGCCATTTTTAATTACGTATAAGAGAAAAATAATTTCGAAAAATCTGTTGAAAACTGCACCAATTGAGCCGTTGTATTATTGAGCACATCTTTCAATTGTTGGTTAGTTAGGTGATGATAGTCTGTAAACTCGACGTAGCTTTTTAATCTTCCAAATTGATTCTGCAAGGTTCTGGCTTCACTCAATTTGTTGTCTTTGAAAAGGGTCTCTAAATAGGTATCTATTAATTCTAGGGTATAAATCACCGAATGCGCGAAATCCCTATTAAAAATTACCTGTTGCACCACTTTGCGATTGTGTGGGATATTGCTGTAGCTTTTCAGATACAACTCGTAACCAGAAAGGGACAATAACAATCTTCTCCAATACAGCAAATCCTCGTCCCCGTCAAGATTGTAATTGATGGGACTGTAGTATGCCTGAGTCATAGAAATAGTTTGCAGGCAGCGTTCTATATGTTTACCAATACTCATGAAACACCATCCCAATCCTCTAGGCATGGTAACGTGCAGAATGCCATTATAAAGTAAAAGATCTTTATTGAGTTTGGTAATAATACCAAGTGCCTCATAGGTCTCTAGTTTTTTAGGTAATTCCGGCGAATTCATATAATGATACAACGAGTTGATGTGTTCCCAAAGTTCTTTTGTTATTTTATCTTGAGACCCCCTTGCGTTTTCACGGGCTTTGATGACAAGATTTTTTACGGAATTTTGGTTTTGGTTGTCACAGATGATGTACTTCAATACAAAGTTCGTGTCGTATTGAGAATCAGTAATTTGTTTTGGAGACAAGTCGGTATAATACCCCAACAAGGGCTTGTACCCTTGACAATCGTTAGTTTCTTTATCAAAAGACAAGATATAGGACGTGTTTAGGGTGAGCAGCATTCCATCTGTTCTTTCCATATATCGGTTGAGCCAGTACATTCCGTCTGCTACCCGGCTGAGCATGTTTACTTTCATTTTGTTTGTTTTTTAGAAAAGTCCGAAGACGTCACTTTTCGTTTTTAATTACCTCACGATCCAAGTGTCCTTACTGCCACCGCCTTGAGAAGAATTGACCACTAGTGAACCCTCTGTTAAGGCGACCCGAGTAAGTCCGCCTGGCACAATTTCCACGCCGTTAGGCCCGCACAAGGCATAAGGCCTAAAATCAACATGCCGCAGTTTTAGCTGGCCGTCAATCAAACAAGGCACCGTGCTGAGCTGAATAATGGGCTGTGCAATGAAATTTCTTGGATTATTGGCAATGGCAATTTTGGCATTTTTCAATTCTTTATCAGTAGCTTTATTACCCATAACCATTCCGTATCCGCCACTTTGATTGGTTTCTTTAATGACCATATTTCCCATATCGGCAAATACCAATTCTCTCTCCTCCAGATTTTCCATTTGGTAGGTAGGGACATTTTTAAGAATAGGCTCTTCATTGAGGTAATACTTTATCATATCGGGAACATAAGCATAAACAGCCTTGTCATCGGCCACACCATTCCCTACTGCATTCACAAGGGCTACATTCCCCTGTTTGTAAGCACTAATTAGTCCGGGAACCCCCAAAGTACTATCGGGTTTAAAAACCAAAGGATCAAGGTACTCGTCGTCCAAGCGTCGGTAAATTACATCCACCCGATGAAGGCCTGATGTGGTCTTCATATATACAACATTGTTGTTTACTACCAAATCCCTTCCTTCCACGAGCGGAATACCCATTTGTCTGGCCAAAAATGTGTGTTCGTAATAGGCCGAGTTATAGATACCGGGTGTAAGCAACACCACATTAGGATTGGAAATATTTCGCGGGGATAGAGAAATCAAAATATTGTGAAAAAGCATGGGATAATTCCCAACCATGCTTACGTTGTTGGCCGCCAGCATTTTGGGAAATATTCGCTTGGTGATTTCTCTGTTTTCGAGCATGTAGCTCACACCGCTTGGACATCTTAGATTGTCTTCCAGCACATAGAATTCTCCTTTTGCACCCCGAATCAAATCGATTCCAGCAATGTGCACGTGAATGTTGTGGGGCACTTTAATCCCGTGAACTTCTTGGATGTAGTGCGGACAAGAAGCAATCAATGAAGCCGGAATAATCCCTTCTTTTATTATTTGCTGTTCGTTATAAATGTCCTCTAAAAACAAATTAAGTGCTTTTAGCCGCTGTTTTATGCCTGTTTCTACTTCAAGCCAATCTTTTTGGGTAATAATTCTGGGGATAATATCAAAGGGGAAAATTCTCTCAATCCCTTGATTATCATCGCCGTAAACAGTAAACGTAATTCCTTGGTTCATAAAGGAATCAGCCGCCTGATTCTGTTTGTGGTTCAGTCGTTCTTGGTTTAAGTTTTGTAAAGTTTGCATAACCTGACGGTAAGAGCTCCGCACTCCTTTACTAGAAAACATCTCATCCCAACCGTTTGGGTTTAATTTAGGCATCGATTCCATCATCATCATTATTAAAAATTCAACTTTTAATACATTTACATATAAAATTCATGTATTTTGTACTAAAATAGAGTTTTATTTTATTCAAAAAAGTCATTTAGCTGACTATTTAATAATTTATGTGATATTCTTTTTTTTGACTATTCTTTTTTGACTATTCTTGTATTAAAACGCTTTATTTTTTTGATTTCACACCATGAAAAATAAATATTTTTTACTTTATCCCCAAATTATAACTGGGTTACGATTAAAAAAATAGCGATAATACAAGATAACCCCATTGATTTTAACGTTAAAAACAATAAATTGTCGCTTTCAAGCAATAGAAGCCCTGTTTCTGAATTTAAATTAGAAGAAGAAGACATTACAAAACAGACGTGCAACAAACCCAAGTCTACTGCTTAAAATAATACGTTCCAACAAGATCCTGATTACTTATTGAACGACAATTTTTCGAATTTGAACAATGCCAAAGTTAGTATGTACCGTAAACAATTGTCGCTTGACGGCTTGAACTATTGCTCTCGTAAACAGAAAGAATAAACGTTCGATTTTATCCTTATTAAACCATTTAAGAAGCAACGGTTAGTGTAGGAAGTAGGACAAATTATCTGCTTTGTGCGATTTAGCTGGTCTAGAAGTAGGATTGCTATCCAATGTACAACCGTTAAACCAAAGTTAGTATTAAAAAATCCTTTCTGAACTTTCTTAGCCAATTATTTAAAAGAGGATTTCATTTCTTTCAGCATTGTAGGAGCTGACCAAAAACCGGAAACAATAATACGCCTAACTGTATGAAGCGGCTCTAGTGAATCTCTCTTTGTGGACAGAATGAATGCCAACTTGTAACCGCTATTTTTAACTTCTGGAATAACAGAATGGTTCCACAATCCAAAAGGATAGGCAAAATAGTTCACTGGCTTGCCAATGATGTCTTCCAATTTCTTTTTAGGTTTTACCAGTTGAGTTCCCCAATCGGCACCCTCATATTTAGTGACCATGTGGTGATCCCAAGTATGCGCGGCAACTTCATGCCCATTGTCAGATAAATTCTTGATTTGCTCTTTAGTCATGTAATTCGGACGATTGATTGAAACCGTCATTATAAAATACACCCCTTTGAAACCGTATTTTTTCATTTCGGCAGCCCCTATACTGAACTGTTCTTCTCGGGTATCATCAAACGTAATCATCACCGGATTTGACGGCAAGGGCTTATCATATACCAGATAGTCTTCCAATTGATTGGGCAAAATAGTATGATAGCCATTATCGGACAAAATTTTCATTTGTTCCGCAAAAGCGGCCGGAGTCACGGTATAGACCGTAGCAAATTCACTGGTACTGGCAGTAATATTTTTGATGTTGTGATAACACAATATAGGCACTTCCTTTCTGGAAAGAATTGTAGTAGCGTCAGCCATCTGTTTTTTAGGCGACTCCACTTTAACCTGATCACGAATAGAAGTTGCTTCTTTTTTTAATTTGCTTTGTTCCTTTTGACAACTAGAAAACAAAATCAATAGGATGAAGAATGAAAATAGTCTATTTTTCATGGTTATGTCAAATTATTGGTATTGTATATAGATTGGCTGAGGCTTGAACTTCAGAAGTTCTTCCGGAGTGTACATGCCATTGCTGTCTTTTTTAATGTCATTTTTATAAAACAACTTGAATCCCGTAAATTGAACCGGTTCTCTAAAAATATAGCGCAAGTAGGTTGATTTTTTCAATACTTTATCGCCAAATCCGTCCATGTCCATCACAACTTGTACTTCAGGCACTTTTTTAATTTTTTCGTAACCCCTAACCATGCCTTGGGTAAAACGATGCACGATTAATATTTTTGGTGGAAGATTGTTTTTTCGCACCAAGTTGGCCAAGAAATCTATAGCGTCATTGATATCTTCGGCATTAAAGGTGCCAATTTTGGTTCCCGGTACCTCCCCGTTTTTCATCGAAAATTCGGGATCAATCCCCAAATGAACATTGGGTAGTATAAGAAATTTTTCTAGCGGAACCACCTCGTCTTTTACCGTACTATGGCCTACCTGAATATCCACAAACACCAACGCATTGATAGGTTTAGCCCATTTTATGACGGTATCTATCTGACGTGTGGCCAAACGCATGCGGTATTTGTTGTCTTTTCCCGGCTTCCCTTGAGCAGTGGTAGCAATATAATGCAAAGCGGGAATTGTTTTCACTGTAGGATCTGCGGCTTGCCATTTGGCAACTTCTCCCTGTAATTTTTTTAGCATTTCTTGTTTTGGGAGTTCTCCTAAAATCCCCATCCTCTTAGAATATAAATTCCCGTAAAATGCAATGATTCTGTTATAAGGCAAAACAGCTCCCGGCAATGGATATGGCGCTTTTACCGGCCATCTTCCCGTTGTGTCCTTATTACTTAATGCCAACATTCTTTTATCGTAGTCGGCGGTATCAATTGTTAGTGATTTCTCTTTTGACACAAGGACAGAAGTTTCCTTAACTGTTATTAAATTTTCAGCTAATGCTTCTGCTGATTTTGCCTTGTTGCAGCCAGTGACAATAAGAAGAAATAACATAGGGGTGATGAGAACAAGAAACGCTTTAAGGGACTTTTTCATAAAATAATTAATTTTCGATACAAATATAAGGATTTAAGAATTGTTAGTTATTACAAAATTCGGTCTCTTTTATTTTTCATTTTCAATAACTTGTGAAAAATGAACAAACTGGAACAATTCTTTTTGGGGTCAATTTCCACGTAAAGTCATTTGGGGGTATGAAGGCTTTAATTCCCATCGTACATTTTTTTTGACTTCTATATTTTTGCCCTCTTTTGGCCATTTAAACGGCTTCATTTAATAGTTATTGCTAAAAAACTGATACTAATTAATAAAACATCATTAAATAATTTATAAAATATTGATATTATCTAATAATCATAATGGCGGAAAACTAAACGGAATTTAGAGCGGGGTTATTCCATAACGATTGGACTAAAAGACATCAACCGACGGCATACCTTTCTGGTAAATAAAGAACTAGTCAGGAACAAACACTTATTTTTCACTAAAAAACAGGTTTATTACTTTTTGGGTAAATAACCTAGCGCCTTTGTCATTCAGGTGTCCACATGACGAGAAGTATTCATCACCTTGAACAAAGTTTTCTAAATTGTGTATTTCCGGATACATTTCGGTGACTTTTTGAAAATAGTCCATTCCTTTTACGTTTTCACAAACAGGAGTTGTGACTGTAATGAGGCGAATGTTGTTTGATTTACAAATTTGTTTTATTTTTTCGTAGTATTTGTTATGCAAGGGATTTAAACTTTGATAGTTGTTTTTCATATTGGCCTCATTTTTTGTGTGCAAGGGATAATATCCTCCGTTATCTAAATTACTAGTGGTTTTACCCAGAAGTGACTCGTACATTTCCCTGAAACCTATTTGTGAATCGTATTCGATATAGCGGTAAAATGGGATACAACACCACCCATAAAATTCCTTTTCCTGCCGAAAATGGTTAGCAATGGCCTTTGAATGATGCAGAAAAGGCAAGTAGCGCGCAGTGGTTCCCTCGTCTCTTTTGTCGTTGCTTAAACTCAAATCGGCTTCCAGAATAATGCACTTCATTTGAAACTTACGTTCTATCATGAGTTCCAATAACAAAGAGGTTTCAAATAAATGAGAGCCACTCATTCCGTAGTTAAAGGTTTTTAGTCCTTTTTTTTCAAAAAGTTCAGGAACAAAATGGTTGTTCGCTCGAGAAGTTCCCAAAATCACCACGTCATATTTTTTGGGCTTTCCGTTAAATACTGCTTCCACCTTCCCGCGTTTTGAAGAATGCAAATAGACTTGTGTGTACGCCAAATCTAAAACCCAAGCAATCAGATAGAGTAAGACAAAAGCTTTAACGACAAGTAGTAGAAACTGTTTCATTAGAATTGGAAATAGATGAATGCTTTGTAATCAGAGTAGGTTCCGAGAGCCAAAATTGCGCCAAAACATAAAGCAAGTCGTAGTATGGAAAAACGTCCTGAAATGGGTTCCTGTTTGATTCTGTTGTTCCATTCTACAGAGACAAAAATCAGGATTAAAATCAGAATTTCATAATTGTAGCGGCGGTTCGCTAAATATTGTGATTGAAAAATACCGTTGGTCGCCATTCTTTTGATATAGTCAAATGCCGCTGTAATCGATTTAGCCCTAAAAAAAACCCAAGCCAAGCACGTTAAAACAAAAGTCATCAATATGCTAAGAATGACCTTGACCGAATCCAGATTCCATTTTAGCGAAATAACTTCAATATTTGAGCGATTTTTATTCCGAAGCAAAAGCGGTAAAAAATACAGCGCATTGATGAATCCCCAAGCAATATAGGTCCAATTGGCTCCATGCCAAAAACCACTCAACAGGAAAATGATGAAAACATTACGAACCTGTTTTACTTTACTTCCTTTACTTCCGCCAAGAGGGATATAGACATAATCCCTAAACCACGACGATAATGAAATGTGCCAACGTCTCCAAAATTCGGCTATGTCTCGGGAAAAATAGGGATAGTTGAAATTTCGCAACAGTTCAAGTCCGAACAATTTAGAAATCCCTATCGCCATATCCGAATAGCCTGAGAAATCCCCGTAAATTTGGAAGGCGAAATAGACGGCTCCCAGAGCAAGTGACAGCGCATTCATGGATTCATAATGGTCAAAAATGGCATTGGCATAAGTGGCGCACGTATCCGCAATCACAACTTTCTTGACCAATCCCCATACAATCATGAAAACTCCATCTTTTGCCTGCTGAAAGTTAAAGCTTCTTTTCTCTTTTACCTGAGGCAATAAATGTGTGGCTCGTTCAATGGGACCGGCAACCAGCAACGGAAAATAACTCACAAACAAGGCATAATCGATAGGATTGTGTTCGGCTTTGATTCGGGATTTGTAAATGTCAATTACATAAGATAATCCGTGAAAGGTATAAAAGGAGATTCCCACGGGCAGTATCCAATGCAAGAGCAATGGGTTTTCTTTGATTCCGACATTCGACAACAGATTCGAAAGAGAGAGGGCAAAAAAATCATAGTATTTAAAGACTCCCAAAAAACCAAGATTGGTTCCAATGCTTAGCCAAAACCAAATTTTTCTCTTTTTTTTAGAGTCGCTATTTTCAATTTGAATCCCGGTATAATAATCCAAAAACGTGGAGAAAAGCAATAAAAAAAGAAAGCGCCAATCCCAACAGGAGTAAAAAAAATAGCTCGCCAGTAACAACAAACCGTTTTGTGTTAGTTTCGATTTTGAAAAAACAAACCAATACAGCAGAAAAATTATTGGTAAAAAAACAGCAAAAGAAAGAGAATTAAAAAACATAGATTGATTAAAGTTGGTTTCTAATCCAGAAATGCAAATCGAATTACGTTTTACCTGAATGGCACTGCATTATGGTTTGTCTTGGTTTATTCAAACCAAAAAATCACGATTGCAGCAATTGTTTTTAGTAGCTCCGTCGGGAATCGAACCCGAATCAAAAGTTTAGGAAACTCCCATTCTATCCGTTGAACTACGGAGCTAAAATAAAAAAGACTATTCGTTTGATTTGAATAATTTGATTTCACTGGGGTTAAATCAAGGATTATATTTCTGATAGATTAGTATTCATAAATTTCATACCCCCAAGGTTTAATAGTCCTTTCGGCACTATTTAAAAGCACCTCTTTTTGTTCAAAAACACTGTGTGTATTTCCTATTAATGATTTGTCTTTTATAGAAATTGCCTGCTCGCTTCCTGATAAATTTAGAATTACAAATACTTTTTGGTTTCCATTTTCTCTTGTATAAGCATAAATGGCATTTTCGTTTCCAACATCTATTTTTTTGAATGAAGCATCAGCAGAAAGCGCAGTATTTCTTTTTCTAAGAGCAAGCAGTGTTTTATAGAATTTTTCTCTTTGAAAATTTTTAAAAGTCATAGGATCTTTATCAAAAAACTTCAAGGCTCTTAATACGGGTTCTTCTTGTCCGCTATAAATTAATGGAACGCTATTTTTCATGGTTTGAGTAAATACGGCAAATGGCGCATGTACATCTCCAGGAAAACTCCCAAAATCGGCATGATTCCAACTATTTTCATCATGATTGCTGGTAAAATACATTTGAATTGTATTTTCAGGATATCGAGTCTCATTTTCTTTATTTATGCTATCCAAACCAGATGCTGGTTTTTCGCCTTTTGCAATTTTCTCCATCATTTTAAACATGTGCCAAGGATATACAGCATCAAAACCACTTTTTGGAAGATAGGTACTATCCCCTTCCGCAAGCATAAAAACATTCTTCATTTTTTTTAATTGTGGGATTGACTTACGCCAAAAGGAAGCAGGAACATTCCATGCAACATCACATCTTAATCCGTCTATATCCGTGTCTTTAATCCAAAATTTCATTGCAGCAACCATACTGTCTTGCATTACTTGGTTTTTATAGTCCAGCTGTCGGGTGTCGTCCCAATCAAAAGCAACGGCTGCCTTCCCAGATTTGTCTTTTACAAAAAAATTAGGTTGTTGTGTAAGCCAACGATGGTCTGCTCCAGTATGATTGGGCACCCAGTCAATTATTACTTTCATCCCTTTTTGGTGAATGGATTGTACAACTTTCTTAAAGTCTTCCATTGTTCCGAATTCAGGATTAAGTTTCGTGTAATCAGAAACGGCGTAATAACTCCCTAAAGAACCTTTTCTGCCCACTTTGCTAATAGGGTTAAGAGGCATGAACCAAATCGTTTCTACTCCCATCGATTTCAATCGGTCAAGATGTTTTGCAAACGCATTTAAAGTTCCTTCGGGCGTGTATTGGCGCACGTTAACTTCATAAATATTGCCTTGCATAATCCAAGCTGGATGACCGCTGATTTGACCATTATCACTGTTTGATAATTTGTTGGTTTTACAGCAAATCAAAGAAAAAAGCAATGCGATTAACAGAAAATGAACATGGATTTTTTTCATAATACAATCAGGATTTTATGTGGCTGGGTTCTACTTTTTTTGTACTCTTCCACTAAATAAATATTATTTTTCGAATTTACCAAATTCAATAACAAAAAAAAAATCCGCTGAACACGGGGCTAAAACAAAAAAGCCTCTACATCTCTGTAAAGGCTTATTGTTGCTTGCTCCCTCTCTTGGGCTCGAACCAAGGACCCTCTGATTAACAGTCAGATGCTCTAACCAACTGAGCTAAGAAGGAAAGTGTGTTTCACTTTTAAAGCGGTGCAAATATAGTGCGAAATTTAATTTTCGCAAACAAAATGCGATAAAATTTCAAAAAAAATTATTTCCCTACAATTGCTTTATAAATATCATTTCCGTTTGCAAATAACAACAACGTGATAAGTAAAACGAAACCAACCATTTGGGCGTTTTCCATAAACTTGTCACTTGGTTTTTTGCCACTGATCATTTCATACAACAAGAACATCACATGTCCGCCGTCAAGTGCGGGAATTGGCAATAGATTCATCACACCAAGCATAATAGAAAGTAAAGCGGTAATACTCCAGAAAACCTCCCAGCTCCAAGTGTTAGGGAAAATATTAAAAATCGCAGCAAAACCACCAACACCTTTGTAAGCTCCCGTTTTTGGATTGAAGATCATTTTTAGTTGTTTCCCGTAACCAACCAATTGATTTTTTCCTTTTTCTATACCAATCGGAAAAGATTCGAAGAACCCATAATCTTGCTTACTAACATGGTACAACCCTAATTTTTCCAAATTGTCATAAGGCAATCTACCGGCATATCCTATTCCCATTTTAGCGCTGTCATTAACAGTTAGTGAAATAGCAACTTCTTTATCCTTTCTTTTTACGATGGCGGGAACCGTTTTTCCTTTTACCTCTTTTACTAAAGCAAACAATTCATCGGCGTATTTGATGGACGTTCCGTTAAAACTGGTGATGATGTCTTTGGGCTGAACAACTGTTTTGTTAGGCGAATTTTCTTCTGTACCAGTCACAACAAAGGGCACTCTTAATTCCACAATCGAAATTTTTACGCCCTTCAATAGTTTGTCAATAAAATCAACTGGTAAGGCAATTTTTTGTTCTGCTCCGGCACGTTCAACAGTTACTTCTTTTCCAAGAAGGATTTTTTCGTTGATTTCGTCAAATTTTTTTATTTTATTGCCATCAACAGCGAGGATTTTATCTCCGGTTTTTAATCCAATTTTTTCCACCACGGGATTAGATATCCAAACACCATCTTTTACTTCTGAATTGTTGAGATACAAATCGCCATAAGCAAATGTCATTCCGATATAAATGATAAAGGCTAAAATAAAGTTTACGGTGACACCACCCAACATAATAATCAAGCGTTGCCAAGCTGGTTTAGATCGGAATTCCCAAGGTTGCGGAGGCAAGGCCATTTGTTCCTTGTCCATGCTTTCGTCAATCATTCCCGATATTTTCACATATCCACCCAAAGGCAACCAACCAATACCGTATTCGGTTTCGCCAATTTTCTTTTTCAATAAGGAATATTTTATATCGAAGAACAAGTAGAATTTTTCTACTCTGGTTTTAAACAACTTAGCAGGAATAAAATGTCCCAATTCGTGCAGTATAATCAGTAAGGACAAACTCAATAAAAATTGAGATAACTTGATAACTATTTCCATTTTTTAATTTTCTGTTTCTAAATAACGCACAAAAGTAAGGTTTTCTATTTATTTATTGTGGTATATTATTTCCGTACGGTTTTAAATGTTTGTTAAATATGGAAATTTGGATTTAAACTGCAACCTATCTCTTGTAACTTTACTTTTTTTTCAGAATTGTTTTTTTTATTAAAAAGTCTTTATATGTCGTCAAAATTATTTTCAACTCTCCAAATAAAAAGCGTTACGTTTAAAAACAGAATTGTTATTTCTCCCATGTGCCAATATTCCGCCCAAGATGGCTTTGCTAACAATTGGCATTTGGTACACCTTGGAAGTCGTGCCATTGGCGGTGCGGCATTAATCATTCAGGAAGCGACTGCGGTTTCTCCAGAAGGCAGAATTTCGCCTGGCGATTTGGGACTGTGGAAAGACGAACATATCGAAAAACTACAATCCATTTGCCGTTTTATTATTGAACAAGATGCGATTCCCGGGATCCAACTGGCGCATGCGGGAAGAAAAGCAAGTGTTTCCGCTCCTTGGAACGGCAATAAAAAATTAGACGAAAGTCAGGGTGGTTGGAATGCAGTTGCGCCAAGTGCCGTTGGATATCACGATAATGAGAAAATCCCTGTTTCGTTGAATCAAGTTGGCATTCAAAAAGTCATTTCCGATTTTAAATCGACTACTAAAAGAGCCGTACTTGCTGGCTATAAAGTATTAGAGATTCATGCCGCTCATGGCTATTTATTGCATCAGTTTCTTTCGCCATTATCCAATTTTAGAACCGATTCTTATGGGGGAAACTTCGAAAACAGAATTCGTTTGGTTTTGGAGGTTTTAGAAGCAGTACAATCAGAATGGCCTGTGGATCTTCCCTTATTTGTTAGAATTTCCGCAACGGATTGGGCAGCTGGAGGCTGGAATATCGAAGAATCCGTAGAACTTTGTAAAATATTAAAAGAGAAAGGAGTAGATTTAATTGATGTATCTTCCGGAGGGGTGGTATCGCACCAAAAAATTCCGATAGAGCCAAATTATCAGGTTCCTTTTGCCGAAAGAATTACAAATGAAGTTGGAATATTGACTGGAGCAGTGGGTTTAATTACTAAAGCAAGTCAGGCAGAATCGATTATTGACACCAACAAAGCGGATCTCGTTTTGTTTGCAAGAGAATCATTGCGGAATCCGCATTTGGCTTTAACCTTTGCCGAAGAACTAGAAGCCGACGTTACTTGGCCTAAACAATATGAAAGAGCAAAAACAAAATAAGATGCAAAAAGTAAAAACCGCACTACTCTCCTACGGAATGTCGGGAAAAGTGTTTCACGCGCCATTTTTGAGTTTCCATACCGGTTTTGAATTGGTTGGTTCTTGGGAAAGAAGCCAAAAAAAGATTCAGGAAGAATATCCCGACACCAAAAGTTATTCGTCATTAGACTCTTTGTTGGAAGATGATATTGATTTGGTCATCGTGAATACGCCAGTCGAAACCCATTTTGAATATGCAAAAAAAGCATTGCTTGCCGGAAAGCACATTGTGGTGGAAAAAGCTTTTACTACAACTGTTGCCGAAGCCGAAGAACTACACGCCCTGGCAAAATCAAAAGGGTTGAAATTGGCCGTTTTTCAAAACAGAAGATGGGATAGTGATTTCAAAACGGTGAAAGCCATTTATTCTCAAGGCATTTTAGGAGATCTAGTTGAAGCTGAATTCCATTTTGACCGATACAATCCCAATTTAAGCCCAAAACAACATAAAGAATCACGCAATCCAGGTGCCGGAATTTTAAAAGATTTAGGCCCACATCTTATCGACCAAGCACTACATTTGTTTGGGTTCCCCGATGCTGTTTTTGCAGATATCCGAATTACCCGTAGCCACTCGGCAGTTGACGATTATATTGATCTATTATTGTATTATTCCAGTTTTAGCGTGCGATTGAAAGCCAGTTTTTTTGTTCGAGAGGCCATTCCTTCATATGTTCTTCATGGCAAAAAAGGGTCTTTTTTAAAATCTCGTGGGGATGTTCAGGAAGATGATTTAAAGGCTGGAAAAAAACCCGATTTAATACACTGGGGAAAAGAAACACCTGCTCAGGAAGGCATTTTGCATACTGAAAAAGACGGCGCGATTATTCATAAAAAAGTGCCCACGCTTTCGGGAAATTATTATGACTTTTTTGAGGGCCTGCATGACGCTATTGTTTACGACAAACAAGTACCGGTGACATCGGAAGATGGACTAAAAGTGATGCAAATTATTGAAGCTTCCATACAAAGTAATCAAGAAAAAAGGGTAATGTTTTTATAGTTTTATAAAAGTTCTGATTTTCATGCAGCTCCTAACGAACTGCAATGATTTGATTTTCATATTTTTGAATTCCAAATTTTAATACTGAGTTGATTTGATAGATTTAAATTTTATTACCCGTTTCCAGACAAAAACCAAATACGAAAAGAGCTATAAGAACGCAAAAGCTTCTTATCTGAATCGGATTCGATGGGCGGTATCTCTATTTTATTGCGCCATGGGATTGACATTTGCCACGTGGGCCAGTAGAATTCCGGATATAAAAACGGCGCTTCATTTGAGTGAAGGCGATTTAGGCACTATTTTATTTGCCTTGCCTTTAGGTCAATTAGTTATTATGCCTTTTTCGGGAAAATTAGTTACCCGATTTAGCAGCTATAAAGTCTTGGTCTTTTCTTTGTTATTATATGTTTTTAGTTTGACTAATCTTGGGCTCGCCACTCAATCCTGGAATTTGGCCTTAGGATTGTTTGCATTTGGGGTTTTTGGAAATCTTTGTAATATTGCCGTAAATACCCAAGGAGTTTATACCGAAGTCCTTTTTAAAAAAACCATTATGGGGTCTTTTCACGGAGCATGGAGTTTTGCAGGGTTTTCTGGAGCCATCCTTGGCTTGGGAATGTTGGCTCTTGGTTTATCACCCTACATCCATTTTTTGATAGTGGCGGTAATCGTATTGTTGTTAATGGTTTTTAACTATCGGTTTTTGATTCCAACCAAAGATAAAATCAAACCTGAAAGTAAAAAGTTTTTCACGAAACCAGATAGTGCGCTCCTTTGGTTGGGCGTCATCGGATTTTGCTGCATGGCAAGCGAAGGAGTCATGTTTGACTGGAGTGGTGTTTATTTTAAAGAAATCGTTAAAGCTCCAGGTCCATTGGTTATCCTAGGATATGCTTCATTTATGATTATGATGGCTAGCGGACGATTTTTAGGGGACGGGTTAATACGTAAATTCGGAAGAAAGCCTGTAATACAAATTGGTGGTTTTATGATTTCAACTGGACTATTCATAGCCGTATTTTTTCCATACATCATCCCGTGTACACTTTCGTTTATGATAGTGGGGCTTGGCGTTTCTACGATTGTGCCCACTGTTTATAGTGTTGCAGGAAAAAACCCATCAGTGCCACCTGGCGAAGCGCTAACGATAGTCTCAAGCGTGAGCTTTTTAGGTTTTTTAATGGGACCGCCCGTCATTGGCTACATTGCCGAATTGTCGAGTTTGCGATTTTCATTTGCCTTCATAGGTGTTTTTGGAATCCTAATCGCCTTAATGGTTTCAAGGATTAAAGCTATAGCCTAATTTTTTTGGTGATTTTTATCTAATTTTTAATGAAACTCAATTGTTTCATTCCTAAATTAGTGATTGTTTTAACATAATAAACCCCAGTTGCCAAAGCGGAAATATCCCAAGACGTTTCAAAAGTAGACTCTATGGTTTTTTGTCCTAAATTATTAAAAATAACAGTTTTTTTTGTAGTTACTCCTTGTGGCAAACTTAATGTCAAGTGATTCATAGCGGGATTCGGATATAAGGTAATATCCGTTTTTAAATCAAAATAACCCACCCCTAAATTAACCGAATTGTTTTTTGAAATAATATCTTTTTGGGGATCAAAAATTACATCCGTTACTATAAAAGGCACATCAACAAGAAATGTTTGTCCATTTATGGTATTCTCTAAAACAATGTCTTTTTGTTCTCCGCCCGATCCAACCAATCGAATGGGAACTGGCATTTCAAAGAAAGAAACTGAAGAATGGGATTGTGTTTGCTTGATTGTAATTTGAACCTGATTAGGCACACTGTTATTGGCCGAGATTACATAGCTGGGATAGCCTTGATTGTAAACCCAATCACTGAAAAATTCGGTTAAACCCATTCCTGATGCCGTTTCTAAATGCATTTGTAAATCTGGTGTCTTAGCGTATCCGTATGTCAATAATGGATCGTTCAAATAATTTTTTATCCCTTGAAAAAAGGCAGTATCCCCCAATTTAAAACGAAGCATATTCAAAACCATAGCTCCTTTTTTATAACTATATCTACTGCTAAAAATTCGATCGACATCAGTGGCTTCTGCATCAGTCAAATAAACAGCCCCATCGCTGAAACCAGTAATAGAACTTATCATGTTGTTTTTATCTGAAATAAAAGCATCTTCTCCATCAAAATGCTCAATAACCATGGAGGCCAAATACGTTGCAAATCCTTCGTTTAGCCAAATGTCTTTCCAAGAACCGCAAGTCACTTTGTCTCCAAACCATTGATGGGCCATTTCATGAGCAATCAATCCTCGCTCAAAACCAACCATAAAAGAAACCGTGGTATGCTCCATTCCTCCACCCCATCCAAATTGCGCATGACCATATTTTTCGTCTCTAAAAGGATATGGCGTAAAAATAGATTCATAAAAATCCAACAATAAAGGCGTTTGATCCAATTGCGGCTGAACTGTAGCTAAACTTTCCGGATAGATATAATTAATTATGGGATATTGTGTTGGTGCCGTTCCAGCCTCTTGTGTATAAACACTGTAATTAGTTACCGCAATGGCAATGAGATAGGCAGGAATTGGATACCCGTGATGAAAATGAGTGGTTTTGAGAGTGCCTTCAATAACAGGAGCCGTAGTTTCCAAACCATTAGAAACACTCACATATTGGGAGGGAGCCGTAATATAAACATCAATACTATTAATTTTATCGTTCAAGTCTTGTTTGCAGGGCCACCAGTCCCTTGCCCCAAAGGGTTCAGACAAGGTATAAATAACAGGCGATCCATTATGTGTTGAACTGGTAAAGGCGTTAAATCCGTTAGTGGGAGGCGCCCCAGAATAGGTTATTTCTAAAGTAGCCTCGGTCCCTGTCCCTTGTGTGGCGGGCAAGGAGATGACCAATTCATTATTTCCGTTTTGCGTAAAAGCCAAATCCATTCCGTTTTTTTTAACGGCACTTACCATTAATTCATTGGCCAAATCAAAAATAACCGTTGACAGGTTTGCCAATGCCGTATAAGTCGTGGTCACTTTTCCAGCAATGAAATAATCGGCTGGATCAACCTTAAATTCTAATTTATGATAAGTAATATCATAATTATCTGTATCCGGATTGGCAACCAAAACCATCCTATTATGAGCTGATTGCTTTTCCGAATGTGCAATCCCATCCAACTCTTTGCTTGGCGTTTGAGCGTACAAAGGCGCTAAAGAAAGTAGTACAACAAGGAGGGCATTTTTTTTCATTATGTTCAATGGTTTCTGCGAATTTAAGGAATAATTAAATGAATGAATGTTAATTTAACGGCAAAGGTGAATTTAGGCATCTGTTGTAGTTAAAAGCATCTTTTTTCTTTTGCGACTTTTAATAAAAATGAATTCCTTAAATTTGCGCACATTATAAAAATAAAAACATGTTACAAATCGCATTTATTAGAGAAAACCAAGAAAAAGTGATCAAAGCGTTGGCCAAAAGAAATTTGGATGTCAAAGCTGTTGTGGAAGAAGTGGTGCAATTGGATGAAAAACGTCGTGCTACTCAAGTAGAATTAGACACCATTTTATCGGAATCTAATAAATTATCGGCAGCCATTGGCGATTTGATGAAAAGTGGCGAAAAAGAAAAAGCCACAATTCTGAAAGAAAAAACGGTTTTGTTGAAAGAAAAAAGCAAAGAACTGTCTGAAAAAGCGGAGGTTTTAGCCAATGAATTGACGCAAAAACTATATACGTTACCTAATCTTCCTGCGGATATTGTTCCCGAAGGGAAAACGCCAGAGGAAAACCTGAATATTTTTCAAGAAGGCGACATTCCCGTTTTGCATGATGGAGCGCAACCGCATTGGGAATTGGTAAAAAAATATGATATCATCGATTTTGAGTTGGGCGTAAAAATAACGGGAGCTGGATTCCCGGTTTATAAAGGAAAAGGAGCCAAATTACAACGGGCGTTAATTAATTATTTTCTGGACAAAAACACGGCAGCCGGTTATAATGAAGTTCAAGTACCACACATGGTAAATGAGGCTTCTGCATACGGGACGGGGCAATTGCCGGACAAAGAAGGACAAATGTACCATGATGCTACCGATGATTTGTATTTGATTCCAACCGCCGAAGTGCCTGTAACCAACTTGTTTCGCGACGTGATTTTAAACGAAAACGAATTGCCGATTTTGACCACGGCTTATACGCCATGTTTCAGGAGAGAAGCAGGTTCATACGGAGCGCATGTTCGAGGTTTGAACCGTTTGCACCAATTTGACAAAGTCGAAATCGTTCGTGTGGAACATCCCGAAAAATCATACGAAGCCTTAGATAGCATGGTAGAACATGTAAAAAATATTTTGCAAGAATTAAAGTTGCCGTACCGAATTTTACGTTTATGCGGAGGGGACATGGGTTTTACATCGGCATTGACCTATGATTTTGAAGTGTTTTCTACGGCGCAAGATCGTTGGTTGGAAATCAGTTCTGTTTCTAACTTCGAAACGTTTCAGGCCAATCGTTTGAAATTGCGTTTCAAGGACAAGGACGGAAAAAACCAATTGGCGCATACGTTAAACGGAAGTTCATTGGCTTTGCCAAGAGTTTTGGCCGGGATTTTAGAAAACTACCAGACTCCGGAAGGCATCGTGATTCCTGATGTATTGCGTTCCTACTGTGGGTTTGACATAATCAATTAAAAAGTTAATCTTTTTTAAACGATGTACTAATTTGACACAAAAGTGTTACTTTAGTACATTGTCGTTTTTACTGAAAATAAATGAAAAAACTGCTCCTTTGCATCCATCTCTTTTTCTCCCTAATTGTTTTTTCACAAAACGAACAATTGGCACAGAATTATTTTGACAAAGGCGATTTCGAGAAAGCAAAAATAAGTTACGAAGAATTACTAAAATCACAACCTGGAAATGGGAATTATTTTCAGAAAGTGATAGATTGTTACCAGCAATTACAACAATTCGCTATTGCCGAAAAAGCCATTCAGGAACGGTTGGACAAATACAAACAAGCCAGTCTGCTGGTGGAATTGGGCTACAATTATCAATTGCAAAAAAATGTTGACAAAGCCAAAAAATACTACGAACAGGCTTTGGATAAAATCAGGAAAAACCCCAGTGAGGTTTATGGAGTCGCTTCGACTTTTGAGAGAAAAGTATTGTTGGATTACGCTTTGCAATCCTATGAACTGGCGATTACTGTTGAGCCCCGTTTCAATTTCAACTATCAAATGGCAATGCTTTACGGACAGTTAGGCAATACCGACATGATGATTGAAAAATTCCTGACGGAAGCCTACGCGAATCCTCAAAATTCCATTATGATTCAAAACCAGTTGTCGCGTTTTATGATGGAAGATGCTAATGCAACTTTTAACGAATCGCTTCGAAAAGCTTTGCTAGTAAGGGCTCAGAAGAATCAGGATGTTTTTTGGAACGAATATTTGAGTTGGTTTTACGTTCAACAAAAAGAATACGGCAAAGCCTTTATTCAAGAAAAAGCCATTTATAAGCGCAATCCGGAAACATTTTCCAATATAGTAAATCTGGCGCAATTGGCCATTGAAGCCGGCGAAAAAGAAACCGCTAAAGAAATTTTGACTTTTGTTTTAGACAACACCAAGGACACCGAATTACTCATTCAATCCCATACTTTTTTGATTAAAATGCGCATAGATTCGGCGCAGGAAAATGATTTTAAAACAATTGAAACCGACTTGGATTTACTCTTGAAGCAATTTGGCATCAGCCCCTATTCCTTGTCCTTACAGATTATACAAGCCCATTTCCTTACCTTTCATTTAAAGAATCCAGAACAAGGAAAAACAATATTAAAAACGGCTATAGATTTGCCATTAAACGAATATCAAAAGGCAGATGTCAAAATGGAATTGGCCGATATTTTGTTGTTTGAAGAAAAATTCAACCAAGCCTTAATCTATTATTCCCAAATTGAAGAGGATTTAAAAAACGATGTTGTAGGCCATGAAGCCAGTTTAAAAGCAGCCAAAACCAGCTATTTTAAGGGCGATTTTCAATGGGCGCAAAAGCAGTTCAAAGAACTCAAGTCGGCTTCGACACAACTAATTGCCAATGATGCACTCGAATATTTTCTTTTAATAAATGACAACACGGTTGCCGATTCGACCCAAACGGCTCTGAAACAATTTGCGCATGCCGATTATTTGTTATATCAAAATAAAAACAAAGAAGCCTTGGATGTATTTCAATCCATTTTAAAAAGTTTTAAAGGCCAGGAGATTGAAAGCGTAACACTTTTTAGACTGGGAAAAATCTATGAGAAATCTGGCGATTATATTTCGGCATTAAGCCAATATCAGGAAATAATTGATCGGCACAATGACGGAATTTATATTGACGAAGCCTATTATTTTTCGGCAGAAATTTACAATAAGCAGCTAAAGAACATTGAGAAAGCCAAATCAGCTTACGAACAAATTATTTTTCATCACGAAGACAGCATTTATTTTACTGACGCCAGAAAAAAATACAGACAATTACGAGGCGATACCAACTTGTAATACCGACTTTTGTGATTTAAACAACTAAAATACCAAACCCTATGATAATTTATAACGTAACCACAAACATACACGAAAGCGCTCACGATCAATGGTTGACTTGGATGCAGGAAAAGCATATTCCGGAGGTATTGGCCACAGGAAAATTTACGTCGGCCAGAATGGTACGGGTTCTTATCGAAGAGGAAATGGGAGGAATTACCTATGCCGTTCAATACACCACAGACAGCAAAGAAAAACTAGAAAAATATTACCAAGAAGATGCGCCACGGTTGCGGGAAAAAACGATGCAATTATTTGGGGACAAAGCCTTTTCTTTCAGAACCGAATTGGAATATGTAAGCGAACATTATTCCTTGGTAAGTGCCCAGTAATTAGTAACTGAGGCCTATCTTTAGTTGATAACCAAACCGAAAAATCACGCATGGATTCCGATAGCTATCGGGATTTAAGAGAAAATATAAACCTTTGTGCCCTTGTGCCTTCGTGGCAAAACAAAAACAAAATGGAAAAAGTAAAAGCCAAAAAACATCTCGGACAACATTTCCTGAAAGACGAAAGTATCGCCAAGGACATTGCTGACACTTTAAATTTAGAAGGATATGACGATGTGCTGGAAATTGGGCCAGGAATGGGAGTGCTAACCAAATACTTATTAGACAAACCAATAAATACCTATGTCATTGAAATTGATTCGGAATCGGTTACCTATTTAGATGAAAATTACCCAAAATTGAAGGACAAGATCATCTCTAAAGATTTTCTGAAATACAACATCAATGAAATTTTCGAGGGCAAACAATTTGCCATTATTGGAAACTTTCCTTACAATATTTCGACACAAATCGTTTTTCGGGCGTTAGAATACCGGAACCAAATTCCAGAGTTTGCTGGCATGTTCCAAAAAGAAGTGGCCCAAAGGATTTGCGAGAAAAAAGGAAGCAAAGCTTACGGAATCCTATCCGTTTTAGTACAAGCTTTTTTTGATGCCGAATATTTGTTTACCGTTGACGAACATGTTTTTATTCCGCCTCCCAAAGTGAAATCGGGCGTGTTGCGATTGCGAAGAAAAGAAAATTACAGTTTGCCTTGTGGCGAAAAACTATTTTTTACCGTAGTCAAAACCGCTTTTCAACAAAGAAGGAAAACATTACGTAACAGTTTAAAAACATTAAATTTGTCGGATAATCTGAGAGAAGATACTATCTTTGACCTCCGACCAGAACAATTATCCGTAGAACAATTTATTGGACTTACACAAAAAATAGAAGCCGATGGAATTTAAAATCAGTAAAGATCTAATCCAACAATTAGAGCAATTAATTCAAAATAGAGACGACCGTCAACTGGAAGTTTTACTGAATGATTTGCACCATGCTGATATTGCCGAAATTCTTGACGAGCTCGATTTTGATGAAGCAACATACATTTTTAAGGTTTTAGACAGTGAGAAAACAGCCGAAATTCTTCTGGAATTAGAAGACGATTTAAGAGAAAATATCTTGAGCCGTCTTTCTCCAAAAGAAATTGCCGAGGAACTCGATGAACTGGAAACCAATGATGCCGCAGACATTATTGCCGAACTTTCCAAAGACCGTAAAGTAGAAGTAATCTCTGAACTTCAGGACGCTGAACACGCCAAGGACATCGTTGATTTGCTACGTTACAAAGAAGATACTGCGGGTGGAATTATGCACAAGGAGTTGGTAAAAGTGAACGAAAACTGGAATGTGCTCACCTGTGTAAAAGAAATGCGTGTTCAGGCCGAAAACATTTCCAAAGTACATTCTATTTACGTTGTGGATGATGAGGATCGACTGAAAGGTCGTTTGTCCCTCAAAGATTTATTGACAACTTCTACCAAAACACCCATTAGCGAAGTCTACATTAGAAAATTAAATTCCGTAAAAGTCGACACTGAAGACGTTGAAGTGGCACGAATTATGCAAAAATATGATTTGGAAGCCATTCCGGTAACAGATGAATTGGGACGATTGGTGGGCAGAATTACCATTGATGATATCCTTGACGTAATTAAAGACGAGGCCGACAAAGATTACCAGTTGGCTGCCGGTATCACCCAAGACGTTGAGGCCAATGACAGCATTCTAGAACTCACAAAAGCTCGTTTGCCGTGGTTGTTGATAGGAATGGTTATTGAAATCATAGCATCGTTTGTATTAAAAAGTAACGAAAGTGCTTTCCAGAAATATTCCACCTTAATCATTTTTGTACCATTGCTTTCCGCAACGGCTGGAAATATTGGTGTTCAGGCCTCCGCAATTGTAGTGCAAGGATTGGCTAACGGAACCTTGAAGAAATTCAGTCGAAGTTATTTCAGCAAAGAAATTGCCGTTGCCATGATTTCGGGAACCATAATTTCCTTGTTGCTGCTGGGCTATCACTCGTTTATGTACCAGCAATACCAAGTGGGCTTGGCCATTTCCATTTCTATAATTGTTGTTATTTTATTTGCGGCGACTTTGGGCACATTGGTTCCGCTTTTTCTGCACAAAAACAAAATCGATCCTGCCATAGCAACAGGACCATTTGTTTCAACTACAAATGATGTATTTGGAATAATTCTGTACTTTTGGATTGCACAAATGATTTTAGGATTCTAATTAAAAAGAGATAAAATAAATTTAAAACTAACACGTTCCCATATCAGCTCCCTCTCCTTTGGAGAGGGTTGGGGAGAGGAAAATACATACAAAAAATGAAAATACACATCATTGGAGGCGGTAATTTAGGCGTTTCCGTAGCATTGGGAATTGCAAAATTTTCAAAAAACAACCAAGTTACCGTAACAAGAAGGAACACGGCAAGCATCCTGCATCTTGAAAATTTAGGCATTACGGTTTCTTCCGATAACACGCATCAAATAGAGGAAGCAGACCTCATTATCCTTACCATAAAACCGTACCAAGTGGATACCGTTTTAGGCGAAATACTTCCAAAAATCTCCAACAAAACCATTGCATCGGCGGTAAGCGGATTGTCCGTAGAGCATTTGCAAAATAAAATTGGTGATTCAAACAGCGCCATCCGAATCATGCCCAATATTGCGGCTCAGTTCGGGGCATCGGCAACCTGCATCGCTTTTCGGGAAAAAGACAAAGAGAATGCGCAAAATGTTGTTGCATTATTCCAAGAACTGGGAACGGCGCCTATTATTGACGAAAAATTAATGGATGCAGCCACGGTTTTGGCAGCTAGCGGGACGGCTTTTGCCTTGCGATACATTCGCGCTTCAATGCAAGCCGGAATCGAAATTGGATTTGACTGGCAAACTGCCTTGGCCATTTCTGCACAAACCGTAAAAGGAGCCGCCGAAATGCTTTTGGAAGAAAAAGGACATCCAGAACAATTAATAGATCGGGTTACAACGCCACAAGGCTGTACCATTGCCGGACTGAACGAAATGGAAATGCACGGATTCAGTTCGTCATTGATTAGAGGAATAAAAACTTCTTTGAAACAAATCAAGGGATAATTTTTTTGGGCATTCCCTTCGGTCGGGCTGTACGTTCCCGCTTTTTTTGAGGCGAATAAAAATCGCCTCAAAAAAGAGCTCCACTGCCATCCCTAATGCAATTCCGTTTACATTCATGTATTTGCAGAACACTAAATCCCAATGAATTCATGCCAGCTCCCAGCACTCAACACCCAATACCCAACATAAAAATCCTCCACATCGACAGCAACCATCCTTTGCTTTGGGAACAGTTGCAACAAGCCGGGTTTGTGAACCATAAAGATTTCACCTCATCCAAAGCGGAAATTGAAGCAAAAATCCACGATTACCAAGGAATTGTCATTCGCAGCCGATTCAAAATCGATAGAACATTTTTAAACAAAGCCACTAATTTGCAATTCATCGCTCGCGTGGGTGCTGGCTTGGAAAGTATCGATTGTGAGTATGCTTTAAGCAAAAACATCCAACTTATTGCCGCTCCGGAAGGCAACAGCAATGCCGTGGGCGAACATGCATTAGGGATGGCATTGTCCCTTTTCAACAATCTTACCAAGGCGAATAACGAAATCAAATCAGGACAATGGAACCGCGAAAGCAACCGCGGTCATGAATTAGATGGAAAAACCGTAGGCATCATTGGTTATGGCAATATGGGAAAATCATTTGCCAAAAAACTACGAGGTTTTGAAGTTGAAGTCTTGTGTTATGATATTTTAGAAAATGTTGGAGATGTCAATGCGAAACAAGTTTCCCTTCAAGAATTGCAACAAAAAGCAGATGTCGTGAGTCTCCATATTCCTTGGACTCCGGAAACGGACAAAATGGTGAATGCCACATTTATTAATGCTTTTGCAAAACCGTTTTGGCTCATCAACACTTCCCGCGGTAAAAATGTGGTCACGGCAGATTTGGTCGAAGCGTTAAAATCCGGAAAAATACTGGGGGCAGGTTTGGACGTTTTGGAATACGAAAAAGGGTCTTTTGAATCTCTTTTTCAAGACGGAACTATTCCTGAAGCTTTTCAATATTTATTAAATGCTGACAATGTTATTCTTACGCCACACATTGCAGGTTGGACTTATGAAAGCCACAAAAAACTGGCACAGGTAATTGTCGATAAGATTATGGCAATTTATAATTAAAAAATGGTGTGCTTTAATATTTTCCCCAGCTCCGCAAAGAGTTTCTATGAGAAGCTCCGCAAATGTCTCCTGACTTTGCGGAATTTTTCTATAAAAATTGTATCTTCGAAAAAAATAGCTATAAAATAAGGTTGAGATGGTTCAGCTATTTTTTGTAAATGTTTTAAGCTAAAATTCAATTGTAAAATAGCAGTATGATTGATGTTGTTCCGCAAAGTCAGGAGACATTTGCGGAGCGTAGTGTTATCATTCAACTCTTTGCGGAGCAGGGGCATTTGCGGAGCACTTCGGTACAATAGAAAACTTTGCGGAGCTGGGGACGGCTGGACATTTAGAGGTAGAGGTTTTATGCAATTAACAGGAAGGTCTAATTATGAAGGATATCATAATTATTTGACAAGAATTGGGCTTAGTAATTTTTATCAAGAACCTGATAATATTTCATCTGGATTGCACAGTGTTTTAAGTGCAATGTGGTATTTTAAATATCGGGTTTTAGATAAGATGACAATCGATGCTAATACAAGTGTTAAAGATGTGACAAAAAAAATTAATTCAGGATTAAAAGCATTAGATAAAAGAGAGAGCTTTTTCGAAAGCGCAAAAAATAAAATAAATTGTTAATATATAAAAACATGAAAATGAAAAATAAATATTTATTGGTAACAATATTAGTAATGAGTTGTTTAGTGACTTTTGGGTTTATAAAGAATTGTAACAACTTGAAGGTTTCTAAAACACAATCTATTTCTCCTGAACAAGAAATTTTAGGTGTTTGGATAATGGAAAATGAACAAAATAATAAGCGAGAGTTTACTAATGATGGTCACGTTAAAACATATATAAATAATATTTTAGAATCGGATGATTTGTATAGTATTTCTAATGAATGTGGAGGAGAAACTTTATCCAATGGAGATTTAATTTTAAAAATTATCGATGGAAACGATCAATCGGAATATTGCGAGTATATAAATGGTATTAATGAAAATAATAGTAATATTTTATCATTAACTCCTGTTGGAAGAATGGAAACTATAATATATTTAAAACAGCAATAGTTTATTTGAATAATGAAAAATTTAAAAGTTAAAGTTGTTTTAATGACAATACTCCTAATATATACTTCATATGGCTTTGTCAATAAATTAATTATATCAGAAAAGATAACCCCGCTCCGCAAAGAGTTCCTATGAAAAGCTCCGCAAATGTCTCCTGACTTTGCGGAATTTTTTTATACTTTTATTTAAAATTAAACATCTGCAAAGGAAGGCATTTGCGGAGTTTTTTAGTACGAAAGAACACTTCACTGAGGATATTGTCAATACAATTAAGGCAAAACATTTAAAACTGGAAAGGGAATTAACAATTCAAACCAAATAATCCCTATTTTTATAAAATAAAAAAGAAACGTATGGAAAATTCAAAACAAGAAGACTGGAATAAACCCCAAACTGATTTTCAGCCCGAAAACAAAAAAATAGTAGCCGGCGTTTTAGCCCTTATTTTCGGCTCTTTAGGGATTCATAAATTTATTCTGGGATACACGAAGGAAGGAATTATACAAATCATTTTATCCATTGTAACTTGTGGCATTGCAGGAATTGTTCCATTTATTGAAGGAATAATTTATCTCACAAAATCGGACGAAGAGTTTTATCATATTTATCAAACCAATAAAAGAGGTTGGTTTTAAAATAAAGAAGGGGCAAATTTCTAAATTTGCCCCTTCTTTATTATGAGTATAACAGTCAAAATCAACCCTCCCCTTTCTCCGCTAATTTCCGCTCCAATTCTGCCTGAAACTCTTCCATTACCGGTTTCATGGTGCTTTCAGGAATATCGGCAATACGAATGTACATTAAACCGTCTATCGCATTATTGAACAACGGATCGACGTTAAAAGCAACCACTCGCGCATTTTGCTTGATGTATTTTTTAATTAAAACAGGCAAACGCAAAATTCCCGGTTCGAGTTCATCAATGATTTTGTCAAATTTGTTCAAATCCGATTCGGCTTCATCAAAAACAAAGTCCTTATCGGCATCTTTCAATTTTACTTTATATTCCTTTTTGGGATGAATATATTGCGCAATGTAGGGATCATAATAATTCGATTTCATAAATTCAATCATCAACGATTTTGAAAAATCAGAGAATTGGTTGCTGATGCTCACGCCTCCAAGCAAGAATTTATGTTCCGGATAACGCAATGTGGTATGAATGATTCCCTTCCAAAGCAGGAAAAGAGGCATCGGTTTTTGCTGGTATTCTTTGACGATAAAGGCACGACCCATCTCAATGGATTTATGCATCATGTCATACAATTCAGGTTCAAACCGAAAGAGGTCGTTCAAATAAAAACCTTCAATCCCATGTTTGGGGAAAATTTTGGAACCCAATCCCATTCTATAAGCACCCGCAATTTTTTTGGCATCATCATCCCATAAAAATAGGTGGTCATAATACTGATCAAACTTGTCTAAATCTATAGATTCATTCGTTCCTTCTCCCACTTCCCTAAAAGTGATTTCACGTAATCTTCCAATTTCATGGAGAATGTTAGGTATCTTGGATGCTTCCGAAAAGAAAATTTCGTAATTTTTACTTTGCAACAGCCTACAATCCAAAGCGCGCAATAAGTCTACTTCTTCAATCATATTGTCCTGACTTGCCGCAGTAACAATTTGTTTTGGGCTCTTGGAAATTTTTAGATTTGGAGTAGGCAACAACTTGCTTTCTTTTTCAAAAGGATTGGCCAGCAAGTAGGTTTTTCTTCTTAAAAATTCCGAATATTCCTCGATGGTTTTGTATTCGTTTTGTTCGTTTACCGAAATGGGCTTTCCAACACGAACTTTAATCACTCGGTGTTTTTGGCTAAAGACTTCAGACGGTAATTTTGCCGTACGAAGCGTCCCTCCTATCTGGGAAAGCAAATAAAACAATCGGCTGTTCTTAGCATGAAAATAAATGGGAACTACGGGAACTTGGGCCTTTCTAATTACTTTAATCGCACCTTCTTCCCACGGTTTGTCAACCATCAATTTTCCGTCTTTATAAGTAGAAACTTCACCGGCAGGAAACATTCCCAACGGTTTTCCGTCGCTTAAATGGCGCAACGTTTCCTTAATGCCTACCACGCTGGACTTAGCGTCTTTATGGTTTTCAAAAGGATTTACGGGCATGATGTATTTTTTCAGAGGCTCAATTCTATGCAACAGGAAATTGGCAATGATTTTAAAATTGGGCTCCCGTTCAAGCATTAATTTCAATAGCAAAACTCCGTCAATCCCTCCCAAGGGATGGTTGGATATGGTGATGTAAGCCCCGTCTTTAGGCAAGCGTTTTAAGTCTTCCTCCGGAATTTCGAATTTTATTTGCAGGTCTTCCAAAATAGCATTCAGGAAGTCAAGATCTTTCAAATGCTTGTTTCTGTCATAAACTTTATTCAAGGTAGAAATTTTCAGCACTTTCATCAAGAGCCAGCCCGAAAAAGTTCCGAAAACCCCATATTTGTCGGTATTTATTGCTTTTGCGACTTCCTTAGCGGTTACTAAACCCATGTAGTTTTTGTTTATTTGACGATGGGCAAAGATAGAAAAAAACTCCATTATCTGACAATGGCACCGTCTGATTTTCTTTGTTTTTTTGCGGTATGCTTTTTATTTTTCATTACTTTTGAAATCGCTATTAACAAACTGTTTGCGTGAGCAAACACCAATAAAAAGGCGATTCTATATATGACAAAGTCAAAATAATTTTTACATATATAAAACACAAAAAAAAATCGATAATGAGAATCATCTCCTACAATGTAAACGGAATTCGAGCCGCAATATCTAAAGGATTCATCGACTGGTTGCAACAAGCAAACCCCGATGTAATTTGCCTTCAGGAAATTAAAGCAACTCCAGAACAAATCCCAACCTTAGATATAGAACTTGCAGGATACCCTTATCATTACTGGTTTCCGGCAACAAAAAAAGGATACAGTGGAGTGGCCATTTTATCAAAAGTAAAACCCAACAATATCGTTTTTGGCACTGGAATAGATCACATGGATTTTGAAGGTAGAAATCTTCGCATTGATTTCGATGATTTTTCCGTTATGAGTTTGTATTTGCCTTCAGGTACAAATATTGAAAGATTAGACCACAAATTCATGTTCATGGATGACTTTCAAAAGTATATCAACGAGCTGAAAAAAGAAATCCCCAATCTCATTATTTGTGGGGATTATAACATTTGCCACGAAGCGATTGACATTCACGACCCTGTTCGCAATAAAACTGTTTCCGGATTTTTACCGGAGGAAAGAGCCTGGCTCGATGGGTTTATGAAAACCGGATTCATAGACAGTTTCCGACTTTTTAATAAAGAACCACACAACTATACCTGGTGGAGCTATCGTGCGGGAGCCAGAGGAAACAATAAAGGATGGCGCATCGATTATTGTTTGGTTAGCGAAAGCTTAAAAGACAGAATCACCAGAGCCGTAATTTTACCGGAAGCCAAACATTCTGACCATTGTCCTGCATTGGTAGAAATTGAATAATTTTTGACATTAAACCTGAATTAAAATTTAAAAATATGATTAAAAAAATCTCCACCGCAATCGTCGTTTTAGCCTTGACGGCATCCTGCGTCTCTAAAAAAGTGTACACCGATTTAGAAAACAAATACACCGACTTAAAAAAAGAAAATCGGAAATTACAGGATGAAGGCGAGGATTGCACGAAAGCTAAAAACGAGTTGGATTTAGCCAATACCGCTTTACAATCAGAATTAGGCAAAACCAAATCGGAACGAGACAAATTATTGTCCGATTACACTGCTTCCGACAAAAACCTAAAAACACTTCAGGCGTCCTACAATGCCTTAGAAAAAAACAGTGACGAAGCTTTAGAAACCAACATGAATAAAAACCGCGAACTGTTGGCGCAATTAGAATTAAAGCAAAAAGCACTAGCCAATGAGCAAGAAAGATGGAACAAATTAAAAGGCGATTTACAAGCCAGTTCCCAACGATTGTCCGAGCTGGAAAGTTTGATGACCGCCAAGGATGCCAGCATGAAAAAACTGAAAGAAACACTCTCCAAAGCGCTGAATAGTTTTGAAGGAAAAGGATTGACTGTGCAACAAAAAAACGGAAAAGTGTACGTTTCCATGGAAAACAAACTGCTGTTCAGTTCCGGAAGTTGGGCCGTTGGGGCAGAAGGACGACGTGCTGTTGTTGAAGTAGGAAAAGTGCTTGCTGCAAACCCGGACATTTCGGTTCTCATAGAAGGACATACCGATGATGACGCTTATGGCGGTAGCGGCCCTATCGCTGATAACTGGGATTTATCCACCAAAAGGGCAACCGTTATCGTGAATGTTTTGGGAGAAAACAAAACCATCAACAAACAAAATTTAACTGCTGCGGGAAGAAGTGAATTTGCACCTTTAGCCAGCAACGCAACACCTGACGGAAAAGCTAAAAACAGGAGAATCGAAATTATTTTGACCCCAAAACTGGATGAAATATCTAAGATGTTGAATGAGTTGTAGCACTATTTGAACAGCAATTCCATTACAAAACAATCGGGTTCAGAGTTTAAACTTTGAACCTTTTTTGTAAACGAAAGTGATCAAACGATACCAAAAAAATGTTAACAAAAACCAGACCTGTTATCTAAACTTTATCTTTGCGATTCAAAACCATAGAATTTTAGCACCTTAAAAATGAAATATACTATCCTGCCCAACACAAATATAGAAGTAAGTAAAATTTGCCTCGGAACCATGACTTTTGGTGAACAAAACACGGAGGCCGATGGTCATGCCCAAATGGATTTTGCATTAGCAAACGGCATTAATTTTATTGATACTGCCGAAATGTACTCGGTTCCTGGCAGAAAAGAAACTTATGGAAGTACCGAAAAAATCATTGGAACCTGGTTTAAAAAATCAGGAAATAGAGATAAAGTAATCTTAGCCTCTAAAATAGCAGGGCCAAATCCCGGTTTGTCATATATTAGAGAAAACATGGATTTTTCGTCTGCAAGTATCGCCCTGTCTATTGAAAAAAGTCTAACCCGATTACAAACGGACTATATCGATTTGTATCAATTGCATTGGCCAGAACGAAAAACCAATTTTTTCGGGCAACGTGGTTTCAAAGTGCAAAATGATGCTTGGGAAGATAACATTCATGAAGTTTTAGAAACTTTAGACCGTTTTATAAAAGAAGGAAAAATAAATCATGTTGGCCTTTCTAATGAAACGCCTTGGGGTATAATGCGTTTTCTGGAAGAAAACAAACATCATAATTTACCAAGAATAAAAACGGTTCAAAACCCTTATTCTTTGTTAAACAGGCTTTTCGAAAATGGTTCTGCCGAAGTTTGCCTAAGAGAAAATGTGGGTTTGTTAGCCTATTCCCCATTAGCTTTTGGGGTTTTATCCGGGAAATTTTTGAACGGAAAAGAACATCCCAACTCCAGAATCAAATTGTTTCCGCAATTTTCAAGATATAACAGCGCCCAGTGTGCCGAAGCCACAAGATTGTATCAGGAAATCGCAAGCAAAAATGGCTTGACGTTGACTGAAATGTCCTTGGCTTTTTTAAACCAACAGCCTTTTGTGACTAGCACCATCATTGGAGCAACAACTTTGAAACAACTAGAGGAAAACATCAAATCAATTGAGGTACTTTTATCAGAAGATATTTTGCGTGAAATAGAAAAGGTTCAAAATGTAATTCCAGATCCCGCACCTTAAATTTATCTTAAAAAGACTGCTTAATTGTCAATTTCGAACTGAAATTCTCTCCATTGTTACTCTTAATATTTACCAAATAAAATCCACTCTGTAAAGTTGAAATCGAGATTGAACTTGTTTCCGCCTCCAGTGACTCGTACAGTAAAAGTTTTCCGGTAACGTCAGAAATTGTAATAAACGCGGGTAAATGAACCGCTTTTGTTTGTATGAAAAATTCGGTAGTGGCTGGGTTTGGATACAGTTCAATTTTTTTATTGTGAAACCCATTTACGCCAAGAGAAGTGTCGATAATTTTATAAATGACTCCATCTGCAGATCCAGCAATATAAAGTTCCCCAGCATAGTCTTCTCCAAAAGTGGCAAAACTAGTTCCCTTAAATGCTGTAGACCATACAATTGTTCCTGAAGAATCCAACATTCCTATTTTATTGCTGCAATAATCGGCAAAGAAATATTTCCCTTGAAAGTTAGGATAAGTGGTACCTGCATAAGCATAACCGCCAGTAATCGAACATCCAAAACTGTGCGTATATTGAGCCAAAGGAAAGGTATAGGTAATGGGCAGTGCTGTACAGCCCGCATAAACACTATTTCCCTCATAACAATTCCATCCATAATTGAGTCCGGCAACGGTGGAACTTACTTTATTGATTTCTTCAATTTGATTTTGTCCCACATCAGCAATCCACAAATCGCCATTTGATTTATCGAATGAAAATTTCCAAGGATTTCGCAGTCCAATTGCCCAAATCTCTTTGCGAAAAGATAGAGATTCCACAAAAGGATTGGTGGGCGGAATTCCATATGGAAAATCGGAATCCACATCGATGCGGAGCATTTTCCCAAGCAATTCATTAGGGTTTTGGGCTCTGTTTCCGGGGTCTCCGGCACTACCTCCATCACCCATTCCTATATATAAGTAACCGTCGGGGCCAAATTTGACACTTCCTCCGTTATGATTCGCAAACGGCTGGTTTATAGTTAGCAAAATAGTCCCGCTTGAGGCATCAGCCACATCTGGATCAGTAGATACCGAATACCTGGCAATCACAGTATTTCCAAAGATATTGGTGTAATTCACATAAAAATAACCGTTGGTACTGTATTTTGGGTGAAATGTCAAACCAAGCAAGCCTCTTTCGCCTCCTGTAGATATCGTAGAGGTCGTAAGCGTTAGAAATGACTTTATATTAGTTTCTCCATTTGAATTTAAAATCTTTATTTTCCCCCCTTGTTCCACGATAAATAATCGGGAATCTCCTTCAGGATGGGCAACTTCTATGGGACTTGTAAATCCAGTTGCAAAAGATTGAATTCCAACAATTTGAGAACATAAAAATAAAGGAATAAGCAATACTAAAAAAATAGAAACAGTTTTCATTCTAAAGTTTTTATGATTCCATATCATAAAGATAATCAAAACCAAAAAAAATAGTTAATTCATTAATAATGAATTAACTATAAAAAAAATTAAAAAGCCAAAATGGAATTAAAAATCAAATTCTTCAATTGAAGTGGGCTGTTCAATCTCCGTTGGAACCTCCTCAACCTTAGTTTTTATATATGATCTGGCCGAACCAGTTATCAGGATTGGCATTTGATAAATGGTGTCTTCGCTTACGATAATTCCCCTTCGCATCATCAACCTTTTGAGTTGTTTGTCTCTATTGACGGCAAATGATTTTAGATTTCCTTCGCTATTGAATTGATACATGAACTTTCGTGGACTCGGAATAATGTTGGCTAAATACAAGCATTCGTTTAGCGTTAATTCCGAAGGGCTTTTTTGAAAATAAAACGAAGACGCTTCTCCAATACCATACACGTTGGGTCCCCATTCAATAATATTAAAATAAACCTCAAGCATGCGTTCTTTGCTCACAATTTTGTTGTTTTCCATGATGTAAACCAGCAAAATCTCTTCCAGTTTTCGGGATAACGTTTTTTCACGGGTAAGAAAAACATTTTTTATCAATTGCATGCTGATGGTGCTTCCGCCACGGGAGAATTTCTTGGTCCGGATGTTTTTCACAATCGATTGCTTGAATGCTTCATTAATAAATCCCTTGTGCGAAAAGAAAGATGGATCTTCGGTAGTGAGCACCGATTTTCTTAAATACGGGGAAATTCGGCTTAAAGGCGTATAATTAGGATTGCCAGAACCCACTAAAATAGGGCGCTGTGGAACATTATTAATTATTGCCCGATATACAAATTCACCATTAAGTTTGTCTATGTTGGCTTCGCCATATTTTGTGATTTGTAAATTTTCTTTATTGAGTTTACTGTCAAAAACTACCGCATTTGGCTTATTTTTATTAAAGACAAAATCCAAATGATAATCAAAATTCCCATTAGCTTCCATACCCTTAAAATGAGTAAATAATCCTTCCGGCAGAGAAGAAATGAAATCTTGTGCTTTCATTTTTGGAATCGTCATTTTTAAGGTATAAATTTTATCCGTTTCATTAGTATACGAAACATAGGGATTGACTTTTATTTGATTTAATAGTACCGTCGAACTGCTATCCACTGCAATGAAATTTTCCCCAAATAACAAATGATAATCAAAACGGGCATTCTTTATTACTACGTCTTTACTGGCAATTTTATGATGATTTACTGTAAAATTTGAAATTGAGGTAAAACCATCAATGTGCAATTCCCCATTATCCATATCAATATTGGAAACATTCAATCGAATCGAATCGAAACTGGATTTTATGTTGTAGCGTTCATCAAAATAAGGAACTTTAATTTTTCCCGTATCAATATTAAAAAATCGGATATCCGTTTGTTTGTTTCTTGGATCTGCAATTCCTTTTATTTTCCATCGTTGGTTAAAAGTATTGGTTTGAACTTGTATTGAAGACTCCAATTTTTTATCAACTAATTCCAATTTTTGAAGACTTATAGTCGATTTGTGCCCCATATCGTTCATTCGCAACGAGAGGTTTTCTAAACGCATGTCGGTTGGCACGAGGTTTAAGGCTCTATTCAATATCCTATAAGCTAATTTGGCGTAATTGGGTTTATCACCAGTATTTGTTGAATCCTTTTTTTTAAGCAAGAAAGCGTCAAAATTGCGACCGTTTTCGTTTTTTACTAATTGTACATATCCATTTTTTGCATCCAAGCTTTCCAACCGAATGGTACCTGTAAGCAAATGCCAAAAACTTATCCTTGTTTTTATGTTTTCAATCCGAAATAGCGTGTCCGCATTTTTGGGAACTAATAAAACATCATCCATTTCCACACCCGTAACACCAACAAAGATGGCCTTTTTTACAGAAAAAGAACTATTGAAATCCTGTTCCATTTTTCGTGAAATGCTAACCAACGTCTTCTGTAAAAGCGCATCACGAAAGACAAAAAGTCCAACAATAACTAATACAAAAAAGACGCTAACTATTTTAGCGATTAGAAATGCTTTTTGTTTTTTAGTTCTCATAAATAGCCTAGTGTTTATATACAGTCACTTTACAAATCTAAAAGTAAATTTTGAATCCCATCCATAAAGAAACAAAAAAATCTTACGAAGAACAATTTAAGGGAACTCTTTTTCCCTTTTTTTAAAATACTTCAATTCCAAAGCATAAAAAAACTGAACACCTAGCTTTTGGATGTTTTTTTTAGAACTATAAGTGATTTTATTTTACCACGGAATGGTTGCGGTTCGTGTCGTAAAATAATTAGCAGCGCCATTGCTGCCACCTTGAGCGTTGCCAGACTTCAAGCGGTAATTGGGTTGGTTGCCCCAGTAAGCGGGTATATCTTCCAAGGCCATATCTTCACCGGTGTCGTTAGAGACGCCATTGGCAATTTTGTTTTGCCAAATCTGTATGCGGCTAATACTTTTTCCTGAGGAAAAAAGGTCATTGTTGGGGTTGACGAGTTCCTTAATGTAGCTTTTGTACAGCGCTTGATATTGGGGTATGGCCAGGATTTTAGTAATTAAAGGCCTTTGGGTCATGTTACCCCAAGTGAGTGGGTTTTGGGTTCCGGAATTGGCCAGGATTTGAGAAGTCCCCAAGGAATTGTCGTAATCAATAGGGATGAAATAGGCTTTCCCGTTGGGTGCAAAATAGAAATAAAAGTTGTTGCAGTTGACCCAGTAATCGTCCCACATACCAAGGATAACATTGGTGGCATATGTTTTTAGAAAGAGATTGACGTCCATTTTTTGGGCAATCCAGTTTTGAAAAACGGCACCAGTTTTAGTATTAAGGTCGGTGATGAATTGTGTGAGTTCTACTTTGGCAGCAGCTAATTCGGTGTCCCGTGTTTTTAAATCATAGGCGTAGTATTGCGAAAGCGAGGGATCCATTTTCACGTCTTCCATTCCCATACTTGCCGTAGATACATAGTCGGCTTTGGCACTGCCAATATTGTAGTTTTTCCAAAGAAACCCGGTAGTGGCTCCCCACTGATCTTGGTGTTTGGCGAGATAATCCTCATCTATGTTTTCAATCATGGCATATACACCGAAATAGGCCGGCTTGATGTCGCCTTTTACCTTGATGGTGACTTTGCAATAAGAGGCACGTGGGGCTAACCAGCATCCGTAACGTTTAAAAAGATCGTAGCTGTATATTTCTCGGGTATAGGTTGCATCGTCCTTGAACCATTTTAGGTTGATTTTGTTGAGTCCTTCAAATCGTTGAGCGCCTTTGAATTTAGAGAAGTCAAGGGCAAAGTGGCAGTGGTGCCAATCGGGATTGGTGGCATTGTGCAGTTGTCCCGTGTCGCCTTCGGGACGGCGGCGGCTAGTGTTACCCCTCATTTTGAGCCCAATACTGTCTAGCTCTACTGTTGATCCGTTAAGGGTAAATGAAAAATGAGAGACCACTTTTTTTTCGTTTTTAGGGTTAAGGTCATAATTTACAAGTAATTTGTTCCAGTCGTCAAGAGTAAATTCTAGAGTTATAGATGGCACGTCGTTGAGGTTAAACAGTTCTGTTTTGAGTGGATTGTTAACGGGCGGGGTGACGTTTTCAGCTTTGTTGCAATTGAGGAGTAATAGCACAGGGAATAGGAACACTATCTTTTTCATGTGAGAATTTTTATCAAAGATAGGATTTTTGCTATATATGGAGGATATTTTTTCTACAGGAAAAAATAGCGATTTTCAGAAGAGGATTTGTTTGTTTTTCATGCTTTTTTTATGGCAATTCATAATTTTATAACAATTGATTTCCAAGAGCGTTTTGAATTATTTATCAAAAAAAACTTGTTTATATCAAAATAGTCACTATTTTTATTGAAAATTTTTACAGAATAAGTATAGAATAGATGGAATGTTTAGCAATTCATAAACTCAATTTATTGGTCTGCAGCAGCAATGTTGGGAGTCCAACGGTGGGTAGTGCTTTGTCATTATCCTATTTATTCAAGATTACTATGAGGACAACACCACTTTCCCTTGCTTTTATAAATGGGAACGAGGTAAAAAACTATTAAATACCACCCCAACTTTTGACTGACAATAACCTAAAAAACACGAATTCTTCGTTGTATAGTAAAGACTTGGCTCCTATTCCAGAGCATCGAAGAACTTGGGGTACCTGGAATTATGCAGCCTTATGGATTAGCATGAGCCTTTGTATCCCTACTTATATGTTATCAAGTTCTTTGATTCAAGGTGGGATGAATTGGTGGCAAGCCATTTTAACTATTTTCTTGGGAAATACCATTGTTTTAATTCCGATGCTGTTAAACGGTCATGCGGGAGCCAAATACGGGATTCCTTTTCCAGTATTTGCTAGAGCCAGTTTTGGGACCAAAGGAGCTAACATTCCTGCTTTGTTGCGAGCCATTGTTGCTTGCGGCTGGTTTGGGATTCAAACGTGGATAGGCGGTTTCGCAATTTTTCAGATGGCGCGGTTATGGATGCCGTCTTTGGAAACGTTACCCCAAGTTTTCCCCGATACTTGGGGGTTACAAACCGGTCCCGCGATTTGTTTTGTGGTGTTTTGGCTCGTTAATATGTATGTGGTGTTTTTGGGCGTGGACAGTATTAGGAAATTATTGGTTTTTAAAGCCTTCTTTTTGCCGGTGGCGGCCTTGGCGTTGTTGTTTTGGGCCATTAATGCCGCTCACGGTTTAGGACCCATTTTACAAACACCATCCAAATTCACGAACACGACGGATTTCTTTCATTTCTTCTTCCCTGCCTTAACGGGCATGGTGGGGTTTTGGGCGACACTTTCCTTAAATATTCCCGATTTTACCCGATATGCCAAATCCCAAAACGCACAGATAAAAGGACAAATTTATGGATTGCCAACTTCGATGACCCTATTTGCCTTTGTGGGTGTCGTGGTTACATCGGCAACGACCATTGTTTTTGGGACAACCATTTGGGATCCGGTTATTTTAGCCAGTAAATTTGAAAGTAAACTCTTGGTGAGCATTGCCATGATTGCAGTGGCCCTTTCAACCTTGGCCACGAATATCGCTGCTAATATTGTGAGTCCAGCCAATGATTTTGCGCACTTTGCCCCATCAAAAATCGATTTTAGAAAAGGAGGATACATCACGGGGATAATTGGAATTTTAATTTTTCCTTGGAAACTAATTGCCGACCCAACGGGGTATATTTTTACTTGGTTGGTAGGCTATTCCAGTCTGTTGGGTCCTGTTGGAGGCATCATGATTGTGGATTATTATTTCATCCGAAAACAATTATTGATTTTGGATGATTTGTATGACAATACTGGGATTTACAGTTTTTCAAATGGATTTAACAGAAATGCAATCCTCGCTTTACTGATTGGGATTGTGCCGAATATACCTGGTTTCCTGACCACAATTCAAGTGGTGCCAATGGATGCTTTCCCAGAATGGATTTCGGGATTATACCATTATGCCTGGTTTGTGGGATTCGGAATTAGCGGAATTGTGTATTGGGGATTAATGAAAAATAAAAAATAATAACATGAGTATTTTAATAAAAAACGGAAGAATAATTACTGCCACGGACGATTATGTGGCTGATATTTTTATAGAAGGCGAAACCATCAGCGCGATTGGGAAAAATTTAAAGGTTAATGCCGATACAGAAATTGATGCCACAGGAAAACTGGTGATGCCAGGCGGAATTGATCCGCATGTGCATTTGGACATGCCATTTATGGGTACCTCCAGCAGTGATAATTATGAAACCGGAACCCGTGCGGCTCTCTTTGGAGGAACCACCATGGTGATTGATTTTATATTGCAAAAACAGGGTAAAAGTTTGCAATCGGCCTTAGAGGAATGGAAAGGAAGAAGCGACAACAATGCCGTGGGCGATTACAGTTTTCACATGGCAGTGACCGATTTTAATAATGACACCAAGAAAGAAATCCAACATTTTATAGAAGAGGAAGGTATCACCTCGTTCAAAACGTTCATGGCCTACAAAGGCGCTTTGATGATTGATGACAGCCAGATGATTGGCCTGATGCAGGAAGTAAAGAAACACGGCGGTTTGATTAATGTGCATGCGACCAATGGGGACATGATTGATTTTTTGATTGCCAAGCACAGAGCCGAAGGGAAACTTTCTCCACTATATCATTATTTATCCCAACCCGAAGTAACCGAATCTGAAGCAAGCGGACGATTTACCGATATGGCCAACTATACCGGCTGTCCGGGCTACATTGTGCATTTAACTTGTGAAGGGGCATTGAATGCAGTAAGAGACGCTACTAAAAGAAATCAAAACGTGTTTGTGGAAACTTGTATTCAATATTTGATTTTGGATGCTTCTTTATATGAACAAAATTTTGAAGGGGCGAAATGGGTCATGAGTCCGCCATTGCGGGAAAAGAAAGACCAAGAAACCCTATGGGCGGGTTTGAATCAAGGATTGGTGAATGTGGTAGCAACCGACCATTGCCCATTCATGTGGGAACAAAAACTGATAGGTGTAGACGATTTTTCTAAAATTCCGAATGGCCATCCCGCAGTAGAAAACCGTATGGAATTGCTTTTCAGTGAAGGCGTGAATAAGGGAAAAATTTCCTTGAATAAATATGTTGAAGTGGCCTGTACGAATGCTGCCAAAATATTCGGGATGTTCCCTAAAAAAGGAACGATTGCTGTAGGTAGCGATGCTGATATTATTTTATTTGATGCCAATGAAAAACACACGCTGTCTGCCAAAACGCATCACATGAATGTGGATTACAGCGGCTATGAAGGTTGGGAATTAACCGGAAAAGTAAAAACCGTTTTACTTAGAGGTCAAGTGGTTATTGATAACAATGAATGCAAAGTGGCTAAAGGATATGGCCGTTTTATCAAGAGAAATAAAGTAGAGGGAAAAATATAAATCGCAATCCTAAAATAATATACGATGGCACGAATAGTAAAATCAGGACTCATTCAATTGAGTTTGGCGAAAACGGAAGGTGAAGGGACGATTGCTGAAATCATGGAAGCAATGATGCAGAAACACATTCCGTATATTGAAGAAGCGGGAAGGCAAGGCGTTCAAATCTTGTGTTTTCAGGAAATTTTTAACACACCCTATTTTTGCCCGGGACAAGACAGCGCTTGGTACGCATCGGCAGAAACGGTTCCAGGCCCTACAACAGAACGCATGCAAGTCTATGCCAAAAAATACAACATGGTAATTGTTGTTCCGATATATGAAAAAGAACAGGCTGGAGTATATTACAATACAGCCGCCGTTATTGATGCTGACGGAACCTATCTGGGAAAATACCGCAAAAATCACATTCCGCAAACGGGCGGTTTCTGGGAGAAGTTTTTCTTCAAGCCAGGGAATTTGGGCTACCCTGTTTTCCAAACCAAGTACGCCAAAGTGGGCGTTTACATCTGCTATGACCGTCATTTTCCTGACGGCGCCCGATGTTTAGGGTTAAACGGAGCGGAGATTGTATTTAATCCATCTGCCACTACCGTGGGACAATCCCAATATCTTTGGAAATTGGAACAACCAGCGCATGCCGTGGCCAATGGCTATTTTATGGGATGCATCAACCGGGTTGGGGAAGAGAAACCATGGAACTTGGGCCGTTTTTACGGAACGTCTTATTTCGTGAATCCACTTGGGCAAATCATCGCTTGTGCTTCGGAAGACAAAGACGAATTGTTGGTAACCGAATTCGATTTGGATTTAATTGATGAGGTTAGAAGCAAATGGCAATTCTATCGCGACCGAAGACCCGAAACCTATGCTGAAATTACAGCACCTTAATACAAACACATAAAAAGATACCACCAAAAAAATTTAAACTAGAAGAATATGAGTATAAAAAACAATCACTTAACCGCTCCAGAATACGAGCTGAATTTTTCGGATATTCATCCGCCATTTGAAACACAAGATGCTGCATTGATAGAAGCCAACCGTTGTTTATTTTGTTACGATCCTCCGTGCATGAAATCGTGTCCAACGTCTATTAACGTTCCGAAATTTATCAAACAAATCGCCACAGACAACCTGAAAGGTTCGGCACATACTATTTTTTCATCCAACATCATGGGTGCGGGCTGTAGTAAAGTGTGTCCGGTTGAAAAATTATGTGAAGGAGCCTGTGTGTATAATTTCATGCACGAAACGCCAATTCATATTGCCAAATTACAACGCTATGCTACCGAAAAAGCAATGGATAATAAATGGCAGTTGTTTGAACGCAAACCATCTACGGGGAAACGCGTGGCTATTGTTGGTGCGGGACCTGCTGGATTAAGTTGTGCGCACACCTTGAGCAGAGAAGGAGTGGATGTCACTATTTATGAAAAAGAAAGTAAAGGGGGCGGATTGATGACTTACGGAATAGCCGCTTACAAAGTAACGCCAGAATTTTGTGAAGATGAGGTAAACTATATTACTTCAATTGGAGGCATTGACATCAAATACAACCAAGAGTTAGGAAAAAACATTACGGTGGAAGAATTGCAACGCAACTATGATGCGGTATATATGGCTTTTGGAGTAGGTTTAGCCAGACAACTTGAAATTCCAGGAGAACATTTGGACGGGGTTATTGATGCGATTAATTTTATTTATGAATTAAGAACCAACGATTATTCGTCGATTGCCGTGGGAGATAAAGTGGCCGTTATCGGAATGGGTATGACAGCTATTGATGCCGCTACACAAGCCAAAAGATTGGGAGCAAAGGACGTTACTTTACTTTACAGAAGAACACAAGAAGAAATGCCGTGTACCGAGCATGAGTTGAACATCGCCAAACTGGATGGATGCAACATCATTTGGTTAGCTTCTCCGAAAGAAGTGCTTGGCGTGGGCGGAAAAGTAACCCAATTGGTTTGCAACACGATGAAATTGGGCGAGCCTGATGCCAGTGGCAGAAGAAGTCCAGTTGCAACCGGGGAAACCATTACGCTGGACGTAGACATGATCATCAAAGCGGCAGGACAAATGCCTTTTGAAACATTGGTCAACAGCAATAAAATAGAAAACAGCAAAGGAAAAATCGACGTGAAAGACAAATCTCTTACCAATTTAGAAGGCATTTTTGCCGGAGGCGATTGCGTGAATGGCGGAAGAGAAGTAGTCGATGCAGTACAAGCTGGAAAAGACGGTGCAAAATCAATCATGGATTTTCTTTCTATTAATTAAATAATTCAACATTAAAAAAATAAAAACATGGCAGATATATCCACCGATTTTTTAGGAATAAAATCACCAAATCCCTTTTGGCTGGCCAGTGCGCCACCTACAGATAAACTAATTAATGTCGTTCGTGCCTTTGAAGCAGGTTGGGGCGGGGTAGTATGGAAAACCTTAGGGTCTCAAGTAAAAAATGTTTCTTCTCGTTACTCTTCTGTAAATTATGGAGGAAAACGCATGATGGGATTCAATAATATTGAATTAATCAGCGACCGACCTTTAGAAATTAACCTGAAAGAAATTTTAGAAGTTGTAAAAATGTTTCCCGATCGTGCGATGATTGTTTCGCTAATGGCGGATAACGATCGTAAATCTTGGCATGAACTCATTATGAAATGTGAAGACGCCGGGGCGATGGGATTTGAATTGAATTTTGGTTGCCCGCATGGAATGACTGAACGAGGAATGGGAGCTGCCGTAGGCCAAGATCCTGCCATTGCTAAAATGGTGGTGGAATGGGTTATGGAAAAAGCGACGATCCCCGTGATCACAAAATTAACTCCTAACGTACACTCCGTTGTACCAACAGCACGTGGCGCAGTAGAAGGCGGAACTAATGCCTTGAGTTTAATCAACACGATTCAAAGTGTAACGGGTATCGATTTGGATACTTTAGTGCCCAATCCGTACGTGGCCGGGAAAAGTGTTTTTGGAGGCTATTGCGGTCCAGCCGTGAAACCAATCGCTTTAAAAATGTTGACTACAGTATCTCAAGATCCCGTAGCATCAAGAGTGCCTATTTCCGGAATTGGCGGGGTTAGTACGTGGAAAGACGCAGCGGAGTTTATGCTTTTGGGAGCTACTTCGGTACAAGTTTGCACTGCGGCCATGACGCACGGTTTCCGAATAGTGGAAGATTTGTGTGAAGGATTGAGCAATTGGATGGATGAAAAAGGATACGAAAAAACAACAGATTTCATCGGAAAATCAGTAGAAAAAATCACCCATTGGGAAGATTTGGACATCAACTATCACCATATTGCTAAAATAGACCAAGACAAATGCGTTCACTGTGGCTTGTGTTACATTGCTTGTGAAGACACCTCTCACCAATCCATCAATATTGAGAAAGGGAATCCTCATAACAATTATACCGTTAAAGAAGAAGAATGCGTGGGTTGTAATTTATGTAAATTGGTTTGCCCAGTAGAAGACTGCATCACCATGGAAGAACATCGTGTGGCTCCAGAGTACATTAACTGGAAAGACTGGCAAGCACAAGGATTGCCGTTGAACGATCATTAAAAACAGCTTTTTTTATATATAAATGCAGCTAAAGCCTTTGAAGGATAGGCATAACCTACATAAAGTATAGGTGTTACTTATATAAAGTATAGGCTTAACCTACATAAAGTGTAGGTATAACTTATATAAAGTATAGGCATAACCTACATAAAGTGTAGGTGTAACTTATATGAAGTATAGGTGTAACTTGCATAAAGTATAGGTATAACCTACAAATTATGTAGGTTATACCTATACAAAGTTTAAGAGTAGTCTCATGGCAGCTAGAAAAGCCTAGAAATACAAGTTAATAGTCGAACTCCCACTGATAGGGTTCTGATCATAATAAATTTTAAAATGAAAATAAATTCTTTACGATTACAACAACATTTTGAAGCCATGAGCCTTATTGGAAAAATAGGGGAAACGGGTACCTGTCGTCCTGCGCACACGACTTTAGAAAAACAAGGATTTGAAATTGCCGCCTCCTGGATGAAGGAAGCAGGAATGACCACGCACATTGATAATTTCGGGAATTTGATTGGCCGATTAGAAGGCACAAACCCAGAATTGCCTATACTAATGATGGGGTCCCATTTGGATTCTCAACCCTACGGGGGGCGTTTTGATGGCGTTGCCGGAGTCTTGTGCGCTATTGAAGTGGCAACCACCCTATCGGAAAATGGGATAAAACCAGAAAGAGGCATCGAAGTCATTTCGTTTGCCGACGAAGAAGGCTGGCGTTTCAACAAGGGATTGTTCGGATCCCGCGGTATATTAGGAAAATTAGAAGAGGGTGAACTCGAAAGAGCCGATAAAGATGGCATTACCAGAGCACAAGCATTGACTGATTTTGGTTGCGATGTAACCCAATTCAAAGTATCAGAATACAAACCGGGTAGCATTTTTTGCTTTCTGGAATTGCATATTGAGCAGGGTCCTGTGCTGGATATGGCACACAAACCCATCGGAGTGGTATCTGGAATTTCAGGCCCATTGTGGTGGACAATAAAACTGAAGGGAATGGCGGGACATACTGGTTCTGTACCGATGCCTATTCGGAAAGATGCCTTGGTAGGTGCTGCTGAAATTATTGTTGCAGTAAACGAAATTGCTACTCAAATTCCTGGCGCTCCAACTGTGGGAACAGTGGGAACAATAAATGTTTTCCCCGCATCCCGAAATATTATTCCGGAAGAAGTCACCTTTACAATCGATTTAAGGGATATTGATTTGGAGCGACGCAACCGTTATGAAAAGCAATTGAGAGATCGAATTTTAGCCATTACAGAAAAACACCAATTGGCTTATGAAATTTCGGAAGATACCAAAAGCGACCCGCGTTACTGTGCCGATTGGATGAAGAAAATTATTCATAATGAATGTGAATCACTGCATCTGGATGCACCTGAATTGATGAGTGGCCCCTTCCACGATGCTTTGGCTCTATCTTACGCCTGCGATTACGCAATGATATTTGTTCGTTGCAAAGACGGCATCAGCCACAACCCATTAGAGTATTCCTCTTATGAGGATTTAACCATTGGAGCCAATGTGATGTTAGGCACTGTTTTAGAGATTTTAAAGCGGTAATTATTGCAGTCACATATAGAAAAGAGCTCCCAATTTTTGGGAGCTCTTTTTTGTAATGGCCGTTTTGAATTTTATCTTTTCAACGAGAAGTGCGCTTTAAATAATTTATTGGTATTGGTTTCTAAATAGTTTATTGTAAACCAATAATCGGACGAAGGCAATGGTTTTCCATTATAGGTCCCATCCCATCCCTGTCCTTCGGTACTGATTTGTTTAATCAGTTTTCCGTATGAATCGTATATGTAGACAATAGCATTGGGTTGGTCGTTTAATGCTCCGATATTCCAAGTGTCGTTAATTCCGTCTCCATTTGGTGTAAAATACTTTGGATAGTCAATGACCGTCACTTTTTGGCTCATGTTAGTGCATCCTTGGGGATCTACGACTGTCACAGTATGCAATCCACTGCTTGCTCCAGTAAATACATTATCGCTTTGGAACGCTCCCATGTCCAGTTGATAAAGGAACGGACCAGTTCCGCCTTCTACCATTACTGTAATAATGCCATTCTGTGTAAAGGCATCAGTTACCGTTGTCAAAAAAGGATTGTCTGCTGGATAGTTGGCAACAACTGTGGCAAGCACTTCTTTAGAAACACAACCGGTTAAGGTATTCGTCACGATTACAGAATAATTTCCAACTTTTGTAGCTTCATAACTACTCGCAACTGCCCCATCAATAAGAACCCCGTCTAAAAACCATTCGAAATCATGCTTGGTGTTGTTTAAACCAGTGGCTAAAGTATGGGATTTAAAGGTACTGTTCGTGACTTGATCTACACAAATTATGCCTTCTGCAATTGCTGGCGACGGTGCCGGATTTACGTTTACGGTAATCATTATGGATTTTCCAACGCAATCCTTCAAACTAGGCGTTATCGTATAAACCGCTGTGCCCAAGTTCGCGTCTGCTTCAAGAATTTGGTCGATCACATCTCCCGCACCTAGAGTTGCTCCGATTACACCTGTTTGTGTAGTAGTCCATGCAAATGTAGTTCCGGGAATATTTGGAGATAATGTAATGTTAGAGGACTCTCCGCTACAAATTACAGTTCCTGAAGAAGCAAAAACTTCTGGTGAAGGGTCTACTGTTACCGTTACGATAATTGGTATTCCCGTACAACCGTTAATGGTTGGTGTTATCGTATACTCCACCTTTCCTTGTATCTTACCCGCCGTTCTTAGTGATTGGGCAATGATATTACCACTTCCTGAAATGGCCCCTAAAACGTCTGTTTGAACAGCAGTCCAATTAAAGGCAGTACCTACGACATTGCTTGTCAAAGTAATGTTGGCAGCATTTCCGGAACAAATGGTTTCTTGCGCAGGATTGGCTGAAGCCTCGGGTATTGGGTTTACCGTTACAACCACTAGAAGTGTTGTTCCCCTGCAGCTATTTGCGGTTGGGGTAACGGCATAAACCGCTTCTCCAGATTTATTTCCTACGGTTGTCAAGACCTGTGCAATGGTGTCACCGGAACCAGCAACAGCTCCGTTTACATTGGTTTGGATTGCATTCCAAATATAAGTTGTCCCCAGTTCGGTACTCGATAGCGCTATAGCAGTAGCGCTTCCAGAACAGATAGATTTCAATTTGGGTGTCGCAGTTACTATTGGTGTTTTGGGTTGAGCGCTAATTACAATCGTGGTTGCTGTTGAAATGCAACCAAAAGTATTTTTTGCTTTTACAGTATGAGAAGACCCTGAAGCCAATCCGCTATAGGTTAATGTAGAAGAATAAGCACTGGAATCAAAGCTGTAAGTCTCTCCCATAGCCTGTGTAATAGTAGCTGAACCAGTTGCCACTCCACAGTCAGGTTGTGTTAGTGCAACTATTGGTGCTGTTGGTGTTGCGGGTTGTGTATTAATTGGAATATTGAGAACTGTAGATATACAACCCAATGTATTTTTTGTGGTTAGGGTATGGGAAGAACCAGCTATTAATCCACTATAGATTAATGTGGAGGAGTGAACACCAGAATCAAAACTGTAGGTTTCTCCAGCAATCTGGGTTATCGTAACCGTACCTGTTGCAAATGTACAAGTAGGCTGTGTAATTGTAATGGCTGGATTGCTTGGCAATGCAGGTTGTGACTTTAAAGTAATATTGGCAGCCAATGAAATACAACCAGCCGCATTTTTTGCAAACACCGTATGGGAAGAACCAGCCGCTAATCCGCTATAGGTTAATGTGATTGAGTAAGCCCCTGAATCAAAGCTATATGTTTCTCCAGCAATTGCGGTTATTGTTGCGGTACCGGTGGCAAGTTGGCAAGTTGGCTCAGTTAGTGTAACATTTGGAATTGCTGGTGCTGTTGCTGGTGTGTTTAAAGTAATATTGGCAACCGTTGAAATGCAACCCGCTACGCTCTTAGATTGAAGAGTATGAGAAGATCCTGCCACCAATCCGCCATACACCAAGGTCGTGTTATAAGCCCCCGAATCAAAACTGTATGTTTCCCCTATTATGCCTGTTATCGTAACAGTACCAGTTGGTAATGCACATGAAGGCTGGATTATCTTAAACAGAGGTGGTGCTGGTATTGCATTTATAGTTACGATTGTAGAAGCGGTATATGCTGGACAACCACCACTTGTAGCAATAGTATACTTTACGGTATAGATTCCTTCAGTACTCAAGTTTGGGGTAATGGAACCCGTTATTGGGTCTATTTTTAATCCGAGAGTTGAACTGTAAGTGCCTACTAGAAATGCTCCAGTCCCTGTTAACGTAACAATTTGTGCAGTTGTATCAGAAACGCAAAAAGAGTTTGCAGCATATTTAATTGTTGCAGTTGGACATGATGAACACGTCACATTAACCGTAACTGGATTTACGTACTGACAACCAAATTGGTCAACAGCAGTTGAATTATAAACAAAAGTACCAGCTGTAGGGAAAGGTCCTACGGAGACAGAATTTGTTAGCTTATTTCCCAAACACGGTCCTGGAGATGGGCATGTCCCAGGTCCAGGATTTGTAATTACAGAACTAGTGGTTGTCTGAGCTGGAATAACTGGTCCCGAACCACTATGCGACCAAGTTGCTGTCGCTATATTTGGGGTTACTGTCGCTAAACTTACATAACAAGTTTGCGGAAAATCAAGGGACCAACTAAATAGAGTCCCATCATCATCCTTCAGATTATCTGTAATTTTTATGGTCCAAACACCATTTAAATCAGCACCATTGAATGCTGAAAATGGATTTGCAGAGTTATAGGTTTGTGATTTATAATAGGATCCTGATCCACAGCTTCCAGTATAACTAGCACACGTTTTTGTTGCACTAGTTGTCCCCGAAGCTCCAGCTGAAGGCCAGTTAAAACCTCCAGAATTCACAACAGTATAGTTTGCGCCACAGCCAGGAACACCATCATCATTCGTATTGGCACAAGTTCCAAATTTATTATCATTATCAATCCCATCATTGGTAAATACCCGAACGGTTTGACCCGAAGGTGAAATTAGGTCTATAGATAAATCTCCAGCGTAAGAATGTTCTAAATTAAATTTCAAAGTTGGGTAGCATCCTGAAGTAACAGTCGATCCAACCGGGAAAAACCCTGCATAATCAATTCCTAATGTAAAACTATCTCCAGAGCCATCAGGTAAACTTACGGTTCCAGACACTACACTCGGGGTTTGCTGTGATATGGTTTGGGAGGTAACAGCTGCAACCAAAGTAGTAGAATCGCCACATGCAATATTGACCGTACTAGCAGAAGATCCGGTAAAAATGGGAGACGGCATTACTCTTATCGTTTTGGTAACCGAATTGGTGCTCTGGCATCCTAGAGGATCAACATTCGTATTGTCATTTCGGACTCTAAGCTTAGTGATAAAAATCCCTAAATTAGGGAAAACATGGGAGGTCTTTGCAGTTGAAGTTATAGATTTTGTTCCGTCACCCCAATCCCATTCGTATTTAACAATATTCCCCGAAGCAGTCGTTGAAGTTGAAGCATCAAAAGGAATCGACAAGGAGCCTGGGTTCGTGGAAGAAGGAGGACAGACATCCACAGTTGTAGTGTTTACCATTGCGGCTATTGGCGTGGTACACGGCGTGATACAAGAGATGTTTGCAACCCAACCAGGAAAGGTACTAGTTCCATTCGATGTGAATTTTAAGGAGATGCATCCGTCAGGGCTTGTAGATGTAATGGTAAAAGCAGCTAGATTTCCCGAAAAGCTTTCGTTCTGTGTGCCTGCCGTGCCTATTGTACTTCCATACCAAACATCCAAATAATCGGTAGGGTTATTATTATTATCTAGGTCTTGTGTTTCAAAAGACGTAAAGCTAATTTTAATTTTATCGCCTGGAGAAGTTGGGCAAAAAGTTATTGTGCTGTTCTGATTGGATGAATATTTTGACCCTATACCACCATTATCCACAAACACTCCGGCACATTTAGTCACTTTACCATTTGCGCCATTGTTCATGGTATATGTTTGTGAAAATGAATAGCTAAATAATAATAGTGTAAATAGGATAAAAAATGTCTTTTTCATTAATGAAGAGGTAATTTTGTATTGCATAAAACGTGGTAAAATCTTTCAAACCAATTGGTTTTAAGTTTAATTCGGGGATAAAGTTATAGATATTTATTGTTTTTAAATATTTTTTTAAATATTTAACAAAATACATTTTCCGAGAGCCAATTGCTTTTTGTTAGTAATTAATGTATTATTGATACAAATGTTAAAAAAATTAGTAAAAATCTTGGTGTTGATGTCCTTATTTTTTATTCAAACCTTTGATTTTGAGAGCAAGTCATAATAGTAATATTGAAAGAATTAACCCATAAGAGATCAAATTTTTGACTATATATATGCGTATATGAAAGTTATCCTCTCCATTATTCTGGGATGGATGCAATATCGGTTTCCCAAAGCGCTAAAGTACGCAACAATCCCAAGACTTCAGAAATTTCTTCCTTTGAATTATAACTATGCAGGCAAAATCGCAAACGCTCTTGCCCTTCAGGAACGGTGGGCGATAAGATTGCCTTCACATCAAAGCCTTTGTCTTGGATTTGTTTGGCTATGGATTTCACCTTTTCGTTTCCGGGTATTATAGCTGACTGGATGGCCGATTTACTTCTTACAAAAAGAGGTTTTATCCCCAATATATTTTTTTCCTGATTGAAATGAATGCAATTCTCCCGTAATTTTTGAATATCTGTTCCATTTTCCAAATGTTGATACGCCACTAAAATGGTAGCAACGGAATGTGGCGAAAGTCCTGTTGTATAAATGAAACTGCGTGTAAAATTCACTAAATATTCTTTCAAAGTCGCTGAACCTAATATTGCAGCGCCGTGACAACCCAATCCTTTTCCGAATGTCATGATTCTTGCAAAAAAACTATTCTGCAATTGCAATTCTTGTACTAATCCTTGTCCGTTTGCTCCAAAAACACCCAGTGCATGTGCTTCGTCGATGACCAATCGACAATTGTATTTTTGGGATAGTTGTGCCAATTGTTCCAAATCGGGAGAATCTCCATCCATAGAGAAAACGCTTTCGGTAACGATGTAGATTTCGACAAGTTGGGTTTGACAACGTAAAAGCAATTTTTCTAAATCTTCATAATCGTTATGCTGATATTTATAGGACTTAGCATGAGACAATTGGATGCCGTCTCTAATGGAAGCATGGCTCAATTCATCGTATAGGATAAAATCCCCTTTTTGGGGAACGGAACTAAAAAACCCAACGTTGGCATCGTATCCGGAATTGAAAATTAACGTTGCTTCACTTTGATGAAATTTGGAGATGTAATTTTCTGTTTCTTGGTAAAGCAAATGATTCCCGGAAATTAGTCGGGAACCGGTGGCACCATTTTGAATGAAGTTATTATCGGTTAAATATCGATGTGTTTTGTCGAAAATGGTTTTTGATTTAGCAAATCCTATATAATCATTGGAAGAAAAATCAATGCCCTTGTTGTTTGACTGCAATTGCCTCAAAGCATTGTTTTGTTTTCGAATTTCTAGTTTTTCTGAAAGATTTTTCGGGAATTTTTTCATGAATTTGGTTTTTCTATCCATTTAGAATTTCCTTTTTCGGTAGCATCAAGAAAATTGATGTGCAGTTTTTCAGCAACCATTTCAGCAAATTTAAAGGCTAAATCTTTTTCTTCTGAATAGCACATATTATAATATTTATTGGCTCTATACCAAAGGTCAATTAGGTAAATCTCGTCTTCATTTTTGGAAATTGATACATATTTGAGTTCTGGAATTTCAGTTTTGAAGTTGACAGAGAAAAACCCAAGGAAATATCTAGAAATTAATTTGCTATTGGCGGTATCAATTAAGATAGTAAGTCTTACAGAAAAATAAATACCTCCAACAAGACATATCATCGCTACCATAATATTCTTATTAAAAAATTCAGCTTCATCTGGATCCAGTCTGGAATAATGCTGTAAAAATACAATACATAGAATAGCACGCACTGCAAACGCATAGAATAGACCCGAAACAATGATTTTCCAAAGTGAATTCTTTGGCTGAGAAACAATTAATTCAAATTCATTTCTTTCTTTCATACCCAAAAATAAAAAAAGCCAAACAATAATGCTTGGCTTTCTGTTTTTATTTCGAATTTATTTAGTCTACTAAAACAATTACTTTGTTGTCTTTCATCTCAATGGTTCCAGAGGTGATGGCAAGTGTGTAATTTTGATCGTTTACTTTAGTGAATTCACCTTCTATTTCCTTATTAAAAAGAAAACTTGGAGCAACCATTTTTATAACGCCTTCTTTTAGAGTAGCCACTATAGGCGCATGGTGATTCAATATTTGAAAACTACCCTCAACTCCCGGCAGAGAAACCGAGGTTACTTCTCCTGAAAATAATTTTGCTTCGGGTGATACTATTTCTAATAACATATTTTTTAATTGATAATTGATAATTAACAATGGATAATTGTCAATTGTCAACTGTTAATTGTCCTTTAATTAAGCTTCTGCCAACATTTTTTCTCCTGCTTCGATAGCGTCTTCAATTGTTCCTTTAAGGTTAAAAGCTGCTTCTGGCAAATGATCTAATTCTCCGTCAATGATCATGTTGAATCCTTTGATGGTGTCTTTAATGTCAACCAAAACTCCTTTTAAACCTGTAAACTGTTCTGCTACGTGGAACGGCTGAGACAAGAAACGCTGTACACGTCTCGCTCTTGAAACTGCTAATTTATCGTCTTCAGAAAGTTCTTCCATACCAAGTATCGCGATAATATCTTGCAATTGTTTGTATTTTTGAAGGATTTCTTTTACTCTTTGCGCACAGTCATAATGCTCATCACCAATAATTTGTGGAGTCAAGATTCTAGAAGTAGAATCCAATGGATCCACTGCTGGGTAAATACCTAACTCGGCAATTTTACGAGACAATACTGTAGTTGCATCAAGGTGGGCAAATGTTGTTGCTGGTGCCGGATCCGTTAAATCATCTGCAGGAACGTAAACCGCTTGTACCGATGTGATAGAACCTTTGTTTGTAGATGTGATACGTTCTTGCATCGCACCCATTTCAGTAGCCAACGTTGGTTGATACCCTACCGCAGATGGCATACGACCTAAAAGTGCCGAAACCTCAGAACCTGCTTGTGTAAAACGGAAGATATTATCAACGAAGAAAAGAACGTCTTTCCCTTGATCAGAACCTGCACCATCACGGAAATATTCTGCAATAGACAATCCTGAAAGTGCCACACGAGCACGAGCTCCTGGTGGCTCATTCATTTGTCCGAAAACGAAAGTAGCTTTAGACTCTCTCATTCCTGGCATATCTACTTTAGACAAATCCCATCCTCCATTTTCCATAGAGTGCATGAATTCCTCACCGTATTTTATAATTCCTGACTCTAACATCTCACGAAGTAAGTCATTTCCTTCACGTGTTCTTTCTCCTACTCCTGCGAATACAGAAAGTCCACCGTGACCTTTAGCAATATTGTTGATCAATTCCTGAATCAATACTGTTTTACCAACACCCGCACCACCGAACAATCCAATTTTACCCCCTTTTGAGTAAGGTTCAATCAAATCGATTACTTTAATACCTGTGAATAAAACTTCAGAAGAAGTTGATAAATCTTCGAATCTTGGGGCTTGACGGTGAATAGACATTCCGTTTTCACCATCTTTGGGTAAATTTCCTAAACCATCTATTGCATCTCCAATCACGTTAAACAAACGTCCGTAAACATCTGCTCCAATTGGCATTTTTATTGGGTTTCCTGTTCCAACTACTTCATAACCTCTGCTCAAACCGTCTGTTGAGTCCATTGATATTGTACGAACTGTGTTTTCACCAATATGAGATTGTACTTCAAGTACTAATAAGGTACCATCTTTTTTTGTGATTTCTAACGAATCGTATATTTTTGGAAGTTCAACATCCTTACCGTTGAAAACAACGTCAACTACTGGACCGATAATTTGGGCAACTTTTCCTATTACTTTTGACATTACGTATGTATTTATTAAACAGCTATTCAGGTTTGTGAATGACAATGAGTCGAAACGAATCGACTGTGTATGTTTTAAGAGCGCAAAGGTAATTTTTTATAAAATAAAAATCAATACTTTTTCTATAAAAAATGAAGTAATTTTTGAAGCATTGTTTGCAAACAGGAATTTAATCAATGAAAATGTTTGTTAAACAAAAAAAACCACCACATTGGGGTGCGGTGGTTTTTGGAAATATCATTTGGCTCTTTTTACAAAGAAGCAGGATATAAAATTCTATAATCTGCCAGACTAACACCCTTTAGATTTGAACTGTATTTTTTATTAATGGCTTCAATAAATTTGTTTGCAATCAAAGCATAACCTCTTGGGCTTGGATGAACGCCATCAAGAGAGAACGCTCCGCCGGTTACATAAGCAGATGTCACTAAAAAACTATTGGCTACGATTCCACCGCTAATTAGTTGATTCATGATTACCTTAGTGTCTACGAATGCCAATCCATTTGTGGTGGCATTGTTTTGTATGGTAACATTATAAGCATCAGTCGCTGTTCGAACTTCGTCAATTTCTTCTTTTGAAAGTACCCATTTATCGGCTAGAGGAACTGAAACACCGTTTACATATAATGGATTTCCTCCAATTGTTGTTCCAATAAAATTTCGGGCAGGCAAAACAACCAAGTCATCTGAAGTTGCTTGTCTGTATGACGGTATTCCATAAGCAGTTAAAGGAGTTAAATAACTGTCTTCAATGACAACAGCGTTGCCATTTCCTGGATGAAACGCGATGGTTCTTTTAGCTGCTTCGGCTGGTGAGATTAAACCAAGAGATAATACATATTGGATTCCTCCATTGTATTTTCCATAACCGGTTGTAGTATTCATCAAAAGTGCGATAGTGGAAGCGTCAAGTGGTAGCGGATTGTAAGGCACTGTTGTGAAATATGGCAAAGTATTAACGTATGGCAAATTTGCAACAACACCTTTACGTCCACCTGCGGTAAGTTGGGTCACCATTCCCGTATATACCGCCTCAAAAGTAGTTGGTGGTGTAATATCATTTCCTAAGGTTGCATCTTGAGACGTTGGAACCCCACCATTTGTGGCATATCCTAAAACGTCATTTCCGCCAATCCACAAAGAGAAGAAAGTTGGCGTTTGTGCCAAAGCATCTCCTAGAACGGTTGCAGTCGTGGATGAAGCAAATCTTCCAAAATAGGGATTTGCAGATGCGTAGCCCGAATATGTTAAGTGAAAACTTTTTGCGCCCGGAATCCCCAAATTGTTGTAACTCCCAGTTAAATGGTCGGTAATTGCAGTAGTTGTAACCCCCGAAACATTAACGGGAGCTGCACCATTGAAATACAATCTTGTTGGAAATTGTGGAATTTGGTTTCCACCCATTGAAAACCCTCCAATATCGTCTTTCGTATATGGGATTTTGAAATCGCCCCCACCAACAAGTGCAAATTGTTGCGCCATAATGTTGGTATAGGCACCAGCCTGCCCTGTTTTGAATAATGCATTATCGCTAAATCCTGCTGCAAATGAATCCCCTAAGGCAACAAATTTTGAGAAATCGGCTGTTCCCGCTGTAAGTGGTAACCCGTCTGATGAATTTGAAACCGTAGTGACTGCATCATCATTATTACATGCTACAAAGGTTAACGAAACCAATAATAGCCATTTGAAATTTTTCATCATAATTTTATATTTATATATTTTGACTAAACTAATTAAGGATTAATTGTCCAAGAAGCAAAAACTTGCGTTCCAATTGCACCAGCTCCTAATACTTGGGCATATTCTTTTCCGCCAAGATTAGCGCCTCCAATTTTTAGCGTCGATTTTAATTTTGGAATGCTATAATTAATTTGTGCGTCAATTACAGTTGCCTCAGCAATCATACCATCAGCAAAAGTAGATTGCCATAAATATTGGCTATTCCATCTACCACTAACATTAAATCCGAAATTTTTAAATAATTTATCATTCCCTAAAGACACTTTCACTCTTTGTTTTGGAGTGTTGAAGCCGGCCTCAAAACTCGGATCTTTGGCTTGGTCGAAATCAAATTGAGAATAATTGTAGTTTGCTCCTAATTCAAAATCGGCTATTATTTTTTTCGAAAGTCCAATTCCAAGACCCATGGATTTGATTTCGATGTCGGTATTGGTGTATAATTGGTATTCTCTGAAATCCCCTACGGCAAGAGCGTAAGCCGAATGGTTTGTTGATGTGTCTGGGGCATCAACAGCTGTACCATAATACGGTGTTACAACAGAAAGATTTCCTATGAAATTATTATAGATATTATAATAGCCATTAATATCAAAAGAAAAGCCTTCAAAACTACCTCTATATCCTAAATCAATAGATTTTACAGTTTCTGGTTTTACTAATGGTGCATTTGCTTTTTTCAATAAAGCAGCAGCATTTGCTAGACCTGGAGAATTTATTGAACCCGCTAGTGGAAGATTTGTCGGATAAGTCGCGTCAAATTCCGCATAAGATGCTTTTGTGTATGAATTATAATAAGCGTCAGATCCATTCAAAGTTTTGGTATTTGAACCATTTAGCTCGATTTGTCCTAAAGTCGATATTTCGCCACTGCCGTTGATGTTATTCCCCCTGGTTTCAGAAAACCTTGTTAAATTGTCCGGAGCAGAACCAATTAGGACACGACTTCCGATATCAAAACCAATATATTGGTCTTGCGTACTTGGATTTCTAAAACCGGTTTGAAATGAACCTCTGAAATTATGACTTTTTTGTTCTCCTGCCGAATATACAAATGAAATTCTTGGAGAATAATTACCGTCAAAGTTTTTCGCTTTGTCATAACGTACCGATCCTGTTAATTTTAATCGGTCTTCCATTAATTTTTTCTGAACTTGAGTGTAGATTCCATATTCATTATAATTAATTGAGCTTAGTGCATCTGTGTAAATTCGACCGTGAGAATTCAATTCATACAATCGATAAGAACCTCCAACTTGAATTTCAGCAAATTTAACAACATCTTTGAAATTATAATTGGCATCGGAATGGTATATTCTTGAATTATCAACCAATTTCGAACCGGATAATATATTTGGGTTGGAAGTAACATCTTTAAATGCTTTAACAAATTCCGGCGTTCCAGCTGCATACCTTATTCCATTTGCCGCTGTTGGATTTGCAGGATCTACATAAGGTGTTAATCCTAGACCGGCTGGCGAAATGTTGTAATCAGCAAAATTTCTCGCTCCTTTATGTGCATCATTTGGCGTTTGCCCTAATAATAAAGTTGATAGTGCATACGCTTTTCCGTAATCAGTAAACCAGTTTTTATCTGCTTTCCAAGTTCTATTGATGTTAAGAGCAGTAAAAGTCATGTCATATGAATTCCCCCCATCCTCTGTAGTTGTGTAGCCTCTTACAAAAAAGTTTTTGCCTTTAAATTCGATTTTATGTTGCTCCATAAAAAAGTTATTTAAATAATATTTACTTGCTCCTTGATAAACGGTATTTCCAATACCAAACTTACTTTGCCATATGATTTCAAAATCATTGGCAAACGGTTTAAAATGTAAAGAGAAATCAACTTTGGCATTACTTACTTTATTGTCTGTCAAATCCGTTTCGTTATAACCTGTTCTTGATATCTTATCGTTTGGCAATGTTGCTGCCTTAATTCTTACTGACGCCTCATCTCCATAAACATTTATTCCGTCATAGCCATAGTGGCTTCTATCTCTTCCGTTAACTGTTATATCATTATAATTTGTTGCGTACCAATCGGTACCATTCATGAAACTAAAATTGGCTTTTGCAGCAAATTTTGAACTAAAAGCATGAGCTACTCTTATTCCATAATCATAATAATCGTTTGTGCCAGCAGCATGTTGACTGGTTTGACCATATTTTGCATAAGCAGTTATCCCTTGGCTTGTAAATGGATTTTTACTGTTCATGAATAAGATTCCATTAAATGCATTGGCACCATACAAAGCTGAGGATGCCCCGGGTAACAATTCTACACTTTGAACATCAATTTCAGAAATTCCGATTAAGTTTCCTAAAACAAAGTTCAGCAATGGAGAAGAATTGTCCATGCCATCCACTAACTGCATAAAACGCGTATTGGCAACGGTTGCAAAGCCACGCGTGTTTATGGATTTGAATGACATACTACTGGTATTCATTTGAACCTCTTTCAGGTTTTCTAAACCGTCATAAAAGGATGGTGAAGCTGTTTTTTTGATATCCTTAATACTCATTCTCTCGATGGTTACGGGGGATTCTTTTACTTTTTCTGGTGTTCTTGAAGCAGAAACAACAATTTCATTCAGTCGTGTTTCTTCATTGGTGAGTTTTATATTTATTTTTTGATCTTCAGATGAAATACTTATCTTTTGAGATTCATAACCTACGCTGGAAACTTCGATAGTAAAGGGTAGTTTTTTGGAAGAATTCAAAATAAATTTACCATCGCTATCGGTTATTGTACTAGCGTCACCACCAACAATTTTAATATTGGCTTCAGAAATAGGCTGTTTATTACCATTGGTAACGGAACCTGAAATTGTGTTTTGAGCGAAAGTAATGCCGAAAAAAAACAATGACAAAATAAATAAATACACTTTCATTAGGTTGTGATTTTGTTGGTTTATGTCGCCAAAGTACAATTTTTTTTAATATTATTAAAAAAAGCGCCAATATTATTTGATAATTGCCATTTATTTTGATGATTTTTAGTTATTTAGCATCACTTCGTTTTTTAAATTTTTATTAACGTTTATGGGTAATCAATATGTAAAATGGTATGCACGCCTATAAAACAGGAATAAATTTAAATTATTCACAAAAAAAGCGTTCACTTTAGGCGAACGCTTTTTATAAAAAATGGAACTGTAAATTATTCTACAGTAACTGATTTAGCCAGATTTCGAGGTTGATCTACGTTACATCCTCTCATTACTGCAATATGATAGGAGAGTAATTGCAATGGAATTGTAGTTAATAGGGGTGAAAGGGCATCCGAAGTATCTGGAATTTCAATCACATAATCCGCTAATTCACGAACTTGCGTATCGCCTTTCGTAACCACTGCAATAATTTTCCCGCTTCTTGATTTAATTTCCTGAATGTTACTTACCACTTTGTCATAATGTCCTTGCTTTGGGGCAATAACCACAACAGGCATGTGTTCGTCAATTAAAGCGATTGGACCGTGTTTCATTTCTGCAGCGGGATAGCCTTCTGCATGAATATAGGATATTTCTTTTAATTTTAGAGCTCCCTCTAAAGCCACCGGGAAATTATATCCTCTACCTAAATAAAGGCAATTCGGAGCATCTTTAAAGATGGTAGCAATTTCTTTCGCTTTATCATTTGTCCCTAATGCCTCTGCCACTTTATCAGGAATAAGTTCTAATTCTTGAAGATACCTGTGAAAATCGGAATTGGTAAGTGTTCCTTTTGCTTTTGCCAAGCGCAAAGCAATCATGGCTAAAACGGTAATCTGAGTCGTAAATGCTTTCGTTGAAGCCACGCCAATTTCAGGGCCGGCATGAGTATATGCCCCGGCATGAGTTTCTCTAGAAATGGAGGACCCTACAACGTTGCAAACTCCAAATACAAATGCTCCTTTTTCTTTAGCTAATTTAATTGCCGCAAGAGTATCGGCCGTTTCTCCTGATTGGGATATGGCAATTACAACATCATTTTTGTTGATAATTGGGTTTCTGTATCTAAATTCGGAAGCATATTCAACCTCTACTGATATCCGGGCAAATTCCTCAATGATATATTCAGCAACTAAACCGGCATGCCATGATGTTCCACAAGCTACTATTACAATCCTTTCTGCATTTAGGAATTTTTCTAAATTATCCTCTACACCAGCCATTTGGATAAGACCAAGATTAGCGTGAAGTCTTCCTCTATAGGTATCTTTAATTACACTGGGTTGTTCGAATATTTCTTTTAACATGAAATGATCGTAACCTCCTTTTTCTATTTGTTCCAGATTCATTTTCAATTCCTGTACATAAGGATCGACCAATGAATCGTCTTTGATTTTTCTAATTTTCAAAGGTTTATTGAGCCCTACAACTGCCATTTCCTCATCCTCAAGATAGATGGCGTTTGATGTATATTCAATAAATGGCGAAGCATCCGAAGCTATGAAGAATTCATTTTCCCCAACGCCTATTGCCAGTGGGCTACCTAATCTTGCAACAATAATCTCGTCAGGATTTTTTTTGTCAAAAACACAAATCGCGTAGGCTCCGACTACTTGGTTTAATGCCACCTGAACTGCTTTCCCTAATTTCAAATTATCTTTTTTCTGAACTTCCTCAATTAAGTTAACCAGAACTTCGGTATCGGTATCAGAATGAAAAATGTAGCCTCTTTTTATTAATTCTTTTTTTAATGGAGCATAATTTTCAATGATTCCATTGTGAATGATAGCCAAATTTCCAGAATTAGACAAATGGGGATGTGAGTTTACATCATTAGGAACTCCGTGTGTTGCCCAACGGGTATGACCCATTCCTATATTTCCGTTTAAGGTAATCTCTTTTGATATATCTTCCAAATCTGAAACTTTCCCTTTTGTTTTGGAAAGTTTTAAATCAGAACCGTCAAATAAAATTAATCCCGCACTATCATACCCTCTATATTCCAGTCTTTTCAGTCCTTTAATAATGATCGGGTACGCTTCTCTAAATCCTATGTATCCTACTATTCCACACATAATTTTTGATTAATTAGGTTTTGTATAATAAATTTGAAATTTCAATTTTTTGTCCTCTGGGACACTTGGGTTACTTCCGTATAAAATAGTTCCCAGCGGATTCATTACCGAGGAAGTTGGCAAATACTTCACTTCAAACGGATTCCCGCCCAAAATTCCCGGAAGGTTGAAACTGTTTTTAAGTTTTTTATTGCTGACGTCGTTGATGTTCTCCGTAACGACTAATCCCAATCTAACATTAGTCACAGTATCGTTTTTGATGAGACTGCGAATATGGTTGGTCAGTTTGATCTTATATTGAGTTCCCTTACCCGCCACTTTTTCAATGATTCCACCGTGAATATATTTGTTATATTTCTGAGCCGTTCTTGTTGTTAGATCAGTAGTATAATCCGTTAATTGTTTTTTATTGTTTAAATCATATAAATAGATTCTGTTTGGCTCGCTTGTCAAAGCATTACTCATAGAATTATTATCAATAGTAAACGTCAAGCTGGCATCGTTAATGAGCAAACTGTTGGCTCTTAATTCGTCCAAATCATCCGAAACGTGATTAGGGATATTTGTTAGATTTCCATCTGAATCCAATCCTTTTAGATCTTGACCTCCGAAAAGATTGATAACTGCCATAGAGCCTTCTCCTCCTTTTAAGAATAATCTTGGGTCACCATCTGTAAGGTTTGGTGATGCAATTCCATCAGTATAACTCGACAAATAATCATTTTGCAATAAATTTACCGAATTTCCAGTTAAATTAAGGATTATGGATTTATCAACTCTTGTTTTGACGGTAGCAGAGGTATTTTCCTTGTATTTGATAGTAATGGTTCCCCCTTTAAAATTAAGCATTGCCAGATTTGTATCTGCTGCACCTGATTTTTCCACTTTAAAATACAGTCCTCTAAAATAATTTTTAAAGACATCATTGGTTGTCAATTTGCCGGATGGAGCATCAATAATTTTATTCTTGAAAAAAGTGGTGTCTAAATTTAGTTTCATTCCCGGAGCTGTTCTAGTGGTGGTTACCGTCCCATCTGTAGCCGTTACAGTTTCTGTTAATTCCGCATCACTAAAAATAAATTCGTCGTTTTGAGTTGCAACGGCTTCATTGTTTAAAAGTGGCCCTTTAACATTGTCAAAAAGAGAATTCTGATTCGTGTAATACTGTTGGGTTTCCTGGGTACTCGGATCTAAATCTCTCATAAAATAGCCCGATTCATAAACGCCAAGTTTTAGTTTTGAAGTTTTTGGTCCGTAAATAGAATCCAATTCATAAATCCCGCTTACTCCATCATCTTTTAGACCTGTTTTAGTGCTGAAATAAGGAATTGTCAAAACAACGCTTTCTATCACGGGCAGTAAGGTAGCATCAATGGTAGGGTTTACGGTAGATAACTCTAATTGAGTCGCAAAATTGGCAGTTGTTGTGCCAAAAGCGGGGTTATAGTAAATTCCCAATGCGTTTGTAGGGAGGTTGCTGGATTGAACGACCCCCGAATTTTGATTGAATGCAACAACATCATATGCTTTTGGCGTGCCAAAAGCAAAATTATCTGCCCCGATAATGTCTGTTCCTATTGAATTAAAGTCTCTGTCACAAGAAGCCAAAAAGACCACAGTTAGAGCAAATAGAATGTGTTTTAAAAATGAATTATTGTTCATGTGTGTCTTTAAAAAAATTATTTATAGGATAATGCTTTTATAAAAGGCAGTGTACGCTTCAGCGAATTTATCTTTCGGTGTGAAAGGTAAAAAAGGTTTTCCTGAAGAATCTATAAATTTTGTTAAACTTGAAGACAGGTTGTCTGAAGCAATAATCAACGCGTCAGAATGCAAGATAGAAGCTTTAATTATGTTTTCATAATTTGGCATTTCTAAATCAGCAATGGCTTCACCAGGAACGTCGTCAAATTTCACTTTGTTGATCATTTCTATATCCAAATTCCCCTCAAAAGATTGGCTGTACACCGAAGTAATTATTTTAGTGTTTGCAAACAAAGCCTCATCTTTGTAGTAATGTTTCATATAAATAGGCAACATGGCAGCCATCCAGCCGTGAACATGGATAATGTCTGGAACCCAGTTAAGTTTCTTAACCGTTTCTACAACGCCTTTAGCAAAGAAAATCGCTCTTTCGTCATTGTCGGGGTATAAGACACCATCTTCATCCGTGAAAGTTGCTTTCCTCTTGAAATATTCATCGTTGTCTATAAAATAAACCTGAATTCGTTCTTTAGGGATAGAAGCCACTTTAATAATTAATGGCATATCTATATCATTGACTACCAAATTCATCCCAGAAAGTCTAATTACTTCATGCAACTGGTGTCTTCTTTCATTAATATTTCCATAACGTGGCATAAAAATCCGAATCTGTCCACCTTGATCATTAATCATTTTCGGAACATCATAAGACATCAATGAAACTTCATTTTCAGCTAGATAAGGCACCACTTCAGATGATACGTATAATATCCTCTTTTCCTCCATATTATAATTTACTTTACTTAATTGTCAACAAAAACAGTGCAAATTTACGAAAATTTATGCAGTTAATAACTAATAATCTTAAGTTTGCACCCATTTCAATACGATACATATGTTAGTTTTCAATAAGCAGGTCGAAATAGCAGCGCATTTAACAGCAATTTCCAATTCAAAAACCACTATTGGGTTTGTGCCAACAATGGGTGCTTTACATCAAGGTCATTTGTCTTTATTGAAAGAATCCAATCTGAATAATGACTTTACTGTCGTCAGTATATTTGTTAATCCTACCCAGTTTAACAATTCCGAAGATCTATCCAACTATCCCCGAACACTGGAAAAGGATCTCGAAAAAATCAAAACCGTTTCGGATAAAATCATTGTTTATGCACCAGCGGTCGATGATATTTACCAAGGGAAAACCGTTTCTCAGCATTTTGATTTTGACGGATTAGAAAATCAGATGGAGGGTCAATTCAGGCCGGGACATTTTGACGGAGTGGGCACTATTGTAAAATGCCTTTTTGAAATTGTAAAACCAACGAATGCTTATTTTGGCGAAAAAGATTTCCAGCAATTACAAATCATAAAAAAATTAGTCGAAAAATTTAAAATTCCCGTAAATGTGGTGGGCTGCCCTATTTTTAGAGAACCAAACGGACTTGCTATGAGCTCTAGAAATGAACGCTTGTCCGAAAAAGAAAAACAAGATGCTGCCATAATTTATAAAACCATTCTACAAGCGAGAATAAAATTTGAAACTAATAGTGCAACGGCTATCACTCATTGGGTGGACAAAAAAATTAATAGTATTCCAAGCTTTAAATTAGAATATTTCCAAATTGCAGAGGAGATTACTTTAAGACCTTGCCTAAGAAAAAAGAACAACAAAAAATACCGTGCATTTATAGCCGTATTTGTTAACAAAATCAGATTGATTGATACGATTTCATTAAATTAATTATCTTTGCCTTATGCAAATTCAAGTCGTAAAATCGAAAATTCACCGTGTTACGGTAACGGGAGCCGATTTAAATTATATCGGAAGTATCACCATTGATGAAGCCTTGCTGGAAGCTTCCAATATTCTTGAGGGTGAAAAGGTGGCTATTGTCAACATCAATAATGGGGAACGACTTGAGACTTATGCCATAAAAGGCAATCGAAACAGTGGTGAAATTACGCTCAACGGCCCAGCTGCCCGAAAAGTTCAAAAAGGCGATATCATCATTATCATTGCTTACGGAATTTTAGATTTTGAGGAAGCAAAAACATTCAAGCCTTCATTGATTTTTCCGAATGAAAAAGACAACTCTTTAACTTAGTCTTTTGAAAAAACAAATCAGCAAATGGCTTTCCATTCTTCTCCCAATTCTATTGGGGGTTTTCTTGATTGTCTATTCCTATAATAAGTTCACTCCAGAGCAGATAATCGAAATAAAAAGCTACTTTAAAAACGCTGATTATTCTTATATTTACATGGGATTGGTTGTAGCTTTTTTAGGCAATGCTTCCAGAGCCTATCGCTGGAAATTCACTTTGGAGCACATGGGGTATAGCACTTCTTTTTTCAATAATTTCATGGCGGTGAATATTGGCTATTTACTGAATCTAACGGTGCCAAAATCTGGGGAAATTTCCAGAGCCTTAATCGTAAAAAAATACGAAAACGTCCCTTTTGACAAAGGTTTTGGGTCAATAGTGGCCGAAAGAATTATTGACATGTTGGTGCTGCTGTTTTTTATGGCACTGGCTGTTTTTTTACAGTTCGACATTGTAAAATCATTTATTTTGGACAAAATCCCTTTTCGAAAATTGTTGTTTTTTGGGGTTTTATCCTTTTCGATATTTGCCATTTTACTTTTAATTTATTTCTACTCAAAAGCAAAATGGGTACAAACAATCAAACAAAAAATTTCAGGATTAAAAGAAGGTGTTTTTAGTATCCTTCACATGGAAAAGAAGGTGGAATATCTTTTGCACACTGCGTTTATTTGGTTTTCGTACCTCTTTACGTTCTACATTACCCTTTTTGTAATTCCGGAAACAAGTGATTTATCCATTGGCGCGATTATGACCGCATTTGTCGTGGGCAGTATTGCCATCTCTTTTACCAATAGCGGTTTTGGTTCCTACCCTTTTTTAATATCAAAAATACTTCTTTTTTACGCCGTTTCAGAAACTGCGGGTAGCGCCTTTGGCTGGATTGTATGGACTTCACAGATGCTATTGGTGCTAGTTGTTGGAGCCTTGTCTTTTTTATTTTTACCAATATTTAATAGAAAGAAATAATTCATTACATTGCTGGTGTTTTTGAAAAGCTATTAAACAACCAACCAAATGTTATATGAAAAAAATATTCTTACTGCTGCTTTTTGTTAGTTCCATCAACCTTTTTTCACAAAAAACCATAGAAACCATCTCGTCTTCGGTACTCAAAGAAGACAGGGAAATCTCGATTGGTTTGCCAGCTTCTTATGAAAAAAAATCAGGAAAAAGCTATCCATTATTAGTGTTACTGGATGGAGACTACTTATTTGATCCGTTTCAAGGAGCGCTTAATTATGGCGCTTATTGGGATGATTTGCCTGAAGTCATTATCGTAGGAATCAGTCAAAATAAAAATAACGAACGCGAAGCAGATTGTACCGTTGATGAAGAAACTAATTTGCCTGCCGATAAAGGCGCAAAATTTTTCGATTTTATAAGTACTGAATTAATGCCCTACATCCAAAAAAAATACAGAATTGCACCATTTAAAGTTATAGTGGGACACGACACCACAGCAGGTTTTTTGAATTTTTTCCTCTATAAAGATCAACCTATATTCAATGCTTATATTTCCTTAAGCCCAGAATTGCCGGAAGGAATGGAAGAACAAATACCGGATCGATTGATGGCAATAAACCAACCTATTTTTTACTATCAATCTACGGCTGATGGCGATGTCAAAAAAATGCAAACTAGGATAAGAGACCTTGATAATGCTATAAAAGTCCTCAAGAAACCAACTCTAAACTACAAATTTGATGATTTTAAAGGTGCAACACATTATTCGTTAGTGCTGCATTCCATTCCAAATGCTTTGTATACTATCTTTGCCACATTCCAACCCATTTCGACCTCTGAATTTACAGAAAAAATCGCCTCTCTTCCTTCTGGTTATGTAGACTATTTAATAAATAAATATGATTTACTGGAAAAAACTTTAAAAATAAAAATGCCCATTCGCATAAATGATTTCAAAGCCATAGAAGCCGCAATTCTTAAAAACAAAGCGTACGGCGAATTTAGCAAACTGTCAGATTTGGCGAAGAAAAATTACCCAAAAACGATGCTCAGCGATTTTCACTTGGCAACCATGTATGAAAAAATGGACGATTATAGGAAAGCCATTAAGTCCTATCAAAATGCGTTTCAAAAAGAAGAAATTGGAGATTTAACCAAAGACATGATGCTCAGCAAACAAGAAGAACTTATGAAAAAGTAAACCCATTATGTCAAAAGTAAAAACTTCTTTTTTTTGTCAAAATTGTGGCGCACAATATGCCAAATGGCAAGGGCAATGTAATTCCTGTAAAGAATGGAATACAATAGCCGAAGAAATTATCCAAAAAGAAGAAAAGTCGGTTTGGAAATCGGCCAGTTCAGAAACCAAAAAAAACTCAAAACCGTTAAAAATTAATGAAATCGATTCGACTCAAGAAGTTCGGATGGACACGCGTGACGGTGAACTAAATCGGGTGCTCGGCGGCGGAATCGTTCCGGGTTCCTTAATCCTTTTGGGCGGAGAGCCCGGAATTGGGAAAAGCACTTTACTACTCCAAATTTCATTAAAACTGCCTTACAAAACGCTATATGTTTCTGGGGAAGAAAGCCAGAAGCAGATTAAAATGCGGGCAGAAAGAATTACGACAAATGGTGACAATTGTTATATTCTCACAGAAACCAAAACGCAAAACATTTTCAGGCAAATTCAAGAAATTGAACCCGAAATTGTCATTATTGATTCGATACAAACCTTGCATACAGAATACATCGAAGCGTCACCCGGAACCATTTCCCAAATTAGGGAAACCACTGCCGAATTAATCAAATTTGCTAAGGAAACCAATATCCCCGTAATTTTAATTGGCCATATTACTAAAGACGGAAACATCGCAGGCCCCAAAATTCTGGAACACATGGTAGATACCGTTCTACAATTTGAAGGCGATAGAAATCACGTATATCGCATCTTGCGTTCCTTGAAAAACCGTTTTGGCTCTACGGCCGAATTGGGAATTTATGAAATGCTCGGAAGCGGTTTGCGAGAAGTATCCAATCCGTCAGAAATATTGATTTCCCATAAAGACGCAACGCTTTCAGGTACCGCAATTGCCTCCACACTAGAAGGCATGCGACCGTTGATGATTGAAATTCAGGCATTAGTGAGCACGGCAGTATACGGAACCCCACAACGAAGTACAACGGGCTATAACGCCAAAAGACTGAATATGATCTTAGCCGTTTTAGAGAAACGTGCCGGTTTCCGTTTGGGAACTAAAGACGTCTTTCTAAACATAACAGGTGGAATTTCTATTGATGACCCTGCTATAGATTTAGCGGTAGTTGCCGCCATCTTATCTTCAAACGAAGATATTCCTATTGGAGAAGGCTATTGTTTTGCAGGCGAAGTAGGGCTTTCAGGCGAAATTCGTCCCGTAAATCGAGTGGATCAGAGGATTCAGGAAGCCGAAAAGCTGGGTTTCTCTACCATATTTGTGTCCAAATACAATAAGATTTCATTAAAAAACTCGTTCATCAAAATTAGATTGGTTGCTAAAATAGAAGATGTGGCCAGTGAGTTATTTGGGTAGAACTTTTTATCTAATAAAACCCTGACATTCAATACAAAATACTCATTTATCTATTAAAAACAACCCTGACTTTAATTATTTTTTTGTAAATTTATATGTCGTTTTCGTTTACCAAAAGATTAAAAAAAAAGCATATAAATTTTCAACTTAAAAAATAAAGTCATGGAAAAACAAGTGGGCATTTGGATAGACAGCAAGAAAGCAATAATTGTTACTCTTGATGGCCGGAAAGAAGAAAAAATAACCGAAATAGATTCTGAAGTTGAAAATAGTGTTTACCATAACAGGGAGAGTAACAAAGGGACCTTCTCCGGAAGCCATCACAGCAACAGCGAAACGAAATTTGACAACCGAAAAAAAGAAGAACTAAATTATTTCCTAAAATCGGTAATGTCATATATCAAAGAATCTGATTATCTCTATGTATTTGGACCTGCAGAAACCAAAATAAAATTGAAAAAAAAAATACGTGATGAAAAATCATTTGACAGGATCAAACTAAAAGCGGTTGAAACTGCCGACAGCTTGACTTTAAACGAAATTGTGGCCAAGGTCAAGGATTTCTATAACCCGTTACATCACAAAAATTAAACGGAATTGACATCATGTAATTGTAATTTTCGAGTTTAGTGCCCTTCTAAAAACCTTCAGCAGTTGTATTGGAGGTTTTTTATTGGACAAAATTTTGGCAAAACGTGCCTCTTATACCGTTGTACAAAAAGTAATTTACTAATAAATTTGGAAAATTAAAACAACACTACCAATATCAGGCGGGTCAATTATAAAAACAAATATATTTTTAAAACACTATTATTAGATGCATCAAAAAGCAACCAGTGTACTTACTACTGCAAAAAGAATTCTCCATCCTGCGGTTCGATTAAAGAAAAAGTAGGAAAGGTTGAAACGTGTCAATCTGGAATCTATTATTTTTCGTATGCCAAAAGCTGTTCGTGAATGGTAGTTCTCACGGCTTCTTTCACTTCCCTAATGTCCTTTTTGTTTTCTATAGTTTTCCCCTTTGTGGGAACAAAAGTATGGACTTTGACTCGCATCAGCCCTGGGCTTCCGCTAAAGAAAGTATACGAAAATCGTTTCTTATTGTCCGCAAAAGTCAAGGGAACAATTGGGATTTGGTGCTCAATGGCCAATCGGAAAGCGCCATCTTTAAAAGTGTCCAATACAACCGATTCGTCATGGGGAACACCTCCTTCGGGAAAAATACAAATACTCAGCCCTTGATGCAACCTTTTTTGGGCACGGTTAAAAACTTCCATTCGGCTCCGCGTGCAGTTTCGATCTACCAATATACAGGTGCGTTTGTAGAAAAACCCAAACAACGGAATTTTAGATAGTTCCTTTTTGCCCACAAACACAAACGGGTTTTTTACCACCGCCAGCATCAACATAATGTCGGCCATAGAAGTATGATTGGCAACAAACATGTAACTTTTGCCCCGCTGCAATCTTTGCTCTCGCTCTACCTTATAATAAAAACCGGTACCAAAAAGGATGGCTTTCGCCCAAATACGTGCCATGACAAAAAAATAGGGATACCACTTTTCTTTCAGGATAGAAACCACTAAAAAAGGCAACATGATAATAATGGGAATTCCCATCATCAGGTAAAACCAAATGCGCCAAAGGGTCCAAAAAATGATTTTTAGTATTTTCATGATGTCAAATGTAAGAATTCAATCCTTATTTTTAGTAAAACATTTATCTTTGTAAAAATTAAATTTATCATGGCCAAGATACTCACAGGCATTCAAAGCACAGGAACACCCCATTTAGGAAATTTATTGGGAGCCATCATTCCGGCCATCGAATTGTCCAATAAACCCGAAAACGAATCCTTTCTTTTCATTGCCGATTTGCATTCTATCACACAAATAAAAGACGGCACCACTTTAAGAGCAAATACATACAGTACCGCAGTAGCATGGTTGGCATGTGGTTTAGACATTAATAAAGTGATTTTTTACCGCCAGTCTGACGTGCCACAAACAGCCGAATTATCCTGGTACCTCAGTTGCTTTTTTCCCTACCAACGGTTAACCTTGGCCCATTCCTTTAAAGACAAATCCGATAGACTTGACGATGTCAATGCCGGATTATTTAGTTACCCCATGTTAATGGCTGCCGACATTTTATTGTATGATGCCCAATTTGTTCCCGTAGGAAAAGACCAATTGCAACACGTAGAAATAACGCGGGATGTAGCTTCGCGTTTCAACCACCAAATGGGAGAAACCTTTGTTTTACCTGAATCCTATCTTCAAGAAAACACCAAATTAGTTCCCGGAACCAATGGCGGAAAAATGAGCAAATCGGCCAATAACATCATCAATATTTTTCTGGACGACAAGTCATTGCGCAAACAAATCATGTCCATTGAAACCGATAGTACTCCCTTAGAAGAACCAAAAAACCCAGAAACGTGTAAAATTTTTGCTATTTATAAATTATTGGCAACAGAGGAACAATTGAACACCCTTTCTGAAAAATATAAAAATGCTGACAGAGATTTTGGCTACGGTCATGCCAAACAGGCTTTGTTTGAATTGATTACTGAAAAATTCAAAACCGAAAGAGAAAAATACAATTATTATATGAACAACTTAGCAGAAGTAGATCATGCCTTATTTCTGGGTGCCGAAAAAGCAAAAGTCATTGCTAATGGTGTTTTACGTAGAGTAAGAGAAAAACTGGGATTTAGTTTCTAAATTGCCTCAAACAATTTCCCAGGTAACGGACGAATTACGCCTTTCAATTCCATATTTAAAAGCAATCCGGAAATCCTATAAATAGGAAAATCACATTGCAACGCCACGGTATCCAGCAAATCCTTGCCATTTTTCTGGAGGTAATCGTACACTTTTTGTTCGTCCTGATCTAAGGTAACAAACAATTGTTTTTGTACGGATTTAGGGGTCGTTTCCAAATCCCAATTTAACATGTAGATTAAATCGGCAGCGCTGGAAAGCACATTTGCCTTTTGTGTTTTAATCAAGGTATTGCATCCCTGACTGTACTTGTCGGTTGTTCTTCCGGGAACGGCAAAAACATCCCTGTTGTAATCATTGGCCATATTTGCCGTAATTAATGAACCGCCTTTATCTGCCGATTCGATGACAATGGTTGCTTCCGAAATTCCGGCAACGATACGGTTTCTCTTCACGAAATTTTCTTTTTCGGGATTGGATGAACTCCAGAATTCCGTCATAAAACCACCGGTCTCTTCTATTTTTGAAACATACTTTTTGTGAACCTTGGGATAAATTTGATTCAATCCATGGGCCAAAACCCCAATAGTTTGCAAATCATGGTCTAAAGCAGCCTGGTGCGCCACAATATCAACGCCGTAAGCAAAACCGCTTATAATAATAGGATCAAGCGGTGCCAAATCGGCGATTAGTTTTTTGCAAAATTCCGTTCCATAAGATGTGATTTGGCGTGTGCCCACAATACTGATTGTTTTTCTGTTTTTTAAATTAATATTCCCCGAGGAAAACAATAAAACGGGTCCATCGATGCAATGTTTTAATCTTTCGGGATAATTTTCATCCATAAAATAAGAAATGGCAACATCATTACTTTTTATGAATTTTAATTCTTGTTCCGCTTTCTCAAAAACGGTTTTGTCTCTCAAATTCCTCAGCAATACCGACCCAATTCCGTCTATTGAAGCCATTTGCGAGGATTTTGTTTCAAAAACAGCCGTAGCCGAACCGCAGTGGGTCAGTAATTTTTTTGCAATAATATCACCAACGCCTTCTACTTTCAACAAGGCTAATAGGTAAAATAATTCTTGGTCGTTCATATTAACTGTTTGAACGTGAAAAGTATAAAATTTTATGTGAATTGTTAATAAAAATTGCGAATAAAATTTTGAAACTTTGTCCCATTGCATAACTTTGCCACCATGAAGATAGAACAATATATTTCGCAACTTTTATACCGCCATCAGTGTGTAACTGTACCTGGTTTTGGTGCCTTTTTGACCGAAATTCAATCTGCTCAGTTGCATGAAAACACGAATTCATTTTATCCTCCAAAGAAATTAATTTCCTTCAATTCCCATTTAAAAAACAATGACGGTTTGCTTGCCAACCATATTGCCCAATCTGAAAAAACGGATTATGGAAATGCCGTGGCTTCAATTGAAAATGAAGTAATTTTCTGGAAAAGCATACTTCAAGTGAACGAAAAATTCACACTTAAAAACATTGGGGAACTTTCGTTAAATGCCGAAAAAAATATTGTTTTTACTCCGTTTGAAAACATCAATTATCTGACAGAATCTTTTGGGTTGAATTCATTTGTTTCTCCTTTCATAAAAAGAGAACTTCACCAACCGGCTGCAGATGTTGTTCTAACAGAAAAAGAACCGATAGCTTTTATTCCGAAAGAAAGAAGAAGTCGCCCCTATCTTAAATATGCTGCTGTTTTTGTTTTATCACTATCTGTAGCAGGTAGTATTGGCTACAAAATGTACCAAAATCGTATAGCTGAAGAAACGTTATTAGTGGAAACTGCAGTACAAAAACAAGTACAAAACAAAATTCAAGAGGCCACTTTTTTTATTGAAAACCCAATACCTTCGGTTACGCTTACCGTTAAAGAAGAAAAACTATCCTATCATGTGGTAGCTGGCGCTTTCCGGAATGAAGAAAATGCACAAAACATTTACGAAGCATTAATCGCTTCTGGCTATAAAGCCCGGCGCATTGCTCCCAACAAACACGGATTGTTTCCGGTTTTATACGGAAGTTATGCCACGTATGCCGAAGCCCAACAAGCCAAGTCCGATATTCAGAAATCGTCCAACCCTGATGCCTGGCTGCTTGTAAAAGAACTATAAACAACTATCCCGTTCACAGCGGGATTTTTTATGCGCCGTAATTAGTATCTTTGATAAAAAAAATGCACCCGAAATCCCCTTCCGAATCTCTAACGATATTGACAGATTTGGTTTTGCCAAGCGAAACCAATCCCTTAAACAATCTTTTTGGCGGTGAACTATTGGCTCGTATGGATCGTGCCGCAAGCATCACTGCAAGGCGACATTCGCGAAGAGTAGCCGTTACCGCCTCGGTAAACCATGTCGCTTTTAATCGAACGATTCCTTTGGGAAGTGTGGTGACCATTGAGGCCAAAGTATCGCGTAGTTTCAAAACCTCGATGGAGATTTATATTGACGTGTGGATAGAAGATCGGGAAACTGGAATTAAAAGTAAGGCCAATGAAGCAATCTATACCTTTGTGGCCGTAGATGATTCGGGAAGACCTATAGAAGTGGCTCCACTATCTCCCGAAACTGAACTGGAAAAAGAACGTTTTGACGCCGCCTTGAGAAGAAAACAACTAAGTCTGGTTCTTGCCGGAAAAATGAATCCGCATGACGCCACCGAATTGAAGGCGTTGTTTTTGTGAGTTTTAGCAACAAAAACCATTTCAACAAAAAAGGCCTTCTATGTTTTAAAACTCAGAAGGCTTTTTTTATTGTGACACTTTTTTTACATATTAAACAACCAACTGGCTGGATTGTTGTAAGTAGTGTTTTGCGAAATGGTAAACTTAAGTATCGTTTTTCCGGTATCTCCACTAGTCCGTATTCTTCCAATATTTTCCTTAATGGATACTTTATCGCCCTTGCTTACGTTGACACTGCTTAAATTTTGATAGACCGTAAAATAATCCCCATGTTGAATCATGACTGCCTTGTTGACCGGTGAAAGTACAATAACACTTATTACTTCACCACCAAATACGGCTCTTGCATTTGAACCTTGTTCTGTGGTGATTTCCACTCCACTATTATGAACCACTAAAGTTTTATATACGGGATGCGGCTGGTCTCCAAAAGGCAAAGAAACAAATCCTTTCTCCACAGGCCAGGGCAACCTTCCTTTATTGGCTTTAAAATTGTCTGCCATGATTTTACCCTCAGTCGTAAGCACAATTTTTGTAGAAGTCTCAATAGCCTTTGATTCTGCATTTGTGGTTTCTATTGGAACTTCTTTGACGACAATGGGAACCGTTTTTTTGGTGGACTCCACGCCTTTTTTATTAGACTCTGTAGCTTTTTTATTAGACTCTGCAATTTTTCTATTGGCTTCAACAGCCTTTCTGTTGGCTTCAGCAGCAGCCTTCCTATTGGCTTCGGCTGCCTTTCTGTTTGCTTCGGCAATTGCAGCTCGTATTAATTTTTCTATTTGATTGTCAATTGATCGCGTCTCTTGTTGTTTCTTCTTGATTTCGGCAGTGATTTGCTTTTTGTCTTTTTTTATTGATTTAGCAATCTCCTGTTGCACTTGTTTTTCTTTTTCAAGCGTGCTTTTTTCCTTCTGATTTTCCTCTATTAATTTCTGTTTTTCAGTTTTTTGAACCGTTATTTTATCATTATATCCTACCAATTCTTGAGATTTTCCCTTTATTTCTTCGCCCTGCATTTTTCTAAAATTAGCGTATTGTTTCATGTATTGGGCTCTTTTGTAGGCTTGCAGAAAATTTTCTGAAGAAAGTAAAAACATGGCTCGACTTTGTTCCGATCGGCTTTTATATGATTTTAAAATCATTTTGGCATAATCTTCTTTTAATACAGCCAATTCCTCTTTTAGCCTATTGATATTAATTTGATTGATGTAGATGTCGTTATTTAACAGTTTCGTTTGCTTCTCGGTTGTATTGATTAATTTTTCTTTTAATTCAATTTTTTCGGTCTGAAGCACCAATTGTTTCTTAACTGTTTTTTCTTTTGATTGCACATTTTGCAATTGTTGCTCCTTCTCACCAATTTCTCTGAGAATTTGAGCTTTACGTTGTTCTAATTTTTCTTGTTGGCTCAATTGACTCCATGAAAATGAAGATATCAATAGAAACATCAGACTTAAAATGATTTTTGGCATATTATTTAATTTGTGCAAAGCTAATTAATAAAAATTCTCTCATACCCTTCTGGAACACTATAAGGAAACGAAAGTTCCTCGTTGAAAGTTACCGTATTATAATCGATATTAATATTTGTTTTCCCTCCTTTTTGAAAGGCATCTATATTAAAGCCCGTAGGCAAGACCATTTTATCAAATTCGGAATGACTTGGATAAGTAATCTGCACCATCCGTTCTTGTTTTTTTTGAGTGATTTCCTCTTTTTTTATCAAAAAATTATCCGCTTGAAAAAAATACGTTTTTATGGTATTGGCATCCGCATTGTTTTCAAGTCGATACAATTTATCTACTATTGTTGTAGTATATTTAGTATCTTTTAAATTATCCAAAGCCTGACCTACGAGCATATTTTGGACTTTTTGAAAATCCAGATCGGTTCCCAACCATTGGCTTAAAGCAGAATAATTGCCGTCGAGATACTTGCCGCCAATTTTTTCGTAATATTTCACTTCATTAGGTGTTATCAAGGCTTTTGCCACCGTAATTCCCAAAAAACGAATGCTTATTAAAATCATTTCGTCCTTCTTAATTTTTATTTCGGCAGTCACATTTTGAGACTGTTTTCCGTCTTCATAATGTGCGCTCGACTTTATGTATAGCGTAGAAAAATCTCTTTTAGTATTGTAATGATTTTCTATTATTTTATCTGATGTCAATGGCTTGCTTTCACTTCCTGCCACAAATAGGGCTTTGGACTTACAGGACACGAAAGTCAACAAACTGGTGCTAACCATAAGAGTAAACATTACTAATCTACAATATTTGTTCATTATTTCTTCTGTTTTAATAATTTTTCGGCTTTAGAAAAATAACTTTCTTTCTTATTCACATCTCCCAAACCACTGTAGGCCTCTCCTAATTGAATGTTGAAATTGATTTCTAATGCACCGTCGTCAACTAAATAATCCAATCCTGTTTCAAGAATAACCGTTGCTTTTTTGAAATTCTTTAATTGGTTGTTCGCCAATCCGGCTAAATAATAGAATTGGGGTTGTAAGGGAAAAACCTCTATCATGTTTTCTGCTTTCTTGGCTAAAATGTCGAATTGTTGTTTTTCAATATACATGTCCAGTAATAGCAATTGGGTTTCCATATCCTCAGGGTTACTTTTCAAATGTATTTCATAATACTGAATGGCTTTATCCCAATTTTTTTTATTGTGATAAAACTTCCCGATTTCTTTGGCTACTTTAACCTCCTTATCGTTGTCAAAATAAGAAATTGCCTTTTCTAAATCGACATCAAATTGAGGTTTGTCTTGGATAAAAATCAAAAACTCATTCAGCAATCGATGTTTGATTTTGTTGTCTATTTTCATGCTGGTCAAAACCAAATTCATTGCTTTCACTGCATTGTTGCCGTCATTATTATTCAAATAAAACTTAAACAAACTCACTTGAGCCCATCCAGACGTTGGGATTTCAGTTTCAAGTTTTTTAGCTATCTCTTGTGCTTTTTCATCTTGATTGCTTTCTGAATACAAAAAAATCAATGCAATATAATTGGACTCTTCTTTGGGGTATTTTTTGATTTGATCCAGCAGATTGGCTTTCTCTGCACTTTGATATTTAGAATCTCGCAAAATTTGTGACTTATAAGTATCTCTCAGATCGGATTTTCCAACAGTGTCATTCAGTTCATTAATGAGTTCTAAAGCCTTGTCAAATTGCTGGGTATTCATATAAAGAGAAACCAAATCTTCTTTGTATTCTTTTTTAAATTCTACGAGTTTGGTCACAATCACAATGGCTTGGGTAAAATTTTTGGTTTCATAACACACATCGTACATTCCTACCCAAAACCATTTGTTTTTCGGGTCGATTTGAGTAGCCTTTTCAAAAAAATCATACGCTTTTAAGTAGTCTTTTTGAGCCAGATAATTTTTGCCCATTTCAAAATAAACGGTTCCATTGTTAGGCTGCAATTTTTGACATTTTTCTAATGCCGTAATGGCTTTGTCATAATTTTCAATCCCTTTTTGCAACAATGATTCGTAAAACGAATTCTGAAATTCATCATTGGCTAAAGCAATGTCGTCCGGCTCGGATTGTGCCAAAAGCGAATCTGGAATACAAACTATTCCAAGTAAAATCAATACTAAAGCAATTTTTTTCATCCTAATTATAAGCTCTTTATTCTAATACTGAATAATCGCCGATGCTAATACTCGTGAAATTCCCATCGAAACTGGCATGACTTCCTATCATTGCGTTGTCCAGTTTGGCATTTTTAATATGGGAATGATTTTGAATCAAACTGTTGATGACCGTACTGTCTTTCACATGACAACCATTTCCTAAAGACACGTTTGGCCCAACTGTTGAATTAATCAATATGACATCTTCGCCAATAAAACAAGGCTGGATAATCGTTGAGTTACTGGAAACCACGGAACTTGAAACTAGATCTTGACCATCTTCGTGTAAAAATCCTAATAATCTCGAGTTGGTTTCGACTGTCACATTTTTATTTCCGCAATCCATCCATTCGTCCACTTTACCCGGTACAAAAACCATACCTTTTGCCATCATTTGCTTTATTCCGTCATTAATTTGATATTCTCCACCGTGAATAATATTATTATCCAGCACTAATTGCAGTTCATTTTTTAAAACGGCAACATCTTTAAAATAGTAAATTCCAATAACGGCAAGGTCCGAAACAAATGTTGCCGGCTTTTCAACTAGTTCAATTATTTCATTCGCTTCATTTAAGTTGATCACCCCAAAAGCTTCCGGTTGATCTACCTGTTTTACCCAAATAACGCTATCGGCAGTTGCATCTAAATCAAAATCGGCACGAATTAAAGTATCGGCGTAAGCAATAACGGCTGGTCCGCTCAAAGAATCTTTGGCACACATAATGGCATGACCCGTTCCAAGGGCTTCGTTTTGATAATAAATCGTCCCTTTAGCCCCTAATTTTTGAGCGATAGCAATTAATTCTTCTTCGACTTTCTTGCCAAAACTTTCGTGAATAACAAAGGCAATTTCTTCAATTTCTTGATTCAAAACCCCTGCAATATCCTCGACTAATCGGTGCACGATGGGTTTCCCTGCAATTGGGATTAATGGTTTAGGAACTGTTAATGTGTGTGGTCTTAATCTGGATCCACGTCCAGCCATGGGTACTATTATTTTCATTTTTTTTATATTGAAAGATTAAATAATTGAAAGATTTAAAAATTCGTCGCAAATTTTTAAATCTTTCAATCTTTGAATTATTAAATTTTACTTCACTCCCGTACTCCCAAAACCGCCTTCTCCACGTGATGTTTCAGACAATTCCTGCACTTCAATCCATTCCGCGCGTTCGTGTTTAGCAATGACGAGTTGGGCAATGCGTTCGCCATTTTCGACAATGAAGGTTTCGTTAGACAAATTAACTAAAATAACGCCTATTTCACCTCGATAATCGGCATCAACGGTTCCGGGAGAATTGAGCACGGTAATTCCTTTTTTAGCAGCCAATCCGCTTCTAGGGCGTACTTGAGCTTCATAACCAATAGGTAATTCGATGAAAAGTCCCGTTTTCACGATGGCTCTTTCTAAGGGATTCAGGGTTATGGCTTCGGTTAAATTGGCACGCAAATCCATTCCTGCCGAGGCTATGGTTTCATAGTTGGGCAAGACGTGTTGCGATTTATTGATTATTTTTATAGTCATTATTCAGGTCTTGGGTATTTAGTTTTGGTTTTTTAGCCCTGATAACAGTGGAAATCCTTTTCCTTTTTTCTTTAAAAAGGGAAAGATTGCAACGGATAGCAGGAAATAGCTCCTAGTTTGGTTTACGTTTTATAATTCGGTTTAAAGTCTCTTTTTCATTGTGATAAATGAAGTACAAAAATAGGATTAATAAGGAGATTCCAATATAATAATTTTCTCTAAAACCGTAAAAGGAAAGGGTCGAAAATCCAATGGACAATAGTAGATAACCTCCAATTTTTTTCATGTCGTAAGGAATGGGGTAATACTTGTTTCCGAAATAGTAGGAAATAAACATCATGCTTCCGTAGGCTGCAATGGTAGCAATTGCCGAGCCGTAGTAACTCATGGTGGGAATGAGCAAAAAATTGAGCACTAGGGTAACGATGGCGCCTACTATCGAAATATAGGCGCCAATGTATGTCTTGTCAATAAGCTTGTACCAAACGGAAAGATTGGTGTAAATTCCCAGAAAAAAATTCGCAAGAATTATTAGCGGAACCACTTTCATCGCTTCCCAATAGGAGGAATCCCGAATCATAAGATATTTGAAAACATCGGCAAAAACGATTACTGCCAATAAAATAAAGGATCCAAAAATGACAAAATATTTGGTAACGGTGGCGTAGGTTTGTGGCGCATTCTCGTTTGAAGCATGGCTAAAGAAGAAGGGTTCGATTCCTAGAGTATAGGCCGTTCGGTATAAAACCATGAATAAGCCCAGTTTATAGCAGGCGGAATATATACCCACTTCGGCTTCGGCAATAGTAGCAGGTAATAATTTCCCTAAAAGGATTTTATCGAACTGTTCGTTAACCGCAAACGCTATTCCCGCAACCATAATTGGCAGTCCGTAATACATCATCCTTTTCCACAATTGGAAATCGAAACTCCAATTTAAATGAAAGTAGTTGGGAGAAAGTATCAAGAATGTCAGAAAACTGGAGACGATATTGGCGATAAAAATATAACCAATCTGGAAATTCTCGACATACAGCGAGCTTATAAAACTATTGGGATTGGATGCGGCTATTTGGGGCAAAAAAAGCAAAAGAAAAACACTCAAACTAAGATTTACCGCCACGTTCCCAATTTTAATTAGAGCATAAACCATAGGCTTTTGATAGGCTCTGAGTTTGGAAAACGGAACAATGACTAAGGCGTCGAGCGCCAATATCCAAATGGTATAAATAATGTATTGTGAATCAATCCCAGACCAACTGCCTAACGTTTTATTATTTAATAAAGCCAAAATAAGAAACAAAACGGTGGACCAGAAAATAGAGACCGTTGTTGTTTCTACTACAGTTTTTTTATTGGTTTCGTTATTATAAAACCTGAAAAAGGCGGTTTCCATTCCGTAGGCAAGGATCACATTGAAAAATATCATCCAAGCAAAAATGATAGATACCTTTCCATATTCTGCTTTTGGCAACAGATTCGTGTAAAGCGGTACCAATAAAAAACTGAACATTCTCGGCAAAACTGTTGCCAGCCCATAAATGACCGTTTGTTTGAAAAGATTTTTATATAAACTCAAAATGCTGTGATTTGTATTTAACAAAAATAACCATTTCTTTGGTTTTCACCTCAAATTGATGCTCTAATCGTTCGCGATTATTTCATTTTTTTAAGTTAAAAAAAGAGCCGACAGATGTCAGCTCTTAAATATATTTTATATTGAATTTTATTCATTCAACGCTTCACAATTTGAACATTTGAAAAAACTTCGTTTTTTCTTATCCGTTCAACGCTGCACAATTTGAACATTTGAAAAAACTTCGTTTTTTCTTATCCGTTCAACGCTTCCGCACCACCAACGATTTCAAGGATTTCATTAGTGATAGATGCCTGACGCGCTTTGTTATAGGTCAATTTCAATTGGTCTCTTAATTCGGTTGCGTTGTCAGTTGCTTTATGCATAGCCGTCATACGCGCTCCGTGTTCTGAGGCAAATGAATCTCTAATCCCTTTATACAATTGTGTTCGTAATGATTTTGGAATCAAGGTCAACAAGATTTCTTCCTTAGCTGGTTCAAAAATATAATCTCCTGTCGAAGCTGCTTTATCTGAAACAATTGGCGCTAATGGTAAAAATTGTTCTACTTGAATGATTTGAGTCGCGGCGTTTTTAAATTGATTGTAAACCAGTTCGATTTTGTCGTATTCACCTGAAACAAATTTTTCAGTCAATATTTCCGCAATTTTAGCCACATTGTCAAAAGACAAATGATCAAAAATAGCGCTTTGATTGTCCACAACCGAAAGCGTTTTGCTTAGAATATCGTTTCCTTTTTTACCAATGGCAAAAACATCCACTTGTTTTCCTGCGTAATAATCGGCACGCATTTTAACTTCCTTAATTACGTTAGAATTAAACGCTCCACACAACCCCCTATTGGAAGTTATGGCAACAACCAATACTTTTTTAATTTCCCGTTGCGTCGTAAAATCCCCACCAACATCACTATCTAATGTTGACGAAAGATTTTGTAATAATTCCGTTAGTTTTTCGGCATAAGGGCGCATGGCTGTAATTGCATCTTGTGCTTTCTTCAGTTTTGCTGCAGAAACCATTTTCATTGCCGATGTGATTTGCATCGTAGATGAAACGGAAGTAATTCTATTACGGATTTCCTTTAAATTTGCCATTTTTACAATAGTCTAAAGTCGTAATGTCATAAAGTCAAAAGTCTTTAAAAGCCGATTAACTGACTTTAAGACTTTGGACTTTACAACTTTCGACTAATTTTAGTTATATTTTGCTGAAATTTCTTTTGCTACGTTTTCAATAACATCAGTAATATTTTCATCTAATTTCCCTGCTTTCAAGGCATTTAGCGTGTCTCTGTGTTTGTTGTTTAAGTATTCCAAGAAATCTTTCTCAAATTCTTTCACTTTATTTACAGGAACGCTTCGCAATAAGTTTTTAGACCCAGCGTAAATAATAGCAACCTGATCTTCAACTGTATAAGGTGAGTTCAAACCTTGTTTCAAGATTTCAACGTTTCTTCTACCTTTTTCAATTACGTTTAAGGTAACTGCATCTAAGTCAGAACCAAATTTTGCAAACGCTTCCAATTCACGGAATTGTGCTTGATCTAATTTTAAAGTACCTGCTACTTTTTTCATCGATTTAATTTGAGCATTTCCTCCTACACGAGACACAGAAATACCTACGTTAATCGCTGGACGAACTCCTGAGTTAAACAAATCTCCATCAAGGAAAATCTGTCCGTCAGTAATCGAAATTACGTTTGTTGGGATATAGGCAGAAACGTCACCCGCTTGTGTTTCGATAATTGGCAAAGCTGTTAATGAACCACCACCTTTTACGATTCCTTTTAAAGAATCTGGTAAATCATTCATGTTTTTTGCAATTCCGTCATCGGCAATTACTTTACAAGCTCTTTCTAACAAACGAGAGTGTAAGTAGAAAACGTCTCCAGGATATGCCTCGCGTCCCGGTGGTCTTCTTAATAAAAGAGAAACCTCACGATACGCCACCGCTTGTTTAGATAAATCATCATAAACAATTAAAGCTGGACGACCTGAATCTCTAAAATATTCTCCAATTGCAGCACCAGCGAAAGGAGCATAAACTTGCATTGGAGCTGGATCAGAAGCATTTGCAGCAACAATAATGGTATAAGCCATTGCGCCTTTTTCTTCTAACATTTTTGCGATTCCTGCTACAGTTGACGCTTTTTGCCCAATTGCAACGTAGATACAAAATACCGGTTTCCCTGCGTCATAAAATTCTTTTTGATTCAAAATGGTATCAATACAAACAGTTGATTTACCTGTTTGACGGTCACCAATAACCAACTCACGTTGTCCACGACCAACTGGGATCATAGCATCAACTGCTTTTACTCCCGTTTGTAATGGCTCAGTTACTGGCTGACGGAAGATAACTCCAGGAGCTTTTCTTTCTAAAGGCATTTCGAATAATTCACCACCAATTGGTCCTTTTCCGTCGATAGGAAAACCAAGAGTGTTTACTACACGACCCACCATTCCTTCACCTGTTTTTAAAGAGGCAATACGTTGTGTTCTTTTTGCAGTTGAACCTTCTTTGATTCCTGTTGATGGTCCTAAAAGCACCACCCCAACATTGTCTTCTTCAAGATTCAAAACGATTCCTTCCAAACCGTTTTCAAATTCAACTAACTCACCGTATTGAACATTAGATAACCCGTAAACACGAGCAATACCATCTCCAACGTTAAGTACCGATCCTACTTCTTCCAATGTAGCACCCGATTCAAAACCTTCAACTTGTTTTTTTAATATTGCTGAAATTTCAGCAGGTTTAATATCCGCCATAATTATTTATAAATAACTAGTTACTTAATTCTCTTTTTAAAACTTGTAATCTGTTAGCAACTGAAGCATTGTATTGCTTGTCGCCTATTTTTAGAATAAACCCTCCAATAATTGAAGCATCTACGATATTTTCAATGGTGATTTTTTTATCTGAAAACGTACCAATTTTAGCTAAAACTTTAGCTTCTAAAGCGGCGTCCATTGGAATAGCTGTAGTCACTTTGGCAACTTCAACACCATTCATCTCGTCAGATAATCTATTGTATTCTAAAGCAATGGCTTCAAGAATTTCAAATCTTTTATTTTCAAACAATAAATGAAAAAGACTTTTTGTTACTGCATTTGCATTTGCAAAAACCTCTAAAAGCGCATTTTCTTTTACTTCAACCTTAATAGTTGGACTTTGAATAAAAGCATGTAATTCGGCATTACTTTTTATTGTAGATGCGATTAAAGTCATGTCGCCACTCACTTTATCGGCAACCTTTTTAGAGTCTGCTATGTCCAGAATTGCTTTTGCGTAACGAATTGCTGCTCTTGTACTTGCCATAATTAGTTTAATTTAGCGTCACCTAACATTTTCTCAACTAATTTAGTTTGAGCTTCTTTGTTAGACAATTCGTCTTTCAATAATTTTTCGGCAATTTCAAGAGACAACGATGAAACTTGCAATTTCAATTCAGCCATTGCGGCATTTTTTTCGCTTTCAATTGCAGCTTTGGCCTGTTCGATCATTTTCAGTCCTTGATTTTGAGCTTCATTTTTAGCATCTGAAACCATTTTCTCTTTTATTTCACGAGCATCTTTTAACATCGCATCACGCTCTGTTCTTGCTTCATGCAAAATACGTTGGTTATCTGCTTGAAGGTTTTGCATTTCTTTTTTCGCATTTTCAGCAGAAAGTAATGCGTTTTTTATTCCTTCTTCTCTTTCGTTTACGGCATCCAAAATGGGTTTCCAAGCAAATTTTTTCAATAAGAAAATCAATCCTACGAAAATTATGGTTTGCCAAATAAATAAACCAAACGAAAAATCACTTACTAACTTTTCCATATTATATATCTAAATTATACTCTTTTAATTTAATTTTTTAAACAAAAGCCACAACCAACCGTTGCGGCTTTTTGTTTTGAAGAATTATACTGCGAATAAAGCAGCAAATCCAATACCTTCAATAAGCGCAGCTGCAATAAGCATAGCTGTTTGAATTTTTCCAGTAGCTTCTGGTTGACGTGCAATTGCATCCATTGCAGAACCACCGATTCTACCAATACCAATTCCAGCTCCAATAACTACTAATCCTGCTCCAACGATTTTAGGAATTTCCATAAAAATATGTATTAAAAATTAAACATTCTCTGTTATGTCTTAATGTCAAATGTATGACTTTCGACTTTTGACGTTTGGCTTACTAATGAGCCTCTTCATGATGATGCTCTTCTACTGCCGATCCGAAATATAGAGCCGATAACATCGTGAAAATGTAGGCTTGCAATAAAGCAACCAAAATTTCGATTGTTGAAATAGCAAATGACAATAAAAATGACAAGCTACTGCCTAACCAACTTTTGAAGATAAATATTAATCCAATCAAACTCATTAATACAATATGTCCCGCAAAAATATTTGCATACAAACGTATCATTAAGGCAAATGGTTTAATGAATACTCCTAAAAGTTCGATTGGCGCCAAAATAATTTTCATTGGCGTAGGCACTCCCGGCATCCAGAAAATGTGTCCCCAATAATTTTTATTCGCTGTAAGGTTTGTAATGAAAAAAGTAATTACTGCCAATCCGAAAGTAATGGCAATGTTCCCTGTTACATTAATCCCAAGTGGCGTCAATCCGAAGATGTTTAAAAACCATACAAAGAAAAAGATGGTCAATAAATAACTCATGTATTTTTTATAGTGTTTTTCACCAATGTTTGGAATCGCAATCTCGTCACGAATGTACAATACGATTGGTTCGAAAAGTCTCCCAAAACCAGAAGAAATTCCTCTGTTTTTAGCATAGGATTTAGCCAAGCTTGAAAATAATAAAAACATCAATAAAGCCACAACCATTATGGTCAATACCCCTTTTGTGATTGACAAATCTATAGGTTTTGCATTTGTTGGATGTCCATGTTCTTCGGTTAAAGTTCCGGCAGCATCCGTTTTGTATATTTTTTCGTGGTGTAATTTGTAGAAATTCCCGTTAGATTCGGCAACCGATTCCCCATGGTTGAATTTTGAAGAAGAGAAAAATTGAACTCCGTTATCCCAAAGGATAATTGGTAATGGAAATCCGTAATGAGCGCCTGTTTCTTCATCCGAAAAAAGCGAAAATTCGTGTCCGTCCAAAACGTGGTGATTGATTACCTCTTTTATTTTTTCTTTAATCTCCGATTTTTCATCTTCTGCTTTTGGAGCAGATTCTTGAACAACGGCAATGGTTTCAGTTGGAACTTTTAAAGAGTCTTGCGTAGCGTTTGCAAAACCAAATAATGGAAGACATGCTACTAAAGTTGCTATTATAAATCTAAGTGGTTTGTTTGAAATCACCATATCTTTTAAATATCTTAATTTTTATTTTCTGAAATTTGGTGCAAAGGTACATCTTTTCTTAATATTCCAAGAACTTAAAATATTTTTTTTGATGGAATTGCCGTTTTATAAGCGATTTACTGTTTATTATTTAACATTCTTATCGTTACCAATGTTTCTATTGTCAAAAACAACACGAAAATAACAAAAAAATTAATTTTTTCAATTGCTATATTTGGTTTCCCAGAATGTAAGATGGGCAATAAAAAAGCATAAGAGATTGCCATCTTAACACAAGTTATCAAAAGAAAGCTGTGCCCCACATTATCAATATTCTTAGTATTTACTTGAATCAAAATAAAAAGGATAACCGCAGAGCAAAGGAAGAAAAACGCATAAATAGTTTCTATGGGATAATGAAAATTTTGAAAATCGGGATTGCCTTCTTTAAAATAAAAAAACAATTTGTGTGCCAGATACGCCACAATCGAAATCATAAATAACTCGAGAATGGGACGGTATTTGTTTAGATTCATTATTCTTCAGAGGATTTATTGATGTCTTTGAGCTGTCTGTTGATGTTGTAAAATGCAAGTGCGACTCCCAACAACGTTAAAATCTTGACGTAGATGTGATGGGGATTTGGATACTTTTCATCAAGCCAATTTCCTAAATAGGCAAAAGCAAAAACAATTGCACCCATCTGTATCGGAATATTGATAAGTGCTAACCACTTATTATTAGTTCTTTTCTTCGGGTCTTTGTAGTCCGTCATTTGCAGTTGGGGTTTTTACATTCGGTTTCATCACACAGGAAGCACTAAAATCGGCTCCCGGTTCAACAGATAGTTTTCCACAAATTACTTCACCATGAATACTGGCTTTTGATTTTATATTCAAAATTTCCGTGACTTGAATTTTACCGGCAAACTTACCTTCAATATCTGCATTTTTGCAAACAATATCTCCTTTTACGCTTCCGGCAGGACCAATCACGATTTTTCCTTTAGATTGAAAATTACCAACAAGATGTCCGTCCAATCTAAAATCAGCTGGGGAAACTATATCACCATTTATGGTTGTTCCCTCCACTATTCTATTGGTTTTTCCTAAAAGATCCGTGTATGATTTTGGCTTTTTATCAAACATTATTTTTTCTTTATTTCTTGTGGAGCAGCCGGTAATTCTTGAGGTGGCATTGAAATGTCACTTGGTGGTGCAACAGGACTAACTTCAGGGTCATCCTCTTCTAAAGATGCATCTTTGGCTGATTTATGTGGTGCCGGAGTAACTATTTTTTCTGTAGTATTTACCGGAATTCCTGGATTGACAGCTGGCCCTTCTAGTGGCTTAGTTGGTTTCGTTGTTAAATACTCTTCGAAATTTTTCTTGATTTGTACAATTTTATAATTGTCACTAGAAATAATGTAGGCCGTATCCGGAATTTTGTATTCTTTAATTTCTCTCAAAATCGATGCAATCCCATTGGCATATTCTTCAGTATTCATTCCGTGAATGACAATAAAATTTTTATCCATCGTATAAACGTCATAAGACATTGTTATTTTGGCAAAATTTCTATCGGCAAAAAATTTCTTGATTTTATCTTGAAGCACAATGGTCTTTTTGTCTTCTGGACTTCCCGCTTTATAAAGGATTTTCCAACTTAATGGCTTAGCACCGTATAATTTCAGACTTTCCAATTTGGGAACATTATTTTTCAATAAGTCCTCGGCCTGTTTACCTTCTTCATCATTTGGATAATTCAATGCCACAAAATTTAATGCCTTTTTAAATTCCTCCAAACCATTTATTTTTCCAATAGTTATGGCTTTTAACAATTCGAACTTCGGAATTATTTCATCTCCGGTAAATTGATCAATGGCAATTCCTAAATTCGTTAAAACGGTTCTGTAGTCGCCCGCCTTGAATAATTTATATAATTTATAATAACTTTCTTCCGGAGTTTCAATCAATGAGGCATTCGTCGAATTGGAATTTCCTAAAATTTGGGCATAGCGGGAATCCGGATATTGACTGATGATTTTATCTTTCATAACCCATGCTTTGTCTTTATCTATAATTTGATATATTTTGTACAAATTATACATCGTTGGAAGCACTAATCGTTCCTCTGGCTTGTTCTCTAAAAGCTGTTCAAACTTAGCTGCGGCTAATTTATATTCTTTGAATTTTTCCTTATAAATAACGCCCAATTGGTAGTACGCAAAATTCCGTTCTTTTACAATACTGTCGATCTCAGTTAGTGATTTTGGAAGCTGCTTTATATAATAATCTACGCTGTATCTTGGATCCGGTTTATCTTGTTTTGATTTTTCTGATTCCTCAGCAACAGCATCAACTCCAATGTTGTTTGCATCTGCGACTATTTTTGCCGAAGAAATTCTCCAATTGTCTTTAAATGATCGATCCCCCCAAATTTTTCTGAATTCATTTTTACCAAAAGCGACAGTTGTAGGATTGTAAAAATAAAAATTGCTTTGACTTACATTGATTTCTGAAGGTGGCATAAGAGAATTTTTTCTTGACTCCACAGGTTCCCTCGTCATCGATTTCCCTTTCGAATCAACTGGAGCCACATCGTCATCGCTGTCAAGCCCCACTTGACTAGAAGTTTGTATTACTTCTTTTTCTTGCAATAATTTTTTGGCTTCGTCCTCTTTTTTTAACGCCAAAATATATTTCTCATAATAACTGATTCTGTCCTGATCCGACAAAGAATATACTTTTATAATGCTATCATTTCTTGTGGCAATTCCCTCATAATGTATAACATCAACTAAGTTTTCTCGTTTCTTTTTAATCGCTTTAAATTCACGGGATCTTGCGTTGAGTTGCACCAGCGTACTGTCATAATATTTTCCTGCAGTTGCATATTTCGCTTTATAAAAATAAATGTCGGCTAGATTTCTATAGTTGGAAGCAACAAGATATGGGTCTTGTGATTTTGTTTTTAAAGATATATTGTAGTATTTTTTGGCCAATTCCGGCTTCTTTCCTTTGTCATAAAACAGTGCTATTTGATGGTTCAAAACATCAAGATAAGGTCTGTTTTCCCTATCTTTAAGCAAATGGTTGAATTTATCTAAAAAAGCCGTGGTATCGCCTTTTTCAAAATCAAATTGTTGCGCTTGCTTGGCATGAGCCTGAATTACATATTGTCTGGCCGCCTTTCTTTTCATATCAATTATGGTTTGATACGATGCAAAGGCACTGTCTTTATACCCTAACTCCTCGTATAACTGACCCAAAATAAAATTGTATCGCGCCTTCTCTTCATTTTGTTTGGTAAATTCTTTGGCCAATTTTAGTTTGGCAATGGCACTGTCTTTTTGTTCCAAATTCAAAAAAGCCTGCGATAGAATGGCATTGGCATCGGAAAAAATTTGGTCTTTGAATTTGATTTCCTTTAATAATTTTCTCAAATTGGTAACCGCCAAGGCATCGTTATCCATACGGATATTGGTTTTTTCTCTCCAAATTTTGGCCTCATAAATTTTATCGCTGTTGGGATATTTGTATAAAATATAATTGAAGGCTTCTAAGGCAGGAACAAATCGTTGGTCATAATACCGTGCTTTCCCTAACATTAAATGGGCTTCATCCATTTGCGGATTCTTTTCAGAACCTCCAATATTCATGGAATGCTTTTGTATCGCTTTGATGGACTTGGTTTCCGCACGATCAAAATTGGGATTAGGCGCTGTTTGACCAGGAAGAAGCACCTCTTTGTTAATTTGCATCCTTTCTATGGGCAATCGCTCCCAGAAATTGTCCTTGTATTGCTCCTTCAAATCAACAATTCCTTTATTTAAAGCGATGCCTCCATTGTAAAGAATATTATATTCTGTGCTCAGCGCATGAGAATTTCTAGACAAAAAAGTGTTTTTTTTAGTGGAACAGGCAATCAAAAAAAGGATTACTCCCAATGTTGAAATATATTTTAGTGACGTAGTTTTCAATGTAAAACGGTTTTATTCTTAAAACTTTTAAAACGCAAATTTAGTATAATGACTGGTAAAAATACGTTTCTTTTTGATAAAGCGAAAGATAACACAGGTGTTTTTAAAATCATCGAACTCCATTTCCACCAATTTATTGGGGATTTTATGGTGAAAATCATAAATACAGAAGACTTTTATTGAGGGTAATTTTACTTTCGAATTTCAAAATCAATACTCGAAAGCGTTTCTTTCAAACACTTTTAAACTGCAAAAAAGGCTTCTAATTCCTTCAAGGTTTCGGCAGATGTTTGAATGTCCTTTACCACCTCACCTTTGTTTAAAGCCACAATTCGGTTGCAAACCTCAACGGTATGAAGCAAATCATGACTGGAAACCAAAACGGTAACAGTAGGATTTTCGGCCAATTCTTTGATAATTATTTTCAATCGGTTTACCGTTGTGGGGTCAAGATTAGCAAAGGGTTCATCAAGAATTATCACTTCCGGATTTCCAATTAAAGTGGCGATAATTCCCACTTTCTTTTGGTTTCCCTTAGACAAATCGCGCAAATACTTTTTGTTTTTTAAGATTTCGCCATTAAAAAATTCTTCGTGTTTCAATAACAGCGCATCAACATCGGCCTTATTTTGTCCGCGCAAATCACCAATGAAATAGAAATATTCTTCGGGAGTTAAATAACCAATTAGAAAACTTTCGTCCAGAAAAGAAGCGGTAAAAGGTTTCCAATTTTCGCTTGTGTCTACTTGAACTTCGTTGTTGTTGATATTTCCGGTAGAAGGCTGGATTAAATCCAATAATAAACTAAAAAAAGTGGTTTTTCCCGCACCGTTATTGCCCACTAACCCGAAACTTTGTCCTTTGGGAATTTCTAAATGAGCTATTTTTAAAACGGTAGTTCCGTTATATGTTTTTGAAAGGTCGTTAACTTGTATCATTTATTGTAGTTTAAGTGGAGACGTTGCAGTGTAAGGTCTTTATGAATTTAGGCATTGTTTTGAGCGTATGCAGCAATGGTTTTGTATTTTTCAGTTTTGTAGGTTTTCGCAATAATGGCAAACACTTTATTTCTAAAAGCAAAGCCCAGAATTCCGGCTAAACTCACCAATGCAAATCCGGCAATTGGCGCAAACAAATAATCCCCAAAAGCAAAAAGACCTATAGGAACCAACAGTTTGGGAATGGAAAGCAACATCGTTTGAACATTAAACCCTTGTTTGTTCCCAAAAGAATTATTGGCAGCATTTAAGTCTATGGGTGTTTTTACATAAGCGCCACCCCAGAGTACCAAATGCGAATTGACTCCAATATTATAAATGGCGCCAACAACAATGGCCATGTAGGTTTCCCATCCAAAATACAAATAAAAGGAAGCTAAAACCGTCGAAATTACGGTAGCAATTACCATCAACCACCATTTTGAAGTGAGGTAATCTTTGTAAGTGATGTTTTGGCTCATCAATAATTTATAATGACCGCTATCCCAACTCGGGACAAACTGACCGAAATTCAACAAAAATCCGCCCGAAACAAAAATTCCTGCAAATATTTGCATAACATTTCCTGCATGAGGCATATCTTGCCTTAAAAACAGCAATCCATAAAAAAGAAAAAAGAAAGCGGCTAAAACTGTTTTTTTAGACCTTTTGTTTCTAGTGATTAATTTAATATCGTTCTTTAAAAAAGCACCTAAGGTTCCGTATTTGTTAAGCCAAGCATATTCTTTAGCAGAAACCGTTTCTTGTTTAGCGACTATTTTTTCGTCAAAATACATGTTGTTTATAAAATACCGATAGGCAAAAAAGTAGAGCCCCGCCAAAACCAAAATAGGCACAACCACCATAATTTTAGTTTCATATAAAGCATCAAAAAAGACTTGGGTATAACTCGTAATATCGAAAACTTTAAAATACTGTGAAGCGATCAAACCAATGACAACAGCAGCGGCAAGCAACAAAATTTTATCTTGTTTGTTGGCCAATACATTCAAAAAATTACTGGCAAAAACCAACGCCATCATTCCCAAATGCCAAGTGATTACACCCAAAACGTCATATCCGTTAAGCAATAAAACAATCGAAAACGGAATGAAGAAAAAGGCATGTAAAATATTGAAAAACGAAATGGACGTTTTCCCTAAGATAAAATGCACCAAGGTCGATTTTTTTATGGGCAAAACCATCAAAGGCCGTATGTTCATTACTGGAATGGTTTGCATCATATAACGCACAAACAAATGCCCAAAAAACCAATAAAAAACATACTTATTGACAATCAAAAGCGGATTTGGATACCCATTTTCCTTAATTAAATAATAGGCCGAAGAACCCAAAGCCACAAAAACTACCGCAAAATAAACCGCACCAAAAATCATCAAAATTTTTATGGCCAAATTAGCGGCAAACGAGGCCGACCTCGTAAAAGATTTCCATTCGAGGATAAGGAATTTTTTAACCATAATAGTTGTGGAATGTTGTTTTGGTTAGTAGTTGCTAAAAATAAGAAAATGTTACAATTTGTTTTTTTATACTAAATTAAACTTTATAAAAAAAGCTAAAAACAAATGCGTCATAATAATTATTTAGTTGGTGTAATACATGATAATACTTTAAAATGAAGAGACCAATTTTGTTTAAGGGTGTTTCTATTTTATACCTGCGGCAATCCCAACTCCTTTAAAAATGCATTATGTTTATCAGTAGCTATTTTAATTTTATTATTGATATCATTAAGCTTTATATTCACTTCTCGTAAATCAATCTTTACTTCATCAACAGAAGTGTTTACGTATCGAGAAATATTCAAATTATACCCTTGCTTTTCAATTTCTTCCATTGATACTCTTTTAGAATATCTTGGTAGTTCGTTTCTATATTTGTAGGTATATATAATTCTATCAAAATGGGCATCACTTAATGCATTTTGCCTTTTACCTTTTTCAAAATGCTCACTTGCATTGATAAACAAAACATCTTCATGCTTTTTACATTTTTTAAGTACTAATATACAAACAGGGATTCCAGTAGAATAAAACAAATTAGAAGGCAAGCCAATAACGGTATCTATATGATTATCTTTTAATAATTTGGTTCTTATTCTTTCTTCAGCTCCACCACGAAATAATACACCGTGTGGCAAAATGATTGCCATTGTACCTTCTTTTCCTAAAAAATGAAAACCGTGTAATAAAAACGCAAAATCTGCTGCGGATTTTGGGGCTAAACCATAACTTTTGAAACGGAAATCTTCTCCCATAGCTTCATTAGGTTCCCAACGCAAACTAAAGGGTGGATTTGCCACAATGGCATCAAACTCAATTTTCTTAGCAGGATTCATTTCGTTTAATTCGTCCCATTGATTGAATAAGGTATCTCCGTGAAATATTTCAAACTCAGTGTCTTTCATGCCGTGCAGCAGCATGTTCATACGAGCTAAGTTATAGGTTGTTATATTTTTTTCTTGACCGTATATTTTGCCAACGCTACCGCCATTTTCTTTGATACGTTTTCTAACATTCAATAAAAGTGAACCCGAGCCACTTGCAAAATCCAATACTTTTTCTAGTTTGTTTTTGGGTCCAGTGGTTGGGTCTTGACTGTCTAAAGTAACAATTTCTGATAGAATAGAAGATATTTGTTGCGGTGTATAAAATTCTCCTGCTTTTTTACCAGAGCCTGCTGCAAATTGTCCTATTAAATATTCATAAGCATCGCCTAAAGTATCGGAATCAGTGGAGAAATCTTTGATACCTTCCCCTATTTTTTTTAATATATCACAAAGCTTTTTATTTCTTTCGGTATAGGTTTTTCCTAATTTCTCTGAATTCAAATTAATTTCCGAAAACAAACCTTGAAAAGCACTTTCAAACGATTCGTTTTCTATATATCGAAAACCTTCTTCTAAAGTATGAAGTAATTCATCATCTTGAGTTCGTGCCATTTCGGAAATACTGCTCCACAAATGATTAGGTTTAACTACGTAATGCACTTTTCTTCGCATTTGTTTTTCAAACTCGGGTATGTCATCAAAATTATTTTCATACCACAATTGAAGCGGAGTTATTACTCCAAATTCAGAAATAATATTTGAATCGGTAACAGGATAATCTCTTCCTAATTCTTTCTTTGCAGATTCTTCATAATTGGAAGATAGGTATCTAAGAAAAAGAAACGATAGCATATAATCCCGAAAATCATCGGCATTCATCGCGCCACGCAAGTTGTCTGCTATATCCCAAAGGGTTTTACCCAATTGTTGTTGTTCTTTTTGTGTCATTTTCTCAATTAAAATTTGAAATTGTATTTTGAGATAAGTTTATCAAATACTTCATTAAAAGTCTTTGCTTCATCCTCATTCATCTCACTTACTTTAGGTATAAAAACATTCTTATGAGATAAAGAATTTATTTTTAAAATCGTGTTTTCCGGATCGTCCACAGCAATTTGTCGAAGCAAAATCTTTAATTGGCTAGTACCAAAAAATGAAGCAATAGTTTCCAATAACTGCCTAAGTAATACAAAATGAAATGTAAATAATTCTTTTTTTGCTTCTGACAAAACTTGAAGAAGATGCAAATGATATAGAAAAACTTCTTTGCCAAAAGGCTTTAGAGTTAATTCTTCTTCTTGTCGTTTTAGCATGAAAAAGTTAGAGTTTTTTTTGTATTTATCACTTTTTTCACCTTTGCAAAGCCTATCATATAATATCGAGAATAATCCAATATGATGCGTTGTTACAATTATTTTCTTTTTTGGAAAAGAATCTTCAATTAACTTAGAGATTGATTCAGCTGTTAAAAAAATATTATGATCATCCATACTCGATACAGGGTCATCTATAAAAAAGTGAGCATCCTGAATACCTGCCCAAGAATCTGTCTCAAATAAGGCAACGAAAAAACACCAGATAAATATTCTTTCTTCACCTCTAGAAATTTTTATAGGATTGGTATTTTCGTCACTTAAATAAAATTTGATTGAATGAATACCTTTTTCTCGGTCTTCATCCTCATAAAGATTTAATTTGAATTTATATCTGGGTTGATATAACGATAATGTTTCTTCTAATATATCGGTATCAAGCAATAGTGAATGAAATTGATTTAATGAACTTGGTATAATATCTAGTTTTATGTTTTCATTATTATGTGGTTCGTCATTATCCCAAACAAATAAATCCTCACTAAATGCATTATAATAAACACCCGAATGACGACCATTATTAGGGTTTTTGGTTATATTTTTATATTCTACAGATAAGCGGGTTTTCCCAGTAGCATTAAAGGCATAAACCAAGATAATTTTTTCCTTTATATCCTTTAGTTCTTGAGCTATTTCAGTAATTGTACTCATATTTTAATTTTTCACTTTAGGAAACAAGCCTTGCATCAATCCTTTTTTATGCAACTTTAATTGTTCTATTTTATAAACTTGTTCTTTAATTAATTCATCTAATGAAGAAATTGTATTTGCTATTTTTTGTTGTTCTTTTGGATTTGGATTAGGTATTTTAATTTCAGAAAATTGACTATAACTAACCATTTTTCCATCTCTGAGCCCTTCTAAATTCTTGTTTAGATTTCTAATGTATAAATCTGTTTTAAAATAATGCTTATAAAATTCATTTTCAGAATATTCATTTTTCTTTCTCAGTATGATATAGGCAGGACTGCAAATTCCTTTATAATTTGAATACTCAATACCTCCTTGAAATGATCTCAAACTAATAATAAAGTCACCAATATCTATAACTTTATAGCTTTCTACGCTTTTTTCAGTTACAACAACATTATAATTAATCAAATCTCGAGGAATTGCACCTAGTTCTTGAGTAATTGCAAGAATTGGTAAATTAGAATTATGATTTTTATTCGATATTGTATCAAAGAGTTCATTTCCATTTAAAAATTCCCAGTCTCCATTCTTTTCAAATTCTTTGTACCTTAATTTCGGCACTTTTTCTCCTTTTTGCGGAAAAAGATTTTGCATCAATCCTTTTTTGTAGGTTTTTAAGCTTTCTAGTTTATCCGAAAGAGCAGTCATTACTTCATCTAAAGAAGAAAGACAATGGGCAATTTTTTCTTGTTCGGTAGTTTTTCTAGGAACTAATACTTTTTCTTTTTTATAGTCAGAATAATATATGTGAGGTATGCCAGACCCTTTGATATATGTTTTTAAATCAACTGTATTTAAAAGATAGTAAATCCAATTTAAATTATACTTTTTATTGTCTTTTGATTTTAAAGCAGTCAAAGTACCTAATATAGTTGATTTACTTTCACACAGATTTAATCTACCAACACCTGAACCATCTTTAACAATAGAAATGTATTCATTTTCATGCTGATAATTATTAATGTAACCTACTATACTATCAGCACCATAAACAGGAAAACCTTCATTTTTTAATTCAAGTTTATTTAATGCAACGCTTGAACTCTCTGATGCTACAATATTTTCAATTATATCCTCTACCCATTCACCTTCATTCACAAACTCAGGAAAACGAAATTCAGGAATCAATTTATTTATTTGATTATTCATATGCAGAAAGTCCAGATATTTCACGCCCTTGGGCTTGTTTTTTTAATACTTTATCTATAAGATCTTTCATTAAATCTTCTTCTTTTTTGCTGCGTTCTTTCCAGTTGAGTTCTAAAGGCTCTAACAAATCGGTTAGTTTTTCACCATCAAATATCAATCGGCTCATAATGTTGTTTACAAATGCTTTTAAATCGTTAGTTTGTAAACCATGAGAGAGTGCTATTTCAGAAATAATTTTATCGTTTTTATCATCTTTAAAAGTTTGATACCCTTTGCGTAATTTATTTACATCTTGCCCTGTGTTCCAATCTAAACTATTGATATAATCGGACAAGTCTTCCTGTTCTTCCATCATATTGGCAGTAGCACTCAACAAACTAATGATTTCTTGTTTAGTCATTTTTTGTTTAGACGGTTTCATCTGCAAATTTTCTGCCACCAAATTCATGATGTAGTCATAATCAATCACCGCAGAGGCAAACAAGACAAATTCAAAATCCAATTGCTGTATGTCAGTTGGCGCATTGTTGCCTTCTTTGTCTTGTATGGCTTTGAATTGTTTTGCTGTTTCTAAATAAGAACTTTTAAACGATTGCAAACGGTCGGTTGGTAAAATACTTTCAATAACTTCTTTTTGCTTTTCGTCTAAATCGGTATATTGGTCTAATTGGGTTTTAAGTCGTTGTACTTCTTTAAAGTTTTTTACAAAAGCAATTTTGGCACTGTCACCTCTAAGGCTATAAACATCCTGTGGTTCATTTGCTAAATTATTTTCTATCATAAAAGCACCCAAAGCTTCCACCGCTTTTTTATAATCCTCTATAACCAAAGGTGCGGCATCTACCATCCAAATTTTGATAGCTTTGTCTTCTGATTTTTCTCCAGAAAATAATTTAATAGCTCGGTTAACCTGTTCTTGTTGTGAGCGGAAATCTAATATATTGCCATAAGGCTTGGTGTCGTTCAATACACGATTGGTACGAGAAAACGCTTGAATCAATCCGTGGTATTTCAAGTTTTTGTCCACATACAAGGTATTCAAAAATTTAGAATCAAAACCAGTAAGCAACATATCTACTACAATAGTAATGTCTATTTTATTTTTGTGAGCATAATCCTGATTACTGTATTTTTGGTCTTTAATACGAGCTTGAACATTTTGATAATAACCATCAAACTCGTTTATGTTATGATTGGTACCAAATTGTTTATTGTAATCATCAATAATTTCAATTAACGCCTTTTTCTTTTCTTCAGGATTTACTTGATTATCAATTTTTTCTTGTGGTAAATCTTCTTGCAATTGTTTGATGTCTTCCACATTTTTTTGATCACCATCTCTTGCCATAAATTGAGCAGGAGGAGAAAAAACACATGCAATGTTTAATGGAACATAATTATCATCCGTTAGTTTCTTTTTTTGTTGAGCGAGTTTAAACAAACGAAAATATTCAATGGCATTATTGATAGAAGATGTTGCCAAAACCGCATTAAATTTTCTGTGGTTAGTTGCAGCATCATGTTTTTCTATAATAGCATCTACAACCGCTTGTTGCGCAATAGCTTCGCCTGGTTTTGGGTTTACATCACCTTTACCTTTAAAATAATCAATATGGAATCGCAACACATTTCTGTCTTCAATAGCATGTGTTATAGTGTAGGCATGCAATTGCTTTTCAAAAATAGATTCCGTTGTTTTATAAGTCGCTTCTTCGTTTTCTCTAACAATGTAATTGGAATTTTCAGAAAAAATAGGTGTGCCCGTAAAGCCAAACAACTGCGCTTTTGGAAAGAATTCCTTGATAGCATTATGATTGTCCCCAAATTGGGAACGATGGCATTCGTCAAAAATAATGACCATGCGACTGTCTCTCAAGTATTTTAATCGATCTTTATAGTTTTTAGTATCATCAAGTGCTAAACCTAATTTTTGAATAGTAGTAACAATCACTTTATCCGAATAATCAGAAGACAATAGGCGTCTTACTAAACTTTCGGTATTGGTGTTCTCTTCAACGCTTCCCTCTTGAAATTTATTGAATTCTTCGCGTGTTTGTCGGTCTAGGTCTTTTCTATCTACAACAAACAAGCATTTTTCAATTTCAGGGTTTTCTTTTAGTAATGTTGATGCTTTAAATGAAGTTAAGGTTTTACCACTTCCGGTTGTATGCCAAATGTAACCATTACCACGATTTTGGCTAATACAATCTACAATCGTTTTTACAGCATAAATTTGATAAGGACGCATTACTAGAAGCTTTTGTTCGCTTTCTACAAGCACCATATATTTGCTAATCATTTCGCCCAAGGTACATTTAGACAAAAACTTATCTGAAAATAAATCTAAATTGGTGATTTTTTTATTGCTTTCGTCGGCTAATTGATAAACGGGTAAAAACTGTTCATCAGCATTGAACTGAAAGTGTTGATTTTTGTTATTGGCAAAATAATAAGTATTATATTGGTTACTTACAATGAACAATTGTATAAAGCACATCAGTGAATTGGTATAACCATTTCCTGCATCATTTTTGTAATCAACAATTTGTTGCATGGCTTGTCTTGGTGAAATGCCAACACCTTTTAATTCAATTTGAACAATCGGTAACCCATTAATTAAAATAACCACATCATAACGATGATTGCTATTTTCTGTGTTAATGCGTAATTGATTGATAACTTCAAAGTCATTTTTGCACCAATCTTTTATGTTTACAAGCGTATAATGCAATGGTGTACCATCTTCACGTTGAAAATAATTTTTCTCACGTAATTTTTTTGAAGCAGCAAAAACATCAGTACTTATGATTTCATCTCTCAAACGTGCAAATTCAGAATTACTTAAACGCACACGGTTTAGTGCTTCAAACTTATCACGGAAGTTTTTTTCAAGAGAAAATCTATCGCGAATATCAGAGCGATAAGTGTATTTTAAATCGGTTAGCTTGGAAATAAAGCTTTGTTCTATTTGGCTTTCTTTGGTCATTTGTTTTTACAAAATGAAATTGAAACTTTATTTCAACATTCGTCAAAAGTAATTAAATTATCCCATAAAAAGCAATGTTTCTTTATGCACATTAGTTTGATTCATAATAAAAAACAGTGATTTTTGTTTCTGTTTTTTGATTTATAAAAACCTAGCCCTCCACCACCTCAACACCAATATTCCCATCCGCTCGTAACACATATTTTATCCCATTAAGCTCTTGGTAAAAAGTAACCCCAACAAAAGCAAATCGGTGCAATCCAACATCCGGCAAAGTAGTGGGAGTCATAGTGAAATCAGCTACTTCAATACCTTTTTCAAATATTAAAACAGGCGCCATAAACAGAGTGTAAATGCTTTCAAAATCGGTACCCAAAACCCCAAATTGCAATTCTAAATGCGTGGCACTTTTGGGAAACCGCACTAAATTTATATTAAAATCAGCAACGCTATACACACAGGAAACAGGATTATAACTTGCCTTCATCGGTACCACACTAGCTATAAAACATTTCGGCGTAAATTTAAAATCATTAAAAAGCTTGTGCCCCTCTGGACTACTAATACCTTTGCCAACAGTGCGTTGCCCCCTTTCAGAAATTGCATCACAATTCTTAATCCCTTGAAACAATTGCATCATTCTACCATGCAAAGTCCCTTCTTTATAATACATCAAAAAAGGAAATAGCGCCATCCGAATCTCCTTTTTAATGCGAGAACAATGCCCAAATTCAGAGTTGTTTTCCCTAACCCTAATCATGCTGGGTTTCGTTTTAATGGCTTTCCCGTTAAAACCGCCACCCGCTTTTCGAGCTACAGCCTTGCCTTTTCTGTAATAAAAATTAATTCCTCCAAGTGTTCCCTCAAATAAAACAAGTCCTTTTTGTGTTGCCATAATAGTTGTATTGAAAATATAAAAATAAGTATAAATTTATATTTATAACGTATGTATATCGTATTTATAACGTATATCTGTTGTGTTTATATCGTATTAAATTAATACAAGCTAAAGAGCAAAATAATAAAATCTTTTCCTACACTGCCAAATAAATCCATTCATTATAAAGAAACTCAAAATCAGAATAATTATCTTTACTATCTTTGCAAAAAACTACATCCAATGTCATCATTTTATAAACTAACCATAAAAGAAGTTCGACGCGAAACAGCCGATGCGGTTTCGGTTCTGTTCAATGTTCCGTTAGAATTTAAAGATTTTTATAGATTTATTGCGGGACAATACATTAATTTGAAACTAACTCTTGACGGAAAAGAAATTCGTCGTGCCTACTCTATTTGTTCTTCTCCTGAAAGCGGGGAATTGCGAATTGCCATAAAAGCAGTAAAAAACGGTGCCTTTTCGCAATTTGCAAATACAAAACTCAAAGCGGGCGATACGCTGGAAGTGGGCACTCCTGAGGGGAAATTCACTTTTGAACCTGAGGCAAATCGTATTAAAAGCTATGCGGCTTTTGCAGCAGGAAGCGGCATAACTCCTGTTTTGTCCATTATTAAAAGTGTTTTAATGGGGGAACCCAAAAGTACTTTCGTCTTGGTTTTTGGAAACAAAACGCCACAAGAAACACTATTTCACCAAGAATTACACGATTTGCAATTGAAATATGTGGGACGCTTTTTTGTTCATTTTGTGTACAGTCAGACTAAAGTTGAGCATGAGCTCTTTGGCAGAATCGACAAATCGACCGTAAATTTTGTATTAAACAACAAACACAAAGAATTGCAATTTGACAAATTCTACTTGTGCGGTCCCGAAGAAATGATTAACACCGTTTCGACTGTTTTAAAAGAACACAACATCAAGGAGTCGGCCATTAAATTTGAACTATTTGCTGCTTCAGCCAGCGAACATAAAATAGAGCAATCACTGGAAGGTCATACAAAAATAACGGTTTTAGTGGATGGTGACGAAACTTCATTTGAAATGTCTCAAAAACAAACCATCCTTGAGGCAGCTTTAAAACAAGGTATCGATGCCCCTTATTCTTGCCAAGGCGGAATTTGCAGCAGTTGTTTAGCGCGAATTACTACCGGAACCGCAGAAATGAAAAAAAATTCTATCCTAACCGATGGCGAAATTGCCCAAGGTTTAGTACTTACTTGTCAAGCGCACCCTACATCTGCAACTCTAGTTGTCGATTACGATGACGTTTAAAAAATTGAAATGTCCTCATTAATGGCTAATTATTTTATGTCTTTAAGATCTAAATCGATTTTAATATAAATATTTTAGATTTTTTTTAAAAGTATCCAAATAAATTATAGGGAGCCGAACGGACAAGTATATAAAATCAAAAACGCTTTCAATTTTTGAAGTTGAAAGCGTTTGAAAAAAGTAAAAGAACCCGTTGGGTGTAATTATTTGAAGTAGAAAATATTGGCTAGATATTGGTCAAGATACTGAAATTCAGTATCTTGA
>NZ_QCZI01000009.1 GCF_003097635.1 Flavobacterium psychrotolerans
CAAGATACTGAATTTCAGTATCTTGACCAATATCTAGCCAATATTTTCTACTTCAAATAATTACACCCAACGGGTTATCGTATTAGTCTTAAATCAGCCTGATTTCTACAAGATAACTTATGGATAATGAAATCATTGAATTTTAATTAAAAAATAAGTTCGTTTTTATTATAATTGATTTTGCAAAACGAAAAAAGGTTCCTATATTTGCAACCGCATTGAGAAATTAAGTGCAACTTATTGGAGAAATGGCAGAGCGGTCGAATGCGGCAGTCTTGAAAACTGTTGACTGTAACAGGTCCGGGGGTTCGAATCCCTCTTTCTCCGCCAGTAGAAATACAAATGGTTACAAAACCCACTAAATTCAACGATTTAGTGGGTTTTTTCGTTTCTAGGATAGTCAAATTATTCATTTAATCTCAAAGTTTTGGTGTCTTTCGAGGTGTCACTAAATTATAAAAATTTAAGTGACACCTCTCACAGAAAACCACCAGTACAGCAAGGTGTTCAACAACATATTCAAAATATGTACATCTTGTTTGTAATTATTAGAAATTTTAAATTTAATAATAACTAAAAGGTTACCACTTATGAACACTACTGTATCAATTCTCTTTTACATAAAGAGATCAAAAACCAACAACGAAGGCATCTGCCCTATTTATGCAAGAGTAACAATCCAAGCCAAACGATTTGAGTTTAGTGCAAACAAGTATGTAAATCCCGAAAGATGGTCAGGAGAAGGCTCTAAAGTCAAGGGCACTAATGAAGAAGCTAGAACAATAAATAGCCATCTGGATTATTTAAAAAATCAAGTTTTGGAAGCCGAAAAAAGATTATTCAAAAAAGACATTAAAGTTACATCTGAAAATTTGAAAAATGAATTATTTGGAGCTGCTGAAACTAAACGGATGCTAATCCCAATCTTCCAAGACCACAATAACAAAATAAAAGAATTGGTTGGTAAGGAATATGCACCAGGAACATTAGAACGTTATAAAACCTCTTTGAGCCATACAATTGAGTTCCTGCAATGGAAATACAAAGTTTGCGATATCGAGATAAACAAAATAGATCACGCTTTTGTAACCGATTATGAATTTTGGTTAAGAAGCGTTCGGAACTGTGCCAACAATACCGCAGTAAAATACATCAAGAACTTCAATAAGATAATCAAACTTTGTTTGGCCAATGACTGGCTAGACAAAAATCCGTTTGCAAATTATAAATCGAAAGTAAAGGAAGTCGAACGAGTTTATTTATCTGAAGAAGAAATTCAAAATATAATTGAAAAAGATTTCAAAACAGAAAGATTATCCCTAGTACGTGATATCTTCCTTTTTAGCTGCTTTACTGGTTTGGCATACATTGATGTCAAAAACTTGACAAAATCGCACATAAGCATCGGTATTGATGGCGAGAAATGGATATTTACCCACAGACAGAAAACCGAAACTGCTTCTAAAATTCCAATCCTTCCAGTAACGCAAATGATTATTGATAAGTATGAGAACCATCCACAAAGCAACAATCAAGATAAACTGCTGCCAATTTTAAGTAATCAAAAAATGAATGCCTATTTAAAAGAAATAGCAGGTGTTTGTGAGATTGAAAAGGAATTAACCTTTCATATTGCCCGGCATACTTTTGCAACCACAGTAACGCTTACAAATGGAGTTCCGATTGAAAGTGTAAGCAAAATGCTGGGTCATAAAAATTTACGGACGACACAGCATTATGCAAAGGTTTTAGATAAAAAAGTAAGTGAAGATATGAAGATTTTGAGAGATAAATTTTCAATGAAGTCAATTAATCAAGAGCAAAAACAATTGAAATCAAATTTTTAGATTATTATAGTGAAAAAGCGCTCATTTCTAAAAATAAGAAGAAATTCCCAAGCTCATTCCGTCTGTTATTGCAGGCGGATTTCCAAAAATATCTCGTTGTTTTTGATAACGATAATTAAATCGGATGACAGTTTGGGATGTAGGTCTAAAACTAATTGCAGGCATTATACTCCAAAGATCTTCTCCTATATTCCCTCCAGTTTCATTAAAAGTTCCAACATTCCAATCTACATATTCTAATCTACAAGCTACATTCAATACAGCATTTTCCCAACCTAAAATCGTTCTTTTCAAAACAGGTTGCACAATATCCATAAATCCACCATATTGCCTGTCTCCAAATTGTTGAGAATAGGTTCCGGGAACATCAACTTTAATCCAAGCAAATTCTGTTGTAATAAATGTTTTCGTTTTTGGAATGGTAGTATTAAAATCCAATGCAAAAATCGAAACGCGTCTTTTTTCATCAATCACAATTCCATCGTCTTGAAATTTATTATAGATTCCTTTCATATAGGATATTCCAAGCTCCCCTATTTTATTGTGTCTAATAGCAAATTTTCCAGTAAATAAAGGTTCACCACTATTTATTTCTTCGAATCGTTCCGGATTATTTTTTGCTGCTGGCAAGAACGTTTTGTTTTCAGTATTCTCAATTATTGAGTTGTCAAAGTTTCCAGATAAATAAACCTCATAGCCAAACATCCAATTTTTAGTATATTTTTTTCCAAAAAAACCAGCTCCGGCATTACTAAATGTTCCTGGTAACATTTGAGTTGCTGATATAGGTCTATCTGTAAATTCCCATTTTGGTCCGTCGTGATTTTGATTAAAAGAACCTATAGGATTTACAATTATTCCGGCTCTAAAATTAACCAATGGATGAAACTCAACATCTACAGAGGCAAATTCTATGGCTATTTCTTTTCCTCCGTCCTCAAATTCTATTTCACTTAAAAATTTTACTCGTTTGCTAATGGCTGATGACATAAAAACAGATAATCTTCTTGCCTGAAATTGATGTCCTTCTGAAATTCCATCTGTTGTCATTTTTTGCCAATTCATTTCTACATAACCCCCTATGGATATTGGTGTTTTATTGATATTCAACGCAGGTCTATTGTATAAAGCATCCATATTCAGGATGTTTTTTACAGTGTCTTTGGGGATTCTTTTTAGTAAACTAGGGTCAATTTGAGCAAAAGAAGTTAAATTAGACAGAAATACAAAAAGGAATATATAAGTTGGTTTTAATCTCATTTCAAGGATATTTTTAGGATGTTGTTTTCAATTACTATTGGAAATTTTCTCAAGTCTTTATCTGCAGGTCCGTTTTCTAAAACACCTCTATTACTAAACTCACTTCCGTGTGCAGGGCATTGAAGTTTGTCCCCAAAAACTTGTAATTCTGCTCCTTGATGTGTACAGGTCATTAGCATAGCTGCATAATCAGTAGCATCAAATCGATAAACACAAATAGGCGATTTTAATAGTTCATTTTGAATAATGATATATTTCTTATAAGTTGTTTCTCGTTCTTTTTTTATTTCAAAATCAGAAATCGGCATCAAAATATCCGATCCTTTGATTTCTTTTGAAAGGACAAGAGAAGAACTGCAACTTTGCAACAATGATACACCTGTAATTCCTGCTAAACAGCCAAAACCACACGTTTTTAAAAATTCTTTTCTATTCATAATTACAATGATTTTATAAATTTCAATACTGCGTTTTTATCCGATTGTGAAAGGTTTTGAAACGCATTTTTACTATTATTTGCTTCTCCTCCGTGCATAATTATTGCTTCTTCGATACTTCTTGCTCTTCCATCGTGCATTAAGTAATAATCACCTCCTTGTGAGTTTTCAGAAAGACCAATTCCCCAAAGTGCAGGTGTTTTCCATTCGAAAGTTTTGGCACTTCCTTCTGTATAACCATCGTCTAAACCTGCTCCCATATCGTGTAAAAGTAAATCGGTGTACGGAGAAAATGTTTTAAAAGAAAGCGGACTTATAGGCGAATATCCAGTAGTTAGTTCTGATTTATGACAACCTGTACAATTAATTTGTTTAAAAAGTTGTTTTCCTTGATTTACAACTTCATCATTTTGATGGCGTTGAATGGGCGCTTTTAATACATTCAAATAAAAAACCACATCATTTACTTTATGGGTAGCTACTTCTGGGTCAATTTCTAAATTAGAATAATGATCCGTGGGACTAAAAACAGACGTTATTCCCATATCCTGATTATAGGCATTAACGGATTGATGTAATAAATCAAAGGCAGATGCTTTTTTACCAAATCGTCCAATATGTTTTCCATTTTTGGTAATCGAGCTAGAAGAAGGTATTGAATAACCCGGAATTGTAATCCAGTTTACCGTTCCGGAAACCCCATCCCCATCGCTATCATTTGGATCAGCCATTGCTAACAAATCAGTATCAGATACATATTGTAAAAAGCCTAAACCTGAAAATGCAGGAGGTGTAAATTTAGAAAACGTTGCTCCAGCAGGAATTTGTTCAGGTAAGTAACCAGGTAAAGCTCTGTTTTGTAATTGTGGTCCACCTTGATTTAAAAATTGATTTCCAGTTTCGTCAATCTGACCAAAACGAGTGAGTGTTGTAAACAAATGCCCCTTACCGTCTCCAGCGTGACAGTTGATACAACTAGTTCCGACAAAGGTTGAACCCAACCCTGTTTCTCTGGTAAAAACTTCATTTACCGCTGCATCACCGCGCAAAAATTGAGATGATTGTGAACTCGAAAGCCCTTCTATAGTTCCATCTAATAATTCATCATTTTTAGGAATATCTACATAGCTTGTTTCGCAAGATGTTAAACCAATAAAAAGAAATAATATAATTAATGGCAGGTGTGAAATTTTATTTTTCATTACTATAAATTTTATTTTTAGGCAAAACTAAATAAATATTTAGGATAACAATATAAATATTAAAATATTTTAAAGTGTAATATTTTTACATTTGTTAAATAATTTAAAAACTAAATGGCAAAAGCACGAAGAATGAAAAACAAAAAAATTGTATACAAAAAAAAAATTACCGCATACACCGTTATTCGTGTTATAATGATAACTTTAGTTTGCTCAATTTTGTTACTTGGAATAACTGCGAGGATTATGCATTATTTTAATATTCACTTCAAATAATTAATAACGATTATAAATAATTATCAATTGTATAAATAAAAATCATATTTTTACAGTCTTGAAACTCACAAACATCATATTGTCAATTATAGTTCTAGTACTTTCTTGTATGCCCTGCGCAGACAAGGAACAAGATGCTTCATTTGAAAAAGTGACTATAAACAATAGTTCAAAACAGCACCACGATAAAGATGCTTGTTCCCCTTTGTGCATATGCAACTGTTGTGGTTGCCAAGGTTTCGCTTACAACATTTTATACAATTACAATTTGATTGATGTCAAAATAATAGTTGACAAAAAAGTGCCTGAATACAAATCAATTCTTACTTCCAATTTCTACGGAAGTATTTGGCAACCGCCACAAATTAATGTTTAATTTTTTATCGATTAATGTCTAAATAAATAGTAAAAATGCCTTGCGCATTGGTTACACTATTGCTCTACATTAGTCTTTTTCACAGTATTTGAATCATTCATTAACTGTGGATTATAAATTTATTATTAAACATTAAACATTATAAATAGTGTTAAACAAAATCATTCATTTTAGTATCAATAATAAATTCATCATTGGTTTGATGACTTTATTCTTAATCATTTGGGGAGTTTGGAGTGCTTCCAAATTGCCTATTGATGCCGTACCAGATATTACAAACAATCAGGTACAAATTATTACGCTTTGCCCTACTTTGGCAGGTCAAGAAGTAGAACAATTAGTAACTTTCCCGATAGAACAAAGTATTGCCAATCTTCCCGATTTAGAAGAAACCCGAAGTATTTCTCGCTTTGGTTTATCGGTAATCACGGTAGTTTTTGATGATGATGTAAATATTTATTTTGCACGCCAATTAATTAGTGAACGACTAAAGGAAGCGACCGACCAAATACCTCAAGGTATTGGAACACCAGAATTAGGACCTGTAAGTACAGGACTTGGCGAGGTGTATCAATACATTTTGCATCCAAAAAAAGGAAGCGAAAATAAATATTCGGCAATGGATTTGCGTTCTATGCAGGACTGGATAGTAGCCAGACAACTCAATGGGACTCCCGGTATTGCGGAAATAAATAGTTTTGGGGGTAAATTAAAGCAATATGAGGTTGGTGTAAACCCAAACCGTTTAAAAGCAATGGGAGTAACAATCCCAGAAATTTTTAATGCTTTAGAAAAAAACAATCAAAACACAGGTGGTGCATACATTGACAAAAAGCCAAGTGCCTACTTTATTCGTGGTGTTGGTTTGGTTACATCTTTAGAAGACGTAAGAAATATTGTTGTGAAAAGCAATCCAAATAGTGTTCCGATTTTTATAAAAGATGTTGCTGATGTTAAGTTTGGAAGTGCAGTGCGTTATGGAGCAATGACCTATAACGGAAAAGTAGATGCAGTTGGTGGTATCGTTATGATGTTAAAAGGTGCAAATAGTAATGAAGTGGTACAAAGGATAAAAGATAAAATGATTATTATACAAAAATCATTACCAGATGATGTGATTGTAGAACCTTTTATAGATCGAAGCACATTTGTAAACCGTGCCATATCAACTGTAGAAAAAAATCTAATCGAAGGAGCACTAATTGTAATTTTTGTATTGGTTTTATTTCTAGGAAACCTTCGTGCGGGACTTATTGTAGCTTCTGCAATACCACTTTCAATGTTTTTCGCATTGGGATTGATGAAAATTTTTGGAGTAAGTGCAAACCTAATGAGTTTGGGAGCAATAGATTTTGGGTTAATTATAGATGGTGCCGTAATTATTGTAGAGGCTACTCTTCATCATCTAGGGTTACGGAAATCCACACAAATACTCACACAACAGGAAATGGATAATGAAGTATTTGTATCTGCTTCCAAAATTCGCAGCAGTGCTGCTTTTGGAGAAATCATTATCTTGATTGTATATATTCCCATTCTTACTTTGGTAGGTATAGAAGGCAAAATGTTTAGCCCAATGGCTCAAACAGTGGGCTTCGCTATACTAGGAGCTTTGATACTTTCCTTAACCTACATTCCGATGATGTGTGCTTTATTCCTATCAAAAAAAGCATTGTCAAAAGAAACCCTTTCAGATAAAATGATGAAGTGGCTACAAAAAACATATCAGCCTTTGTTAGAAAAAGCTATTAAAATAAAATATTGGATAATAGGAATTACTGTTGGGGTATTTGTTTTTAGCATTTTATTATTTAGCAGAATGGGTGGCGAGTTTATACCACAGTTGCAAGAAGGAGATTTTGCGTTTGAATTTAAAATGCCTCTCGAAACTTCTTTATCCCAAAGTATCGAAACCTCTATGCAAGCCTCAAGAATTGCTAAGCAATTTGATGAAGTGAAAATTGTGGTAGGTAAAACTGGTGCAGGAGAAGTACCTACTGATCCAATGCCACCTGGAGCAACCGATTTAATGATTATTCTGAAACCGCAAAGCGAATGGAAATCCGATAGAACCTACGATGAACTAGGCGATGCAATAGAGGAAAAATTAAGCGTTATACCAGGGGTTTTTATCGAAAAAAGCCAACCGATTCAAATGAAATTTAATGAATTGATGACAGGAATTAAACAAGATGTTGCTATAAAAATATTTGGTGAAAACTTGGACAGCCTTTCTGTATATGCCAAAAAAGTCGAAAATGTTATTGTAAATGTAAAAGGAGTATCATCACCCCAAGTAGAACAAGTCGATGGTCTACCACAAATAAATATAGAGTATGACCGTTTAAGAATTGCCAATTATGGTCTAAATGTAGAGGATATAAACAGTATTGTAAGTACTGCTTTTGCAGGAAAAGCAGCAGGAGTAGTTTACGAAAACGAACGTAAATTCGATTTGGTAGTACGTTTAGACAGTTCATCTAGAAGAAGTATTGATGATGTAAATAATCTATTGATACCAACACCTACAGGCAATCAAATACCATTATCCCAAGTAGCGAAAGTGGATTTTAAATTAGGTCCGGCACAAATAAGTAGAGAAGCAGGAAAACGCAGAATTGTAATTGGTTTTAATATCCAAGACAGAGATGTGCAAAGTGTCGTTAAAGAAATTCAGGATAAGCTGGCTGCGAAAGTAAAGCTCCCTTCAGGTTATTATTTTACTTATGGCGGAACTTTTGAAAATCTACAAAAAGCATCCAATCGTTTAATGATTGCTGTACCAATATCTTTACTTCTTATTTTTATGCTATTATATTTTACGTTCAATTCTATGAAACAAGCCAGTTTAATTTTCACGGCAATTCCAATGAGTGCCATTGGAGGTGTATTTGCATTGCTACTTCGTGGAATGCCTTTTAGTATTTCGGCAGGTATTGGTTTTATTGCCTTGTTCGGAGTAGCAGTATTAAATGGAATTGTACTTGTTGGTACATTCAACCAACTCGAAAAAGAGGGATGGAATGACGTTATTAAACGCGTTATCGAAGGAACAAAAATCAGACTTCGTCCTGTTTTAATGACAGCTACAGTTGCTTCCTTAGGATTTTTACCAATGGCGTTATCACACAGTGCTGGTGCAGAAGTGCAAAAACCATTAGCAACGGTAGTAATTGGAGGACTACTATCAGCAACATTTTTGACCTTATTTGTATTGCCTTTGCTATATATCATATTCAATACAAAAATTAAAGTAAAGGGAAAATCGATAGCAACAATTTTAGTTATTGGATTGTTTCTTTCATTTAATAATGGTCAGGCACAATCTCGTAAATCTATTGATGAAGTATTGAGTTTAGGCCTTAAGGATAATTTGCAATACAACATCAATCAATCTCAAATTTCAAAAAATCAGCTTCTGATAAAAGGAAATAAGGAATTCCCTAAAACGGGCATCTTTGTGGAAAATGAAGATTTACGCCCTTCGGATAAAACGGGAATTTGGAAAATCGGTTTGCAACAGAGCTTTTATATGCCACAAGTAAACCAAGCCAAGAAAAATTACTATCGCGAACAAACCAAATACTACGAATTCAATAAAGAAGTTATCAATACTGAATTGAAAAAAAAGATCCGTTCAGTATATTATCAATTGTGGTATTTACAGGACAAGACGGCTTTGTACCAAAGATTGGACAGCATTTACGTCGGATTGTTAAAAACCACAATTCTGAAAGTAAAAACGGGAGAAAGTGCCGGTATCGAAAAAATTTCGGCTAATGTAAAACTGAAAGAAATTGAAACCAATATTATCCAGCTTCAAAAAGAAATGCTGGTGCAACAGCAGGCATTAATGCAATTATTGAATAGTTCAGAAGCAATCTTACCACTTTCTAAATCATTGGAAAAATTGGAATATGGTTTACAAAGTACGTCAGACAACCATCCAAATCTTCTTCTATTGCAACAAAATGTAGTGATTGCCAATAGTGAAATTGCGATACAAAAAAGCAATCGCTTACCAGAATTTACAGGTAGGGTTTTTTCACAGAAATTATATGGAGTTGAAGATCCGTATAGCGGTTTTTCAATTGCTACTTCATTCCCTGTTTTCGGAACTGGAGCCAATAGCAATAAAATAAAAGCAGCCAAAACTGAAAAAGAAATGCAGGAACAACAGCTACAATACCAAACGCAAATATTAAAATCTTCTTTGGCGCAACGCCAGACCGAAGTAGAAAAAAGCGTGTCGGGTTTACAATTTTATGAAACTTCGGGTTTGCAACAAGCCGAAGAAATTATAAAAGCCGCCAATCAATCCTATCGGGCAGGAGAAATTAGTTACGCCGATTTTTCATTGTATTTGAGCCAAACCATCGAGATACGAAAAAATTATTTGGACAATCTAAATGCCTACAACCAAGCCATTATCGAATACAATTATTTCACAAACAAATAAGCTAAAAAAATGAAATCTTTAAAAATAAAATATAAAAATTGCCTTTTGCTAATTGTCCTTTGCCTATTTCTAATTTCCTGCGGTAATAAAGAGAACAAACCCCAAGAGGAGGAACAAAAAATAGTAAAAGAAGAAGCAGAACCAACAATTGCTTCACTCACAGCCGAACAAATTAAAACGGTAGACGTTCAATATGGAATTATTGAACAAAAACAATTGACAGCTACACTCAAAGCAAATGGTGCATTACGAGTTCCAAACAATAACAAAGCAAATGCAACTTCGCTGTATGGTGGTGTAGTTAAAAGCATCAATGTACAATTAGGCGATTTTGTAAAAAAAGGGCAAGTAATCGCTACAATTGCTAATCCACAATTTATACAGTTACAAGAAGAATATTTGAGTACTGCCAGTAAAATAATCTTTGCGGAACAAGAAGTGGCCAGACAGAAAGAACTTAACGAAGGTAACGCAGGAGCTTTAAAAAATTACCAAAGTGCCAATGCCGAACTAAAATCAATGCGAACTCGAAGAGCCTCATTGCAACAACAAATCCAACTGATGGGCATTAACCCAAATAGTTTGAACAATGGAAATTTACGTTCTGCTTTGTCCGTTACAAGTCCTATAAACGGAACCATTAGTAATGTCTTTTCCAAAATTGGAAGTTATGTTGATGTCTCTTCTCCGGTAGCCGAAATTGTAGATAACTCACAATTACATTTGGATTTGAATGTGTTTGAAAAAGATTTACCAATGTTAAAAGTTGGACAAATTATTCATTTTAGAATTACCAATAATTCAGGCGAAGATTATAATGCAAAAGTGTATTCAATAGGTGCTTCTTTTGAAAACGATAGTAAAAGCATACCAGTTCACGCGACAGTTCAAGGCAATAAATCGGGACTAATTGACGGAATGAATATAACCGCAATTGTAAGTTTGAATGACATTACTACAAATGCAGTCCCTAATGATGCCATTGTCAGTGCAGACGGCAAAGATTATATTTTTGTTGTTACCAATAAACAAGCCGAAGAAGAAAAACCAGAAGAAGGAGAAGTGGAGAAAGAAACAGAAACAAAAGATAAGAAACAAAAAACAAAAAACACCAATTTTGAAAAAATTGAAGTGGTAAAAGGAGTTTCAAATATGGGCTATACCGCAATCACTTTAGTTAAAGACATTCCAAGCAATGCTAAAATTGTAACAAAAGGAGCATTTTTTGTAAATGCAAAATTGACCAACAAAGGGGAAGAATAAACATCAATCATTAAATAGATGAAACACCAGCACAAATACGATGCAAACGGCAAACAGCTTTGTTGCACATTGGAAGAAAAAATAAACAGCAAAACCAATAATCAAACAGGATGTTGTTCAACTCATAATGAGCCAGAAAATCATTCTGATGATGACGGTCACGACCATTCAGGTACAGATCAAACAATTTTCCAAATGTTTCTGCCAGCAATCATAAGTTTTATATTATTACTTATCGCCATAAATTTTGACAACTATTTTCCACAAACTTGGTTCACTGGATGGGTAAGAATAGTTTGGTATGCAATCGCTTATTTACCTGTAGGTTTTCCTGTGATTAAGGAGGCTTTTGAAAGCATTCGCAAAGGCGAAATATTTTCAGAATTTTTACTTATGTGCATTGCAACTATCGGAGCATTTTCAATTGGACAATTTCCCGAAGGTGTTGCAGTAATGTTATTTTACGCTATTGGCGAAATTTTTCAAACATTAGCAGTTCAACGGGCAAAATCTAATATCAAATTGTTATTAGATCAGCGACCAGATGAAGCAACTATTTTGAAAGACGGAAATGCGACAATCAAAAAAGCATCAGAAATAACCATTGGCGAAATCATCCAACTCAAATCGGGTGAAAAGTTAGCTTTGGATGGAAAACTTTTGACGGATAGTGCCACATTCAATACAGCGGCACTAACTGGGGAAAGCAAACCTGACACCAAACAAAAAGATGAAGTAGTTTTAGCAGGAATGATAAATCTAAACACCATTGCGCAAATTGAAGTTACAACAGCCTATACTGATAGTAAACTATCAAAAATTTTAGAAATGGTGCAGGAAGCAACAGCCAAAAAAGCACCAACTGAATTGTTTATTAGGAAATTTGCAAAAATATATACGCCAATAGTTGTGTTTTTAGCAATTGCAATATGCTTGTTACCAATGCTTTTTGTCGATAATTATGTGTTTAGAGATTGGTTGTATAGAGCATTGGTCTTCTTGGTTATTTCTTGTCCTTGTGCGTTAGTAATCTCAATTCCATTGGGCTATTTTGGCGGAATTGGCTCAGCCAGTAAAAACGGAATTCTGTTTAAAGGTTCGAGTTTTCTCGATATGATGGCATCTATTCAAGTGGTTGTTATGGACAAAACAGGTACGCTGACTAAAGGCGTTTTCAAAGTTCAAAAAGTGGTAGCAGTGGATATTTCCGAAGCCGATTTAGTAAAATTTACAGCAGCATTAGAAACTAAATCAACTCATCCTGTTGGAACCGCCATTATAGAATATGCCAAAGGTTCTGAAAAAAATGCAACCGTTACCGATGTGGAAGAAATTGCAGGACACGGACTAAAAGGGAAAGTAGATGGAAACGAAATCTTGGCAGGAAATGTAAAATTGATGAAGAAATTCAACCTCAGTTATGATGCTGAAATTGACAATACACCTTTCACGATTATCGTTATTGCCATCAATCAAAAATATGCCGGCTATTTTCTAATTGCAGACGAAATCAAAGAAGATGCCAAACAAGCTATCGAAAGTTTGCATAGAATAAATGTAAAAACAGTAATGCTTTCGGGAGACAAACAAGCCGTTGTTGATGCTGTTGCCAAAGAATTAAATATCGATCAGGCTTATGGCGATTTGTTGCCCGAAAACAAAGTCGAGAAAGTAGAAGAACTCAAATCAAAAAACTTAAGAATTGCTTTTGTTGGTGATGGTGTGAACGATGCCCCTGTAGTTGCACTTGCTGATGCCGGAATTGCAATGGGTGGTTTAGGCAGTGACGCCACTATTGAAACGGCTGATATTGTCATTCAAAACGACCAGCCTTATAAAATATACACAGCAATAAACATCGGTAAAAAAACCAAACAAATTGTTTATCAAAACATTGGTTTGGCTTTTGCAGTTAAAGCTATTGTTTTGGTTCTTGGTGCAGGCGGGCTAGCTACAATGTGGGAAGCAGTTTTTGCCGATGTTGGTGTAGCACTATTAGCGATATTAAATGCCGTCAGAATACAACGAATGAAGTTTTAAAACAAAAATATTTTAGTTTACTATAGCTAATTATTCTACTATCACAATTGATTATATCTCGATATAATCAATTGTGATTTTTAGTAAGATTTAATGTATTAATTATTAAAATATTATCATAATATTAATTATTTTAGTACGTTAATGATTATGCCTTTCAATAACTTATTTACTAAAAATTGAACCCCAAATTAACCCACAATTATTTATTCTTAATGAACAACCAAACTTCGTTAATTTAGATTGACGATACTATAAAGTGCTTGAAAAACCATCGAAATCACTATTAAATCATTTGAGAATTTACTAGTAAATTTTCAAATGAACTTAAAGTTCTATATTTCTAATCCTATATGAAGCCAAAATACATTTTAGAAAACTACGATAGAATACTAAAAGAAATCAAAAATCCAAAGATTATTTTCAGTAACGATTTAATGCCTATTCTAGAAAATTTTGCTTCTGAAAGCTTCCTTATTTACCAAGTAGATTTTATCAAGCAAGATAATACGACAAAATACATTGTCAAAAAACCAATCCACAATCTGCATCCAAAAGTTACAAAACTAAATTTCAAGGGAGGTGATGTTGCCGAAGAATTTGAACCATTCATTCCAAAAATACTTGATGAGTTGAACATTCCGGAGAAACAAATCAGTTTACGTTGGTGTTCCAAAAATGAGAATGTTTTATATCTTTTGCAAGAATGTGAAATCGAGGATTTATCGCAAGAAAATCGGTTCTTTCTGTATTGTTATCATTCTCTCAAAAATGAAAATCAGAAAATCAAGAAAATAAATAAAGAACGAGTTTTCAAATTAAAATCAAAAAAACAAATTGAACAATACATACATCGAAAGCAATATATTCTTGAGAATTTAGCCCATCGATTAGTCAAAGAAATCAATCCAATAAATTCATCCGATCTTTATCAATTTTCCAATAATTATGATAAAATTGATTGCCTAAAAATTGCCTATATCTATCTTGAAAAATTACTTCGCTTCATAGAAAAAGAATACCGGAATTACCTCAATGTAAATATTCAAATCCCAAATCGTTCCACTTTGGTCAAAGAATTTGGAATTACAAACAAACTCAAAGAAGTCAAATCACGATTATTAGGAAGCAACATAAACGACCAGTTATTAAAATTAGCCTATGAACCACTACTGAAAATTGCAACGATAAACATTCAAGAAAAATTAACATACTATGAATTCAATTATTGTTCAGAATTTATAACGACACTTTACAAACAGATTAATTTTGCAGATATGTCTGAAGAAACAATCAAAGAATTTCTTTTCGATTTAAACTTCAATTCATTACAGTTTTTTAAATACTTGACTTTTGAAATTTTACAGGAATTAGAAACGCAAGAAAACAATATCAAAAAAATAGATGTTCTATACCGATTTCTCAAAAATTACAATCAAAAGCAAAGTAGAAGCATCCTAAAATACAAGGCAAACTTACCTTCATTAAAAGAACAAATTATCAGTTGGATTGAAGAAGAAATCGAATATTTAACCAAGAAAATTAAACTCGAAGCCAATCAATTTACAAACGTTACTAACAACGATGAAAAGATTAAACTCTTGACTGGTTTATCAGTTGCACAATTAAGTTGTTTTTTCGGATTATTGATGGAAACAGGAATTATAAAACACAAAAATCAAACAGATGTTTTTCGATTTATTTCAGAAAATTTCAAAACAAATAACACCGAAAAAATTTCTGTAGATAGTATTAAAGTGAAGTATTATAACGTCGAAAACACTACTAAAAAGGCACTTCGAGAAAAAATAATCGAATTACTGGGGCTCACGAAGTTCTAAAACTTCTCGCATCATTCGCCAGCCGAAACCAACCATTCCAAGCAATATCTCATCTTCAATCTGGAGTAATGAGATAAGATTTGGAATTTTATGCAATTCCATAAATCGTTGCAGTTCGGGACTAATTACAGTTTCATTTTTCATAATACTATCTTTTTAAGATATACGAAAAAAACCCATTTTGGTATTGGTACAAACAACAGCGTGGGACATCGATCACCAGCCAAAGAGGTACGACCAAGCACCTACAGCTCCGATAAACCGAGCCCACGCATAGCGTAGGCGAACAGTTTATTTGTAGAGCTGATTTTGAAATTTGGTCGTTTTCTTTGGCTCGAAATAACTTTCGCAATATATATTTATAGAAGCTTTGCCTCTATTTTGTATTCATTAAGCAAATTTAGTCATAATTGTATTAAAATAGCATCCTAAAACACATAAATAAAAAACTTTTTTAATGTGATTGCCTTATTTTGTTGAGATTTGTTGGGGGTTCCGTAACCCCCGTAACTGTTTTGGTATTACTTAATTATTTCTCTTTGTCCAAAATATTTAAACCCACAACATTATGGCAATCGAAGTAATTACTCGCGAAGATTTGAATGAATTCCGTACACTACTTTTAGCAGATTTAAAAGAAATCCTGCAAACCAAAACACAACTCACAAAACAATGGCTCAAATCCAATGAAGTCAAAAAGTTACTCAACATCTCCTCTGGCACTTTACAAAACCTTCGAGTAAACGGAACCATTACCTACACTAAAATTGGCGGAATTCTATATTATTCCAACGCCGATTTAGAAAAACTATTAGAATCAAATAAGGTGGAAGCTTCGCCTAATTTATTCAATCCAAAATGGCTAGTGAGATGAATTACATAAAACATTTAACAGGTTTTTTCGAGAAGGTGGCTACCGACAAAACACTTAATCCAACACACGTAAGTCTGTATATGTCGTTGTTCCAATTCTGGAATTGCAATCGGTTCAAAAATCCAATCAGTATTTCTCGTGATGAGGTAATGCGAATAAGCAAAATCAGTTCCAAAGCAACCTATCATAAGTGCCTTAAAAACTTACACTCCCTAGGTTACATAAATTATGAGCCATCTTATAATCCATTCAAAGGAAGCCACGTTTATCTATTCAATTTTTCGGATGATTTAAAACCAATTCCAAAAAACGAAAAAACCACAATACCAAAAAATGAACCTGTTTTTGAACTAGTCAATGAACAAGTAGTGAACAAGCTTTATACTAGTACTGGTACAAGTGATGAAACAGGTACTGAACAAGCTCTGGTATCTTATATAAACAATACAAACATACCAAACATTTCAAACGATTTAAAGATTGCAAACTTGGACGAGCAAGCAAAAAAATTTGAAAATGATGATGAGTTTTTAAGAAATATTGGTACTGAAGAAAAAGAAAAAAGTTCCGCCAAAAAAGAAATGTTTTCAACATTCGCCGACACCGATGAAAAACAAACTGAAAAAAGTCGGCAAAAAGAGAATGTGCCAACAATAGAAAATGTGAAAGCTTATTTTCTCGAACAACACTTTCCAGAAATAGAAGCTATTAAGTTTTTCAATTACTTCTCCAGCAATGGTTGGTTAGTCGGTGGCAAAACCCCGATGGTCGATTGGCAAGCCGCAGCACAAAACTGGATGTTAAACGCACCTAAATTCATTTCAAATGAACCACAATCCAACAGAGCAAAACACCTCAACACAGGAACAGACAAAGACTATTCAGAGCCACTATAGCTACACTGAAATAATTGTTTGGTTAGAGAAAAAAGGTGTCGAATTATACGGAAATCATTTCAAAATCCTTGAAAGCGATTATTCAATAATTTACAAACTCATTGCTTATTTCCTAAAAGATGAAGCAACTTGCTTTCAATACAATATTAACCTCAACAAAGGAATTTTACTTTCTGGCCCAATCGGCTGTGGCAAAACATCACTAATGAATTTAATGAAACACTTAACGCCAACCGAACATAAGTTTTTCGTAAAACCTTGTCGAGATATAAGCTTTGAATTTATCCAGGACGGATACGAAATAATCCACAAATACAGCAAAGGCAAACTTTACCAATCAGAACCAAAAACAATATGCTTCGATGATTTAGGAACTGAAAACAATCTAAAATATTACGGAAACGAATGTAACATAATGGCAGAAATTCTATTAAGCCGGTATGATATTTTCACAAGTAAAAAAATCCAAACGCATATCACAACCAATCTTTCTGCAAGTGAAATTGAGAATGTTTATGGGAATCGGATTAGAAGTAGAATGCGAGAAATGTTCAATCTAATTGCCTACGACAAAACCATAAAAGATAAACGATGAACCGAATAACAAACTTCTGGAACCACTTCAAACAAAACAACTTCGTTTTTCTATTACTCAACGAAATCCCAAAAGACGAACTCAAAATACATTTCAATAAGTTAATTGAGCTACTCCATCAATACAATAAAGATCTTGACCTAATCATAAAAAATAAAGATAAAGGAGCAGAACTAATTATTACAGCAAATGGAAATCCTTATCTTTTCAAAGAAGTAGAATTACTAGTTCATCACGCTCCAGTTGTAAAACGTTGGAAAATAACAGCATTCCTTCAGCCAGAAAGAAGCATTTCTAAATACGAACAGAGAACCGATAAACCATTAGAATATTACGGTATAAGCCTACGAATTAGTGATATGTATTTCACTTCAATAGAAAACCTCGAAAAACCAACCGATTTAGGTATTATAATATACCTCAAAAACGACATTATTCACAAAGAAAACCCAAGACTTCGAGAAGCAGTTTACACCCACATAGAACATCTTGTAGGAGAAAAATCATTTGCCAATGACATTGTTTTTATTGAGATTGAGCAATTAACCAGTGAAATGAATAATATTGAATTGTTAGACTTGTATAATTTAGCTGATTATATAAATACTTTCAAAGTACAGAAATAATTTATCGCTTAAAAAAAAATTAATGATAGGCATTTTTGATTTGAAAAATAAGTAAATAGTATTTCCATTAACAATTTATTCTGTAAATTTCCGCTTTTTAAAATTCAATCGCTTTAGAGCATCTAATTGGTCGAATTTGCTATTAATTTCCACAATTTATGAATAATAAATATGATTTTTATATCGACGAAAGTTGTCATTTAGAAAATGATAATATTCCTGTTATGTGTATTGGTTACATCAAAGTACCAATGACCGATTATGTTGAATTACAAAAAGAATTCAATCAAATATTAGCAAAGCACAATCAAAAATCAGAGTTAAAATGGAATAAATTTTCAAATGCAAGAACAGCATTATACAAAGAATTAGTAGATTATTTCTTTCGGTCATCATTACAATTTCGTTGTATTTTAGTCAAATACAAAGAACGACTAAATCATAAAGATTTCAATCAAGGCTCACACGACAATTTCTATTATAAAATGACCTATTATTTATTACACCCAAATAATAGCAATGGAGATGAATATAGAGTTTTTATAGACATTCAAAATACTCGTGGTAGAGAAAAACTAAAAAAAATTAATGAAGTTTTTGATGCGGAATACAAAGGCAAAAGCCCATTCAAACAATTCCAGCATTTACATTCTCACGATAATAATTTCTTTCAATTAGCCGATTTCTTTATTGGAGCTATTACTTATAAAACAAGAGTAGTAATGAAGAATATCGAGAATCCAACTCCAAACAGAATGGATTTCATTCAATATTTAGAAACTAAATCTGGTTTTAATCTCGAAGAAGGAACAGAACCTTGGGAAACAAAGTTCAATATTTTTGATCACCAACCTAAAATAAAACTATAATGGATTTATTTAATTTGGATGATCACATACCCAATTTAGGAATAGACCCATCATCTGAACATTTAGAAGAACTATTTCAATTATTCAAAGCCGATTTTATTGATAACGTTTTTTATTTTGATGGTTGCAGAGTGAAAATAGATGTAGCAAATTCAAAAGAAGAAGGTTTCGAAACTTATCCGCACACTTTTGTAAAAATCATCACTAGAGGTGATAAAGGGAAAAGAAATTTTGATAAAAAAAGAGCCAACAAAATTCATTGGATAAAACCAATACTAGAAAATAAAGATACTCAAGACGTAACTTGTTTTCAATTTTTAGAAGCTGATGGTAAAATCAGGGACTATTTTTGGTTCAAAGAAGGAAACTTTTTAGTTGTAATGGAAAAAATCACTCCAAACTATATGATTATTTCTTGTTTTCATATTGATGATGCAAGAAACCAAAAATACTATGAAGACAAATATACAAAGAGGGTAAAATAAAAAATGCCACAACTACGGTGTTGTGGCGAACCAGATCCTTTTCCCTAGGGAAATGACTTTGCAAATATATGTCATCTTAAACCAAAAACCAAATTTTCTATTAAAAACGTGTTTTTTGACTAATTTCCAGTTGTGTTTTCATAAATATTTATAACAATATACCAAAAAGAAAATCAATTAACCAGTCCATTATCTCATTCAGCTGCACAAAACTTTCATTTAGTCCAAGTATTCCTAAACTCAAGTCTTTGTTTGCTTCATTTCGCTAATTACGTTTGCAATATCGAGAACATTCTTTTTCCGTTCGTTGGTAAAAGTCAAAATGATTTTAAAACATATTAATCTTTTTTAACAATTGATTAGTAATCAATTAATATAATTTGATTAATTTTGGTTCAAATTAAAGCACAAATGAATAAATTTCACATTTTAGTAATCGTATTATTTGGTTTCTTATTGATGCCAAGTAGTTCTTTTGCGTGTGAAAATAATTCATCTAAACATTCTACTACAAAAGAAACTTCCTCAAAAATGGACAAAGATGATTGTTGTAAAAACGACAATCATTCCAAAATGAATGACCACGAAGGTTGTGGAGGAAAATGCAGTCATTCTAAATGTGGTTGCGCTACTTCTTGTAACAGTTGTACTGTTGCTATTAATGAATTGAAATTTAAAGACAATCTTTTTAATTTCGTTTCTGAAAAACAAAAATTTTACAACTATGAAACCAACATTTCTTCTGGTTTCAATTCCCTTTGGCTTATACCAAAAATAAGCTGAATTCCAATTATGACAGCCACAATTGTATCTAATAGATACTAATTAATGCTTTCAAAATCATTTATTTTCTCGGTTAATCTCAATTTCAAAATGATGCCTTTGCTATGATTCATTTCGTTATTGCTTAACTAATTCAATTCTAAAATTATTTACATACAAATGAAATCATTAGAAAAAACAATGATGGCAATACTGCTATTGTTATCAGTTGTGATATCCAACGCACAAATTAAAAATGCTAAAACAGAATCCGTTAAAATTTACGGAAACTGCGCAATGTGCAAAGCCACAATAGAAAAAGCAGGAAGTCTTAAAAATATCGCAAACGTTGATTGGAATGCGGATACAAAAATGGCTGTCCTTACTTATGACCCTAAAATAACCAACCAAGACGAAATACTCAAACGTATTGCATTGGTAGGTTATGACAGTGATAAATTTCTTGCTCCAGACGCAGTTTATTCAAAACTTGCAGGATGTTGTCAATATAATCGTGAGGCAAAAGTTCCCGTGAAAGTAGATGCAATGTCAAGAGCTGATAAATCAGAACATTCAGAAATGAATATGTCCAATCATTCTACAACTACTAATGACCAAGCCGTAAATCAATTAAAATCAGTTTTCGACAACTATTTTTTATTGAAAGATGCTTTGGTAAAAACAGATGGAAGCGCTGCTTCAATAAAAGCAAAAGATTTGCTTTCAGCAATTACTGCTGTAAAAATGGAAACCTTAAAAATGGACGAACATTTGGTTTGGATGAAAGTATTAAAAGATTTAACTGCTGATGCCAAAAGTATTTCTGACACGCAGGATATCAAGAAGCAAAGAGAATCTTTTAAATCATTATCCAAGAGCACATACCTCTTGATAAAAGCTTCAAAACCAACCGAAGTCATTTATTATCAATATTGTCCTATGCAAGATGCCAATTGGTTAAGCAAAGAAAACTCAGTCAAAAACCCTTACTATGGCTCACAAATGTTGAGTTGTGGCAAAACAGTAGAAACAATAAAATAACAATTAAAATACTAAAAAGATGAAAACAATAATTATCGTATTAAGTGCATTTTTTGCATTTAGTTCAAACGCAATAGCACAAAAAGCTACAAAAAATGAGGAACAAAAAATAATTTATACTTGTCCTTCACATCCTGACGAGATGAATTCAACTTCTGGAAAATGCCCAAAATGCGGTATGGAATTGACAAAAATTACCGAAAAAGTACCTACCTACGCTACAAAAGGAAGCCAACCTATGAGTAAAACGGTAACAAGATATGTTTGCCCAATGGACGGCTCAACTTCTGATAAACCAGGAGAATGTTCTAAATGTGCAATGAAGATGGTAAAAACCACCGAAAAAGTAGATACACACCCTCTAAAAGGAAGTCAACCTACAAGCAAAATGGTAACAAAATATGTTTGTCCTGCCGATGGTTCAACTTCAACAACCGAAGGAAAATGTTCTAAATGTGGTACTGGAATGGTAAAAATTACCGAAACAGTAGATAACCACCCTCAAAAAGGAAGTCAACCTAAAACTAAAATTGTGACAAAATATGTTTGTCCAATGGACGGCACTACTGCTGATACCAAAGGAGAATGCCCTAAATGTGGAATGCAAATGGTTAAAAAATAAAATCATAAGCACTGATATCTGTATGCTTATGAACAACGCATCATAATATTTTTTGTGATGCGTTTATTATACAATCAATAGTAAAATGAAAAAGGTAATTTCCGTATTAAAATGGATTTTCAAAAAAATATTCATCAAAAAATGTTGCCAATAGCAACAATAACAATTTAAAAACAATAAAATGAAAAATATAATTCTTTCAGCCATAGCAATGGCATTCGTAATGGTTTCTGTAAATGCTCAAAGCAAAAAAGTACCCGCCAAATTTTCAATAGATAAAATCGTAACCAATTATTTAGCTTTAAAAAATGCTTTGACCAAAGATGACACCAAAGCAGCGGCGAGTGCAGGAAAAACTTTATACGCTAATTTCAATGCTGTAAAAGTAAATACGATTGATTCTAAACTCAAAAAAAACTATCTTGATATTACCGAAAGTGCCAAAGAACACGCAGAACACATTGGCGATAATGCGGGGAAACTAGAACATCAAAGAGAGCATTTCGTTTTGTTAAGCAAAGACATTAACGATTTGATTAAACTTTTCGGAACTAAACAAAAACTGTATCAAGACTACTGCCCTATGGCAAATGAAGCAAAAGGTGCTATTTGGATCAGTGAAGTTAAAGACATCAAAAACCCTTACTATGGTTCTAAAATGCTTACTTGTGGTTCAATAAAAAAAACATTGTAAAATGAATAGTATCATCAAAAGAATAGCCGTCATAGGTTTAATTCTTTTTTTGTTGATACAGTTATATCAGCCTGCTCGTAATTTAGGTTATGAGCAGGATTTAACTGCAAATTTCACAAAAGTCTATACTGTTCCTAAAAATGTAGAAACAATATTGCGTACTTCTTGTTATGACTGCCATAGCAATAATACCAATTATCCTTGGTATTCTAATATTCAACCCGCACGGTTTTTTATGGAAAGTCATATCAAAGAAGGAAAAGAAAATTTGAATTTTAATGAATGGGGGAATTATAGTAGCCGTAAGCAAAATAATAAATTAGATAGAATTGCAAAACAAATAAAATCTAACGAAATGCCTTTGGCATCATACACACTAATTCATAAAAATGCAATACTCACACCTACTCAAAAAGTGGAAGTAATCAATTGGATAAATACACTAAAAAATGAGGAATAATTTTAGAATAACAATCATAATTCTCTTTATTGGATTATCAGGAACTGCCCAAAAAATAGTTCGATACGATTTATATGTTAGAGATACAATTGTAACTTTTGGCGATAAACCAAAACACGCCATTGCAGTAAATGGACAAATTCCAATGCCAACTTTAACTTTTACCGAAGGCGACATTGCAGAAATTTATGTACACAATGAGTTAAACGAAGAAACTTCAATGCACTGGCACGGTTTAATGTTACCCAATCAATACGATGGTGTTCCTAATTTGACACAAATGCCAATCAAACCCCATACAACATATTTATATAAATTTCCAATTATACAACACGGAACACATTGGTATCACAGCCACACAGGATTACAAGAGCAAATCGGAATGTACGGTTCATTTGTAATGCTAAAAAAAACCAATGATCCAACTTTTAGAAAAGGAATTGACGATTTGCCAACCGTTCCAATAATTTTGAGCGAATGGACAGATATGAAACCCGAAAACGTTCATAGAATGCTACACAATGCTTCCGATTGGTTTGCAATCAAAAAAGGAACTACTCAAAGTTATGCAGAAGCCATACAACAAGGTCATTTCAAAACAAAAGTGACAAATGAATGGAAACGAATGAACGCAATGGATGTAAGTGATGTGTATTACGATAAATTCTTAATAAATGGTAAAAACGAAAGTCAATTATCACACTTCAAAGCTGGAGATAAGGTGCGTTTGAGAATTTCAAACGGTGGCGCATCCACCTATTTTTGGCTAACGTATGCAGGGGGGAAAATTACTGTAGTTGCCAATGATGGTAATGATGTTGAACCTGTTGAAGTCGATAGATTAATTGTTGCAGTTTCTGAAACCTATGATGTAATTATAACCATTCCAGCAGATAAAACCGCTTACGAATTTTTAGTTACATCAGAAGACCGCACAAAATCAGCTTCTTTATATTTAGGTGATGGTATCAAGCAATTAACAGCTCCTTTACCCAAGTTAAAATATTTTGAAGGAATGAAGATGATGAATGGGATGATGAAAATGAATGGTGATTTAGATGATATGGGAATGCAGATGAGCCTCAATCAAATGGATATGAATGTAGTAATGTATCCCGAAATAACGGGTGAGCTAAAGAAAAAAGGCGACGATAAAATGGAAAATATGAATATGGAAGGAGATAAAATGAATGGAATGGAGATGAATAAAGAGGAAATGAAAGTTAAGGATGTAGACAAGAAGAAAAAAGCAGGTATGAATATGGGGGACCATAAAATGGAGGGTATGGACAATCAATATGATTCCAATGCACTTTCTGATATTGTAACCCTAAATTACGCAATGTTAAAATCGCCAACAAAAACTAATCTTCCTAAAGATGCACCAATAAGAGAATTGAAATTTGAATTGACAGGAAATATGAACCGCTATGTTTGGAGTTTAGACAACAAAGTAGTTTCTGAAGCGGATAAAATACTAATAAGAAAAGGCGAAAATGTCCGCATCACAATTCATAATAATTCTATGATGCGCCATCCGATGCACTTGCACGGACACGATTTCAGATTATTGAATGGCCAAGGCGATTATGCGCCTCTGAAAAACATAGTGGACATTATGCCTATGGAAACTGACACTTTAGAATTTAATGCAAATGTAAAAGGCGATTGGTTTTTTCACTGTCATATTTTATACCATATGATGAGCGGAATGGGTAGAGTTTTTACCTATGAAAATCAAGCACCAAATCCCGAAATTCCAAACCCAAAACTAGCACAACGAAAATTGTTTGCCGATGATAGAAAATTTCATTTTATGGCAGAAAACGATTTTGCAACCAATGGTAATGATGGCGAAGCAATGTATCAAAGCACTCGTTGGAGCATTGGCACAGAATGGCGATTGGGCTACAACGATCATCACGGTTATGAAACTGAAACCCACATAGGTAGATACATTGGCAAAATGCAATGGATAATGCCTTTTATAGGTTTTGATTGGAGATACCGTAAAATGGGAATAGACGAGCAAGAAAGAAATTTATTTGGACAAACGAATACCAAAGATAACAGAGCTGTTTTTAGTGCCGGAGTAAATTATACCTTACCAATGCTTATTATGGCACAAGCAGAAATTTTTACTGATGGAAATGTTCGTTTACAATTCGAACGAAAAGATATTCCAGTTTCCAAACGTTTACGAATGAGTTTAATGTGGAACACCGACAAAGAATATATGGCAGGATTGCGTTACATTGTAAAAAGAAATTTTGGAATAACAACTCATTATGACAGCGATATGGGAATTGGATTTGGAGCTAGTTTAAATTATTAATTTTTTATTAAAGGTTAATTTTAAAGTGTTTGTTGTAAAAGACAAGCACTTTTTTTATGTGAAATCCATTTAGATCATAACAAACATTATTCCACCATTAGTCTTGATTTATATTTATCTTAAAACAGTGTGCTTTTTTCGTTTGCTTGTAAAAAGAAAGTTTTACATTCCAATTGCCACTCCTTTGCCAACGCTCCAAAAGTTTTTGTACGCCCTAGAACGTTTACGGTTCAAAAGAAAATTTGATGGTAGGGCAACAAAAACTTTCCCCCAAGCTGTGTTACATAATTGAGTATTATAGTTCATTACAAAGCTTTTATATTGTTTTTTTGTTTTTGCAATGAAGCTATAATATCATTTATGTAAAACAGCCGCTCCACCCAACGCGCTAGCCAGTGGCTCCAGGACAACATTTTTTATTGCTTCCTCGCACCGGCCTGCAATAAAAAAATCCGTCCTTCACCACTGTCCTTAACAACGTTCGCCATTTCATAGGGAATTTTACGGAACTACCTGCTTTCAAGAACTTTGACGGTCACTGTTTTTAGCAACTTTGTGTTTAAATCGGTAGTATTTACATTGCTTTTATGAGTAAAAAAATGGCTTTAATCTGTAGTTGATTTGCCTATGGATAAAGCCATTTTTCTACCCATAAAACCAAAAAAGCCAGCAAGAGTGTGATTTTTTATTTGCCAGAACTATTGAAGTAATTGTTTTCACGATGGCCAAGATGCCATAACAATTTCGTAGAACATTCTTTGATAACCGAAAATTTAATCATTCCAAGAACGTTTCTGGCATCAAGCCATCATAAAAACAATCAGAAACACCCCAGTAAGCAAATAAAAAACCACACACTTGCCTGAGCTACTGCCTCATCGCACTAGGAATTATTTTTTCATTGTTTTTGTAAGTATTGAAAATCACTTTACAACATTTTCAATAATTAGAGAAATTTGTCAAAAGTAATTTTCAATACCCACAAAATCAACCCCAGGAAAGAGTATGAAACTTTAAAGCAGAAAAATAATCGGAATGGATTTAAAATTTCTTTTTTCTGCTTTAAAGTTTCATACCCTTTCCCAAGAACTTCCTTCTTTCGGATCAACTTTTTTAGATCCCATTTCATAAGAACCCCTAGGTTGAAAGGAAAATAAAAAAATAAATAAAAAGAAAGTAAAAGTAAGCTCCAGTTTCAAGAAAAGAAAGTTCAAGCCTTCGGTTTTCAATAAAATCTCCACCCTACATTTTCGTTTCGCATCAACATTTTTTTAAAATCAAATCTCCACTTCCGAACAAATCTATCTTAAAGACCCGGGTAGTATTTTTTTGAAAAAACTTGCTTTTCTTGAAACCTCCACTTAAGAGATGACTTTCTTTTTTTTCCTTTTTTCTTTTAAAAAATTTCATATGTGGCTTGTAGTAGCAAGGCGCATCATCTTAAAAACCGAAAGTATGCCAAATTTCATCATCAAAACGCACCACAAAGACACGCTGTACACCAAACCCCATTTATTCATACTTAACAAAGGGATGAACAGCGGAAAGCCACAAAAAGAGCCATTTACGAACAGTTTTGTGGTCATTTTTCAAAATGAGGAAGATTGCGAGAGTATTTATTTTGTGGCTTACAGCTTATGGAAAACCAAGTTTTGGCATCCATTTTTAGTTGGTTCTGTTATTCCATTTTTACGCCTTCCAGATTTCTCAAAAGAGTTTAATCCAAAAGCCAGTTTTATGATGCAGGAACACGAAGAACATCAAAAAAATGTCGCAGCTCTCAAGCTTTTAGAGCAAAAAGAAAAACAATTTCACGAAAATATCAACCTTATCAATGATTTAAGAAGGGTAATTCTGTATCGCTATTCCAAAAAATAAAAACCAATTTCTAACTTTAAATTTTCACTAATGAAACTATTTATTTTGTACCAAACAGACAATTGGAAATCCAAAGCATCAAGAATATGTTTTGGAATTTTCGACACCAGAGCAAAAGCTATTGACAGCGCAAAATGGCAAGATTTATACAACCACAATTCCGAAGTGGTAGTTTTAGAAGTTACACTAAATCTATTTGAAGAAGTTTAATTTTTAGCCATAAAAAAGCCCAATCCTTACGGTTTGGGCTTCAATATGGTCTAATCCAAAGGTCACCACAACTAGAATTAGACTATTTTTTGTGCTTCTTGATGAAAATTTTGAGTACCAAAGATATTAAAAAACTGACTATCGCCCCAAGTGTGGCAAGAATTATAGTTTTTAGCACATCTTCCGAATGTAAATTCGGCAAAACACTCAAAAATGTACCGCCAGCGGTACCCATTACAGTTGAATTACTGTGATCCATCTATTTTTCGGTTGTCAATTGGCTAACTGCCGAAATTACACCACCAGCAACAGCCAAATATCCTGCTGCCGAAGTAACAATGACTGGCAAAGCAATTGGAGCAGCCAAAACAGTTCCGCCAACGGCGGCCAATGCCAAACCAATATTTCGAAGCACTTTGAAAAATTTTGGAGTTGGAGCTTTCGCTCTTTTTACTACATTCATAAATTTATTTTTTTGTCATTTCCATTTGGGAATCTGATTTAACAATCAATTGAACACTTTCATTATTACTTAAAGCTTTATAAACCAAATCTTTTAATTTGGTAAAAGCTTTTCGAGACATCAGACCTAAACCTGGTCCTGAAAGTTTCGTTACTGGAGCAATACAACCATTCAATTCTCGCAAAGCATTATTGGCAGGATGAAATAGAATTAAACTTCTGTTTTTTACTTCCAAAACCTCCAAATGCCATTGAAATTTCTTGCTGTATCGCTTTTTTATAAAATATTTCCCTTCCGGAATGCAGGAAACTTTCGTTTCGTTATTCTTCCAAGGTAATTCAATGGTATTACAAATAAATTTACCCTCGCATTCGAGTTTACCATTCGTTCCATCGGGGAAATAAGTTCTAGTTATCGAGAGAACCATTATACACCGCTATCTACTTTTACAATCGATAATGGATTGTAAGAGCCATTTTTCAACGCATACATTTGACCATTTACCTCTTGGTAAAATTCCACTCCCAAAGCTAAAAACAAAGGTTTGGTACTGGCAGGAGTTACAGGATTTGAATGATTGATAGCAACTGATGCATTGATATCCCAAGGTAAAATAGCCGTTTCTGAATTTGAAGCAACAAAAGTTTCAGCTTCAAAATCAATTTCTGCACCTGCAGAAATAACTTTATAATGAGTGGCTCCACTAGGTGCTGCAATCATATTCAAAGGAACAAATGAAGCTAAATCAACAATAATATCACCCGTTACACGGTTGATAGTTGCCACAAAAGGAGCAAACAAGGTAGTACCTAGTTTTCCACCAATGTTGAATTCAAAACCTGCTAAAAGTTCGGCTTCGCCATCAATTACATTTCGCAATCCTCTTACACTAGTGGTATCAGCTTGGATAACTTTAACCATTTGCTGCGTCAAACGACTAACCATTCTGCTGTCCGCAGAATTCAAAAGCAAGGCTCTAAATGCTGTTCTCAAAATCTTCCCAGCTTTTCCCGCTCGACCAAATTCAGAACCATTTTCACGTGTTCTTTGAAACGCAGGATCGCTCGCAATTCTGCTCGCATCGATGCCTCCTTTTTCACGTGCTAAATGACCATCTTTGGTCTTGTAAAAAGTAATATCTCCGATAGTACCTTTTAATTTAATTATGCCTTTCTGTCTTGCCATAATTTCTAAAATTTAGATTAATAAATTGTCTAAATCATCTTTCTGTTGCAACATCTTCCGATTGATTTCTAGACAAATTTTAGCCAATTAAACAGAATAAAAAAGCAAGGACAGTTCCATATGTCGCAAAGCGACACAAATGGCTTAAATCAACATAAATACCTGTTTAAAAGCATCATAAACCGATATAAATTGCAGAAGAATTTTATATTTCAAAAAATATTACTTTTGTAGAACCTTAAACATTGCTTACTAGCAAGTATAAGCTAATCAAAGCCTAGTCAAAGGCATAGATAATGTATGAAAATTGAAAAACAGAGGATTTGCATTTATCCGAAAGACATACAGCGCATAACAGGAAAGAGTTATCGCCAAAGTACCAGATTGATGCAAAAAGTAAAAACTGACCTCAACAAGCTCGAAAATGAGTTCCTAACTATCGATGAGTTTTGTTTGTATGCGGGATTAAAATATGAACAAGTAGCTCACTTAATTTTTGGTTAAAATGCAGATAAAATACCAACTACATTTTTACCATTGTAGATAAACAAATCGTTAAATAACTAGTTCATTTTTTAGTCTTGATGCTTTAGTATTCAGATTATTATGCTTATATTTGACTACTTTGAATTTAAGATAATTGTATCCTAATAAAGAGGTGTCAGTCGAGGTGTCACTTAAATAAAATACTTTGCGAAGTATTGGTTTTATTGGTATCTTTTGTAGCAAACAAATCCCTCTTTCTCCGCGAAATAACTTTCAAAAGTTATCAAAACCTCGAAAATCATACGATTTTCGGGGTTTTTTCTTTTAACAAACTTCCAAAATATTCATTCTTAATCAAAAATCAAGAGACTAAATCGAGACCCTATAAAATTATCAAATTCTGGGTCTCGCTAAATTGACAGAATTATAGATTGTCAAACTACAGCAATAAGCAGTAATAGGCAGTTCAATCACTTCTTCAATATATGAACATCTTGTTTTGTGGCAAACCTTACAGTAAATTAATTCATAACTAAAAGGTTACCAAAATGAAAGCAAAAATCACATTGCATTTTTATGCAAAATCAACAAAAGCCAATGGAACAGGATTATTTCCAATTTATGTACGACTAACTGTCGACGGGAAAAGATTTGAGTACAGCACTAAAAAAATCATCGAACCATCAAAGTGATCGAATGAACTAAGCAAAATGAAAGGTAATTCAGAAGAAGCTCGTTCAATAAACAGCATACTTGACTTTACTAAAAACCGAATCAATGAAATCCAGTTCGAACTTTTAAAGGATGGTATCAATCCTAATTTTCTGATATTAATTTTACAATATAACTCTAATCAATAAAAGCCTATCCGTAATAAAACCTTTGCTTTTTACAAAAACCAATCTCACATCTCAACAACCTCTAAATCTATCTTAAAAAAAGCAATAAAATAAGAGTTAAAACGGTAACAAAGCCTAATTTTACGCGTCTTAAAGATTTCACAAAAACGAGACCTACTGATATGATTCTAAAAAAAGCATACATCCATGCCATTATAGCGCTACTCTTTTTTGGCAGTGCCTTTTCCCAGCAAAAATTTACTTTAAGTGGCACCGTTTCTGACAGCAAAAGCAATGAAACCCTAATTGGAGTAAACATCCTTATCCCCGATTTAAAAACAGGCATTACCACAAATGAATACGGGTTTTATTCCATTACCATTCCGGAAGGAAGCTATAAAATTCAGGTGAGTTATGTCGGGTATCAAACTCTTGAAAAAAACATCAATCTGGACAAAAACACCAAAATCAACTTCAACCTATCCGGAAATGAAGAACAACTCCAGGAAGTTCTAATTACCGATACAAGAAAAGCAACCAACATTCGCAAAGCGGAAATGAGCTTGAATAAACTCTCTATTGCTACCATCAAAAAAATGCCGGTGGTTTTGGGTGAAGTCGATGTTTTAAAATCCCTCTTGTTGCTTCCAGGCGTTACCAATGCTGGCGAAGGTGCCTCGGGATTTAATGTGCGTGGTGGTGGCGCTGACCAGAATTTAATTCTGTTGGACGAAGCCACTATTTTCAATTCCTCCCACGTTTTCGGGTTTTTTTCGGTTTTTAATCCCGATGCTATCAAGGATTTAAAATTATACAAAGGCGGCATTCCGGCACGTTTTGGGGGCAGGGCTTCCTCGGTGTTGGACATTTATCAAAAAGACGGAAACAGCAATAATTTCCATGTAAATGGCGGTATCGGATTAATCTCCAGCCGAATATTAGCCGAAGGGCCAATCGTAAAAAACAAAGGTTCGTTCCTTATTGGAGGAAGAAGTTCCTACGCCCATTTGTTTTTGAAACTTTCAGAAAAACAAAAGGACAATGCAGCCTATTTTTATGATTTGAACGCCAAGTTCAGCTACAAACTCAACCCGAATAACAACTTATATTTGTCGGGCTATTTTGGTCGTGACGTATTCAGTTTGGCCAAAAGCTTTACGAATATCTACGGGAATTCTACCTTAAATTTGCGATGGAACCATCTGTTTTCTGACAAGCTGTTCTCTAATCTATCCTTAATTTACAGTGATTATTACTATGGATTGGATTTGGATTTTGTAGGTTTCAAATGGGATTCGGGCATCAAAAACTACAACATCAAATACGATTTCAAAAACTACATCACCGACCATTTTAAATTGAATTTTGGTGTGAACGCCATTTATTACGATTTCAATCCGGGAACAATAAAACCGTCCGACGCCAACTCTGGAATCAATTTTGGGCAATTGGAAAAGAAAAAAGCATTCGAACCCGCCATTTATATAGATGCCGAACAGGAAATTTCCAAAAAAATAGCGCTGACATACGGTTTGCGCTACAGTCTCTTTTATCGTTTGGGGCAATCAAATGTGAATGTTTATGAGAACAACAATCCTATTACCTTCAACCCAGAGTTGCAACTTTATGAAAAAGCTACGCCTATTGGCACCACTTTCTTCGGAAAAAACAAAACCATTGCCAATTTCAATAATCTGGAGCCGCGAGCAGCATTGGCCTACCAAATCAACGAGAAACAATCGGTAAAGGCAAGTTACAATCGCATGGTGCAGTATTTACAATTAATTTCGAACACCTCATCGCCTACTCCACTGGATGTTTGGACTCCTAGCGACAATTTCATAAAACCACAAATTGCCGACCAAGTGGCTTTGGGTTATTTCAGAAATTTCAACAACGATGCCTATTCGCTGGAAGTGGAAACCTATTACAAAAAAGTAAAAAACAGACTCGACTATATTGATGGCGCTAATTTGATTGCAAATAATGCCATCGAGCAAGTAATCCTCAACGGGCAGTTGCGATCCTATGGTTTAGAATTGATGTTCCGAAAAAATGAAGGGCGATTTAACGGTTGGGTTTCCTATACCCTGTCTAAATCCGAGCAACAAACACCGGGAAGAACAGCCATTGAAACGGGTATCAATAATGGAAATTGGTACAACTCCGTCTATGACAAACTGCATAATGTAGCCGTAACTAGTTCCTATAATTTAAACAAAAAATGGAGTTTTGGGGCCAACTTTGCACTACAAACCGGACAGCCCGTGACCTACCCTAACGGGCAATACCAGTATCAGGATATTATCATTCCGAGTTATGGGTTAAGAAATGAAAACCGTTTGCCCGCTTACCACCATTTAGATATTTCAGCCACTTTAAGCCCGCACAAAAACGAGAAAAGAAACTGGAAGGCAGAATGGGTTTTTAGCATATACAACCTTTACAACCGCAGAAACGCAGCCTCGATTAATTTCAGGCAAAATGCAGATACCGGAAATAATGAAGCGGTACGAACTTCCATTTTTGGGATAGTTCCCGCAGTCAGTTATAATTTTAAATTTTAAGCATCATGAAAAACTTATATGTACTGGTGGTACTCCTAACGGCACTTTTCTTTAACGGTTGCGAAGACGTGGTCAATGTAGATTTGAATTCGGCTCCGCCTAAATTGGTGATTGATGGGGCAATCAACTGGCAAAAAGGGACTTTGGGGAATACCCAAACCATCCGCTTAAGTACAACCTCAGACTATTTCAGTAGTGCAAAACCAACTGTTTCTGGTGCCACAGTGTTTGTTAAAAATAGTGAGAATACTGTTTTTACCTTTGCGGAAACTTCCAATACGGGCAATTACGTATGCACGAATTTTATTCCGCATTTGAATGAAACGTATACCCTTACCGTTGTTAGTGCTGGACAAACCTACATGGCAACAGAAACATTAACCTCAATTGCACCTATCAAAAATATTGTCCAAAACAACGAAGGGGGCTTTACGGGAACTGACATAGAAATTAAAGCATTTTATACCGATCCCGCAAATGAAGAAAATTATTATTTGTACAAATACAAATATCCAAACCAAATAAAATCAGGGTATTACGTAGATGATGACACGTTTTTTCAAGGCAATGATTTCTTTAGCCTTTCGCAAAACAATGACATCAAAGCGGGCGATCAAATAGAGATTTCGCATTTCGGAATTTCGAAAGCCTATTACAATTACATGAGCGTTTTGTTGAGTATTGCAGGAAACACCGGTGGCGGTCCATTTCAGTCTCCTCCGGCAACGGTGCGGGGAAACATCATCAACACCACGAATTTTTCAAATTATGCTTTGGGATATTTTAGATTGTGCGAAGTGGAAACTAAAAACTATACCGTTCAATAGGAACAATTCCAAATGCATTTCGGGAGCTTTTTCCGGCTATCCATTACAAAAAAACAAGACAACAATCGGTTTTCTAATTCCTGCAAGGAGCTTCTTCTGGTCGCTCTTGCAGTAAAAGAAAACCAAGGATTCTTCCCACTGTTTTGTTTTCCATTTCTATACTGGCTACTGGATTCCGGATTTAGATTATAGTGAGGTCCATCTTTTAGGGTCGGATAACGATTTTAAATTTTAGATTTTTCATACATTTACAACAAAACGGAAATCAAGAATCAAAACTCCTAAATCAATACGCTAATGTCATCCCATCATATCGTTCGCGACGACCAAGAACCCGCTTTAATCATCGCCAACGGCGCTTCCTGCCAAGAGGAATTATTGGGCCAATTGCTGGAATGGTCGCCATTAGTCATCGTATTGGATTCTGCCATAGAAAGAGTCATCAACTTAAACATTAAAGTAGACGTGGTTTTGGGCGACTTTGACAGAGGTTTTGACCCACATGAATTTTTAAAATCTCAATATCCGATAGAAATTGTTCATACACCAGACCAAAACAAAACCGATTTGGAAAAAGCATTTGATTATCTCATAGAAAGAAAAATCCCTGCGGTAAACGTGGTTTGGGCAACTGGAAAACGCGCCGATCATACCATTACAAATCTGACCAATATTATCCGTTACCGAAATGAATTAAAAATTGTCATTCACGATGACCACTCAAAAGTGTTTTTACTGCCTAAAAAATTCGAGAAATGGTATCCTGAAAATACTCCAATTTCTTTGATTCCCATAGGGCATGTTACCGGAATACATTCTGAAAATTTATTCTATCCCTTAAAAAATGACAGCCTGACCATTGGTTACCGAACCGGAAGCAGCAATCACGTCACCCATGACGGCATCGTAACTATTATTCATAACGAGGGAGATTTACTGATGATGGAATGTATGGATTAAGCATAGATACTCCATAAATAGTGTATGAGTAGTGTATAAAAAAATAGGCCACATTGGATAAAAGGGCTTGCGAAAAAGTGGGGTAAAACTATTCTTTTACAATAATTATGGTAGCCTTAAAGCCGGTTGCCAGATTCCATTGATTGGCAGAAACAAGCATTCCTTGGTCATCATACACCTTAAACTCGGCTGTGTTAGGTCCGGAATAGCCTTGATTTAAAGCTTCAAAATCAATTTTATTGAATCCTTTTTCTAGGTTAAGTTCAAAACCTTTGAAGTTGCCTTCCAAAAAAACACGGGATTGAACCTCTTTGTCATTGACTAAAACCCGAATTAGATCACCATCCACTTCACCAAAATCGCGATAGCTTATTTTTACAAAAGTTGATCTGCTCTTAAAATCACCCAAATATTCGTTTTTCCTAAATATTTTAGACTCGTCTTCTCCTACTTTTCTGTTCAGTTTTTCTTTATAAATATCCCCAGGATTCTTGAAATTGTTGGGATTCGTAAACTGCAAAGTATTGGTCTCCAATATAGATTTAGAAGAGGTAATGGGCTTGGTATTTAATTTAAATACTGATGGAGCAGCTATACTTGGAGTGATTAAATTATTCCCAACAGGTGCAAAAGAATTTTTCTTATTAAGAAACTCATTTTGAGCAATACCGTCAAACGAAAAACCAATTATTATTAGGATTAAAAATATCCATTTCATGCAATACCGCTTTATCCATCCCAATCATGTATTAATAACAAGAAAAAAGATTTTATTTTAGTCGATAAAATTAATCTATTTACTAAAAACCCAATAGATTTTATCATTTTTTTATCATTTTGAAAAGAAAACAATTTTCAAGTTTACAATTCGTTATATTAGTAACAAAATTAGTGGTTCATCCTATGACAAATCCAAAAATAAAAATTATAAAAAGCGAAATCCTTTCTGACAATTGGTACACCTTAAGGAAGATAACATACGATTATCAAAATAAAGAAGGGAATTGGGAAACACACTACCGGGAAGCGTATGACAGAGGCAATGGTGCTACTATTCTACTCTACAATAAATCCAACCAAACCGTTATTCTTACCCGTCAATTACGAATTCCGACCTATTTAAACGGAAACGAAACCGGCATGATGATAGAAGCTTGTGCAGGGCTTCTGGACACCGACAATGCGGAAGATTGCATCAAAAGAGAAACGGAAGAAGAAACCGGATATCGGGTAAGCGAAGTACGAAAAATCTTCGAAGTTTACATGTCTCCGGGTTCCGTAACCGAAATTATTTATTTTTTTGTGGGAGAATATTCCAAAGACATGAAAGTTAACGAAGGCGGTGGTTTAGACCACGAACAGGAAAATATTGAAGTTTTAGAAATGCCTTTCGAAAAAGCGTTGCAAATGATACCTTCCGGCGAAATAAAAGATGCTAAGACCATCATGCTTTTGCAATATGCTAAAATCAACAATCTACTCATTTAACTTTTTTCTAAACGTTTTCTTATCTTTGCGCCATTATGGAAAACGAAAAACCAAAAATCATCGTTGAAAAAATCAAATTACATCCAAGGAACCCGAACCGTTTTGGATATAATTTTGAGCAATTAACCGAGATTTGCCCAGAACTGAAAGATTTTTTCTCTATCAACGAACATGGTGTCCAAGCATTTGATTTCAGCAATCCTAATGCTATAAAACTCCTGAACAAGGCATTATTAATTAAGCATTATGATGTTAATAATTGGGATATTCCTGAAAATTATTTATGCCCTCCCATTCCCGGCAGATCCGATTATATTTATAACATAGGCGATTTATTAGCTTTAAGTAATAATGGTGTCATTCCGGAAGGTGAAAATGTGCAAGGTTTAGATATTGGAATTGGAGCGAATTGCGTTTATCCAATTATTGGAAATTCCGTTTACGGATGGTCATTTGTTGGAACCGATATTGATGAAAACGCCATTCAAAATTGCAAAAAAATCATTGAACAGAATCCTAAATTAATAGATGTCATTAGTTTACAATTACAAATAAACTCGCGTCATATTTTCAAAAATATCATTTTACCCGAAGATAAATTTGCCTTTACAATTTGTAATCCTCCTTTTCATTCCTCGAAAGAAGAAGCTACAATGAGTAACATTAGGAAAATAAACAACCTCCAAAATACTAGAAACACAAAACCACTTTTGAATTTTGGGGGTCAAAATGCCGAATTATGGTGTGAGGGTGGAGAAATTGGTTTCATTACGCAAATGATTTACGAAAGTGCCAAATATCCTATGCAAGTGCTTTGGTTTACAACATTGGTTTCTAAAAAAGACAATCTGAAGAGTATTTACAAAACGTTGAATAAAGTTGATGTAGTTGCCATAAGAACCTTTGAAATGGCTCAAGGACAAAAGAAAAGCCGCATAGTTGCCTGGACTTTTTTGAGTGAAGCTCAGCAAAAAAACTGGAAGTTTTAAGTTTTTCTAAACAACTTTATTTTTCATTCCATTGTAACTTTGTGACTTTGAAACAAAACACATGAATTTCCAAGTTTCTTCCGAATACCAACCCAAAGGCGACCAACCTCAAGCAATTGAAAAATTAGCCAAAGGAATTATAGATGGCGAAAAATTCCAGACTTTATTAGGTGTTACCGGTTCCGGAAAAACATTTACCGTTGCCAATGTCATCCAGGAAGTGCAACGGCCAACCTTAGTTTTAGCGCATAACAAAACGCTGGCAGCTCAATTGTATTCGGAATTCAAACAGTTTTTCCCAAATAATGCGGTTGAATATTTTGTTTCCTATTATGATTATTACCAACCCGAGGCCTTCATGCCGGTTACGGGTGTTTTTATAGAAAAGGATTTGTCCATTAATGAAGAGTTGGAAAAAATGCGAATGAGCACCACTGCTTCCCTCCTTTCTGGTCGCAGAGATATTTTGGTAGTTGCCTCGGTTTCGTGCTTGTACGGAATAGGAAATCCAGTAGAGTTTCAGAAAAATGTGATTCCAATAGCCAAAGGACAAATCATTTCTCGCACTAAATTATTGCATCAATTGGTGCAAAGTTTATATTCCAGAACCGAAGCCGATTTCAATCCCGGTAGTTTCAGGATAAAAGGCGATACGGTGGATGTTTATCCGAGTTATGCAGATGATGCCTATCGCATTCACTTTTTTGGAGATGAAATTGAAGAAATTGAAAGCTTCGATGTCAAAAATTCCCAAGTCATTGAAAAATTCGAAAAACTCACGATTTATCCCGCCAATATGTTTGTGACCTCACCCGACGTGTTGCAAAATGCAATTTGGGAAATCCAACAGGATTTAGTCAAACAAGTCGATTATTTCAAGGAAATCGGCAAACATCTGGAAGCAAAACGTTTAGAAGAGCGCACCAATTTCGATTTAGAAATGATACGGGAATTGGGGTATTGCTCCGGAATTGAAAATTATTCCCGTTATCTTGACGGTCGTTTGCCTGGCACAAGACCATTCTGTTTGATTGATTACTTCCCTGACGATTTTTTGATGGTAGTTGACGAAAGTCACGTGACGCTTTCCCAAGTGCACGCGATGTATGGTGGCGACCGAAGCCGAAAAGAAAATTTAGTAGAATATGGGTTCCGCCTCCCAGCAGCAATGGACAATCGCCCGTTGAAATTTGAGGAATTCGAGGCGATGCAAAACCAAGTGATTTATGTTTCGGCTACACCAGCCGATTATGAATTGCAAAAAACCGATGGAGTTGTTGTTGAGCAAGTGATTCGCCCAACAGGTTTATTGGATCCAATTATCGAAATCCGTCCAAGCCTTAACCAAATTGACGATTTGATTGAAGAAATACAAGCTCGCGCAGAAATTGACGAACGCGTTTTAGTGACTACTTTAACCAAAAGAATGGCGGAAGAACTGGCAAAATACTTGGCAAAAGTGGGCGTTCGTTGTAGGTACATTCATTCTGAAGTCGATACGCTGGAACGAATCGAAATCATGCAGGATTTGCGAAAAGGGATTTTTGACGTGCTAATTGGGGTAAACTTGCTTCGAGAAGGATTGGATTTACCGGAAGTTTCTTTGGTAGCTATTTTGGATGCCGATAAGGAAGGTTTTTTAAGAAGCCATCGTTCTCTGACACAAACCATAGGACGTGCGGCGAGAAACCTGAATGGAAAAGCCATTATGTATGCGGATAAAATTACCGTCAGCATGCAAAAAACGATTGATGAAACCAATTATCGCAGAACCAAACAAATCAACTACAATACCGAAAACAATGTGGTTCCAATGGCTTTGAATAAAAAAATTGAAAGCGCCTTTACCAAAAACCCATTGGTAGATTATGAATTGGGATATGGTATTGCTGAGGCAGCGGAACCGATTACGGAATATTTATCGAAACCGGAAATCGAAAAACGAATCCGTGAAAAAAGGAAATCTATGGAAAAAGCGGCAAAAGAATTAGATTTTATCCACGCTGCAAAATTGAGGGATGAAATAAAAGTGCTGCAAGGACAATTGCCTTAGTTCAATTGTTCCTGAAAAACTTCCAATAAAAAATCCGGGGAAACCATCCCTGTTGTAGAAAGTTCCATAGCTTTCAAAACCCTTTTCATAGCGAACGGATTCAAACCCATTGTGATTCCGATTTCATGAATGGCCTCTTTTTCTCTTTCGTGTAAAGTACCATCGCTATGCATTAGCAATGCCAGACGATAAAATTGCTGGATACGTTGAAATTCGGTTTTGATTACTTCTGAATACTGCTCCTGATGAAACAGTTGCTTGAAATCGTCTTTGTCAATTTGAAACTGATTGGCGATTAATGCTAAAAATTCCAATTCTCTATCGTGGAGTTTTCCATCCACAACAGAAAAAGCAACCATTTCTGCTAATAAATTTAGTTTTTCTTCGTAGGTATTCATCAAATGTTTATTTTTAGCTAAATTATATCTATTTGACAACTTTAAAAAATAAATCACTTTGAAATCTATTTTGTCTATTTTAATTCTTTTTGTTTTCTGTTCCATTCATTCACAAAACCCGGATCCACAAGACGAACAGGCGAAGCAAAGTACCGCGACAAAACAGGTGTCGACCTTTACTATTGAAGCCACACAACTGCAAACCACAAAGAAAATTTGGATGTATTTGCCCAAAAATTATGCAACTTCAACAAAAAAATACCCCGTGATTTATATACATGATGCACAAAATGTATTTGATTCCAAAACTTCATATTCAGGTGAATGGAACGTGGACGAAAAACTGGACAGCCTCAATGCACAGGTTATTGTTGTTGGCATTGAACACGGAAACGACAAACGAATTGAAGAACTGACACCTTACAAAAATGAAAAATATGGCGGAGGAAAAGCCGATAGTTACCTAGAATTTATCGTCAAAACTTTGAAACCCGAAATAGATAAAAAATACAGAACAAAAACCAATGCAAGGAATACCATCATTATGGGAAGCTCCCTTGGAGGTCTGGTTTCTTATTATGCCATTTTAAAATATCCGACGGTTTTTGGAAAAGCCGGAATTTTTTCTCCCGCCTTTTGGATTAACAGAAAAGAAATTATCGAACTAACCGAAAACACCAAAAAACTGAATACTAAAATCTATTTTCTTTGTGGAGATAATGAAGGAGATAAGGACATGGTATCCGATTTGAATAAAATAGAGGATTTGGTTTCAGGAAAACGGTGCGAATGCATGAAACTAACTAAAAAGCGAATTGTTAAAGGCGGACAACACAACGAAAAATTATGGAGGGATGGTTTTGTAAATGCGTATCTTTGGCTCAATTAATTTAGATTTCAGAATTTGAAACTTTAACTTTTAAACTAAAAGCATGAATAACAACGATATTTTCAAAAAACTACGGGTAGCACTAATGTTGCGCGATGACCAAATCATTGAAATACTGGAATTAGTAGATTTCCGGATGTCTAAAGGCGAAATAGGAAATATTTTCAGGAATGAAGACCATCCCAATTTCATGGAATGCGGTGACCAGGTATTGCGTAATTTCTTGAATGGTTTGGTAATTCATTTGCGAGGAACAAAAGAAAATCCCAAAAACCCCAATGATGTATTAGCAAAACATAAAGCTGAAATACCCCTTAAAGAAGGCGCTAAAGAACGAATTGAATTTAAAGCAAAACCAAAAGACGAAGAAAAATCGAGGGGCGACCAAAAACCATCAAAATCTGGCGCGACCAAAAAGCCTTTTAAAAAGGCGGCACCTAAAATTCAGGTAGTGGAAAAAGTAAAATACAATTTCGGTAAGAATAAGAAATCCTAACCTTTTGAAAACGGCTTTAACCATAGGAAGTACAGGTCTAATTGGCTCTCAACTTTTACAATTGCTTTTAGAAAGTGATGATTATAAACGTGTGATTACTTTCGTCAAAAGAGATTCTGGGATAAAGCACCCAAAATTAACACAACATATTATCGATTTTGACAAACCTGAAACCTATAAACAATGGATTTTAGGCGATGATCTGTTTTGCACCATTGGCACCACCATAAAAAATGCAGGAAGTAAGGACGCTTTCAAAAAAGTAGATTATGAATATCCGCGTCAATTTGCAGAATTGGCTTTAGAAAACAAGGTCAAGCAATTTTTAATTGTTTCATCTTTAGGAGCTGATAGTTCTTCTAACAACTTTTACCTTAAAACCAAGGGAGAACTGGAAGATTTTCTTAAAAATTCTGTCTTTGAAAAAATCGCTGTTTTAAAACCTTCACTACTTTTAGGAAATAGGCAAGAAATTAGATTAGGAGAAAAAATAGGTGCTTTTTTTATGCAATTATTTTCCTTTTTGTTTATTGATGGCTTAAAGAAATACAAACCCATACAGAGTAAAACCGTAGCAAAAGCACTTATGGCAATAGCACAAAATAATGACAAAGGTTTCAGGATATACGAATCAGATAATATTCAACAAATTGGTAATAACTCTGGTCCTGAAAACTAATGATTCATTTCAATTTTATTGATTATTTCTTGCTCTTCATCTGTAAAGGTTAATCCTGACACATTCCAATAAGGAGATAGTATTACATTTTTTTTATTAAAAAGAGTTTTGTCTTTAAAGACCTCATTTTCATTAAAAGAAAAATTTTGGTCGCTGAAACCCGTAGTTACAAAGTAATTTTTTACTTCGATATCAGTTGATTTCTTATTATCAATTCTCTCAAAGCCAATTTCCTCTCTTGAACTCACTAAATAATAATTGGTATCATCAAACCTATAAATGGTCTTAAATAAAGATTTGTAAATATTTTTAGATCCTAGGGTTGTTTTTTCCTTAAGCCCCGCTATAGTACTGGCTGAAACATCTGAACTTACCTCAATGATAATTTTTTTTTCATTATCGTAAATTATATTAAAATCATCCAACAAACCTTTAGCTCCATCAATAGGATTAACGGTCATTAAATAATAGTTCTCATTAGCCGAATATGCCTTGATTAAAAATTCATACTCTTTTTTTGCGTCCGGCTCCAATAAAGGATTCAGATACTTAAAATTGTAATAATTCTCCATAATATCATTTAGATTATAGCCTAAAAGTTCGTTACTGATATCATTATCTATCAAACCATAACATCTATTTTGTTCTACTAATATATCGGAATTAAAGTTTTTAGATCTATTATCAATTTGAAAATTCAACAATCCGTCATTATAATAAGTGCAAACTCCATTAAGTTTAAAGAACTCTCTTGAATATACTTTTAACCGAGCCGGAACAGTTAGTTTTTTGATTGAATTTTCGACCAACGATTTAAGAATTTTTTGGGGATGTTTTTTCGTTAATATAATTTCATCAAGATCGTGTACACTACTTTTTAAATATATTACTGTTGAATTTTCTTTTATTGTTGTAGACCTTAGGATGACTCCCAAATAAGATGAATGTGATATTTGAATATTTGATGCTCCTTTTAAAACAAAACTAACGGTACCTTCTGAATTGCTTAATAGAATTTGTTTTGTTTTAATAATCAAGACAGTAGCATCTTCAATGGGAAGATTACTATCAATATCTTTCAATACAATTGACTTCTCAGCACTCTGAGATGAAGTCTTAGAATAAAAAACTAAAAAAAGAAGTACAATGAATTTTTTCATTCCAATTAGCTTTTATTTAGACAAATCTAATAAAAAAATTAACAAAAAATATAATTCTCCTTTTTTTATTAAAAATCAGTAAGAGTGGAGATTAAGAAAAGATCGTTATACAATAGGATTAAGTAAAATAATGCTAAAGCATTTTATTGAAACCAATAATCGTTAAATCAGGATAGTTCCTCAAGGTTTTAAAAAAGCACAAAAAAATCCTGAAAGTAATTTTCAGGATTTTAAATTTATTTACTGTATGAATTTTCTTTTATTCGTTGTGTAAAAATGATTGTCTGTTTAGCAACGTTTCTTCGCTCTCAACATGATTATCATCGGGAATACAGCAATCAACCGGACAAACTGCAGCACATTGAGGCTCATCATGAAACCCTTTACATTCCGTACATTTTCCTGGAACAATATAATAAATATCGTCTGAAATTGGAGTCTGGGGTGCGTCGGCATCCACTTCTTCGCCAGAAGGCAAAATCACTTTCCCTCTTATTTTTGTCCCATCTTTATACCTCCAATCGTCCGCACCTTCATATATTGCCGTGTTTGGACATTCTGGCTCACAAGCACCACAATTGATACATTCGTCTGTTATTATTATTGCCATTATTTTTTATTTTAGGATTTTAGAATTAAGGTTTAGGATTTCGGATTCTAGTATCTTTCGTCTTTTATCTTTTTTCAATAACTTATTATAGCTTATTTTTGTGCAAAATTACACTCAAAACATTTCAAATGCAAATCAATATGACTTTAGAGCAAAAAAAAAATATTTTTATTGAGCTGGGGAAGTTTTTAAGCCAATTTTCTACTACAGAAAGTCATAAAAACTCTTTGGTTTTACAAAACGATTTTTTTTTTGATGCTTTTCAGAACTTAATCCAATTATCACAGTCGCATAATGGTTGGTACACCAATGAAAACGTGCGGTTCTCCATCCAATCATGGGCAGAAGCCTTGACGGAGGAAAACTTAAATCAATGGTTGGCTGCATATGATTTTACAAATGTGGAAAGCAAAACTATTGGATTAATATTAGCCGGAAATATCCCGCTAGTGGGTTTTCACGATTTCCTTTGCGTGTTGATTTCAGGCCACAAAGTTTTGGTAAAAACAGCATCAAACGACCAACATCTATTGCCCTTTTTGGCTAAATATTTAATTGCACTCGAACCAAGACTGGAAAGTTACATCACTTTTGCAGAGGGAAAGCTCGAGAATTTCGATGCCGTTATTGCTACCGGAAGCAATAATACCGCACGTTATTTTGACTATTATTTTAAAAATAAGCCCAGTATCATCCGGAAATCCCGGAATTCAGTAGCCGTTTTGGATGGTTCAGAAAGTAAGGAACAAATGGTAGCGTTGGGCGAAGACGTTTTTCGTTATTTTGGGTTAGGCTGTAGGAATGTATCCAAAATATTTATTCCTAAAGGATACAATTTCGATGCTTTTTTCAATGGAATGTTCCCATATCAGGATATCATAAAATATGAAAAATATGCCAACAATTACGATTACAACAAAGCCGTTTTCCTGATGAGCAATTTTGCATTATTGGATAATGAATTCTTAACTATCAAGGAAGACACAAGCTATGCATCACCCATTTCGAGTGTTTTTTATGAGTATTATGATGATTTGGACAATCTTAAAACCCGTTTACTTATTGAAAGCGAACAAATTCAATGTGTTGTCTCCAACAATTTAATTAAAAACAGTATTCCGTTTGGAACCACCCAAAAACCACAACTTTGGGATTATGCGGATAATGTAGATACGATTGCTTTTTTAATATTCTTATAAATATAATTTAAGGCAATCTTTATTCAACTACAACGTTTTTGTTAATAACATCAAAATAATTAACACCAAAACAACCGCTATTTTAAGTTCTATTTCCGAAATTTGCAACTTAATTTTTTTGAATTAAATTTACAACATGAAAAAACACAACTATAGCGCAGGCCCTTGTATTTTACCTCAAGAAGTTTTCGAAAAATCGGCTGAAGCCATTCTTAATTTTAACAATTCTGGACTATCTATCCTAGAAATTTCGCATAGAAGTAAAGATTTTGTTGCCGTTATGGACGAAGCTAGAGCCTTGGCTTTAGACCTTTTAGGATTAACCGGGAAAGGCTATCAAGCACTTTTTTTGGCTGGAGGAGCGAGTTTAGAATTTTTGATGGTTCCTTACAATTTAATGAAAGAAAACGGAAAAGCTGCCTATTTGGATTCGGGGACTTGGGCAAGTGCAGCAATTAAAGAAGCTAAATTTTTTGGGGAAACGGTAGTGGTTGCTTCTTCAAAAGAGCAAAATTACAATCATGTTCCTAAAGGATATGAAGTTCCTGCAGATGCCAATTATTTCCATTGCACGAGCAACAACACCATCTTTGGAACACAAATGAAGGAATTTCCTAATTTGGACATGCCAATAGTTTGCGATATGAGTTCGGATATATTTTCTAGAGTTTTGGATTTTTCAAAATTTGACATTATATATGCTGGCGCACAAAAAAATATGGGTCCAGCCGGAACTACATTAGTGGTTATTAAGGAAGAAATTTTGGGTAAAAACGGAAAAACAATCCCTAGCATGCTAGACTATGCTAAACATATCAAAGCAGAAAGTATGTATAATACGCCACCTGTTTTCCCAGTTTATGCTTCATTATTAACCTTGCAATGGTTGAAAAAATTAGGAGGAATTCCTGCAATTGAAAAAATAAACAATGCGAAAGCAACTTTGCTGTATACAGAAATAGACCGAAATCCATTATTCAAAGGAGCTGCTGCTGTTGAAGATCGTTCGAATATGAATGCCACTTTCTTATTAAATGATGAAGCCCATACTCCAATATTTGATGCTTTATGGAAGGAAGCCGGAATTTCTGGTTTGCCAGGGCATCGTTCCGTGGGCGGTTACAGAGCTTCTATGTACAACGCACTTCCTATAGAAAGTGTTCAGGTTTTAGTTGACGTTATGAAAGATTTAGAAAAAAAAGTTTCTAAAACTAGACTTTAGAGATTAGATTATTCACCTATAAGTATGGTGCCTAGCCCAGATAGCAGTGAAAATCCTTTTTATTTTTTCTTTAAAAATAAAAAGATTGTAACGAATAGCTGGATTAGCTCCAAATAAAAATTATAAAACAAAATAAATGAAGGTATTAGCCAACGACGGAATTTCTAAAAGTGGAATTGAAGCATTAGAAAAAGGTGGATTTGAAGTGATTACCACTAAAGTAGCGCAAGAACAAGTAGCGAATTTTGTGAATTCAAACAACGTAAGCGTAGTGCTTGTGAGAAGTGCAACGAAAGTGCGTAAAGATATTATTGATGCCTGCCCTGGACTTAAAATTATTGGTCGTGGCGGTGTAGGTATGGATAACATTGATGTAGATTATGCTCGTTCTAAAGGAGTTCATGTGATTAATACTCCTGCATCTTCGTCAGAAAGTGTGGCCGAATTGGTGTTTGCCCATTTATTTTCCGGAGTTCGTTTTCTTCATGATTCCAATAGAAGTATGCCGTTAGAAGGCGATTCAAATTTTGAAGGATTAAAAAAAGCATACGCAAATGGAATTGAGTTGCGTGGAAAAACGTTAGGGATTATTGGTTTTGGACGCATTGGCCAAGCAACTGCTAAAATGGCATTAGGACTGGGAATGAAAGTTATTGCAGCCGACAAATATGTAGACAATGCAACCATTAAAGTTGATTTTTATAACGGTCAATTTATAAATGTTGAAATTATTACAGAACCGATCGAGGACTTATTTAAACATGCCGATTTTATTACCTTACACGTTCCTGCGCAAGATGGATACGTTATTGGTACTAATGAACTTGTTGCAATGAAAGACAATGTTGGAATCATTAATTGCTCGCGTGGGGGCGTTATTGATGAAGTGGCATTGATTAATGCGTTAGATAGCGGAAAAGTTTTGTTTGCCGGATTGGATGTTTTTGAAAACGAACCAACTCCTGAAATCAAAATATTAATGCACTCTAAAATTTCATTAACACCTCATATTGGAGCAGCTACATTAGAGGCTCAGGATAGAATTGGAACTGAATTAGCAGAACAAATTATTAGTATTTTGAAATCTGACAAATAACAAATTGTTAAAAAAACCATGGATAAAGCCAAGCATTTTGTTTGGCTTTTTTTTTGTGATAAAAAAACAACTTTTAAAAAGCCTTACCATTAGTTTTCTTAACTTTATAGAAATTAAATGGGCATGAAAAAGTTGTTGTTTTTCGGATTTATTTTTATAGTGACTCTTAGTTGTACGACCACAAAATTGAAGGTTTCTAATCCTGAGAAACCAGAATTGACCCAAAAAGATACGATTCGAATTGCAAACGAGGAGTTACACTATGAAATCATTATATTCGATGCCGGATTTAATTCCTGGCTAGCCAGCAAGGCAAAACCCAGAACGTATTACTCTTTGCCTTTTTTAGAAAATAAAAATTATCTTTTTGTAACGGAATGGAATGCCCGAGTTTTACAACCGCAACGATACGACCCAAATTTATATGAAATGAGGATTGATTATGACCCCAATATCCATTATGGTCTTGAAGTGAACTATTTACTTTATAATTATTTCGTCTATTTCCAAAATCAATACAAACAGAAATTATAAAGGCATTTTACAGCACATAATATTTTATATTTGTAATCAATTCTAAATTGTATGAAGCAATTAAAAAATCGTTGGAATATTGAGTCTAATTTTCAGTTTTTCATTATAATTGTTGTCTTTGCGATAACTGGATCTGCTTCTGCTTGGTTATCCAGACCTTTTTGTTTTTGGTTGGGAATCACCAAAGAAGACTTAGGATTTTGGTTTACACCAATTCGGTTACTGATGATTTTCCCAATATATCAAGTCCTATTGGTTCTTATCGGATTCTTGTTTGGACAATTTAAATTCTTTTGGAATTTTGAAAAAAAAATGCTGCGCAGTATGCGATTGGGGTTTATACTTCCGAAGGAATAAAAATATTACATAATCATTAATACATTCTCAATTCCCTTTCTTGATTAGGTACGTATAAATCCAAGTGATGGTAAACGTGGGAATGACATCCGTAAACGGAAGAATTTCTTCTAGGAATGCAAAAACTCCAGCAATTCTACCTATTTTTCCCTTATAGAGCCGCGTCATTAAAAGTCCGGACAATGGCGCCCAAATTACATCTGAGAACTCCCCAATTAAAGGAATTGAAAAAGATAGCATTCCTATAGCATCAAAAAGCAACCCTAAAATTAAATCTCGATTCTTGGAATTGGATTTTACCTGATTTTGAGTTTCTTGTTGCATTTATTTGAAAAAATATTTCATTTGAACCAACAAAACTAATGCCAATTATTTTTCAGGCTTAATCATATTAAAAAAATCATTTCTGTTTTCCTTCTCATTAAAAACTCCTCCATACTGCAAAGTCGATGTAAAACTGGATTCGTGTTTAATGCCACGGCTGGAAACGCATAAATGCTTGGCTTCCATAACAACGATAACATTTTCAGTATCCAAGGCCACTTTTAATTCATTGAAAATTTGCATAATCAAACGCTCTTGTACTTGGGGACGGCGAGAATAATAATCCACAATTCGGTTTAATTTAGACAAACCAATTACTTTTCCACTAGAAATATAACCGATGTGAGCTTTCCCAAAAATGGGTAAAAAATGGTGTTCGCAAGTAGAGTTGAAACTAATATTGGCTTCCACTAGCATTTTGTCATAATGATAACTATTATCAAATACCGATAATTTGGGTTTGTTTTTAGGATTTAATCCTCCAAAAATTTCTTGAATGAACATTTTAGCCACGCGATGTGGTGTTCCTTTCAAGCTGTCATCTGTCAAATCAAGACCTAGTTCTTCCATAATAACATGAAAACACTTCTCGATAGCAGCCATTTTATCTGCATCCGATTTTACAAAAGCATCAGCTCTCATAGGTGTTTCTGCACCGTTCATTTGATGTTGATCACCTAAAATTTCGAATAATTCTTTATCAGTCAATATGCTCATATTGTTATTTTTTTAGTGTGATTTTATTCAATTCCATTAAAGTCAGTCTCCATCAATTCAAATTATTAGCAAATTATTAAAAAAAAAATGGAAGTTTATTCCGATAAAATGGTTTAAAATGTCATTTAGTGTTTCTTGTTTTTTTGAAAAAAAATGGATTTGTTTAACAAATGTATAAAAATTTTAAACAAAATTTTATCCAACGCATATTTAATATTTACTATACTATAAATAATAGTTATGCAATAGACAGCATCCACTTAAAGTTGTTAATAATGTCTCATATTTATGAAAAACTTTGTTCCTTTGCGGAAACCCTCTATAAATGATACTAGCAAAAAATATCCACAAATATTACGATCAATTACATGTCTTGAAAGGAGTGGATTTACATATTAAAAAAGGAGAAATTGTTTCTATCGTAGGGGCATCTGGAGCGGGAAAAACCACTTTATTGCAAATTTTAGGCACTTTAGACCACCCAACTACAACAGAAGGAATCGAATTAAAGATCAATAGCAAAGACATTCTAAATATGAATGACAAAGCGTTGTCAAAATTCAGGAACTTAAATTTAGGGTTTATTTTTCAGTTTCATCAATTACTACCCGAATTTACTGCATTAGAAAACGTTTGTATTCCAGCTTATATTGCGGGGAAAAGCAGTTCTGAAACCGAGCCCGAAGCAAAAAAACTACTGAATTATCTCGGACTTTCTGAAAGAATCAACCATAAACCCAATGAACTTTCCGGTGGGGAACAACAACGCGTAGCCGTAGCCAGAGCCTTAATTAATAAACCGGCAATCATTTTTGCTGACGAACCATCAGGAAATTTAGATACGGCATCTGCCGAAAATTTACACCAATTGTTTTTTAAATTGCGAGATGAATTTGGACAAACTTTTGTTATTGTGACCCACAATGAGGATCTGGCGAATATGGCAGACCGAAAATTGGTCATGGTGGACGGACTGATCTCAAATAAATAATCATGTTACTGATCCTATTTTCGTGGTGCTATATTTTATTTACCACACTTAATCTGGGGTTTACTTATGGCAAAATAGCCAAATTGAAATGCTATGATTTTGTTGTACTTGTTTTTTTAGGATTGTTCTCCACTACAATTTTGGCGAGTATCTGGGCCATTTTCGGGAGAATAAACGTAGAGTTTCATCTGTTTTTAGTATTGTTAAATGGCATCCTATACTTCAAATACAAATTGGAACTCCAAATATTGTATCACGATTTTTTTAAGGAAATAAAAGCTATATCAAAGCAACTGAAGATTTTCCTTTTTCTGATTTTTGTCCTAATTCTGATGCAATGTGCTTCGCCTTCTTTCTTTATCGACAATGAAAACTATTATGTGCAAACCATAAAATGGCTCAATGAATATGGCTTTGTAAAGGGACTTGCCAATCTTCATTTCTTTTTGGGGCAAACAAGTGGTTGGCATATCGCTCAAAGTGCCTTTAACTTTTCATTCCTATATCCTAGTTTTAATGATCTTAATGGTTTTTGCCTTTTGTTGCTTAACCTCTTTGCCGTTTTAAAATTAAATACGTTTCAAGAAAACAAAAATAAAGTGGCTTTAATAATCGGGATTTTGCCGTTGGCCAACCTGCTGTTTTTTCAATTCATAAGCGTACCCTCTCCCGATTTGGCAGTTTATATCCTTTCCTTTGTTCTTATTTATTATTTTCTAGAATATTTTCAAAGTATCACTGCTCCTATTTTTAATTTAATTGTTGTGCTTGCCCTTTTCATTGTCTACATAAAGATTACCGCAATGCCAATACTACTTCTACCCATCGTTATATTACTATTCAATTTTCGGGAATTAGTTTCAAAAATCACCATTAGCTATATTCTGGGAACCCTTGTTTTAGGTCTTTTTATCGTTAAAAATTTGATTCTTACGGGATATCCTTTTTTCCCTTCTTTATATCTAAAGGAATATATCACAATAGATTATGCCGTGCCTTTTGAAATGTATACCTTTTATTTTAACAAGGCAAAATTATACGACTTCGTTGTAACAGAAACAGAATACTACAATTTAGACAGTCTGCAAATTATTTCCAAATGTCTTTTCCATTCCAGAATGGATAGTGTGTTTAATAGTGGTATTGTGATTTTATTTTTTGCAGTTCCTGTTTTCTTATGGTGCTACTATAATAAAAAACCGTATTGGATGGTATATCTGACAATGACCGTTCAACTGCTTTTCCTTTTATTAAGTTCACCTCAATATCGATTTATATTACATTATGTTCTGTTTTTTGGGTTTCTGTTATTTTCTTACTTCATAAAAAAAGTAAAAATAATAATTCCTCTCTTCTTTTTGAGTAGTATTCCCATTGTGTTGCTCCTCTTTTTTCCGATAAAAAACAAAATTTTATCCTATCAATATAATTCTATTTCACTGAAAAATGGTATTGTCCCAAGTAAAAACTCCAACTTAAAGACCAATTTCTACCCTGTAAAAATGGGAAACCTTACTTATTTTTCTCCAGACAGAAAAACGTATTTTTGGACAACAGGCAACGGCAATTTACCGTGTTTAAACACCAAACAATTGCTTTATCTTAAGGACAAATTGGGTTACATTCCACAACAACGCACTTCCAATTTAGCGGATGGATTTTATTCTATGCCCTTTAAAAATGGCTCAAATTAAATTTCTCCATTAAGTAACAATTCCATACCTTGTTCGTCATATCAAAAAAAATATTTTGAAAACCATACTTTCTATTAAAAATCTAAACAAACGTTTTGGCTCACTTCAAGCCGTAAAAAACGTTTCCCTCGACATCCAAAAAGGCAACGTATACGGAATTCTCGGCCCAAACGGCAGCGGAAAATCAACTACGCTGGGCATCGTTTTGAATGTTGTGAACAAAACTTCCGGTGAATACAGTTGGTTTGGTGGCACGATGCAAACCCATGAAGCACTGAAAAAAGTGGGAGCCATTATTGAAAGACCCAATTTTTACCCTTACATGACCGCCAGAGAAAACCTAGAATTGGTTTGCAAAATTAAAGGCATCAACAATGTTAAGGTACATGAAAAACTTGAATTGGTGGGGTTGTTAGAAAGAGAAAACAGCAAATTCAGTACGTTTTCGCTTGGAATGAAACAACGATTGGCTATTGCCTCTGCCTTGTTGAACGACCCTGAGATTTTGATTTTGGATGAACCGACAAACGGTTTGGATCCACAGGGAATACACCAAATTCGGGACATCATCAAACTAATTGCCTCTCAAGGAACGACAATTTTACTGGCTTCCCACTTGCTTGATGAAGTGGAAAAAGTTTGCAGCCACGTTTTGATTTTGCGAAAAGGAGAAGTTTTATATTCCGGAAGAGTAGATGGAATGTCGTCTAACGAAGGTTTTTTCGAATTGCAATGTGAGGATTCTTCGAATTTAAAGGCTGCGTTGTTGCAACACCCAGCAGTTGACAAAATTACGGAAGAAAATGGAAAGGTATTGGTTTATTTAAAAACACCATTGGAAGCATCCAAATTAAACCGCTATTTGTTTGAGAAAAACATTTCATTGAATCATTTAGTGAAACGCAAAAACAGTCTGGAAGAACAATTTTTAGAATTGACAAACAACAAGTAAAAAATTCAATTTTAAATCATAAACATCAATTCCAAAACCTAAAAATGAAACGATTACTCTCTATAGAATTACAGAAAATATGGAAAAACAGAGCCAGCCGCATGTTGACTTTGTCCTATTTTATTATCCTATCTTTTATCGCATTAATTGCCTCAGTCAAGTTTGACTTAGGTGTAATTAAATTTCACCTTGCCGAAATGGGGATTTTTAATTTCCCTTTTATTTGGCATTTCAACACCTATGTTGCGGCAATATTAAAATTATTTTTAGCAATAGTTATCGTTTCCATGATGGCAAACGAATACAGCTATGGTACTTTAAAACAGAATCTCATTGACGGAATGAGCAAGAAAGAGTTCGTTTTGTCTAAGTTTTTAACCGTGGTTTTATTTGCGGCAGCATCAACTATTTTCGTATTTATCATGTCGTTAATTTTAGGATATACCTTTTCATCTTATACGGAATTCAGTATTGTTTTCTCTGGCTTAGAATATCTTTTGGCCTATTTCGTGAAGTTGGTTGGATTTTTCTCTTTCTGTTTGTTTCTGGGAATTTTAGTTAAACGTTCCGCATTTGCACTGGGATTTTTGATGGTTTGGAATATCATTGAAGGGATTGCAAAAGGGATTTTGTCGTTCAGAATATTTCCCGAGGGGAATACCGCCTCCATTATTTCTCAATTTTTCCCTTTAGAATCAATGTCTAATTTAATTTTAGAGCCTTTCAGCAGGTTAGCTCTCGTAAAAAGCATTGGGACACAAATTGGATTTGAAAATGCTAAAGATTATAGTGTGCATTGGTACAGCCTTTTAATTGTTGTGGCATGGATTGTTATTTTTATGTTAACTTCCTATAAATTACTAAAAAAACGAGATTTATAGTATCTTTGCCGATGCTATGAAAACATTCCGAAACCTCTTTTTTATATTCCTTTTAGGCAATTGTACGACCAATACATTTGCTCAATATATCCAAGTGAATGATAGTTTCAGCGCTCAATATCTTGTCGAGAATGTTTTAATTAACAGTCCGTGCGCGAACGTTTCTAATTTTAAAGTTAGTGGGGGGAATTTTGGAACACTAGAAAACAGTTTCGGCTATTTTAATTCCGGTTCCAGCGGTTTTCCATTTCTTGACGGAATTGTATTAAGTACTAGCAAAGCCATTTCTACACAAGGACCAAATTCATCCATTTTAAGTGACGATGCATCGGGATGGGGAGGCGATTCTGATTTGGAACAGGCTTTAAACATTTCAAATACCTCAAACGCCTCAGTTCTTGAATTTGATTTCACCCCATTGACCAGCAAAATTAGCTTCGACTATATTTTTGCGTCCGAGGAATACCATGGAACGGCATCCTGCAAATATTCGGACGGATTTGCCTTTTTGTTGAAAGTGGCTGGTAGTGCAAATCCGTATCAAAATTTAGCCGTCGTCCCCAACACAACAACTCCTGTAAAAGTCACTACGGTTCATCCCGATATCTCTGGGGGTTGTTCTGCTCAAAACGAAACATATTTTGGCAGTTTCAATGGAGTAAATTCACCAACAAATTTTAACGGACAAACGGTTGCCATGACGGCAAAAGCCGATGTTATTCCCGGCACAACTTACCATATCAAATTGGTTATCGCGGATGAAGCCAATCCTCAATACGATTCAGCAATATTCCTTGGTGGGGGAAGTTTTAAAATAGGAACCGATTTAGGACCAAATCGATTAATTGCAACAAAAAATCCAATCTGTGACGGAAAAACGCTTCCCCTGGATGCCTCTGAAACAGGAACTAATTTTTACAAATGGTATCGCAACAATAGTTTAATTGTTGGTGCAAATAATCCAAAATATACCGTATCTTCCTCTGGAACGTACAAAGTAGAAGTGACATTAGGCACATCTGCTTGCAAATCAATCGGGGAAGTAACCGTTGAATATTCCCCCCTACCCAATTTAACTAATACCACGATAGTACAATGCGATGAGGATCATAACGGAACCACAATGTTCAATTTGACAAAAACAGATAACATCATAAAAAATAATGATCCAAATTTAGGCAATGTGGTTTATTATGAAAATTTATTGGATGCCCAAAACCAAACCAAACCCATCTCGAACCCCAATGCTTACAGTAGTATTCCGAAAACCATTTATGCAAGTGTACCCAATGCTTTTGGATGTTCAAGTATTGCGAATGTAATATTACAAATTTCCAATAATAGCGTGTCTTCGAGAGATTTGGAAAGCTGCGATTTAGACGGAATAATTGATGGGTATTATGGTTTCGATTTAAGCAAAGCAAACCCAATTGTATTGGCAGGATTGCCTTCAGGATTGGTCGTAGAATATTATGAAACCATGAGCGATGCGCTTTTGCAGACCAAATTGTTAGCAAACATTTACCGAAATACCGTTCAATATCAAATGACCATTTATGCGAAAATAGTTAATGGCTCTGATTGCTATGGAATAGTGCCCTTGCGTTTATACGCAAATTCAAATTCTCCCCTTAATTTTGAGGATGAAGTTTCGGTTTTATGCGATGGAAATTCACAAACACTACAAGTGGCATCTACATTCAGCAGCTATTCTTGGAGCACAGGCGATAAAGGAAACTCTACTAAAGTCAAAACTCCCGGAGAATTTACGGTTACAGTTTCCGATAAAAACACCTGTTTGGCCACCAAAAAATTTACTGTCCTCATTTCTGGATCCCCTACAATCACGTCTATAATTAGCAATGATTTTCAAGAAAACGGAAATACCGTTTTAATAAACTATACGGGTTTTGGAGATTATGAATTTTCACTGGATGGAATTTTTTATCAGGATAGTCCCTACTTCACCAATGTTTCTTCTGGAGTCTATACCGTTTGGGCAAGAGATAAAAACGGCTGTGGTAAAACTTCCAAAAAAGTATACGTATTGGATTACCCTAAGTATTTTACACCGAATGACGATGGTTTTAATGATATTTGGACAATAGAAAACATAAATACAATTCCAAACTCCAAAATTACCATTTATGATAGGTATGGAAAATTAGTGTATCAGTTTAAAGGAAATGGAAATGGCTGGAATGGTAAATTAAATTCCATAAATCTGCCGGCAACTGATTACTGGTTTGTAATTTCTTTAGAAAATGACAGAATTGTAAAAGGACATTTTACGCTGAAGAGATAGGATATGCCATTAATTCATTATTTTTATAGAATGAAAAAGAATGTCTTGTGGTGTTTTCTAATACTCTCCTGTTCGTGTTTTGCTCAATTTAGCAAGACGCATTACATACCGCCATTATCGGGTTCAAACAATCCATCATCAAGTGCCCAAGAGCAATTGTTATATATTTCCACACCAAATGTAACACCCGTAAACTTTAAAATACTGCAACTTGGCGGCACTAGTATTACGGGTAGCGTTTCAAGAAGCACACCCTATATTTTTGATGTAGGTTTTGGATCAAATACGCAACTTCTTGTTGAAAAAAATTCAGTCAATACAATATTAAAAAACAAAGGATATATCATTGAAGCTGAGGACTTAATTTATGTATCAGCAAGGATTTTAGCTGGGAATGGAAATCAAGCTGGAGAATTGGTTTCTAAAGGATTGGCCGCTTTAGGAACACAGTTTCGGATTGGTTCCTTATTGAATACCACGGCTAATCCATTCACTGATAATCATTATACTTTTGTATCCATACTTGCAACAGAAAATAATACCACTGTACAATTTAGTGCTATCAAAGCTGGGGTTTCTTTAATAAATAATCCTTCGGCAAGTAATGTTCCTCCCTCTATAATTCTAAATAGCGGAGAAAGTTTTGTCATGGCCGTTGAAGGCCCGACAGAAGCCAATCGTGATGGCTTAATAGGCTCGTTAGTAGCTTCCGACAAACCTATTGCTGTAAATTGTGGTTCATTTGCGGGATCAAATGCATCGACAAATCTCGATCTTGGTTTTGACCAAATTGTTTCAGCAGAAAGAACGGGAACGGAATATATTTTCATCAAAAGCACTGGACAAGCGGTTGTAGAAAGAGCGCTTCTTATAGCTCATGAAAACAATACCGAGATCTATCTAAATGGAAATTCAACACCCGATTATGTATTAAACGCAGGACAATACATTGCTCTAGACGGAAACAACTACAATACGCAAGGAAATCTTTATGTTAAAACTTCAAAAAAAGTTTTTGCTTACCAAACTGTTGGGGATAACAGCCGATCCGATTTTGCGAATCAAGAATTGTTTTTTGTTCCACCGTTAACCTGTGAAACGCCGCACGTCATTGATAACATTCCTCAATTGGATAAAATCGGAACACGTACTTTTAAAGGTCGAGTTACCATTATTGGCGAGACTAATTCTAATTTAAACTTCCAAATTAATGGCAGTCCATATTCCCTAAATGCACTTGCTGGCTTACCTAATGTTTCTATTATTGGACCAATTTCAGTAACGGGAAATTCCAATTATGTCACCTATACCATTACGGGATTAACCGGGAACATTGGTGTTTTTTCATCCGGCCAACTGTATTTAGCCGCTTATGGAACAGATGATGCGGCTACCTTTGGTGGTTTCTACTCCGGTTTTACATTTAAACCTGAAATCAGTTTTGATTTATTGGATGTAACTAAAACAAACTGCATTCCTAACACCCGATTATCCGTGAATTCATTAAGCCCTTTTGATATTTTTCAATGGTATATTAATGAAACTGAAATTGTTGGAGCTACAAATAGCTCTTACTTTCCTACTCAACCCGGATATTATTATGTTAAAGCTACCATTTCCGGTTGCGGTACACAATTAAATTCAGATAAAATTCCAGTAAGTTCCTGCCCAACAAATGTTGATAATGACTTGGCCAATGACAATGTTGATATTGATGATGACAATGATGGAATTACCAATTGTTCGGAATCATCGGGAAATCAAAATATCGACCTTACCGACATGGATAATTTAAATATTACTACATCGGGAAATACTACTTGGCAACAATTTTCACTAAGCACAACAGGAGATTTTGTCACCAAAGTCGCTATTGGAAAAAACAGTGCCGTTTCCTTCAAAAAAAAATTCGCACAACCTACCAGTGTTTCGCTGGAATATGTTTCTACAGCTAATTCAGTTAATTTATTGAATGCAGGAGCGGAATTCATTGTAAATTCAGATATTGACAAAACAATCACAGTGCTTAATCCAAACAATCAGTTATTGATTGACACTAATTTTGATGGCATATACGAAAGTGGCGTAACTCAATTTTCTTCATTTGAAATCCGGTTCCGATTGAATAGCATAATTCCGTTAGCTGCAGGAACAGGTACATATAAATTCCAATCTTATCTTACCAATTCAATTACTTTTACGCATAAAAACCTTTCTGATTTGGTAGAAAATAAGGCCACTTTTAAATTGATTGCCACTTGCGTTCCTAAGGATTCCGATTTGGATGGCATTCCCGATTATTTGGATTCAGATAGCGACAACGACGGAATTCCTGATGCGAATGAGGCTCAAGGCCAAAATTTTACTGTACTTACCAATACCGACAGCAATAAAGATGGTCTGGATAATGCGTTTGGTTCAGGGCTAAATCCAATTGATACCGATGCTGACGGAGTTTTCGATTATTTGGATTTGGACAGCGATAATGACGGAATTTTCGATTTAATTGAATCTGGAAACAATGCCGTTGATGCAAATCTGGACGGAACAATTGATGGAAATCCGAACACTTTTGGCACAAACGGATTCGTTGATGCTCTTGAAACATTTGCAGATTCTGGAATGCCAAACTACACAATCGTCGATACGGATACCGATGGAATAAAAAATTATATAGAACTGGATAGTGACAATGACGGTTGTTTCGACACTATTGAAGCAGGGTATCCGGATGGGAATAATGATGGGATGGTAGGAAATAGTACTCCAACAGTAAACACTAATGGTTTAGTGGCAAATACCGCAGGCTACACGCCTCTGCCAAATTTAAATTACATCATCCTTGCGCCGATTTCGATTACTGCCCAGCCCGCTATCCAACCCGTTTGTGAATTACAAAACACAACCGCAAGTATTACTACAACTCCAGTAGATTTCTACAATTGGCAAGTATTTTCGAGTGGGATTTGGATCGATATTACTGACAATACCATGTACTCAGGAAGTAGAACCAACCTATTGCAAATTAATAGGGTAACTGCTTCTATGAATGGAATTAAATATAGAGTCAAATTACAAAAAAACGGCAACTCCTGTGATGTTTTTTCGGACGAAAGTGCATTAACTATTTATGCCTTACCCGTTCTCACATCACCCATATCACTTATACAATGTGACGAGGATGCGGTTACCGATGGTATTACCAACATCAATTTAAGACAAAAAGAAAATTATATTTCTTCTGATTTTAAAAATGAAATATTCACTTATTTCACATCGCAAATAGGAGCTCAAAACGCGGAGGTTAGTTTACAAATTCCTAATCCATCACAATTCCAAAGTGGCAATCGTTCGGTTTGGGTAAGGGTAGAAAACACCCATTTGTGTTTTAGTGTAGCCCAAATTGACATTACTATTACCGCCACTAAAATCCCACAGTCATTCCAACAAATGTATTCCAAATGTGATGATTTTTTAGATACCAACGGAAATGACAATACCAATAATGACAATAAGGATGGAATCGCTACTTTTGATTTCAGTAGTGCTACCGCTGCAATTAAAGCAATTCTTCCTGCAACTTCCGCTTTTACGATAAAATATTATAAAAATGCTGAAGATGCTTCTTTAGAAACGGATATTTGGGGTAATTCATTAGAAATATCTCAAAATCCTACCGATTTAGGCAGTATTTTTAATTACCGAAACGCCGATTCATCCCATCAAAAACAAATTTGGGTTCGTGTAGAAAGTGACATCGATAATTCCTGCTTTGGACTCGGACCGTATGTTAAACTAACCGTTGAAGCCTTACCAAAAGCATATCCAATTAATGCTACAAATACCATTAGGCACTGCGATGACAATCAAGACGGAATTTACGCCTTTGATACCTCTACCCTGCAATCTGCCATTTTGAATGGACAAACGAATGTATCTGTAAGCTATTTTGACGAATATGGAGATCTTTTATCCAGTCCGCTTCCCAATCCATTTGTGGTAAATTCGACAAAAACTATTACCGTAAAAGTAATTAATAATTCAACCAAAGCTCCTGATGGACCTTGCTCGGGTGAAGAAACCATTAAATTTGTAGTGGATGTTTTGCCGCAAGCTTTCCCAATAATGCCCTCACAATTATCTGTTTGTGATGATGAACTAAATCCCATGGATCAGGATGGGATATTTGCCTTTGACACATCTTCCTTTGAAACCACAATCCTTGGCGGACAAAGCGGAATGACTGTAAAATACCTTGACGGAAACGGAAATCCATTACCAAGTCCCTTGCCAAATCCGTTCGTGACTACCACACAAAATGTAAAAGTTAGGGTAGAAAACCCTATCAATCCAACGTGTTCTGCGGAGCGAATTTTGCCTTTTGAAGTCATTAAATTACCAGAAATCGATTTAAACCAAGATGGCTCTGATTCCGAATTTGTCTGTGCGAATCTCCCCAATTATACCGTTACGCTTAGTGCGGGCATTTTAGGCGGAATAGCCCCTTCCAATTATCGGTATCTTTGGTATTTAGATGGCATATTAATTCCCAACGCTACTTCCTCAAAACTAACTGTAAATACTCCAGGAAAATATAGTGTGGACGTAATGAATAGTAGGGGTTGCATAAGAACCAGAACAATTACCGTTTCTTTATCAGATATCGCAACGATTGAGGATATTAAAATTGTGGATTTAGCTGACATTAATACTGTTGAAGTTCTTGCAAGCGGAAAAGGAGAATATGCTTACAGTATCGACATCAATAACGGATTTCAATCTTCTAATTTTTTCACGAATATACAAGCTGGAATACATGAAGTATATGTGAAAGATTTGAATGGATGTGGAATTGTAGGCCCTCTTGAAATTTCAGTTTTGGGTATTCCTAAATTTTTCACTCCTAATAACGATGGAAGTAACGATACTTGGAATATTAAGGGCATCAACAAAAATTTCAATGCAAATACCAATATCCAAATTTTTGATCGTTATGGGAAATTAATAAAACAATTGAATGCCATTAATGAGGGATGGGATGGTAATTATAATGGGAACATACTTCCTTCAGATGATTATTGGTTTGTAATTACCCTTGAAAACAATAAAATAGTAAAAGGACATTTCAGTTTAAAACGATAAAATTAACTCATTTTGTATGCAAAAAATTATTAATTCCATGGTAGCCTGTTTGATTTTTATTACCGGAAATGCCCAAGAGGTTAAAGTTAGCGCCGGAAAAGTACAGCGTTTTGAAAACTTCAAATCCCAATTTGTTGATGTTCGAAATATTGATGTTTGGTTGCCCGATGGCTATTCCGACAAAGAAAAATACGCCGTTTTATACATGCATGACGGGCAAATGCTCTACGATGCTGAGACCACTTGGAACAAACAAGCATGGGAAGTAGATGACGTTGCCGGAAAATTAATTTCCGAAAACAAAACGCAAAAATTCATCGTTGTTGGAATTTGGAATAGTGACCAAAAACGGCATCCGGAATATTTCCCGCAAAAACCATATGAAAGTTTGACCCAAATTCAAAGAGACACAATTACCTCACAGCTACAAAAAGCAGGGAAAACAACAGCCGTTTTCAAACCATTCTCCGATGCGTATTTGAAATTTTTGGTAACTGAATTAAAACCTTATATAGACAAAACATTTTCTACAAAAAAAGACAGAAAAAACACATTTATTGCCGGTTCCAGTATGGGAGGATTGATTTCTATGTATGCCATTTGTGAATATCCCAAAGTTTTTGGGGGTGCAGCCTGTATGTCTACACATTGGCCAGGAGCATTTTCAGCAGCCAACAATCCAATTCCTGATGCGTTTATAAACTATTTGAAAAACAATCTTCCAAACCCGAAAAACCATAAAATTTACTTTGACTATGGCGACCAAACCTTGGATGTCCTATACAAGCCTTTACAGGAAAAAGTAGATGTTGTCATGAAAGCAAAAGGGTTTACAGATAAAAACTGGATTACCAAATTCTTCCCTGGTAAAGACCATTCGGAGAAATCTTGGCATGACCGATTGGATATTCCATTGGTGTTTTTATTGAAAAAGTAATTATGAAAAAAACAATAACGTTCTTTTTACTTGTACTTCCTTTAATCAATTTTGCTCAGAAAGTATCTTTTGAATTTTCTTATTTCTCCGAAAAGGCAAAAAATGTTGCTGTAGCAGGTAGCTTTAATAATTGGTCGACAGAGGCACTTCCCATGAAACAGGGAATCGACAATGTATGGAGAGCCTCCATAGAAATCGAACCCAATTATTACTACTATAAAATTGTGGTTGATGGCAATTGGATTCCTGACCCTAACAACCCATTGAAGATTAATGATGGAGGCACAAGCTTTAACTCGATCGTAAAGATTGGAAATCCACCCATTCCATTACGTAAAATAAGTAAAGATCCTTTTCCAAAAGAAAAACTTCCAGAACCTATATTAAGTGCTAATCCAGAATTAGTGGAATTGTATTATGAAGCTTGGAAGATGGCTTGGAAAAAAATTGGTTCAGGTACTCCGGAAAATGGCTTTTCAAAAAAATATATGGACGAAGGGTTCAATGAATTAATTTACCAATGGGATTTGTGTTTTATTACCAGTTTCGGTATGTATGGGCGAAGCGTCTTTCCCGTGATGCCCTCATTGGATAATTTTTACAAAAAACAAAGAGCCGATGGTTATATTCAAAGAGTATATTGGGAAACCAACGGGAAAATTGCAAATGAACCTACCGCAGAGGAACCAATGGTAAATCCACCTCTTTTTGCTTGGTTGGAATGGCGTTATTATGAAATATCTGGCGATGCTACCCGTTTTAAAAAAGTATTACCCGTTTTAGCCACCTATTTTAATTGGATAGAGAAAAATTGTCGAACAGAAAAGGGAAAAGGACTGTATTACACTTCTGAATTAGGAAGCGGAATGGATAACACACCCCGCAAAAATGTAGGCAAAGCCGCATGGATTGATTTTTCGTCCCAACAAGCGTTAGCTGCTCTGTATATTCAAAAAATTGCAGAAAAAACGGGAAACAAAACCACCGAAAAAGAGTTTAAAACCCATTATGAGCAAATAAAAGGTTTAGTAAACTCCTTGTTGTGGGACAATAAATCAGGATTTTATTATGATTTGACCGAACAAAACACCTTAAGCCCAACGGTACATATTGGTGCTTTTTGGACGCTTTTTTCAGAAATAGCTCCTAAGCAAAATGTCCCGTTTTTGCTACATCATTTACAAAACCCAAACGAATTTTGGAGAAAACATTTGGTTCCGACTTTGGCGGCAAATCAACCCGAATATGATAGTAAAGGACATTATTGGCTGGGCAGCGTTTGGTCTCCCACCAATTACATGGTAATTCAAGGCTTGAAAAAATATGGCGAAAATGATCTTGCGGATACCATCGCATTTAACCATCTCAAAAATGTAGCAAATATTTATTATCATTTTAAACCTGACATCGAAAAAATTGCATACGAAGAGCGTTATGCTGACTCCTATAAAACCATTTGGGAATGCTATTCCGCAGATTATGAAAGTCCTGCAACCCGTTGGGATAACACCTTTTACTCCCGTCAGGATTTTGTGGGTTGGTCTGGTCTTGCCCCAATTTCTTTGTTAATCGAAAATGTTTTGGGATTTGAAATTAAAGGAAATCAAAATCAAATTTGCTGGACTTTAAAGCGAAACGACACTTTTGGGATAAAAAATATCGAATTAAAAAACCAAAAAGTTTCATTGTTATGTGAACCGCAAGGGACAAAACAAAAAATCACTATTCATTGTGAGAAACCTTTCGAATTGGGCATTATCAAGGGGGTCAAAAAACAGACCTATAAAATTTCGAAAAAAAATCAAGTCATTACAATTTGATTTCTAAAATGACTGATACTAATGAAATCAAATTTAGACACAACGATAAGAAAGCTAATTGTGTAAAATTAAAAAAATTTCAAATAAAAAAATCGTCTTGTTCTGAAAAAATGAAACGATTTTTTTATTTATTAACGCGTACAAATCAAATTGTACTGCCGCCTTTGAGCTTTCAACATGACACTTTTAGAACATTAAAAAGCTATAAAACCAAAGAATATTCATATATTTGATATACTATTTTCGATTAAAAATTAATTCATCTTTGTTTATGAATAGTATTTTTAAAATTATCGAATTGTTCAAATCTTTCTTATTGGAAGTTGGTGAGCTCTCCTATTTTGCCAGTCGCTTTTTTAAAGAAGTTTTTAAACCTCCTTATGAGTTTAAGGAATTCCTTAGGCAATGTTATAATATGGGAAACCGTTCCCTACTGCTTGTTGCCGTTACGGGATTTATTATCGGATTGGTTTTTACCTTACAATCGCGGCCTACACTTCAGGAATTTGGCGCTGTTTCCTGGATGCCTTCCATGGTGAGCATTTCAATTATTAGGGAGATAGGTCCAATTATCACCGCCTTAATTTGTGCGGGACGTATTGGTTCCGGAATTGGTGCTGAATTGGGCTCCATGCGGGTAACCGAACAAATTGACGCGATGGAGGTTTCCGGAACAAATCCTTTCAAATATTTAGTAGTCACACGAATAATGGCTACTACTTTTATGCTCCCCATTTTAGTTTTTTTTGGAGATGCCATTGCCATATATGGATCCTATCTGGTGGAGAACTTAAAAGGGAACGTTTCCTTTTTATTGTACTACAATCAGGTCTTTGACGCCTTAGAATTTGGCGATTTAATTCCTGCAACCATCAAGACTTTCTTTTTTGGATATGCCATAGGATTAGTGGGGTGCTTTAAAGGGTATAACTGTAAAAAAGGCACCGCCGGAGTAGGTCTTGCTGCAAATTCCGCAGTAGTTTTTACTTCTCTGCTGCTTTTTATCATTGATTTTGTTGCCGTATTTGTTACTGATATTTTTTATGATTTATAAGATATGAACAAACCCATTTCCAATCAAAAACCAGTGATAGAAATCAAAGACTTACGTAAAAGCTATGGTGACAACCATGTTTTAGACGGTTTCAACATGTACTTAAATGAAGGTGAAAATTTGGTAATTATGGGGAAATCAGGTTCCGGAAAATCAGTCATGATAAAGTGCTTAATTGGATTGGAAGAACCTGATGGTGGTACCATTATGGTAATGGGTAAAAATATTGGGGAATTGGAACGCGAGGAGTTAGATGAGCTTCGAACAGAGGTTGGGTTTCTGTTTCAAGGTAGCGCACTCTACGATTCAATGACCGTTCGGGAAAATTTAGAATTTCCGTTGAGGCGTCACACAAAAAAATTTGGAAAAATTAAGGATACCACACCATTGGTCATGGAAGCCTTAGAAAATGTAGGTTTGGCTCAAACAATAAATTTGATGCCGGAGGAGCTTTCCGGAGGAATGAAACGCAGAATTGCTCTTGCCAGAACTTTAATCCTACTTCCGAAGATTATTCTTTACGACGAACCCACCACGGGATTAGACCCTATAACTGCAAAGGAAATTTTATTATTGATGATGTCCATTCAGAAAAAATACAATACCTCATCTATTATCATTACTCATGATGTGGATTGTGCCAGAATGATATCCAATCGAATGATTTTATTGGTTGATGGTATTAATTATGCAGAAGGGACTTTTGAAGAGTTATCTACATCAAAAGACCCGAAAGTTCGTGCCTTTTTTAAATAAACAAAAAATGGAAAAAACAGTCCCACAAAAAATTCAACTTGGTCTTTTTGTTATCGTCGGATTAATAATTTTTGTCCTGGCCATTTATTTCATCGGAGATAAGCAGAAAATGTTTGGAAAAACAGATCATCTGAGCGCTGTATTTAACAATGTGAACGGCTTGCAAATAGGCAACAATGTGCGCTATTCCGGGATTAATGTAGGAACGGTTCTGGGTATTGAAATGGTGAGCGACACTATCATCCGAGTGGATATGATTATCGACAAAGCCATTTTACAACATATCAAAAAAGATGCCGTCGCCACGATTAGTTCTGACGGATTGGTGGGAAATATGATCATTAGTATTACACCGGGTGATGGGACGCAACCTCCAGTTCATCCCGGTGATGAGATTCGGTCTTTGAACCGCATTCGCGGAGAGGATATTTTAAATACACTTAGTATAACCAATAAAAATGCGGCTCGACTTACCACTGATTTACTTAAAATAACCAATGAAATAACTCTTGGCAAAGGAACTCTGGGTCTATTGGTTAATGATACTGTCATGGGAGATGATTTGAAACAAACCCTAAATTATTTGAAACTGACTAGCAAAGGAACTTCGGAGTCCGTGACAAATTTGAACAAAATCATCGTGTCATTGAACAATAAGGACAATGTGGTTGGTGTTCTAAAAGATTCGGCAATAGCCAATAAAATCAAAACCATTGTTCGTAATTTAGATAAATCGAGCAATGGAATAGACAAGGTAGTTACCAATCTAAACACGACAATCCTGAACATTAAAGACGGAAAAGGAGCTATAAACTACCTTTCAAACGACCCAAAATTAGTTCGGAAAATAGATTCTACAATGAGTAATATTAACAACGCCAGTATCCGTTTAAATGAAGATCTCGAAGCCTTAAAACATAACTTTTTATTTAGGGGATATTTTAAAAAACAAGAAAAGGCAAAATTGAAAGAGAAGAAATAGACGACTGTTAAAACACAAAACAAAACTTACAAATAATTGATTACTAATATTTTAAAAGTAAAATATTTGAAATTTATAAAATTTCAAATATTTTTTTTTGTAAATTTGAGTAAGGCGTTGGTTCAAATTACAACAGAAATATAATGCGATAAATAGTATCAAAAAACTCAAGTTATGATAACAATTGAAAAACACGGAATTATTCTAAGTCCAACGGAAAAGGAGTTTGAAAACAACGGAGTCCTTAACCCTGGCATCTTTCAGGAGGGAAACACGATACATATCCTATACAGGGCGGTACAAGAAGGAAATTTGTCAACTATTGGTTACGCAAAAACCGATGGCCCCCTTAAAATTGTGGAAAGATACAAACACCCCCTAATTACCCGCGATTTCGATTATGAGAGCCATGGCGTTGAGGATGCTCGAATTGTAAAAATTGAAGACACTTACTATATCACTTATACCGCTTATGATGGTGTGAATGCTATGGGAGCTTTCGCTACCTCTAAAGATTTGATCCATTTTGAGAAACAAGGAATCATTACTCCCACCGTTAATTATCAGGAATATGAATCTTTAGTACTATGTTGTGGCGAAAAATTAAACCCAAAATACCATCATTACTACAGGCTGTTTGCACAAATAGGTTTAGTTGCAGATGAGTTTAGATTGCTTAGAGATAAAGACATCGTATTCTTTCCAAGAAAAATAAATGGAAAATTTGCCCTTTTGCATCGAATATGGCCAGGCATACAGATTGTCTATTTTGACCATTGGAGGGATTTGACTAAGTCCTTTTGGGAGGATTATCTCAAACATTTAACCGATTATATTGTCCTTGATCCCAAAGGAATTTTTGAAGTAAACTATATTGGAGCTGGCGGCCCACCCATTGAAACTGATGATGGCTGGTTGCTTATTTACCATGGAGTACATGAAACCACAACAGGGAGAACCTATCATGCTAAGGCCGCTTTACTTCAAATAGACAAACCAGAAAATGAAATATCCAGATTAAATTTACCTCTTTTCTCACCTACAAAACAATGGGAAATAGAAGGCGAGGTCAATAATGTTGTTTTCCCAACTGGCCATGCCCTCTTTGGTGATGATCTTTATATTTATTACGGAGCGGCAGACAAGCACATTGCAGTTGCCAAAATGAGTTTAAAAGAATTACTTATTGAATTAGTAAAACAACCCTAAAACAATTATCATGGAATTTGAAAAAGGGATGAAAATGCTAATTGTCAGCTCCTATCCACCACGGGAATGTGGTATTGCCACCTTTTCTAATGACATTGTCAATGCGGTAGAAAATGTATTTGGAAATACACTTCCGATTGAAGTGTGTGCATTACAAAACAACGCTCAACAAGTTGATTATAATGATGAAGTAACCTATGTTTTAACCACAACTTCTTTAGATGATTACCGCTTAGTGGCAGAAAAAATAAATGACCGAAATGACATTGGGCTAGTTTGTGTTCAACATGAATTTGGTCTTTTCGGAGGGGAATTTGGCGATTATATCCTGTCCTTCATTTTAGCGTTAAACAAACCAGTTATTACTGTTTTCCATTCCGTTTTGCCGGAACCGGAAGAAAAAAGAAAAAAAGTGGTTCATGCCATAGCTGACCTTTCAAATCAAATAGTGGTTCTTACAAAAATATCCCGAGAAATTTTGGTTGACCATTACAATTGTCCAATATCAAAAATAACCGTAATTCCCCATGGTACCCACACTATTCTTTGGGAACAAAAAGAAAATTTAAAAACAAAATATAATTTATCCGATAAAATAGTTTTGTCCACATTTGGTTTGATTAATGAAAATAAAAATATAGAAACGGTTCTGTATGCATTGCCGGAAATTGTAGCTAAATATCCTCAAACACAATATTTAGTTATTGGAAAAACCCACCCAGAAGTTATTAAACGTGAAGGAGAAAATTACAGAGATCAACTTATTAAAATTGTACAAGAACTTCAATTAGAAAACAACGTGGTTTTTATTAATGAATATCTTGAATTGTGGCAGTTACTTGAATACTTAACTTTATCAGAAATATATCTATTTTCATCCAAAGATCCCAATCAGGCCGTTAGCGGTACCTTTGCTTATGCCATGAGTTGCGGATGTGCCGTTATTTCTACACCAATACCTCATGCTGTTGAATCTCTAACGGATGGCAACGGAATATTATTAGATAATTTTGACAAACCAAAAGAATTTGAAAAAGCCATTCTGAAACTTATCAAAAATAAAGAAGCACGTATTACAATGGGAAAAAATGCATTCTCCTTAGCACACGCTACATCATGGGAAAATATCGCTATTCAATACCGATTGCTGTTCGATCAATTGACGAATAGAGAAGGCGATTTGAGATTCAACTCCCCTCCCATAAAACTAGACCACATAGAGAAGCTCACTACGGATTTCGGCATCCTGCAATTTTCTAAATTAAGCGAGCCAGATCCAGAATCGGGATATACATTAGATGACAATGCACGAGCATTAATTGACATGGTAATCTATCATACCCATTACCATGATTCAAAGTCTCTAAAACTAGCAGATACCTATATGGAATATATTGAAGGCATTCAGAAAGATGATGGCTGGTTTTACAATTACAAAAGCTTTGACCATCAATTAACAAAGCAAAATTTAGAAGTAAATCTTGAAGACGCTAACGGAAGAGCATTATGGAGCTTGGGAACTGTAATTGCTAATAAAGAAACCTTACCTATGTGGCTGGTGTTGCGAGCAGAAAAATGTTGGAACAAAGCTATAGAAAGAATACATGACATTACCTCTCCGAGAGCCATCGCTTATGCCTTAAAAGGTCTCTTTCATTATTATTCTAAATATCCTAATGAAGAAATAAAGAATCATATTGAAAAACTTGCTAATGAACTATTGCGCCATTATCACATCAATTCTGAAGAAAATTGGTGTTGGTATGAAGACTACATGACCTATGCCAATAATGTCCTGCCAGAGGCAATGCTTTACAGTTATATGGTCACTAGAAAACCGAAATATAAAAAAATTGCTCTCATTACGTTTGATTTTCTTTTATCGCAATATTTCATGAAAGGGCAGTTAAAAGTAATCTCAAATAGAGGATGGTTCAAAAAACAAAACGAAAGAGTGTTTTATGGAGAACAGCCCATCGAGGTATCCACCACCATCATTGCTTTAGATTTGTTTTATGAAGTCACGGGAAATAGTAAATATAAAGATCAGCTAAAATTGGCTTTTAACTGGTTTTTAGGAAACAATCACCTCAAACAAATCATGTATAATCCAGAAAATGGTGCATCCTATGATGGCCTTGAAGACAAACACGTCAATATTAATCAGGGAGCTGAATCTACTTTATGCTTTTTTAAAGCACAATTGATTATGGAAAAATACGCTGAAAAACAGAAATTTAAAAAAACGTATGCCCATTCTTAACGAGTTCATTTAATTATTATTTTTTTGCAAAAAAATTATATCTTTATGCTTCTAGACTATAATTTATGAATTCTATCCGAAAAAATGTTGTTTTGTTACTGCTATTCCTCTTATGTAGTTGCAATCATTCTGACAAAAAGAACCCTTCTGAATTAAATAGTGATGTACTCTCCAGATACAAACCCAAAAACTATGTGGAAGTAAAACATCCAGAGTGGAGCAAAAACGCAACAATTTATGAAGTAAATGTACGTCAATTTACTCCAGAAGGCACTTTTAAAGCATTTGAAACTCATTTGCCTAGATTAAAAGCAATGGGGGTTGATATTATTTGGCTCATGCCCATAAATCCTATTGGCATCGAAAAAAGAAAAGGCACTTTGGGCAGCTATTATTCCGTGAAAGATTACTATGGCGTCAATCCTGAATTTGGAACAAAAGAAGATTTAAAAGCACTTGTCAAAAAAATTCATACCATGGGAATGCATGTTATTGTAGACTGGGTTGCAAATCACTCCTCTTGGGATAATGTCTTGGCAAAAGAGCACCCCGATTGGTATTCCAAAACTCCAGAAGGGAATTTTCAACCAACTCCTTGGTACGATTGGGAGGACATTATTGATTTTGATTATGACAAACCTGAATTGAGAAAATACATGACCGATGCCTTAAAATATTGGGTGAAAGAAGCTAATATAGACGGTTATCGTTGTGATGTTGCTGGATTTATTCCAGTTGATTTCTGGGAAAATGCCAGAGCAGAAATGGATGAAATCAAACCTGTTTTTATGCTTGGTGAATGGGAATCTCGTGATTTACACAGAAAAGCTTTTGACATGACATATTCTTGGAGCTTATGGGATAAAATGCATTCCGTTACCAAGGATGGGAAAAGTTTGGCCGGCTTGGTTGAATATATGGCACATGATGTGAGTACATTCCCAAAAGATGCCTACCGAATGACTTTTACGGAGAACCACGATAAAAATTCCTGGGAAGGCAATCAATATTCTAATTTTGGTGATGGACTGGAAGCTTCCATGGTTTTGGCTTGTACTATTAACGGAATGCCACTCATTTATAGCGGACAGGAAGCTGGACTGAATCGCTCCTTAAAATTCTTTGATAAAGACTTAATTGAATGGAAAAACCATCCCTACGCAGCCATTTACACAAAACTGTTTGACTTAAAACATAAAAACCAAGCATTATGGAACGGGAGTTATGGAGGCGAAATGATTCGTGTTTTTAATGACAAACCAGAACAAGTTATTTCATTTTCAAGAACTAAAAATGGAGATCAAGTAATTCCAATCATTAATTATAGTAATAAACCAGTTACTGTAAAACTGAACTCAAAATATCAAAAAGGAACTTACAATGAACTGTTTTCAAACACAATTCATGTATTTATTGGCGATGACATAATTACTTTAGCCCCTTGGAAATATTTAATTTTAGTAAAACAGAAATAACAATTCAAGACCCAATTTATTTATAACTTCTGGATTTTGGTATATGGCAAAAAACTAAATAGATTTCCTTTTTTCAAACCGTATCAAAGTATTAAAGAAACTACGAGCAACAACTTCCCATACTTTTTCAAATACATTTTGAGATAATGTACTGTATTCGGATTTTCATTTTGAACCATTCCATTTTTAAACTAGGTATCCTTAAATCAATCTGGATTCAAAATAATGGAAAACAAACACCAACTTGTTGAAAATATTTCCCAATTTGAATTTTTAATACCAATCAAACCCTTATTTTTGCGCCATGGCAAAGAAAAATACAGACAAAATCGTTTTTGATCACATAAAAGTCCTTGATGCGGGCGCAAAAGGTGTTTCGGTGGCAAAAGCGCCAGACGGAAAAGTAATATTCATTCCCAATGTCGTTCCAGGAGATGTGGTAGACGTGCAAACATTCAAAAAGCGCAAAGCCTATTATGAGGGAAAAGCCGTTCGTTTTCATGAATTTTCGGAACATCGAATCGAACCCATTTGCGAACATTTTGGGGTTTGTGGCGGTTGCAAATGGCAAAACATGAAATACAGCCAACAGTTGTACTACAAACAAAACGAGGTAAAAAACCATTTGCAACGCATAGGAAAAGTGGAACTTCCGGAATTTGAGCCGATTTTAGGTTCGGAAAAACAATTCTTTTACAGAAACAAAATGGAATTTGGTTTTTCCAATGCCCGTTGGCTTACCGAACAGGAAATTGATAGTACCGAAGATTTAGGAAACAGAAATGCATTGGGTTTTCATATCCCAAAAATGTGGGACAAAATCCTGGACATTACCAAATGCCATTTGCAGGAAGATCCTTCTAATGCGATACGAAACGAAATTAGGGCTTTTGCCAATGACAATGATTTGGCATTTTTCAACCCAAGACACCACGAGGGATTTTTAAGAACATTGATGATTCGAACAGCGTCAACCGGAGAAATCATGGTTTTGATTCAGTTTTTTGAAGAAGACAAAACCAAAAGGGAATTATTATTGAATTTCCTTATGGATCGTTTTCCGGAAATAACTTCGCTACAATACGTAATTAACGGAAAACCAAACGATACCATTTATGACCAAGAGGTAAAATTATTTAAGGGTCGCGATTATATCCTAGAGGAAATGGAAGGTTTGAAATTTAGCATCAATGCCAAATCTTTTTACCAAACCAATTCTGATCAGGCCTACGAATTGTATAAAATAACCCGCGAATTTGCCGGATTGACAGGAAATGAGGTTGTTTATGATTTATATACGGGAACAGGAACCATAGCCCAATTTGTTTCTAAAAATGCAAAAAAAGTGATTGGTGTAGAAAGTGTTCCTGAAGCCATTGTTGACGCCAAAGCAAACGCAAAACGCAACGAAATTACCAATTGTGAATTTTATGTAGGAGACATGAAAGTGGTTTTCAATGACAATTTTCTTGCCCAACACGGTCAGCCTGATGTCATTATTACTGACCCGCCAAGAGACGGAATGCACAAAGACGTAATCGAACAAATCTTGAAAATTGCTCCGGAGAAAATCGTTTATGTAAGTTGTAATTCGGCAACACAGGCTAGGGATTTAGCCTTAATGGATGAATTTTATAAAGTAACCCGCGTACGGCCGGTAGATATGTTTCCGCAAACGCATCATGTAGAAAATGTGGTACTTTTAGAGAAACGAAAATAGTGTTCTGTATTAAGAAAATTACAGGAAGTAGGTTTCAGTTCACAGATCCTATTTTTAGTTGTTGTCATTGATTTTTGTTATTGAAATTTGAGTTCTATGAAGAAAATACTTTTACTTATTTTCGTACTAACATTGTCCTTCTCCAGTTGTGAGAAAGATGATATTTGCGATGCCAATACGCCAACAACACCAAGACTCATTATAGATTTTTATGACATTACAAATCCTACCATTACAAAAAACGTAACTAATCTAGGCATTGTAGGAGACGGATTGACAACAGGGATTTTATTTAATGGGGTTCATCAAATTCAGGTTCCGCTAAAATTGACCGATGATAAAACAAAATTCAGCTTTGTTTTAAATGCAGGAAATACCAATCCTGCTTTAATTTACACTGATATTCTTGAATTTAATTATTCCCGAAAAACAGTTTTTGTCTCCCGAGCGTGTGGCTACAAAACATTGTTTGACCTGAATAATGATGCTGCTTTGCCCAATCCCTTTGTACTAAACAACAATCCGCTTGCTACTCAAGGCATTTGGATCCAAAATATTACTGTCGAAAAATATAATTTAGAAACTGAAAATGAAACACACATCAAAATATATTTTTAGTATTTGCTTCGTGTTGTCGTCATTTTTGATGCAGGCACAAGAAACAAAAAAAGCAGACAGTATTCCCGTAAAAATAAATCGCTATGGACTGCGAGTTGGTATAGATTTGTTCAAACTTTCCCGCTCCTTTTATGAAAAAGACTATAAAGGATTGGAAGTTGTTGGAGATTACAGAATCTCCAAAAAATATTATCTAGCTGGAGAATTGGGTAACGAAAATAAAACGGTTGATGATAATCGGTTAAATTTTACCACAAAAGGCACCTATTTTAGAGCGGGATTCGATTATAATTTCTACGAAAACTGGCTTGATATGGAAAACAAAATCTATATCGGAATGCGATATGGCGTAAGTTCTTTTAGCCAAAAACTAAACAGTTATAAAATCTATAACGCACACCCCTATTTTGAAAATACTCCAGTAATTATATCTGGAGAAAAATTTGACGGATTAACGGCACAATGGGTTGAAGTTGTTGTTGGAGTCAACGCAAAAATTTATAATAATATTTATGTGGGGTTCAGTTTTAGGATGAATAATTTGATTTCAAATAAGAAGCCGGCAAATTTCGACAACCTGTACATTCCTGGTTTTAATCGGACCTATAATGGGAATTTTGGCGTAGGATTTAACTATACCGTTTCCTATTTCATTCCTATTTATAAGAAAAAAGCAGACGTAGGAGCAGCAAAAAAGGAAGACAAGAAAAAGAAAAAATTCTAAATTCGTAATTACTTAATTTCCTTAATTCCCTTCAAAAACATCCATTTCATAAACAGTTTTTCGCCATCATTGGTTTTTACAGCTTGAAATTTTGGGGCTAAAATGGTTCCTATCACAAAAGCAGTCAGTGGAATCCAAAAACCAGACAGATTGGTGTACTTTTCTACTAGGTAACGAAACCCTACAAACAAAATAATAAAAGAGAGTAGGTTAAAAATAAAGGCTCTTACTTGTAATTTATTCATGATTTTATAATTTATTACTATTATTCTATTATTGAATTATCCGACTCTTGGCTCAAATCATTTTCACGAACTTGTGCAAACTTAGTCCTCTTGCTTCCCTCATACATTTCGTATTTAACCAGTCTGGCTTCAATACTCGCATTGAAAAGTTTAATTTTTCTGGAAGGTTTTAAGCCCACAAATTTTAGTGCTTCAAGATTCCCGGTGATAAACCAAGCATTGGTTCCTGGATAATTTTTCTTAAGCGTATCGCCAATGTTTTTGTAGAACTCTTCCATGTGTATATCCAAACGCTCATCATAAGGCGGATTGAAAACCATGTGTAATTTTCCTTGAGTAGTTTTCTCGGTATCAAAAAAGTTTTGTTCCTCAATGGTTATATATTCGTCCAAATTTGCATTTTTAATGTTGTCTTTGGCTTTCATTACGGCACTTGGCGCTTTATCGTAACCCTTTATGGTATAATGAAATTCTCGTACTTTTTTCAACAAACTATTAGTGATGCTGTCAAACAATTCATTGTCCCAATCGTTCCATTTTTCGAAAGCAAATTCTTTTCTGTTGATGTTGGCCGGAATATTACACGCAATCATAGCTGCTTCAGCTAAGAAAGTTCCGCTACCACACATGGGATCCAGGAAATCGCCTTGACCGTCCCAACCTGAAAGCAACAGAATTCCTGCAGCAAGCACTTCGTTAATAGGTGCAATATTGGTTGCGGTTCTATACCCACGTTGATGAAGCGAATTTCCGGAAGTATCCAGCGCCACCGAAACTTGGTCTTTATCGATATGGATGTTTATTCTTAAATCAGGAAAAACTTTGTCAATGCTTGGTCGTTGGCCAGTTCTTTCTCTAAATTGATCTACAATCGCATCTTTACATTTTTGGGACACAAATTCGGAATGATTAAAATAATCCGAATGCACCGTTGCATCAATTACAAAAGTCTGATTCGCATTGATAAATTTTGACCAGTTTACGCCCGAAACGCCTTTGTATAAAGCCTGTTCGTTATTGGCCTTAAAGAAATAAATGGGTTTCAAGATTTTCAAAGCCGTACGCAAAGACAAATTCGCCTTGTACATAAACCCTTTATCCCCTTTAAAACTGACCATTCTCACACCCTGTTCAACTTCTTGTGCGCCCAATTGTTGCAATTCTTTTGCTAATATTTCTTCAAAACCAAAAAAGGTTTTGGCAATCATTTTAAAATTTTCCATAGCCTCCTAACCCCCAAAGGGGAAATTGTTATCGTTATATTTGGCAAAAATAGACTAAATTTGCATTTTAAATGAAATTCAAAATAATAAATGCCGAATTCAATAAAACCCAAGTCCCAAGACCTACAACACAAAACCCACAATTGGTTCGCCTCTTGGTTTGACACTCCATATTATCACATCCTTTATAAGGAAAGAAATTATAGAGAAGCCCAGGTTTTCATGGATAATCTGACGCACTATCTCAACCTTCCCGAAAAAGCCAAAGTACTTGATTTGGCCTGTGGCAAAGGCAGGCATTCCATCTATCTAAATCAGTTGGGCTATGATGTTGTGGGCGCCGATTTGTCTGAAAACAGTATTGCGGAGGCCGATAAAAACAAAAATGCAACCCTTCATTTCCAAGTCCATGATATGCGCGAAACTTTTGATGATAAATTTGACGCCATATTTAATTTGTTTACCAGTTTTGGTTATTTTGAAAATGACGAAGACAACTTGACCACTTTAAAGGCGATGAAAGAGAGTTTGACTGAATATGGTTTTGCCGTAATTGACTTTATGAATGTCAATCAAGTGGTTGATAATTTAGTTCCCGAAGAAATAAAAACGGTTAATGGGATTGCTTTTCATATCAAGAGATACATAAGTGAAGGACATATTTATAAAGAAATTGACTTTGAAGACCAAGGCGAAAAATTTCATTTCACTGAAAAAGTAAAGGCATTAACGCTCAAGGATTTTGAAGCATTAATGGAAGAAGCCGGTATTTTTTTATTGGATATTTTTGGCGATTATAAATTGAAAAAATTCCATAAAACCGAAAGTGAACGATTAATTATGATATTTAAATAATGAATTATCTTTTACCGTTATTTTCCGTCCTGATAGGTTACATCATTGCCCTGTTTTTAAAACCGAAGAATAAAACCAACCTAAAATTACTGTTGGCATTTAGCGGGTCTTTTCTATTGTCTTTGACGGTTATTCATTTATTACCTGAAGTTTACGAAAGTCATAACCCTTCCATAGGAATTTTTATTATGGTGGGAATCTTGTTCCAAATCATCTTAGAATTTTTCTCGAAAGGAGCCGAACATGGTCACGTTCACGGACACGAAAAAATGACTCATATTCCTTGGTTGCTTTTCATAAGCCTTTGCATTCATGCCTTTCTGGAAGGATTTCCCGTAAGTCACCATCACAATTTAGCGATGGGAATTGCCATTCATCATTTGCCCATAGCCATCATCCTAACGACATTTTTTATCAATTCAAGCTTGGATAAAAAAGCCATTTTTGTCTTTATGATAACTTTTGCCGTTATGACTCCGCTGGGAACACTATTATCAAACTATTTACCAATATTAAACGACTATTACTCTGAAATTACCGCCATCGTGATTGGTATTTTATTCCATATTTCATCGACCATAATTTTTGAAAGCAGCGAAGGGCATAAATTCAATATTGCTAAGGTTTCGATGATCATTTTAGGGGTTGGATTGGCGTATTTTTTGTAACCACAAAACCACCAATTTATATTTAATCCATATTTGCTAAAATTTTATTTGCTAAATTTGTAAATTATCAAAAACATCTTTGTGCCTTTGTGCCTTTGTGGCAAAAAATATAACGAAATGACTTTCACCAAAACCACCGAACAATCCTCAAAACACGAACATTTAGAAAAAATGTCAGTTCAGGAATTACTTTTTAATATCAACCAAGAAGACAAAACCGTTCCGCTTGCCGTAGAAAAAGCCCTACCGCAAATTGAAATTGTAGTTGCTGAAATCGTGGCTAAAATGAAATTGGGCGGGAGATTATTTTACATAGGCGCAGGAACTTCCGGCAGATTGGGAATTGTAGATGCTTCAGAATGTCCACCCACTTTTGGAGTTCCGTTTGATTTGGTCAACGGAATCATTGCCGGTGGAGACAAAGCCATTCGCAGAGCTGTAGAAAATGCCGAAGATGATGCAAGCCAAGCTTGGATTGATTTAAAAGAACACAATATCAATGAAAATGATGTCGTAATTGGAATAGCCGCATCGGGAACAACGCCTTATGTCATCGGTGGATTACAAGCCTGCAATCAAAATAATATTAGCACGGGAAGTATTTCTTGCAATGCTGGAAGTCCGCTTTCGCAAACGGCAAAATTCCCAATAGATGTTGTCGTTGGACCAGAATTTGTCACTGGAAGTTCTAGAATGAAGGCTGGTACTGCACAAAAATTAGTGCTCAATATGATTTCTACAGCTACCATGATCCAACTGGGAAAAGTGAAAGGCAATAAAATGGTGGATATGCAATTGAGTAATAGCAAACTGGTGGATCGTGGCGTAAAAATGATTATGGGAGAAATTCCCGTTTCCTACGAAGAGGCTTCTGAATTGTTGAAGAAATTTGGTAGCGTGAGAAATGCAGTTGATAATTTTGAGAAATAAATTCTAAAATCCTAAATTAAAATGGCAACGAACCGAAAAGTTTTATCAAAAGGAATCAATTATTTAGCATGGGCCTTGCCTTTGCTGTTCATTGGGCCTTCCGTAATTTATAATGCCTTTATCAATAAACAAAACGGTTGGCATTATTTGGTTTTAGCTGTTGGAATCATTGCTTGTTTAGGGGCCGTTTATTTGATGTTTATGGGGTTAAAAACAATTGTCAGAAGTTTATTTAACGATTAATGGAAAATCTCATTCACATTCACAAGACTTTCGAAAAAGTCGTTTATATCGACAAGAAAATCAACAACAGGGAATTTGACGGTTGCATTTTCAAGAACTGCGATTTCTCGAATAGTGATTTCTCATATAATACCTTTATGGATTGCGAGTTTATTGATTGCAATTTGGCCATGACACAATTAGCTGGAACAAGTTTAAAAACCGTGAGCTTTAAAAATTGCAAATTACTAGGCATTCAATTCCATACTTGTGATGACTTTTTGTTTGCCGTGAATTTTCAGGATTGCGTTTTGGACTACTCCTCGTTTGCCAACAAGAAAATGCCGAAAACCCATTTCAATTCCTGTTCCCTAAAAGAAGTTTCTTTTATAGGAACCCATCTTTCGAATTCTGTTTTTGAAAATTGTAATTTAGAAGGAACCATCTTTAATGACACGCTACTGACAGGCGTTAATTTTAAGTCGGCCTACAACTATAAAATTGATCCCGAGTTTAATCCAATGAAAAAAGCAAAGTTTTCAATGCAAGGAATCCCGGGGCTTTTAGAGAAATATGATATTAAAATTGAGTAATCCTCACCCCCCAACCCCTCTCCAAAGGAGATGGGAGCCGAACCGTCGAAATGAATAATTCAAACCTTAGCCCTGATTACTTCACTTTTTTTCTATTTTCATCGGAGTTCAGTGAACTTCGTTTGCAGTGGTAATCCTTTTTTGAGGAACGAAAAAAAAGATTGAAACGAATAGCAGGAAACAGCTCCAAAAAATGAAAAAAAATATACTACTTCCTTCACTCCTATTGCTCTTTTCGTGCTACAATGTAGAACGCAATTGCAAGGATTTTAAAACTGGAAAATACCAATCTGAAATTTTGATTGATGGCGTAAAAAAACAGAGCACTTCTATTAGAACCGATTCGATGGTCATAGAAACCTATGAAGGAAAAACGGATACGGCTTCGATTCGGTGGATTAATGATTGCGAGTATGTTTTGCAGAAATTGAATCCTAAGAATATGGCTGAAAAAAAGGCAATTGACATTAAAATTTTGACAACATCAAAAAATTCCTATACCTTTGAATTTGGAAGTATAGGAAGTAATGCCAAACAAAAAGGGACTGCAACCCGAATCAACTAAAATCAACTAAATGGAAGTTTTTTTAAACCCGAATGCCTGGATTGCCTTATTAACATTGACTTTTTTAGAGATTGTTTTAGGAATAGACAATATCATTTTTATCTCTATTGCTACTGGGAAATTACCCGAAGAAAAACGAAAAAAAGCCACGAAAATCGGAATGTTCTTAGCCATGTTTATGAGAATAGCATTGCTGTTGGGGATTACGGTGTTAATTGCAATGAAAGAACCCTGGTTTAGTATTGACTTGAATTGGATTAGCGCGCAAATTTCCGGCCAAAGCATTATTTTATTTCTTGGAGGATTATTTTTAATTTACAAGAGCACCAAGGAAATCCGCGAGAAAGTGGAAGAAAAAGGGGAAGAGGAAAAGGAACTAAAAAAATCAGCGGCAAAATCTTTTGGGAATGTCATTGTGCAAATTATTTTAATTGATTTGGTTTTCTCATTTGACAGCATTCTTACTGCCGTAGGAATGACCAATGGAGTTGAAGGTGCTATTTATATTATGATTACCGCGGTAGTTATATCAGTATTGATTATGATGCAATTTGCCGTTCCTGTAGGAAATTTTGTAAACAAACATCCCTCGATTCAAATTTTAGGGTTGTCCTTTTTGATCTTAATTGGATTTATGTTAATTACCGAAAGTGCCCACTTAGCGAATGCTTCCTTTTTTGGCAATCATGTTGATGTGGTCCCTAAAGGCTATTTGTATTTTGCCATTTCATTTTCACTTTTAGTGGAGGTTTTGAATATGAAAATGTCTAAAAATAAAAACAAATAACTAGGCGTAATTTAGGGGAAGAACGAAATTATAAATTCTGTATCACCTCTAAAACATCCTTAAAATCTGGCCGTTTTTTATAATCCTCATCCAGACAGGAATTCATAATGGAGGAAATTTTTTGAAATTTATTTTCATCAGAATAGGTCGTTCTGGTTAAAATATCCTCCATAAAACATCCAAAAGCACGCACATCAAGACGTTCAATTCCTTTTGAAAACGAACTGTTTTTGTCGTAAAAAGAAGCAGCTCCAAAATCCCCTAAATAGCCGTATCCATCAATCCTATATAATGTATTGTGGGCGTATAAATCACCATGAAGGATTCCTTTGTTGTGCAGGTGTTTTGCTGCCGAAGCAATGCTGGTTATCAATTCTATTGCTTCTAGCCATTCGAATTTTTGATCTGAAGCAAAAACATCTCTGGAACAGGTTTCCAAACTGGGAGGATTACCAAGATTTGTAAACTCCGGAGCGATTAATTCCATTACAAAACCCTGCTTATTTTCTGGATGTTTTTGTATTTGAGCTAAAAGCGGCACTAAGTTGGGATGATTCCCTGTTGCTAAGCACGTTGCCAATTCGTCGCTGGGATAGCCATCGCTAGTAACCTTCCCTTTAAACAATTTAATTGCAACAGATTTTTGTCTTGTTTTCCAAAATGCTTTGTAGATAAACCCTGAAGCTCCTTCTCCCAATTGTTCTTGTAGCTCCAGTTCTTCCCAAGAGATAAATTCTATTTCAGGATAATCCATAACTTTTGATGAGCAGGGATTTCCGGAAAATGCTAACCAGGATAATCGGGGCAATTCAATGAGCCATTGCGGCAATTCTTGTAATTGATTTGCTGAAATTCTTAAAAGTTCTAAATTTCTACAATTTGCCATTTCTGAAGGCAAGTGCATAAGCTGATTCCCTGCTAAAGCACATTTTTGTAGTTGCACGCACTTTCCTATTGAATTTGGAAGGCAAGCAATTTTATTGTCCGTTAGGATCAACCATCGTAATTTTTTGGGGAATGCATTTTCTGGAATGAATGCTATTTTGTTTGATTTGAAGCCAACCATGCTTAATTCGGGGCAATCGGCTAGTACTTTTGGAAATTCTCTAAATTCATTGTTCGCGAAAAATACAATTTTTAGTTTTTTAAATTTTCCGAAATCAGCAGGTAAAGCACTTAGTTTATTATTCGATAAATCTAAGATTTCTAGGGTATCGCACCATTCAAATAATTCTCTTGGAAATTCAGTCAAGCCTTCGGCTATTTCAATATGTTTTACTTCAGACAAGGAATTATTTTGAACACAATTTTTTATAATATTCGATTTCATAAATGGTAAATATTCTAATCCCTTGTCTTTTTTATTTGGTCAATAAACGGCCAAAATTCTAAAAAACACAATAAAAATTTCGAAAGTGGATTTTGTTTTTTGCTACTTTAATTATTCTAATGACAAGGTAATTTGACCGTCATCATCGAGTTGAATATCACCATCATTTAATTCAATTTGGGTATTACCATGCACTTCTAATTCTTCCGGCACAACTTCTTCAGGAATCTCATAAGGCAATGACTCCAACAAATTAACCTGCTTTAATTTATCGGCAGTCAACTGGTTGCCTAATGCCTTGAACCCTTTTACGGTGATGAAAGATTCTATATCTACTGTTACATTTTCTTTTTGCACGCCCTTAACTTTTGCAAAAACCAATTCTGCTACAGGTCGATAATCCGTGGCGACAATTTCCAGTTGCGAGTTGGGATGTTCGGTTATAAAACTTTCTTCCTTATTTTCAGTTTCTACCAAGAATCTTTTAATGTAATAGCGTTCTTTCTCTCCGTCATAATATATGGCTGAAATCGGTTTTTTCGGAATCCATTTTTCTAAAACTACCATGTCTTCGTCAAAATGAGTCGTCAATTCTGGCGTTATCACTTTTAGTTTACCTGATTGCGAAATCACTAAAATTTTATCATTCGGTCTGAATTCTCCAAGCAATTCTCCCCTCGCATCAACGTTCAATTTTTGAACCGTGTCGTCAAACCAAACTTTTCTTGGCAGTAAAGTGGAGATTCCTTTTTCTTTGATTTCGATTTTTTTGATTGGATATTTCGTCACCAAATTCCCTTTGGATGCGCGTCCTTTAATCGCTAAACTGGCAAAATCAATGTCGAATTTCAATTTTTTAACACTGCCCACTTGGCGCAATAAAATAGTAATTACTTCGGCTTCCCCGTTTGGATTGCAGGTGAAATATAAAATTTGTGAACCCGCAGTCTCATTCGTCAAATCATAAAGTTTATCCCGAGTTACTCCGGAAACATTGAAACGTTTGATATAAGTGGGGCCTGATTTTCCATCTCGGTAAATCATGTTGTAAATCGTTCGTTTATCGCTTTTGTCAAAAATGGCGATATGAATAATGTCTTTTCCGATGAATTTTTTTTCGTCTACTTTACAAATCATCATTTTACCGTCACGCAGAAAAACAATCACGTCATCAATATCAGAACAGTCAGTAACGTATTCGTCTTTTTTCAAGCCCGTACCCACAAAACCTTCTTCCCTATTGACATACAGTTTTGTATTTCTTAAAGCTACTTTTGTCGCTTCGATATTATCGAAACTTCGCAATTCCGTTTGGCGTTCCCGACCTTTCCCGTATTTCTCTTTTAATTTTGCAAAAAAAGCAATGGCAAAATCGATTAGATGTTCCAAGTCGAATTTTACTTGTTCGATATCGCCTTCCAGAGCCTCAATCTTATCTTGGGCTTTGTTGCTGTCAAATTTAGAAATACGCATAATCCGAATATCCAACAACCTAAGAATATCTTCTTCAGTAACGGCTCGTTTCAGGTGTTTTATGTGCGGTTTCAAACCTTTATCTACGGCATTGATTACGCCCTCTCTGCTAGTTTCTTCTTCAATATCACGGTATATTTTATTTTCGATAAAAATACGTTCCAAAGACAGGAAATGCCATTGTTCTTCAAGTTCCCTCAATTGGATTTCAAGTTCGCTTTTTAGTAATTGTACGGTTCTGTTTGTCGAAATTTTCAACATATCCGAAACGCCAATAAATAGGGGTTTATTGTCTTCAATCACGCAACCCAATGGTGCGACCGAAGTTTCACAACCCGTGAATGCAAACAATGCATCAATGGTTTTATCTGGAGAAACCCCTGGAAAAAGATGGATTAAGATCTCGACATCGGCAGCGGTATTGTCTTCTATTTTCTTGATTTTGATTTTCCCTTTTTCATTGGCTTTCAAAATACTGTCAATCAAAGTGGTTGTATTGGTCGAAAACGGAATTTGGGAAATCACCAACGTGTTTTTGTCCAATTGTGCAATTTTTGCGCGAACACGAACGCGTCCGCCACGCATTCCGTCATTATAATTGGAAACATCAGCAATACCTGCGGTCATGAAATCTGGAAAAATCTGGAAGGGTTTTCCTTTTAATATTTTTATGGAAGCATCAATCAATTCATTAAAATTGTGGGGCAACACTTTCGTAGATAGTCCAACAGCAATCCCTTCAGCTCCTTGTGCCAAAAGCAATGGAAATTTAACAGGAAGGTTATTCGGTTCCGCACGACGACCATCATAAGAAACGCCCCAATCGGTAATTTTTGGAGAATACAGAACCTCCAAAGCAAATTTAGACAAACGTGCCTCGATGTAACGGGAAGCCGCAGCGCTGTCGCCCGTTAAAATATTCCCCCAGTTTCCCTGGCAATCAATCAATAATTCTTTTTGTCCAATTTGCACCATGGCATCCCCAATACTCTGATCTCCGTGTGGATGGTATTGCATGGTATGACCAACAACATTGGCTACTTTGTTGTACCGACCATCATCTAACTCTTTCAAAGAATGCATAATTCGGCGTTGCACCGGTTTAAATCCGTCCTCGATAGCAGGTACAGCACGCTCTAGAATTACATAGGAAGCATAATCCAGAAACCAGTCTTTGTACATTCCGGTGACTTTGGTAATGGTGTCGGTGCTGTCTTCGTTATTTTCGTAAAAATGTTGCATTCCTCCCGAAGTTTTTATGTCTTCGAATCCTTCTTCGTTCGTTGACTCGAACGCTTCATTGTTTTCGTCTTCGTTGGGGATGATGTTATCTTCTTCGTCTTTCATTTACCTTAAATCGATGCTATTTATTTTTTATAAAATACTTTACCCACTCTATTTATATGATCTTCCAAACTCGGAGCATTAAGCAATTTATAAATTGAAATGTCAAACAAATAAGGAGTATTTAAATCGTCAATTTCAGAAGTTATTTTTCCAATTAAATCATATTTCAAATCATTTCCGAATAATGTTAAATCAATATCTGAACCTGTTCTATAATTGCCTTTGGCTCTTGAACCATAGATAATTACTTTTTCAATTTCAGGATGTTTCTTGAAAGCAGAATTGATTTTATCGATAGTTTCTTGGTTTAGTCCAAATTCCATTATAAAAAGGTTTTCATTTTAGTATAAAATTTTTCGATTAAAGGAAAATATATATCTTTAATTTTATAATATTCCACATCTAAAATATTTCCGTGATAAGTATGTACTGTCTTGTTTCTACTTTCAATCATATCCATCCAAATTTGTCCTTCTTCAATTATTTCATTCTGAAAAGCCATTCTTGTTGCATCTTTTGAACCTATAATCCCCAACAATCCTTTATCCAGTAGGAAATCTTTCATTACTTTCCAAGCTAATTCATGTGTGAATTCAAACCGTTGAACCGTTCCTTCCTTTTCTAAATCGGAAGGGTTTTCGTAATCTTTTATAGCGATTTTAAAAACTTTAAAGGCGTTTTCAAAATTAGCAAACCTTTGTTCCCAACGTATATCTTGATTTTCCATAGTTTTTAATTTAACTTGCTTCAATCGTATCTAATTCCACCTTCAAGTTCTTAATGATAAATTCTTGTCTGTCGGGCGTGTTTTTACCCATATAAAATGACAACAACTGCTCTATTGACGTGTTTTTATCCATCATAATGGGGTCGAGCCGAATAGTTTCCCCTATGAAATTCTTGAACTCGTCAGGAGAAATTTCTCCCAGTCCCTTAAATCGGGTGATTTCCGGTTTGGGTTTCAGTTTTTCTATGGCCGCTTTTCGTTCGTCATCCGAATAACAATAGATGGTTTCTTTCTTGTTTCGAACCCTGAAAAGTGGTGTTTGCAAAATGTACAAATGTCCTTCTTTTATTAATTCCGGAAAAAATTGCAGAAAGAACGTTATCAATAACAATCGAATGTGCATGCCATCAACATCGGCATCGGTGGCAATTACAATGTTGTTGTAACGCAGTTTTTCCAAACCGTCTTCAATATCCAAAGCCGCTTGCAACAAATTGAACTCTTCGTTTTCATACACAATTTTTTTGCTCATTCCATAACAATTCAGTGGTTTCCCGCGAAGGCTAAAAACGGCCTGCGTATTCACATCCCGAGATTTAGTAATGGATCCCGAAGCAGAATCTCCCTCGGTGATAAAAAGCGTACTGTCCAGATTTTTTGGATTCTTGGTATCAGGAAGGTGTGCGCGACAATCTCTTAATTTTTTGTTGTGCAAATTGGCTTTTTTGGCTCGATCTGTTGCCAATTTTCGAATACCGGAAAGTTCTTTACGTTCCCGTTCCGCTTGCAAAATTTTTCGCAAAAGCGCATCAGAAGTTGCGGGATTTTTATGCAAGTAACTGTCTAATTTATTTTTTACGAAATCGTTCACAAAAGTACGAACAGACGGCATTCCGGGTTCTGAACCCATATCGGTAGAACCTAATTTGGTTTTGGTTTGCGACTCAAAAACAGGCTCCATTACTTTTATACTGATGGCCGTTACTACGGATTTTCGTACATCTGACGCTTCAAAACCTTTGTTGTAAAACTCCCGTATCGTTTTTACAATGGCTTCCCGATAAGCCGCAAGGTGCGTTCCTCCTTGCGTTGTATTCTGTCCGTTTACAAATGAGTGGTATTCCTCGCTGTATTGAGTTTTGCTGTGCGTTAAGGCAATCTCAATATCATCGCCTTTAAGGTGAATGATGGGATATTCCAAATCATCGGCGTGAATAGTTTCTTCCAATAAATCTTTCAACCCATTTTCAGAAAAATATTTTTCGCCGTTGAATAGTATCGTCAACCCATTATTCAGATAACAATAGTTTTTGAGCATTTTGATCACATACTCATATCGGTACTTATAATTTTTAAAAATCGTTTCATCAGGAGTAAAAGTAACTTTGGTACCTTTTCGTTTGGTGGTTTCGATGACGTCTTCTTCAAGAACCAAATTTCCTGCCGAGAATTCAGCTACTTTCTGTTTGTCATCACGAACGGATTCCACGCGAAAATAATTAGACAACGCATTAACCGCTTTGGTACCAACTCCATTCAAACCAACGGATTTCTTAAATGCCAAGGAATCATATTTTCCGCCTGTATTCATTTTAGAAACTACATCAATGACTTTTCCTAACGGGATTCCTCGACCGTAATCCCTAACGGAAACGGTTTTGTCTTTGATGGTCACTTCAATTGTTTTTCCCGCACCCATAACGAACTCATCGATGCAGTTGTCCAAAACTTCTTTCAATAAAATATAAATTCCATCATCAGACGAAGAACCATCACCTAGTTTGCCAATGTACATTCCAGGACGCATCCGGATGTGTTCTTTCCAGTCGAGTGAGCGAATATTGTCTTCAGTGTATTGATTTTGATCTGACATTTTGAAATTTATCGAATTTCTGCTAATATAAGGCTTATCGGCAGATTTTAAAAGAATCAGTCGCCAAAGTTATTAAGAATGATATTGACAACGAATTTTAGATTTCTGACTGCAAATTTAGGATTTTAGATTCCGAAATTTGCAACGATTTCCCTGAGTTGCTTATCCAATTCTGGATTTGAAATTCTTCCTTTTTCAATATCAAAATTATTATCAAAACTAGGTAATGAAAAAGTAGCTATTACATTTCCGCCATAAAAAGGAAAGGCATTTTTGGCTATTCCTAAAACGCTTGCTCCACCCTTGGCTCCGGGTGAAGTTGCCATGAGTAACATGGGTTTTTGTTGAAATATTTTACCCGTGATTCTGGAACACCAATCAAATATATTCTTGAAAGCAGCCGAATAGTTGCCATTATTTTCCGCCAATGAAATAACCAAAACATCGGCACTGGCAATTTTAGCCAAAAAAACTTTTGCCAATTCATGTTGTCCGATTTTTTTTTCTATATCTACACTAAATAAAGGCATTTGAAAATCATTCAAATCCAAAACCTCTACTTCGGCATTTTCAAAAAGATTTGCGGCATACGTTGCTAATTTTTTATTGATGGAGTTTTTACTGGGACTTCCGCCAAAGGCTATGATTTTCATAATAATTTCTTTTTTTAAAAGTAATGAAAATTCGAACATAAATTATAAAACATAAAAAAACCTGTAAAATTACTTTACAGGTTCTATCTTAACTTGATTCCTAAATATTAATCCTAATTACACATTAAATCTAAAGTGCATTACGTCTCCATCTTTTACTATGTATTCTTTTCCTTCTACCTTGAATTTTCCAGCTTCTTTACATTTGGCTTCTGAACCATAATGAACATAATCTTCGTAAGCAATTACTTCGGCACGGATGAATCCTTTTTCGAAATCAGTATGAATTACACCTGCCGCTTGTGGTGCTGTTGCTCCAATATTGATAGTCCAAGCACGAACTTCTTTAACACCTGCTGTAAAATAGGTTTGTTGTTTCAATAATTTATAGGCTGCACGTATCAAAACTGATGCGCCTGGCTCACTTAAACCCATATCTTCCAAGAAAACCTGACGTTCTTCATAACTTTCTAATTCTGTAATATCAGCCTCTGCACCAACTGAAAGTATTATAACTTCAGCATCTTCATCTTTAACCAATTCCCGAACCTGATCTACGTATTTATTTCCGGTAACCGCTGAATTTTCATCGACATTGCAAACATACAAAACTGGTTTTGCTGTAATCAATTGAAAACTTTCCATCAAAACTACTTCATCATTGTTTTGGGGAATTATTGTTCGAGCTGATTTTGCCTGAAGTAACGTTTCTCTAATTCTATCCAAAAGGGCTTTTTCAGCCTGCGCTTCTTTATTTCCAGTTTTGGCAGCACGATTTACTTTTTCTAACCGTTTTTCCACGTTCTCCAAATCTTTCAACTGCAATTCGATATCAATGGTTTCTTTATCACGAATTGGATTTACATTCCCGTCAACGTGAACAATATTATCATTATCAAAACAACGCAAAACGTGAATTATAGCATTACATTCCCTGATGTTTCCAAGAAATTGATTTCCTAAACCCTCGCCTTTACTGGCTCCTTTTACCAAACCTGCAATATCTACAATATCCACAGTTGCCATTTGAACACGTTCTGGTTTTACTAATTCCTCCAATTTTGCCATTCTCGAATCTGGAACATTCACAACTCCTATGTTAGGCTCAATGGTACAAAAAGGAAAGTTGGCACTTTGCGCTTTTGCATTAGACAAACAATTAAACAACGTCGATTTTCCTACATTTGGCAATCCTACAATTCCTGCTTTCATTTTTTATAAGTTGACGATTAACATTTTAGTTAACGGTTAGTATTTTATTTTAAAAGTGTGCAAATATAAGGTTTCTATATCATTAAATATATTATTAAGTTTTCGCATGTGAATTATGTAAGTGTTTTTAATAATTACATAAACTTCCCGAAACTTAATTATCTAAATTTGTAATGTATTAAATTCTAAATCAAAATGTTATGAAAACTATTATCTTAGGAATGTCGGCTTTTATATTTTCTTTAAATATTCAAGCTCAAAATCAAAATGTGAAATCAGAAGTAAAAACCACGATTACTACTACTAAAGATTCAGACGGTGAAAAAAAATCAGTTAAAAGCGAAGAAGTTCGTGAAGTCCAAAATATAGAATTAAAAGATGCTGAGTCTAATACTCTGAATAAGGAAATGAAGGAAACTCCTATTCAAGTAACCTCAGTAACAAAAATAACAAATCCAGACGGAAGCACGCGGACAGTTGATATTGACAGATCGTCTTATTATATGTCGAATAATAAAACATACAAAGTAGATTTAGATACCTACGGATATAAAGTAATTTCCAGTGACAATAGACATACTGGATTACTAAGAAAAACCTCGACCAATAGCTATATTTATAGAGCAAAAGGGAAAACCGCGATAGGCTATTTTGACACCAATGGAAATTTGATTTTGGAAACGTATAATCCAAAATTAGATAAAGTAACCGTTGAAACGTTTACTGTCGTAAAAAAATAATTTATATTTATATAAATATAAAATCCTGAACGAGAGTTCAGGATTTTATGTATAGTATAGAGACGCTTTGCAATGCTTCCCAACTATTATTTATTCAATGCAGCCTTAACCTGATCTGCCGCTTCTTGAAATTCAACAGCAGATAAAATTGGCATGCCCGAATTATCAATTAATTCTTTCGCTATTTCAGCATTTGTCCCTTGAAGACGAACGATAATAGGTACTTTAATAGCATCCCCCATGTTTTTGTAAGCATCAACAACACCTTGGGCTACACGATCACAACGAACAATACCTCCGAAAATATTAATCAAGATTGCTTTAACGTTTGGATCTTTCAAGATGATTCTAAAAGCTAATTCCACACGTTTTGCGTCAGCTGTTCCTCCAACGTCTAAGAAATTTGCAGGTTCAAAACCTGCATATTTTATTAAATCCATTGTTGCCATAGCTAATCCCGCACCATTAACCATGCAGCCTACGGTTCCATCAAGATCCACATAGTTTAAGCCTGCTTCTTTCGCTTCCACTTCGATTGGGTTTTCCTCACGAACATCACGCATATCAGCATATTTTTTTTGTCTGAATAAAGCATTATCATCTATATTTACTTTAGCATCCACCGCAATAATTTTATTGTCAGATGTTTTTAAAACTGGATTGATTTCAAACATGGAAGCATCACAACCAATGTAGGCATTGTATAATGAAGTCACAAACTGTGTCATTTCTTTAAACGCATTTCCAGAAAGGCCTAAATTAAACGCAATCCTTCTAGCTTGAAAACCTAATAAACCTGTAGTCGGATCAATTTCTTCTGTAAAAATTAGATGTGGGGTATGTTCAGCAACTTCTTCAATATCCATACCACCTTCGGTTGAATACATAATCATATTGCGCCCTTTCCCTCTATTTAAAACAACAGACATGTAAAATTCGGAAGTGTCACTTTCACCAGGATAGTACACGTCTTCAGCAACTAAAACTTTGTGCACTTTCTTCCCTTCAGCAGAAGTTTGAGGTGTAATCAATTGCATTCCGATAATTTGTTCCGCCAATTCCTCAACTTGCTGTAAATTTTTAGCCAACTTCACTCCTCCACCTTTTCCACGACCACCTGCATGAACCTGCGCTTTTATAACATACCAACCGGTTCCCGTTTCGGCAGTTAATTGTTTTGCGACAGCAATCGCTTCTAGTGGGTTGTTTGCAACATAACCACGTTGAATTTTAACACCATAACTGGCTAATATTTCTTTTCCTTGGTATTCGTGTATATCCATATTGAAGTTTTTGACAAGATCCCGAATCTATTTCAGGATTACAGTGGCACAAAAATAGCAAAATTAAACATAACTGTAATTTTTTTTTGTTTTAAATGGAATTAAATTTGTTTCTTTTAAAACATTGAAAATTAAATTATATAAAAATTAATCCCAAATTTGTTATAATTTTCAAACTGAATTCCATAATATACCATTTGATACAAAATCAGAAACTCACACCATCTTTTTTTAGTTTATTATTATCAATTCATCAATTAGGATACATTTAAACAACATTATCGTCAATTATTAAACCTTTTTTTATTATTACTGTAAAAATTCAGCCTTTAAGGCTTTTCAATTCATTATATGTTATGAAATCTTTAATTTTGTAAAAAATTATCAAGAATGAAAATAAAAGAACAAGGCCTTTATTTGCCGGAATTTGAACACGACAACTGTGGTGCAGGATTTATTTGTAATTTGAATGGAATTAAGTCTAACGACATTATCCATAAAGCTCTCGATATCTTAATAAAACTAGAGCATCGTGGTGCCGTGAGTTCTGATGGGAGAACAGGAGATGGAGCAGGAATCCTTTTTGATATTCCCCATGATTTTTTTAAAAAAGTATGTGATTTTGAAATACCTGAACCAAGAGAATATGGTGTAGGAATGGTTTTTTTGCCTAAAAGCGAAAATCAAACCACTTTTTGCAAAACCACTTTTGAGGCCGCTATAAAAGATCAGAATTTGTCTATTTTAGGCTGGAGAGATGTTCCCGTAGATGTCTCCAATTTAGGCCAAATTGCCGCCGAAAAAGAGCCTGCTGTAAAACAGGTATTTGTTGGCAAAAATGGATTAGACCTTACCGAACAACAATTCAACGCCAAAATGTTTGCTGCAAGAAAAATTGCAGAACATACCATCATAAACTCAAGAATTTCAGAAAGCCATAGATTCTATTTTTCAAGTTTTTCTACAACTACCATAATATATAAAGGTTTGCTGATGCCGGAAGACATTAGCCGATATTATACCGATTTGTTGGATGATGACTTAGTGACTCGATTGGCATTGGTTCACCAACGATTTTCTACCAACACTTTCCCTTCCTGGGAATTGGCACAACCGTTTAGATACATGTGCCATAATGGTGAAATCAATACCCTTCGCGGTAACATCAGCAGAATGAGGGCTCGTGAAGAATTGATGAAAAGTGATGTTTTTGGTGAAGACATCAAAAAAATGTTTCCTATCATATTAGACGGAAAATCCGATTCAGCTTCTATGGATATGGTTGTTGAATTGTTATTAATGACAGGCCGTTCCCTACCAGAAGCCATGATGATGGTGGTTCCGGAAGCTTGGGAGAAACACCAAACCATGTCAGAAGATAAAAAAGCATTTTACGAATACAATTCCTGCATTATGGAACCTTGGGATGGCCCAGCTTCCATTCCGTTTACCGACGGAAATGTAATTGGTGCTTTATTAGACAGAAATGGATTGCGTCCATCACGCTATACCTTGACAAAAAGCGGATTCGTAATTATGTCCTCAGAAATTGGGGTTTTAGACATTAAACCAGAAGATGTAGTACAACATGGTCGATTAGAACCCGGGAAAATGTTCTTGGTAGACATGAATGAAGGCCGTATCATTGAAGATGATGAGATTAAAAATTCCGTTGTAACCAAAAGACCTTACAAACAATGGTTGGATGAGAATTTATTGCAATTGGCTAAAATTCCATATACCGATAATGCCATACCTGTAGAAAAAATTGATTTTGAAACCAGACAACGCTTGTTTGGTTATACGATCGAAGACTTAAAAACCATTATCAACCCAATGGGATCACAGGGCAATGAAGCCTTGAGCTCTATGGGTAACGATACCCCGTTAGCGGTTTTATCAGATCAACCACAGCTTTTATACAACTATTTCAAACAGTTATTCGCTCAAGTTACCAACCCTCCATTGGATGGTATTCGTGAAGAAATCATTACTGATACCAGTTTGGCTATTGGAGGTGATTATAACATCTTTGACATTGAACCGAAACATTGTAAAAAAATAAAAATTCAAAATCCCGTTATTTCAAATGAGGATTTGGACAAAATAAGAAATATTAATCACATTGATTTCAAATCCGTAACCATTTCTACCTTATATGAAATAGAAAAAGGGGTAAATGGTTTGGAAACAGCATTGGAAAAATGCGTTCAAGCAACTTTCAAAGCAGTTTCAGAAGGCTGCAATATTGTAATCCTTTCCGATAGAGGAGTTGACGAAAAAATGGCTCCAATACAAATGCTACTGGCTTGTTCTTACATTCACCATACATTAAATATTCTAAAAGTGCGTTCCAAATTTGGAATCATAATCGAATCCGCGGAACCTCGTGAACCACATCATTTTGCGTTATTATTTGGATATGGTGCAAGTGCCATAAATCCTTATATGGTCAATGAAATCATTTACGATCAAGTAAATCAAGGATTTATTGCAAATGTGAATGCAGAATATGCTATCAAGAATTACAACAAGGCAATTGCCAAAGGGATTCTTAAAATCATGAACAAAATTGGGATCTCTACCTTGCATTCCTATAGAGCTGCCCAAATTTTTGAAATTTTAGGATTAAACAAAAAATTCACTTCTAAATATTTCCCTTTCACACCTTCCCGTATTGAAGGAATTGGTTTGATGGAGCTCGAAAACGAAGTAAAGAAAAGATACCAGACTGCATTTCCAAATTCAAAAATAGCGAGCCTATTGCCTTTGGAAATCGGAGGGATTTACCGATGGAGACGTAACGGGGAAAAACACATGTTTAATCCAACTACCATTGCAAAATTGCAACAAGCCGTTCGATTAAACAGTCCGGAAAGTTATAAAGAATACTCCGATATGGTCAACAATCAAAGTGAAAATTTGATGACAATTAGAGGTCTATTTGAATTCAACAACCTCGATCCAATTTCCATTGATGAAGTGGAACCTTGGACAGAAATTGTAAAAAGATTCAAAACGGGTGCCATGTCCTATGGTTCCATCAGCTCAGAAGCCCATGAAAACTTAGCTATTGCCATGAACCGAATTGGTGGAAAAAGCAACTCTGGAGAAGGTGGAGAAGACCCTAAACGTTTCCAAAAAGAATTGAATGGAGATTCAAGAAACAGCGCCATCAAACAAGTAGCCTCTGGACGATTTGGTGTTTCCATCAATTATTTGACCAATGCCAAAGAAATTCAAATTAAAATGGCTCAAGGTGCAAAACCTGGAGAAGGCGGACAATTACCTGGTGAAAAAGTAGTGCCTTGGATTGCAGAAACAAGAAATTCAACCCCTTATGTAGGATTGATTTCTCCTCCTCCGCACCATGATATTTACTCAATTGAGGATTTGTCACAATTAATCTTTGATTTAAAAAATGCCAACCGTGAAGCTCGTATCAATGTAAAATTAGTTTCTGAAGTAGGTGTTGGAACCATTGCAGCCGGTGTTGCTAAAGCAAAAGCCGATGTAATCTTGATTTCAGGATATGATGGAGGAACGGGTGCCGCACCATTAACTTCACTACAACATACGGGAATTCCTTGGGAACTTGGACTTGCCGAAGCGCAACAAACCTTAATCTTAAATGATTTAAGAAGTCGTGTCGTTCTAGAATGTGACGGACAATTAAAAACAGGTCGTGATGTAGCAATTGCCGCTTTACTTGGAGCAGAGGAGTTTGGTTTTGCAACCGCACCGTTAGTAGCCTCAGGTTGTATCATGATGAGAGCTTGCCACCTGAACACCTGTCCAGTGGGAATCGCCACCCAAGATCCCGAATTGAGAAAAAATTTCAAGGGAACGCCAGAGCACATTATCAACTTCATGTATTTTATTGCGGAAGAGTTGAGACAAATCATGGCGCAACTAGGATTTAGAACGCTTAAAGAAATGGTGGGACAATCCCAAAAATTGAATGTCAATAAAGCCATCAAACATTATAAAGCGAGCGGATTGGATTTATCCACTATCCTATTCAAACCTGAAAAAGCGAAAGAAGTACCAAATCATAACACCACTACGCAAGACCACGCATTGGAGCATGTTCTTGATTTTGATATCATCAAAGCGGCAATTCCTTCTATTTATAGAAAAGAAAAAACGAGAGTAAATTTCCAAATAAAAAACACGGATCGTTCTGTGGGTGCTATTTTAAGTAATGAAATCTCAAAAATATATGGTGCTCAAGGATTGCCGGAGGACACCATATTAGTTGATTTTGAAGGCTCTGCCGGACAAAGTTTTGGCGCATTTGCTACCAATGGATTGTCATTCAAAATTCACGGAAACTGTAATGATTACTTAGGAAAAGGCCTTTCCGGAGGAAAATTAATCATCAAGGTACCTCCTACTGCCACATTTATACCAGAAGAGAATATCATTATTGGTAACGTTGCCCTTTATGGCGCCATTACCGGTGAAGCCTATATCAACGGTATGGCAGGAGAACGTTTTTGCGTTAGAAATTCTGGAGCGACTGCGGTTGTTGAAGGAATTGGAGATCACGGTTGTGAATACATGACTGGGGGAACAGTTATCATTTTAGGTAAAACTGGAAGGAATTTTGCTGCCGGTATGAGTGGTGGTGTGGCATATGTTTTTGATCCAAATAAAAAATTCGATGCTACTTTATGCAACATGGAAATGGTTGCTTTTGATCCTTTAGAAAAAGAAGATGTAACCAAACTGAAACATTTGATCAAAAATCATTCAATGTACACCAATAGTCCATTGGCAAAACGAATTTTGGGAGATTGGGAAAACCAATATAACCATTTTGTAAAAGTAATGCCTACCGATTATAAAAAAGCATTAAAACGATTAGCGGAAGAGAAGCAAATAGAAGAACTAATAGCACAATAGTCATGGGTAAAATAGGTGGATTTAAAGAATTTAATAGAACCGACGAAAGTAATATAACTGTTCTAGAACGAGTATCGAATTATAATGAATTTACGGTTCCGTTATCCAAAGATAAAATTAAGGAACAAGGGTCGAGATGTATGGATTGTGGGATTCCTTTTTGCCACAGCTCCTGTCCGTTAGGGAATTTAATACCTGATTTTAATGACATGGTGCATCAGGAAGAGTGGCAAAGTGCTTTGGAGATTTTGCAATCTACCAATAACTTCCCTGAATTCACGGGTCGTTTATGCCCTGCTCCATGCGAAAAATCATGTGTTTTGGGTATTATCGCAGAACCGGTCGCTATAGAAAACATTGAAAAAAGCATCATAGAAAGAGGATTTGCCGAAGGCTGGATTAAACCACAACCACCAGAAATCCGAACAGGAAAAACGGTAGCTGTAGTAGGTTCTGGTCCTGCGGGATTGGCGGCAGCACAACAATTAAACCGTGCGGGTCATACCGTTACCGTTTTCGAAAGAGACAATGCCATAGGCGGATTGTTGCGTTATGGAATTCCGAATTTCAAATTAGAAAAAGGAATCATTGACCGACGTGTAAAAATTTTGGAAGCTGAAGGTATTGTTTTTAAAACCAACGTAAACGTAGGCATAAATTATAGTGTGGAAGAATTGAACACTTTTGATTCTATCGTATTGTGTGGTGGAGCAACCGAAAGTCGAAGCTTGCCCACCAAAGGAATTGAAAGCAAAGGCGTGGTTCAGGCCATGACATTCTTAACACAACAAACCAAATCGTTATATGGTGAGGCTATCCCTGACCAAATAAAAGCAACCGGCAAAGACGTCATCGTAATTGGTGGTGGAGATACTGGTTCCGACTGTGTGGGAACCTCCAACAGACACGGTGCGAAATCCGTGACCAATTTTGAGATCATGCCAAAACCACCCGTTGGAAGAAGCGAATCAACTCCTTGGCCCTACTGGCCTTTGCAGTTAAAAACCTCTTCCTCACATGAAGAAGGTTGCGACAGAAACTGGTTAATTAACACCAAAGAATTTATTGCCAACGATAAAGGAGAACTTACCGGTTTGAAAACCGTGGAAGTGCAATGGAAACTGACTCCGGGACAAAGACCGGAACTCATAGAAAAAGCGGGCTCCGAAAAAATATGGCCTTGCGATTTGGCATTATTGGCACTTGGATTTACAGGTCCTGAAAAAACGTTAAGCACCCAATTGGGACTAGAAATTGACATGCGCAACAACTATAAAGCAACGAATTACAAAACGAACGTTCCTCACATTTTTACCGCTGGTGATATGCGAAGAGGACAATCCCTAATTGTTTGGGCTATTTCTGAAGGCCGAGAAGCTGCCAGAGAAGTCGATTTGTATTTGATGGGAACTACTAATTTACCTACTAAAGGGAGAGGCGATTTGCCCAGTTTGTAGTGTCATTATAAATATTTCAAAGCCCTTAAATTGATTTTTAAGGGCTTTTTTTGTTTTATTGGTAATAGAAAACTACCTCTGGGTAGAGCCCACGAGGTATTAATCGGAAAAAGTTAATTTTTGTTTTATGGAAATTGCTTTTTTTTTAAAAAAAAATACAAATGTGAGTACTATTAGGAGGTGTTTTATTTCAAAATAAATGGATTTAATTAATTTTTAGTGAGTACAGTAAAATATTGCTAAAAATCAAGAAACTACACTAAAATATTAAAGCAATCAGTTATTTTTGCAAAAAAAATTATGATGAAAAAACTCATTAAATTAAATTGTTCCGCACGGAGCAGAATTAAGAATTTTGTAGCACTTATTGTATTGGTCTTCGGTTCTTTATTCCATCTGCATGCTCAAACTGTTTCGGAGGAAGTAGCCCTAAAAGTAGCTAAGAATTTTTACGAAATGAATGTCAATCCTGAGATTAAAAAGGAAGTAGCAAAGGGAAAAAGTTTTGTTTTTAAAAACATCACTAAAGAATTGAAGGAAAACAACGACACCTATTTTGTTTACGACGTAAACGAAAATGATGGGTATGTAATTGTATCAAACGAGTATGGCATCAATCCAATTCTGGGATATTCAGATAAAGGACACCTAAGCAACGCTAAGAAAGCCATTTCTCCTGAGTTCGCCTATTTATTGGAGGATTTTCAGAAAAAAATTGAATACGTAAAATCGCATTCCAAAAAAACAGACAGAACCATTAATAACAAATGGTCATCATTGACAGGTAAAAGTGCAGTAACCCTTGTTTACAGCACAGCAGTTGCACCATTAATTAAGACTAACTGGAACCAATCACCTTATTACAACGCTTTGTGTCCAAGTGACGCAGGCGGCCAAGCCATAACAGGTTGCGTTGCCACTGCCATTGCACAAGTTATGAAGTTTTGGAACTATCCAACAACCGGCACAGGATCCCACTGTTATACTGAAAATGGATATGGAAGAGGAAGTTACGGTAATTTATGTGCTGATTTTGGTGCGACGACATACAAATGGTCAGATATGCCAAATGAGTTGAACAGCACTAGCACTCCTACACAAATTAATGCAGTTGCTACACTAATGTACCATGTGGGTGTGGGTGTAAACATGGGATACAGTCCTAGCGCTTCAGGAGCTTGGCCAACCACAAACAATGCATTAGTTGCTTACTTTAATTATGCCCCAGACACCAATTTTTTAAATAGAAACCAAACCCCAAATGCAGAGTGGAGTGCACTAATGAAAAATGATTTAGATAAGGGATATCCTGTTCTATACACTGGGTTTTATGTAGGTGGAGCAGGTCACGAATGGGTTTGCGACGGATACGATCAGAACGGATTATTTCACATGAATTTTGGATGGGGTGGCGGTGCAAACGGTTATTTTAACTTAGACAATCCAAATGGATTTGTAAGTTCCCAGGCCTGTTACTTTAATTTACGCCCAGCAGTTTCAAACTCCTATAATGTATATGTAAAAAGAGAAGGAAGCACACAAGTACCTAAGATTCATTCTTGGACAAACGATACAGGGACAGATGTTTCCTTAACTCCATGGGCAAATTCTCCATCTATGACAGCTGATACTGACGGTTGGTACAAATCAACTAACTACACGGCTAAATCATTAGGAACATTATTTAAATATACTGACAAACAAACTCAAGATTTTAAATATTACAGCAAAGATGTTTGGATTTTATTGGATGCTAGTGGAAATCAAAAACAGATATACAACACAGATCCAAGAACATCAAGTGCTTATCCTATTATATCTTTCATTTCTCCAGAATTGTTAGTTTACAACGAAGGCCAATCGATAAATGTGGACGTTACTTCTGCAATGGTTGGCGGCACAGGAACACCAAAAATATACTATACGAAAAGTGAAGGTGGCGTACCTGCAGATCCTACATCGAGTTCAACTCTATATACAGGCCCAATCACCACTATCAAAACAACTACTTTTAAGTTTGTAGCTATACAGGATGCGAAATCTTCAGTTATTAAATCAGTTACTTATACCTTTAATCCGGTACAAACTGAATTTACGATTTTCGTAAAAAGACTGTCCAGTACAGAAAACCCAAGAATTCATGCTTGGTCTAAAGAAACCGGAACAGATGTCGCAATAACTAATACTGCCAATTGGCCCAACAACCTTCCATACATGGTTGCACAAAGCACTTGGTACACCTACACCACATCAAAAAAATCATTAGGAGTGTTGTTTAAATATACTGACAAACAAACGCAGGATTTCAAATACTACTCTTCTACAAAATGGATTCTTTTGGATGCCAGCGGTAACTTAAAATCTGTTACAGACACTAATCCAGAACCAAGCGGACTTGCTTTTTACAAAAACAAACAACCTAACGCAAACGGTAAATACACATCCGGAATAACCGTAACTGCAGGTGTTAACAGGACAATTGGTTGTGCGGTATGTCCGTACCTGGATTTTTACACCCTTGACGGTTCTGATCCAAAAACAAGCACAACAAAAGTGAGCTTCAATAGTTCTATTGATTTTTCGGTAATCAAAGACACCCGTTTAAGAGCCATTTCTTCTATAACCAATCCTACAACTGGTACTATAGAATATACCAATGAAGTAGACGAGTCATTCGTTTTTGAAACTGTGGCAACTCCAAGAGTTAAGATAACCACTAGCCCTACACCAAATTCAGCCGGAAAATACACAACAGGCCAAACGGTAACGGTTACATTAACAGTTGAAAACCAAACACCTGACAATCCCAAAAGCATCAAATACAATACGGACGGAACAGATGTTTATTATACGAATTCTACAACTTATACTTTGCCTTTGCTAATAACTACAAATACAGTAATTAATGCTAAAGTAGTGTTAGAAGACAATGGTTACAGATATTCTATTTTTTCCGAACAAGCTACTAAAACCATAGAATTCGAGACCATAGCCCCAATAACTATTTACGTTAAAAAAGGTGCTATTCCATTCGGACAAGAACCAAAGATTCACGTTTGGTCAAAACAAACCAGTACAAATGTAGCAATTACAAACACGGCAAACTGGCCCAGTAACTTACCAGTTGTAACCCCTGTAGGAAATCAAAATTGGTATAAATACACGGTTCCAAACAACAGTAGAGCATTAGGTTGTTTATTTATTTTTGGGACTGCTCAAACGAAAGATTTTACAGGAATAAATGCAGATACATGGATAGAATTTAATTCAGACGGAACCGTAAAAAACATATCAAACACAGCTCCATACGCAGCAACATTAGCTACTGCTAAAAATATGGAAGAGATTAATAACGACTCATTAACTCTTTATCCAAACCCAACCAACAACTTCTTAAATGTAAATTATCCGTTTGTAGGTTCAGAGCAAATTGAATTGAGTATTTTTGATATAAGAGGAACAACTCTTTATTCTAAAAAAGAGAATTCCGTAAACGGATTTAATAAAGAATTGAATGTTTCAAATCTTAATCTAAGCCCCGGTACTTATATTTTATCTTTGACATCAAGTAAAGGAAAAGAAACAAAACGTTTCATAGTGTCACAATAAACACTACAACAAAATTATTCCAAGAGAGAGGTTGTCCGAAAAGACAGCCTCTCTTGTTTTTAGTACTTGTTTGAAAACACACTTTAATCAGAGCTGATTGTTAAACCCAAATCAGCATTAGATATTTGCTTTATCGAGGTTAACCTCATAGAATCATTAGTTCGTTATGCCATAAATTCTAACGATTAATTCGGGTTAAAACTATTTATTCAACCACCAAATGCTAACATTCAATACAGTTGCAAAACCTACCCAAAGCAAATAAGGGATAAAAAGACAAACTGATATTTTATTGATTTTGGCAAACTGAATATAGGTTTTATAAATCATCAAGCAAAACGATTTCCATACCTGCCAACATTAGATTTTTTAATCCAAAAAAATAAGTGCGACCATACTTATACCATTAAAAATTTACTAAAGCCTAAAAAACCTATTGTTATATATATAACACATTGTTATATTTTGTTATTTTAAGATATTTACTTTGATGTCTCACTTTAGTATAATAAATTTGTAAAAAATTAGCGAAATGCAACCAAAAGATTTAGTACAATTAGCAGAACAATTCGGTAGTCCATTATATGTGTATGATGCCGCAAAAATAAAATCACAATACCATCGTTTAACGGCCGCTTTCTCTAAAGTGGAGCGTTTGCGCATTAATTATGCCACAAAAGCCTTGTCTAATTTGGCTATTTTGCAATTGCTCAGACAAATTGGGTCTAATCTGGACACGGTTTCCATTCAGGAAGTGCAACTTGGTTTGCACGCCGGTTTTCAACCAGAACAAATTATTTATACCCCAAACGGTGTTTCTTTTGAAGAAATAGAAGCTGTGGCACAAATGGGCGTACAAATTAATATTGACAATCTTTCCGTATTGGAACATTTTGGGACCAAACATCCTAGCGTTCCGGTTTGCATCCGCATCAATCCGCACGTAATGGCGGGTGGAAATTCGAATATTTCGGTGGGGCACATCGACAGTAAATTCGGAATTTCCATACACCAAATGCCGCACATACTTCGCATTGTAGAAAATACCAGAATGCACATTAACGGGATTCACATGCACACGGGGTCAGATATTTTAGACATTGAGGTGTTCCTTTATGCTGCAGAAATTCTTTTTGATGCCGCAAAAAATTTTAAAACACTAGATTTTCTGGATTTCGGAAGCGGATTCAAAGTCCCTTACAACAAAGGCGATATTGAAACGGACATTGAAGAATTAGGGAAAAAATTGTCGAAACGCTTTTTGGCTTTCGAAAAAGAATACGGTCGTGAACTGACTTTGGCATTCGAACCCGGTAAATTCTTGGTAAGCGAAGCTGGTTTCTTTTTGGCAAAAGTAAATGTAGTAAAACAAACTACTTCTACGGTTTTTGCCGGAATTGATAGTGGTTTCAACCATTTGATTCGCCCAATGTTATACGGTTCGCAACATCACATTGAAAACATCTCTAATCCAAAAGGTAAAGAACGTTTCTATACCGTGGTGGGCTACATTTGTGAAACGGATACTTTTGCGAACAACCGTAGAATTGCCGAAATTAATGAAGGTGATATTTTATGCTTCAGAAATGCCGGCGCCTATTGCTTCTCGATGTCCTCTAACTACAACTCCAGATACAAACCCGCTGAAGTTTTATGGAAAGACGGCCAAGGCATCTTAATTCGCGAACGGGAATCGTTTGAGGATTTGTTAAAAAATCAGATTATGTTACCCTTAGAAGTAGCTACTGCATAACTAAACTACAACAACACCAACTAAAAAATCCCGATCACTGAATCAGTATCGGGATTTTGCATTTTATAAAACAGTATGGCTATTTATCTAAAATCTCTAACAAAACATTAGACTCCGTTCCGTTAGGAAAAGGAATTTTAAGCAGTTGCGAAAGTGTTGGAGCAATTTCCGTAATCACTTTTCTATCGTGTGTTTCACCTTTTTTGATGTTACATCCATAAAAAAGGAGTGGCACATGGGTATCATAGCTATATGGAGTACCATGTGAAGTACCCGTTCCTTGGTATTCAATATACCCAGGTTTGTCTAATAGTACCAAATCTCCACCCTGGGCATATCCTCTTGCAATGCAATTGAGATAAAAATCATTACCCGATGCCGCTAAAATGTCTTCTTCGCTATAGACCCTTTTCACGTGTTCCTGTGACATCAAAAAGGTTGTAAAACTTTGTTTCACTTTAGACAATTCCAACCCTTTACTTTTAATAATATCTTTATTGAAAAAGAGATTAAAACTAGAATAATTCAATATCAAATCATCCCCAAAAGTAGCTACAGAATACTTTTTTAGTGACGTTACCAAATCTTTAGGGCTAACACTTTTTACATCGTATTTATTGTCTTTAAGAAAATTTACATTTTCTGCTCCGGCATGGTCTGCCGTAAGGAATAGTAAATAATTATCTTTCCCAACCGTTTTATCCAAATAAACCAGAAAATCAGCGATGGTCTGATCCAAACGCAAATAGGTGTCTTGCAACTCCATGGAACGCGGCCCGAGAAGATGCCCTATGTAGTCGGTTGAAGAAAAACTTACCGTAAGAAAATCTGTGTTGTCATCTTTTCCTAATTCTTCTTTTTCAATGGTTTTCATGGCAAAATCAGCCAAAAGATTGTTGCCAAACGGTGTAGATCTTAAAACTCCCGCATCATTTTTATCATACATTTCTTTTAAATTATATGGAAAAACTGGCGCTGTACTGTTATATAATTTCCCTTCATATGGATTTTCATCGGTAAGACTTTCATTGTAAGTTGCTATAGGTTTAAACAAATCCCAACCTTTGGTAATATAGGGTATGTATCTTTTTTCTTGATTGAATTGTGTTACCCAATCCGGCAATGCCGAGCCATAAAAAGTACTAGATATAAAAGCTCCCGTTTTGCTATACCAGAAAGCCCAATTGGCAAAATGTCCCGCAGGTAAAATGGCTCCGCGATCTTTAAGACTTATCCCGATGACTTTTCCTTTAAAGTTAGTTGCCAAACGCAACTCATCGGTAATGGTGGTACTTTTCAAATTTTTTGGAGACATTTGTCCTTCTTTATCTGTTCCGTCCCCAATTGTTTTTACAGAAGCGTCTTCGGTACAATAAATTTCTTTACCCAATGTCTTGTCAAACCAATCATTACCCACAATTCCGTGTGTAGATGGTGTAGTTCCCGTATAAATGGAAGCATGCCCAGGAGCTGTATAAGTTGGCACATAATTGTAATGCATGTTATGAAAGGTATATCCCTTTCCCATCAGTTTCTTGAAGCCATTGGCAGAAAAATCATCTGAAAAACGGTATAGATATTCCATTTTCATTTGATCGACCACGATACCCACCACAAGTTTTGGGCGCTGTTGTTGGGCCTGAACATTCAGAATCATTGTAAGTGCAAAAAACAAAATTAACTTTTTCATATAGGTATAATTTAATTTTTATCTGTTATATATGATATCGTCCTTGTATATATTGCTGTTTGTTTGCAAAAAATTAATGTTGGTGGCGATTTCATGTATTCGTTAAAATTTAAACAAAAATAGGTGTTTAATATGATGTAAATAAAAGAACTATAAGAATTAACAATAAAGCAATACCGTTATGTAAAAAACACTTTTTATGTTAACCTGGAGCAAAAAAATGCCATTGTTTCCAATGGCATTTTTCTTCATCAACGTTATTATCTTAAAATAATAAACTCGCAACGTCTATTAATGGAATACTCTTGTTCGGTGCATGGTTTAGATTTACCACAATTTATTAATGGAACTGATTCTCCATATCCTTTTGATCGGAGTCTTTTACGACTTATTCCGTTTTTGACTAAATACTCTAAGGTGGATGCGGCACGCTTGTTTGAAAGTAATAAGTTGTATGTGTCAGAAGCTTGGGAATCCGTATGTGCTCCCAATTCAATTTCCATTTCGGGATACTTATTTAGCAAGTCTAAAAGTACATTTAAGATTTTTGCCGCTTCTGGTTTGATTTCCCATTTATTCAAATCGAAATAGATATTTTCAAGTACAATCTGTACTTTTCCATCCTGACGTTTCGAAACGATTTCTTCGGCATCATCATAACATTCCATAAACAATTCAATGGTATATTCTAATTTACCATCTTCATTTGTAGTGAATTCTTCACTATGTGGAATGTAGAAATCCTTAGCTGCTTCAATTCTGTATTTTTTATTTGGTTCCGTAGTAAAAGTATATTTGGCATCGGCCCCAACTAGCATTTGTGTTAGCAAAACTTCTTTATCGTCATACAAAGACACTAAGGTTCCTGGCAATAAATATTGAGTGTTTTTATCTTTTACTTCACCTTCAATTACAAATCTTTTTTCATTTTCAATTCTGGTAAAACTGTACAAATTATCACATCCTTTTCTATTAGATGAAAAATAACCTTTATTATTTTTCTCATCAAACAGGTAAGCAAAATCATCTAAGTTGCTATTAATATTTTCTCCAAGGTTTAAAGGCTTACCAAAAACTCCTTCTTTGGATTTACTCATGAAAATATCCAGTCCGCCTAATCCCTGATGGCCATCGGAAGCAAAATAAAGAATTGATCCGTCATCAGAAATGACTGGAAATTGTTCTCTATGAATTGTGTTAATGACATTACCCATATTTTGTGGCGTACCAAAAGTACCATCTTCATTTACATCAACCACAAAAATATCAAAAGACCCTACTGATCCAGGCATGTCACTGGCAAAATATAATTTTTTGCCATCTTTGCTTAATGCAGGATGTTCAGTAGAGTAAAAATCACTGCAAAATGGCAACGATTTTATATTCTCCCATTTCCCATCAATGAATTCGGCTTTATAAATTTTAATTCCGGCAACTTTTACTTCGCCAATTTTAACTTTTTTGTCATTCGTTCTATTAAAGTACATAAAGCGCCCATCGGGACTAAATGTGGCAGAACTTTCATGGGTTTTGGTATTGATTTCTTTTGGAAAAGGCGCTACATTGGTCAACATTCCTTTGTCATTTATTTCGGCACTAAATAGATCCAAATAAGGCATATCATTCCAAGTACTCGACTTAGAATCTGTATTTCTTGATGACGCGAATGCCACTTTTCCTCCATTTAATGACAACCCAAAATCACAGTTTGTCGTGTTTTTTGTCATGGGTTGAATTACGTAATTGAAAGGAATACTTGTGGCAAGATTAGCAATAAAATTTGTCGTGCTCACATTGTATTTTAAATATTCACTCATGATGACATCCGCTTTGGGATAGTCTGCAATTCCTAATAATGATTGGGCGTATTTAAAATAAAATTCGGGATTTATATGTTCTTTAAAGGTCAAAAATAACTTCCCATAAACCCGAACGGCATCTTTCATTTGAGAATTATTGTAGTAACAATCCCCTAGATTTTGCAATACGTTTTGGTTTTCTTTGACTTGTTCATACATTTCCGCAGCTTTCACATACGATTTCTTTTCGAATAAAATATTCGCTTTCTTTTCACTTACTTTTTGACCAAAAATAGTGAGGCTAAAACAAAATATAAAAAGGATATAGGTGTATTTTTTCATTTTCTTTTTGTTATTAGAAGAACCTAGGTGATTTTTCATATCCTTTTGAAGATAGAATAGACGTGTCTATATCAAACAATAAAAATATTTCGTGTGATCCAGAATTGTATTTTCCAAGATTAGATAATGTATAATCGTATGAATATCCAATTCGTAAAGTAGGTGTAACATAAAAATTAACCAAGCCACTAACCGAATCATCTAAACGATAACCAGCACCTAGTCCTACCAGATTATTTATCAAAAAATTTGCGGTTAAATCTAAAGACAAAGGAGCTCCTGAAACGCCTTTCATCATAAATGCCGGCTTGAATTTCAAATTCGGATTCAATTCGAATACATACCCTCCAGTAAAAAAGTAATGAATGGCTTCAACTCCAGTATAATTAATTCCGTTTTTACTTTCCATATGCTTTGTCGTCAGCAAGTTAGGAACAGACAACCCTAAATAATAGTTATCACTGAAGAAAAATGTTCCAGCACCAACATTGGGTAACGTTTTGTTGACGTTATCAAAAGCATTATCGGGCAAATTATCAGTGTATTTAAAACCTGCAAAATCCACATCATAAATAGTGACTCCGCCTTTTAATCCGAAGGACAATTTATTCTTGTCTGAAATTGGCAACACATAGGCAAAATCGACATAGATATTATTCTCATGCACAACGTCACCAATAACATCATTAACAAAAGACAACCCCATTTCTACTTTCTTCGCGATAGGTGAATGAACAAATAAACTCCCTGTTTTTGGAGCTCCCACTGCACCAACCCATTGTGTTCTATACAATCCTCCCAAATTAACCACCCCCTCAGTATCTGTAGCGTATGCCGGATTTATCACACTCATATTATACATATATTGTGTAACCTGTGGATCTTGTTGGGCTTTTGCTAGAGTGGAAACTAGAAAAACGCCAATAAAAACTAAATATCTATTTCTTCCTTTTTTCATCTTGTATTTGATTTATCTACTTAAATAGATTCGGCCTTGTTTTGGACTATTAACTCCATCGTTGAATTCTAAAATATAGAAATAAACACCTACTGGAAGTAAAGAGTCTCCTAATTTTATTCCACCTTCTGAAGTAGTTCCATCCCAAAATGGCGTATTTATATTCCCTTTATAGAGTACATTTCCGTATCTGTTAAAGATTTCTAATTTAAAATTCGGATAAGCATCTGCTAAATTTTTAATTTCAAACGTATCGTTAACATTATCATTGTTTGGCGAAAAACCATCCGGAATCAAGAGGTCTTTACATTTTTTCAAGTCCGTAGTCACTTGCAAACGAATTAAACTTTCACAACCATAAGTTGATTTTAGAGCGGCATAATAAACCTTTGCGTCTTCCAGTAAATCGGTGGTATTATATGCAGTACCTCCAGTAGCCGCATCATACCAAACTACTGTTTCTGAAGTTGAAATATTGCTTGATAAATTCGCAATTGTAGGTTTTTCATAGTCACAGAATTCATTTCCTTTTGAAACAAGAATTGGAGTATCTAATTGAGTTACCACAAATGCAAATGGAATTAAAGTACTACCTGATGTTCCACAAGAACTTACTTGAGATTTAATTTCGGAAATAGTAACGGTTACATTCCCAGAGTTATTTAAATCCGTACCTGGAATCATGAAACTTCCCTTTCCACTACTAAAGAGAACAGGAACTGTCGCTGTTGCAGTACTTGCATCCGATAATTGATAAATAATGTCATAATATCCATCACTCAAACTATTGGCTCCAGAGATGGTTACTTCATTTGAAAAATTGATACAGGCTGTTGCTGCATTAAGTGTTGCGCCTGAAGCATTTGGTATTGGAAACACTTGGAAATCTACATTAGCATCTTCACTTAAATTATTACATCCAGAAGAAAGACTGGTAATTGCATTGATTGAAAAATTAAAATTCGTAGCAGTTAACAAATAAGAAGCTGGAATTGTAAAGGGCGATACCGAAGAACCACCTAAAACATTAACTATTCCTGTAATCCCTGTGCTTGGTGTGCCTGGAGGAATCGTATTAACCGTATAATTGAATTGGTAATCCCCATCAGGCAAACCAACAGCATTACTAATCGAAACTGTAGCATCACTTCCTATACAAATATTAACTATGCTCAAATTGGTATTTTCCAAATTAGAACTTGGGCGTATAATAATCTGAGCGGTTATATTTGGATTGACAATAGTCGTACATCCAGATAATACATTTGTGATTCTAGAAATTGTAATTGTTGTAGTCCCATCATTAGGTACAGCCGAAGCATTAATAGTAAAGAAACCTGTTCCTTTATTATCAATTGATACACTTGCACTTTGATTGAGTAACTCATTAGGTATTGATAGATAATAATCTATAATATAACTGCCCTCAACCATATTAGACAAGGATACTGTTACATTATTCCCTTTACAATTAGCAGAACTAACCGCAATATTCGAAGAATTTAATACCGGATTAGGCAGTACCGTAAATTGTACGGTTTCAAAATCGCTTCCACATAAGTTGGTAACCGTGTAAGTATAACTATAGGTATTTGGAGTAAACGTTGAAATAGTAATGGTACTTGATGTTAAAGGTAAATTTGCACCATCAGTCCAAACTCCACCGGATTGATTATCCTTCAACAAAGTAAATAAATCAAATGTTCCCGCTGAAGTACAAACCTTTTGAACACCAACAAAAGTTCCTGCATTGGGTATCGGATCTACAGTCACTGTTACCGTTGCGGTATCATTATCGCAAGGTTGATTTCCGCTAAGGGTGTACGTATAAATTCCCGCTGGATCTACTGCTGGATTAAAAATTCCTGAACCACTAGCAAGCGCAGGAGACCAAGTTCCACCCAAGTCTGGAGCTCCTTTTAAACTTGCAAACAAATCTTGTGTTCCACTTGTCTTACATAAAGTTAGGGTTCCTGGCAATCCGGCATCTGGACCGTGGGTAATATTTATGGTTAATTCTGCAGAATCCGTTGTGCAAAATGTGCTTCCAACCGTATAAGTATATTTTCCTGCCGTGTCAATCTTTGGATTAAACATACCTGTTCCACTATCTAAAGCAGGTGTCCAAGTTCCTCCTGATTGTGGTGTCCCAAGAAGGTAAGAAAATAAATCTACAGGATTTACATTTGAACATATCGCTACGGTATTATCAATACCTGCATCCGGAATTGGGTTGATTGTCACGGTCACAGTAGCGGTATCTTTATCGCAAGGTTGAGTTCCGCTAAGGGTATAGGTATAAACTCCAGCCAAATCTACTGATGGGTCAAAAATTCCAGAACCGCTTACCAAAGCAGGAGACCACGTTCCTCCCGATTGTGCAGTAGTACCTAAAAGTGAGAATAAATCTTGTTTTGCACTATTTTGACAGAAGACAACATTTTGAGATGTTCCAGCCTCTGGACCAGGTGTAATTGTCATTGTAATGGTAGCGGTATCATCTCCGCAAGGTGCAACACCACTAATAGTATAAACATATGTACCTGCCAAATCAATTGAAGGATCAAAAACGCCAGTACCACTCTTCAAAGCAGGAGACCATGTTCCACCTGTCTGAGGTGTCCCACCAAGAAAAGTAATTAAATCTACAGGAACTGCGTTCGAACATAAATTTGCAGATCTGTCAATTCCTGCATCGGAAGCCGGAAGAATTGTTACTGTTACTAAAGCGGTATCATTCGCACAAGGCGGAGTTCCTGATACGGTATAAATATAATCACCCGATACATCTACCTTTGGATCAAACATTCCAGTACCACTTGCTAAAGCGGGTTTCCATGTCCCACCTGCTTGTGCAGAAGATCCCAATAACAAATATAAATTTTGCTCCCCCCCTCCACTGCATATAGAAAGGTTAGCGTTGCTTCCCGCTTTTGGAGGTTGCGTCACGTTGATTGTTGTAGATCCAGATTGAACCTGACTACAACTTGGTGGACCATCTAGAGCAATACTTACTAAGTCAAATTTAGATGTAGCAATCAATGCAATATTTAAAGTGGCAACTCCAGAAGAGCCGATATTTATAGTAGAACTATTCGCTCCATTAATGGTATAGGTAACAATTGAATTCGGAGTTCCAGTAAAAGTTATACTTGCATTATTACCAGAACAGATTGCAGTATTGGAAGAAGAAATTTTAACTGTTGGTAATGGATTGATGTTTATGGTAACCGCTTTATTTAATGGATTACTACAACTTGGCGATCCAAAAGAATCAACCTTTACTAAAGCATAAGTAGTGGTGGCTAATAATGCAGTAGTAATTACGGCAGTTCCCGCTCCATCTAAAACAATTGATTGATCACTTCCTCCATTTACTGTATACGTAACGGTCGCATTTGGTGTACCCGAAAAAGTAATAGTTGCATCTGAACCCAAACAAATATTTGAGGCAGTAATAAGATCAGCGGTTGGCAAAGGTAAAACAGCAACTGTAATGGAACCTGAACCCGTTAGCAATTTACTACATCCTGGTGTACCTGAGGAAGTTATACTAACGAGATCAAACGTTGTTGGTGAAGCATATGAATTAGTTATAGTCGCAACACCCAAGTTATTTAGAAGTATTGTTTGACTACCTCCTCCGTTAATAGTATAAGTTACTGTGGCATCCGGAGTACCTGTAAATGTAACTGTGGCATTAGAGCTTGAACAGATGGTTGAATTATCAACACTCATACTTGCCGTTGGATCTGCTACTGTTATCGTGATACTTTGGTTCAAAAGTTTACTACAACTCGGAACACCTGTTGTCGCTACACTTACTAAAATTATGGTCGTGTTTAAGGCGTAATTCGTTGCCAATGTCTCAGTACCCGAACCATTAAGTGTAATCGTTTGGTTTAAACCACCATTAACCGTATATGTAACTATTGCATTTGGTGTACCCGTAAAAGTTATTGTAGAATTCCCTGACGAACAAATTGTGGTATTATCAACACTCATGCTTGCCATCGGATCTATTACTGATATCGTAATACTTTGGTTCAAAAGTTTACTGCAACTCGGAACACCTGTAGTCACTACGCTTACTAAAGTTATTGTAGTATTTGCACCATATTTAGTTGCTAACGTCGCTTTTCCTGAACCATCGAGTGTAATCGTTTGGTCTGCACCTCCATTAACTGTATAAGTAACTATGGCATCTGGCGTACCTGTAAAAGTTACTGGAGTATTGTCTGACGAACAAACTGTCGTGTTGTCGACAGTAACACTTGCGGTTGGGTCTACCACCTTTATAGTGATGCTTTGATTCAAAAGTTTACTGCAACTCGGAACACCTGTTGTCACTACACTCACTAAAGTTATTGTAGTATTTACGGAGTAACTTGTTGCTAAAGTTGCTTTTCCCGAGCCATCTAGTACTATTGTTTGATCTGAACCACCATTGATTTTATAGGTAACGATTGCATTTGGCGTACCCGTAAAAGTTACCGGAGTATTATCCACAGAACAAACTGTGGCGTTATCAACACTCACGCTTGCCGTTGGATCTATTACTGTTATCGTGACACTTTGGTTCAAAAGTTTACTGCAACTTGGAACACCTGTAGTTGCCACACTTACTAAAGTTATTGTAGTATTCGCACCATATTTAGTTGCTAACGTCGCTTTTCCCGTACCATCAAGTGTAATCGTTTGGTTTGCACCTCCATTAACTGTATAAGTAACTATGGCATCTGGCGTACCTGTAAAAGTTACCGGAGTATTATCTGACGAACAAACAGTCGTGTTGTCGATACTAACACTTGCAGTTGGGTCTATCACTTTTATGGTGATACTTTGATTCAAAAGTTTGCTACAAATTGGGGCAATAGTTGTCGCCACGCTCACTAAAGTTATTGTGGTATTTACGGAGTAACTTGTTGCTAATATTGCTTTTCCTGAGCCATCTAGTACTATTGTTTGATCTGAACCACCATTGATTTTATAGGTAACGATTGCATTTGGCGTACCTGTAAAAGTTACTGGAGTATTATCTACCGAACAAACTGTTGCGTTATTAATGCTCACGCTTGCGGTTGGATCTATTACCGTAATCGTAATACTTTGGTTCAAAAGTTTAGTACAACCTGGAACACCCGTTGTCACCACACTTACTAAGGTTATTGTAGTGTTTGCACCATATTTAGTTGCTAAAGTTACTTTTCCTGAACCATCAAGAATAATTGTTTGATCTAGACCGCCATTGACTTTATAGGTAATTATTGCATTTGGCGTACCCGTAAAAGTTAATATGGTATTATTATCCGCCGAACAAACAATTGGTTTATCTACACTTACATTTGCCGTTGGATCTATTACCGTTAATATGATACTTTGGTTCAAAAGTTTACTACAAATTGGAGCAACAGTTGTTACCACACTAACCAAAGTTATTGTAGTGTTTAAAACATAATTCGTTGGCACTGCTGCTTTTCCTGAATTATCGAGCTGTATCGTTTGATCTAAACCACCATTGACTTTATAGGTGACTATTGCATTTGGCGTTCCTGTAAAATTTAGTGTAGGACTTGCTGATGAACAAACTGTTGTATTGGGAACACTTACACTTGCAATTGGGTCAACCACCGTTATAGTAATGCTTTGAGCTAAAATTTTAACGCAACTTGGCATACCTGCTGTTGCTATACTAACCAATGTAAAAGTAGTTGTCGCGGCATAAGTGTTTACTATTGAACCTAAACCTAAACTATTCAAAACTATAGTTTGATTGCTTCCCCCATTTATTGTATAAGTTACCGTTGCATCCGGTGTTCCTGTAAAAGTTACAGTAGCACTTGAGCTAGCACAAATTGTGGTACTAGGCGAAATAACAACTGTCGGCAGTGGCAAAACTTTTATCACAATACTTTGCGGCTGTACCTGACCACAACTCGGCAGGATACCTGAAGCTACGCTAATTAAGTTATAAGTAACATCTGCAAGTAATACTGGAGTCACCAAGGTTGCATTACCTCCTGCATCCAACACAATTGTTTTGTTTGCTCCACCACCCACGTTATAGGTCGCGGTAGCATTTGGCGTTCCGGTAAAATTCACAACAGTACTTGATCCTGAACAAACTGTAGGATTGGCAGCTATAGAAGCCACAGGTAATGGCACAACAGTAATCGTAACTGTTTGTGGAGCTTGCGGACAAACCCCATCTCCAACTACGGTGTAGGTGAATTTATAATCCCCAGGAAGAGTTAAAGTAGAAACATCTACCGTTCCTAAATTCCCGTTAATCGTGGGTAATGGACCAGTCCAAGACCCCGTATTATCTGGAGTTCCTCCAAGTAGATTAAACAAATTAAAAGGAGCCGTCGCAGCTACATCAGTGATACAAATATTTTTTGTTCCAGCTGTTCCTGCTTTATTGATCTTTCCTAAAGAAACAGTAACCTGAAAACGAGTTGCACTCTCACAAGGAAGAACAACTGTGGTGGCATAATAATCTTTTCCATCAACTAATAGCGCCGTTGTTGGCAATGGGAATCCTCCAGAGGGAGCGGAATACCAATTATTACTCCCACTGGCAACTAAATTAGCCACAGTTGGTGGACTTGAGGGATCATTACAAAATTTTTGTAATGGATTCCCCGTAGGAACAGGAACCAAACTAACCGTTGCTCTTACTGCATACCTAGAAGTTTCGCAACCTGTATTCGGATTTGTTTGGCTTGCCCAATATATATTATCATTAACCAAAACCTCAGTTAAAAGCTTGGGAGATCCTCCAGCAGGTCCTGAATACCATTTTATATTATTCCCAACTAGGGTAAAATTTGCAATTGTAGCTTCATTTAAATCTGACACGCACGGCCCTTGAAGAGAATTTCCGGTTGGAGGTAAATAAATAGTCACAACTACTTTTTGTCTTACGCCACAACTTCCTGAGTTGTCATCTGCAAAATAATCCTCTCCATTTATTAAATCGGCTGAACTTAACAATGGCGTTACCGAAGTTGCCGTATCATACCAAACTACACCATTACCATTAGGCGTAGCAACAAGATTGCCAATTGTAGGTAATTGTAAATCACAAAAGGTCTGATTTGAATTTGCAACTGTGGGACATTGCGCAGATATACTTGTCAGGCTAAGAAAAAATGCCGAAAAAGAGAAGATCTGAAATATTTTTTTTCTACTAAGAGTAATAATTCTCATAAGCATACAAATTGACAAATTAGGAAATTTAAAAGGCAAATATATAACGTTTTCGAAAACAAAAAATTTATTATAATAATTCAACAAAAGCGATCAATTATTTTAGGAATTAAACAAAAACATAGCAAGTGTTAAAAAATAACAACATTATATACACTATTACAAAAATGCAACTTTTTTTATTATTACAATCAATTTTACTAAAAATATTTTAATATTTGGCAATTTAAACCCTTGCCAACCATGAAAAGTATAAAAATAATACCGCTCCGATGTGTAGAAAAAAATTTGTATCCATTTTACAAAATAGCCTTAAATAACCGTTAAAAAATTAACACTTGTTTAAATGCTTGATTATTTGAATATTGCAATACCAAAAGAAAATAAAACTAATGCCATTTCGACTTTATTGACACGATATTATTACATTTTCTAAATAAATGCAATGGGCAATCATTTTAGAAAAATTTAAGCTAAGGATTGATACAAACTATTTCATTATAATTTTTGAAATAAATATCGTACCTTAAAAAAAGGATTAATGCTATTTTAAAGACAAATTAAGCATTTTAGCATAATAATTCAAAATGAAAAAGTCATTTTGAGCGGCAATATTCTATTCTTTTTAAATAATTTTCAATTTTATTTAAGATTAAAATAACAAAAAATGAGTTAAACGTAATCTAGAAGTTTAGAAAAAAAAGTCCGATAAAAGGAATCTATCTACCGGTAGTGATTCCATAAAATTTACGAATAACTAAAATAATATAAAGTTTATTTTTTAATTGTATCGATAAAATTTACAATATTATATACAATGATAACCTTTTTTTGATTGATATAAAGCTGCTTTCTATTTCCTTGATTTTTTCTGGTAATAATAGAAATCACAAAAGGCTCCCCATCATCATTGCTACAGGTAAAAGCATTAATTTCATTATCCCCACTCACCTGTTTGGTTTCATAATTTACAATTTTGTAAAGTTGAATTTCTTGAGAATATATGATAATTCTGTTTTTATTTGTATCTAGTGTAATGATTAAGGACGTATTTTGTAAATCAGACCATTTTCCCCAATCTCCCTTATCATTTTTTTCCAAAACGCTAAAACCTGTCGATTGGAATTTATAAATTTGACAATATGAATATTGCATTCCCACTATTAGGAATAAAATCAAAAATATTTTTTTTAGGCGCATCATTTTTTAAATAATTTGGCTACAAAAGTAGTCAATTAAAAATTCATGTTTTTTATATCTGTTTTCGAAAATTCAAATTCACGGATTATCTCATTTACAATTTCACTAACAGGTTTGATTTCGTGAATCATTCCGGCTATTTGCCCGATTTCTAATTCCCCTTCAATCAAATCCCCTTCAAACATTCCTCGTTTTGCCCTTGCTCTTCCGAGTAAGGTTTTTAATTCGTCAATTGTTGGACACTTTGCATACAAATCCTGAACGTCTTGATAAAATTTGTTCTTAATCAAGCGGACAGGTGCCAACTCTTTTAAGGTTAATTGCGTATCCCCTTCTTTAGTTTCTGTTATCTTTTTTTTGAAATTTTCATGAGATGAGGACTCAACGGAAGCTGCAAAACGGCTTCCGACTTGAATTCCATCGGCACCTAAAATCATGACGGCTAACATGCCTTTCCCTGTGGCAATTCCTCCAGCGGCTATTAACGGAATCTTAATTTGTTCCTTAACCATCGGGATTAAAGTCAGCGTAGTTGTTTCATCCCTTCCGTTATGCCCTCCAGCTTCAAAACCTTCCGCTACAACGGCATCTACCCCCGCCTCTTGTGCCTTTAATGCAAATTTAGAACTACTCACTACATGAACAACCGTGATATCATTTTCTTTTAATAGCGCAGTCCAAGTGTTTGGATTTCCAGCCGAAGTAAAAACAATTTTCACCCCTTCTTCAATAATGATTTTAATGATTTCTTCTACATTTGGATACAACATGGGTACATTAACCCCAAAAGGTTTATCCGTAGCTTTTTTACATTTAAGGATATGCTCCCTTAAAACTTCGGGATACATAGACCCAGCCCCAATCAACCCTAAACCACCGGCATTACTAACGGCACTTGCTAATTTGTACCCGCTATTCCAAATCATTCCACCCTGAATTATTGGATATTTTATTTTGAAAAGTTGCGTGATTTTATTCATTATTTTTTCAGGATTTTTCGGTCAGAGGATAACAGTTTCATTGTATATAAATGAATATATTCCGCGATTAAGCTTTAATGAATTGGCGATTTTCTATCGAAGTAAAATTATGAAATCACTCCTGAACCTAACAATTCCTCTCTATGGTACCATGCCACAAATTGACCTTGAGTAATTGCCGATTGGGGTTCATCAAAAGAAACATATATCCCGTTTTCATATTGATATAAAGTGGCACTTTGCAAAGGTTGACGGTATCTGATTCTTGCCATCACTTTCATGGTTTCCATATTAGCAATCGCCAAATCCTTACGAATCCAATGCACTTCTGATTGGGCAACAAAAAGTGCTTTTTTAAACAATCCAGGATGTTGACTTCCTTGGCCTGTATAAATCGTATTGGTTTTTACATTCGTCGCTATTACAAATAATGCTTCCTTAGTTCCTCCTACATTGAGTCCTTTTCTTTGCCCTGTTGTAAAATAATGAGCTCCTTGATGCTTGCCTACCACTTTTCCCATTTCAGGAGTATAGTCAATAGAAGTAGATTCGTAAACGAGTGCTTCTTCTTGGTTTTTATGAGTGGGTTTTTCCAAAGTATAGATTTCTTGATTGGGATCAATTTCGAAAATCAACCCAGCTTTAGCTTGTAATTTTTGTTGTAAAAATTCTGGCAGACGCACTTTTCCAATAAAACATAATCCTTGAGAATCTTTCTTATCAGCGGTGACCAATTCCATTTCGGCAGCAATTTCGCGCACTTCTGGTTTTGTTAATTCTCCAATCGGAAATAATGATTTAGCCAATTGTTCTTGGGACAGCTGACAGAGGAAATACGATTGGTCTTTGTTCTCATCAACCCCCGCCAACAATTGATAAACTGGCATTCCATCAACTTCAATTTCTCCTTTTCTGCAATAATGGCCTGTAGCAACATAATCGGCACCAAGACTTAGTGCAATTTTCATAAAGACATCGAATTTAATTTCACGGTTGCACAAAACATCCGGATTTGGAGTGCGCCCCTTTTCATATTCGCTGAACATGTAGTCAACGATTTTTTCTTGGTATTGCTTGCTTAAATCAACCGTTTGAAAAGGAATCCCAAGTTTTTCGGCAACAAGAAGGGCGTCATTGCTATCTTCCAACCAAGGACACTCATCAGATATGGTTACGGAATCATCATGCCAATTTTTCATAAAAAGGCCAATAACTTCATACCCCTGCCGTTGCAATAAATAAGCAGCAACACTAGAATCTACACCTCCCGAAAGCCCAACAACTACACGTTTCATTTACAAAAATTTACCTGCAAAAGTACAATTTAAAATTTATTTGGTTTTAGGTTTTACGACTTTCTTAACCTTTGACATATTTTCTTCACTTACCAGTTTTCCATTTTCAAAGAATTGCCAGATTCCTTTTTTCTTTCCATTCACATATTTTCCCTGAGCCACTATATTCCCAAGCGGATCTTTATAAACTGCCAGACCATCAAATTCGTCGTTTTTATAATTCGATTCTTCAAGAACCACACCCTCTTTTTCGGAATATTTTTTATATTTCCCTTGTTTAACACCATTCACATAATTGGTTTCTTCTGCAATTTTTGTACTTGGGTAAAAAACACTGCGCAACTTATCAAGTTTTCCTTTTTTATAATTTTCAATGGTCATAACTTCTTTTGAGGATTCGTGGTAATATTTCCATTGTCCTTCGTACAATCTGTTGACTTGTTTCCCTTCACTTACCTTATTCTTTTTTTGATCATAAAAAATAGTATACACTGAATTATCTTTACTATTAAATTCTCTAGTGGCAATTATGGATTGTGCTTTTGTATCATCAAAAAAATTAAAAATACCAATTTCTTTTCCGTGGTCAAAAGTCCCCTCATATCTTAGTCTTTTGGATTCCGGATAAATGCCTTTCCAAACACCTTGTTTTTTCCCTTTATCATCTAATTTATTGATATCCGTTTGCGCCAAAATAGCTTGACTGATAAGAAATACCACAAAAACAGTAAAAAAACAAAACTTAATCTTTTTCATTCTAAATAATTTATTGGATCCTTTTATATAACTATTTTTTGGAGTTTTTATTTTGACAAAAATACATTTTAAAATTTCATCCTCCTTTCTATTAACTTTTGATTTAGAAAACATTTCTTCTATTTACATCTCTTTGATAAAAATTTACCTAATTTTACTAAACTAAAATTAAATTCATGAAATTTATTTCTTTATCCCTTACATTACTCGTATACCAATTTACTATCTGTCAGGTAACTATTAATATAACTTCTATTCCTAGCAATACACCCGCCAATGCTCCTATATATTTGGCCGGCGATATTAATACTTGGAATCCTGGAGATGCAAATTACCTTCTTCAATCGGATGGCTTAGGCAGTTGGCAAATTATAATTCCTGAAGGCAAAGGAACCGTAAATTTTAAGTTCACAAGAGGCAGTTGGCCAACCGATGAAGGAAACGCTTCTGGTGGATTCTTACCCAATAGAACATTTACTTTTACTGGTTTACCACAAACACTAAATTTTACCATTCTTTCCTGGGAAGACATCAGCGGAAGTAATTCTGTCAGCACAGCTGCATCCAATGTACAGATTCTGAATCCTACTTTTTTTATGCCACAATTGAATAAATCGCGAAAAATTTGGCTCTATCTTCCACCAGACTATTACACTTCAACAAAAACCTACCCCGTTTTGTATATGGAAGATGGACAAAATCTCTTTGATAATGCCACCTCATTTTCTGGAGAATGGCAAATAGATGAAACCTTAAATACGTTATTTAACCAAGGGGATTATGGGGCCATCGTAGTAGGAATTGACAACGGCGGTTCAGAACGTTTAAACGAATATTCACCTTGGATAAATACGAGTTATAACGCTGGAGGAAAAGGTGATGAATACATCCAATTTATTGCCGAAACTTTAAAGCCCTATATCGATTCTAATTTTAAGACAAAAACCCAACCACAATTTAATGCCTTAATAGGAAGTTCTATGGGTGCCTTTATTTCTGTATATGGAGCATGTGAATTTCCAGATAAATTTGAGAAAGTTGGAGTATTCAGTCCTGCCTTTTGGTTTGCACTAACAGATTTAAACAGCTACATTACCAATAACAGCAATATTGTAAATAACTTAAGGCTATATTTTGTTGCCGGACAAAAAGAAACTACATCTATCGTTTCAGACATCAATTCGGTAGAAAGTAATTTAATTGCTAAAGGAGTAATTAATTCAAACGTGTTTACAAAAATTGATTCCTACGGAACCCATACCGAAAGTTATTGGAGAGGAGAATTTAAAGCCGCGTACCAATGGCTTTTTGCCCAAACCGATTTGGCAACGGACAATTTTATAAAGTCGGACTTTGATATAAAACAGATTGGTAACCGCGAAGTTTGGGTAAAAGGATTATTAGAAGAGACTTGCTTTGACCTCATTTCAATGACTGGTCAAAGTATAAAAAACATCAAACTTATTGATGGGAAAAATCAGTTGCCAGAATATATAGCATCTGGTTTGTATCTTTTAACATCCAAAAAAGCATCTATCAAACCAGTAAAAATTTTCATTGAATAGTAATCCCCAAAAATAGTGTCTGCTTTTTTTGGGGGCAGTCTATTCTAGAAGCGGGATTTCTTATGATCTAAGTAATCTACCTCAAAACAACGGCCGTAACAATATCCCTCCGAAGTTCGTCGTTTATCATTTTGATTATTTTGTCTTTCCCATAACTTAACTCTTCACGTAAAACAGCCGAAGTTAGCTCTACATATAATGTACCTCCTTTAAGGATTACGTTTTTAGTATAACTGTTAACTCCATTGCCCATTAAGGAAACCCAAGCTTCTTTAACTGAAATTTGATCCATTCCGGGTTGTAATTTATTGACTTGGATGATTTCTTTCAAAACGTCTCCAATGGAACTCTCGTTATTTAGTCTTTTTGCCATCTCCTAAAATAGTTATTGGTGCTGCTCTTTTATAATGATATTCATTTTTAGCTTCATTTATCAAAACCAGTTTTTCATCTGAAATAAAAGACAATTCCTCTTTCCACTTGGTGTAAAAAGTGCTATAATAGAGATAGTGTTTTCCATTTTCTTCTTTTATGACTACTTTCTCAGAATCGTCATTTACCAAAAAAGTCCCGTCCAATTGTGGCGTCACTTTTTTTCGAATTCCAACATTGTTTTTTACGCCAAAATAATCAAAGGTTTCATTTATTGTATATTCCTTATGAGTTCCATCAGGGAAAATTACCTTTTCAATTTCCCAATACCCATTAATCTTAGATAGATCTGAAGAATTAATTTTAGAATTGCAAGCAATAGAAAGGAACGAAATAAATGCAATTAAAGCTGCTTTTTTCATAATGCGTTTTAAAAACATAAAAATACTACTATTTTGATTGATAAAAAAATGAATCGATTAAACTATTTCATACTTTTAAAGTCTTACTTCCAAATTTGATAAAATGAAAAAAACACTACTCCTCTTTCTAATTTTCTTTCCCATTATTAGTTGCGGTTCTTCAGATGAAGAAAAACCAACCTCCAATGAAAATATGTATTTCCCGCCTTTAACAGGTGATATTTGGGAATCAAAAACAATTTCCAATATGAATTGGAACCCAACTGCAGTGCAACCTTTATTGGATTATTTAGAATTGAAACATTCCAAAGGATTCATCATACTTGTGAATGGAAAAATCATATTGGAAAACTATTTCAACGGCCATTTGGCAACTACAAATTGGTATTGGGCGAGCGCAGGGAAAACGCTAACATCTACCGTAACCGGAATTGCGGAACAGGAAGGTTTTTTGAATATAAACAATAAGGTTTCTAATTATTTGGGAACCGGCTGGACAAGCTTGCCTTTAGCCAAAGAGAATTTGATTACCAATAAAAACCTGCTTACCATGACTTCAGGTATAGAAGATATTGCCAATGGAGATTGTGTCACACCTGATTGCCTGACTTATAGTGCTGATGCAGGAACTCGTTGGGCATACCACAATGTTTACGTAAAGCTACAGGATGTAATTGCCAAAGCTACCGGACAAACCTATAGTAACTATTTCAACACAAAATTAAGAGATAAAATTGGAATGAATGGAAGTTGGTTTGTGTTAGACAACAATAGTGTTTATGCGAGTACTACAAGAAGCATGGCGCGTTTTGGGCTATTGATGCTCAACAAAGGTAAATGGAATTCGGAACAAATCGTGAATGAAAATTATTTTAATGCCGCAACAACTACTTCACAATCTATTAATCTGTCTTATGGATATTTATGGTGGCTGAACGGAAAATCAAGTTATCATTTACCACAGTCGCAATTACAGCTTCCGGGAAGTATCATTCCGTCAGCGCCAAATGACATGTTTATGGCTTTGGGAAAAAATGACCAAAAAATATATGTGGTACCGAGCAAGAAAATGGTTGTCATCAGAATGGGCGATGCTGCCGATAATGTGAATTTGGCTTTGTCAGATTTCGATGAAACTTTGTGGCAAAAAATTAATGCTTTATACCAGTAAATTATTTATTTCTGAATTTATTTAGAACCGCAAATAGAAATAATACCAAACCAAGTCCCAATAATACAAAGTAAAAAAGAATCGTTCGGTTGTCTTAAACAATTAGCCAAAACAAGACTTAGAAGACTCGCAAAGTAAAGATAAATAATTTTATTTTTTTTATGGAATAAAATTTATAACTTATTACTTGAAGAAACTATCCACAAATTCATATTTATTAAAAACTTGCAAATCCTCAATTCCTTCCCCTACTCCAATATATTTTACCGGAATTTGGAATTGGTCAGAAATACCAATAACCACTCCGCCTTTTGCGGTTCCGTCGAGCTTGGTCACGGCAAGAGAAGTCACTTCTGTTGCAGCGGTAAACTGCTTGGCCTGCTCAAAAGCATTTTGTCCGGTAGAACCATCCAAAACTAATAATACGTCGTGAGGTGAATCAGCGACTACTTTTTGCATGACTCTTTTTACTTTTGTCAATTCGTTCATTAAATTGACTTTGTTGTGCAAACGTCCTGCTGTATCAATAATTACAATATCCGCATTTTGAGAAACGGCAGATTGAAGCGTATCAAAAGCTACTGATGCCGGATCACTTCCCATTTGTTGTTTTACTAAAGGAACTCCAACTCTATCAGCCCAAACTTGCAATTGGTCAATGGCAGCAGCGCGAAAAGTATCTGCGGCACCCAGAACTACTTTATATCCTTGCTTTTTGAATTGATATGCCAGCTTGCCTATTGTGGTGGTTTTACCAACGCCATTTACACCAACAACCATGAGAACATAAGGTTTAACATTTATGGGAATTACGAATTCTGTAGCTTCCCCTAAATTAGTTTCTGAGAGCAATCCCGAAATTTCTTCGCGTAGAATTTGATTGAGTTCATCCGTTCCCAAATATTTGTCTTCAGAAACTCTTTTTTCTATTCGAGTGATGATTTTAAGAGTCGTATTGACGCCAACGTCGGATGAGATGAGAATTTCTTCTAAGTTATCGAGAACCTCAACATCGACTTTCGATTTTCCCGCTACCGCTTTTGTTAGTTTGGAGAAAAAGGAAGCTTTTGATTTTTCCAACCCTTTGTCTAATGTCTCCTTTTTATCGGATGAAAATATTTTTTTAAAAAAACTCATTTTAATTTACGATTTTGTCATTGTGAGAAACGAAGCTATCTTATTATTAATTTACGATTTCCAATATCATTAGACTTTTATTTTCCTTAAAAAAATAAAAATTTATAAACTTGCCAAAAAAACTATCCTTAGCCCTGATGGAAGTAAAAATCCCATTCGCTGGGGCGAATGGATTGTAACGTACAGCAGGAATTACATAAGTAAAAAGAGCCCAAACATTTTGCTCCTACTTTTTCAAGTGGTAAATGTAGAAAATAAAAAAGCTACTTCCGAATGAAAGTAGCTTTTCTATATAGTTCAATTGTAATTATTTCTTTTTCAAGAATCCATCTACTTCTTCAGGAGTCATAATAGATTCTACGAATGTATATGCACCTGTTTTAGGAGATTTCACCATCTTGATGGCTTTTGATAATCTCTTTGAAGATGTCTGTAACGATGCTACGGTTTTCTTTGCCATGACTAATTAATTATTATTTAATTTCTTTATGAACAGTTACACGTTTCAAGATTGGATTAAATTTTTTAATCTCTAATCTGTCTGGAGTATTTTTTTTGTTCTTTGTTGTTATGTATCTTGAAGTCCCTGCAACACCTGATGTTTTGTGTTCAGTACATTCTAAAATTACCTGTATTCTATTGCCTTTCTTTGCCATCTTTATATTTATTTAGGAATGGATTATTTAATAAATCCGCCTGCTTGTGCTTTTTTCAAAACTGCAGCGATTCCATTTTTATTGATTGTTTTTATTGTAGATGCAGCCACTCTAAGAGTAATCCATCTATCTTCTTCCGGAAGATAAAAACGTTTTTTAAGTAAGTTTACAGAAAACTTTCTTTTGGTTTTATTCATCGCATGAGAAACATTATTTCCCACCATCGCTCTTTTACCTGTTAGGTCACAAACTCTTGACATTATGCTTATCTTTTATCGTTATTCAAAATCAGGGTGCAAAGAAAAGAAAAATAAACCTTTAAACCAAAATAATTAGGACAGATTTTTTAAAATTTCTTTCTGTAGTATTTCAAGGCTTTTGTTTACGGCTCTATCAATCACTTTATCACGGGGTTGACCAAAATTATATTCATGAACCATTACTTCTGTAGGGGTTGCTAAAGCGATAAAAACCGTCCCGATTTCAGCTGGCGAATCCCCTTTTGATGGTCCTGCATTACCCGTTGTGGCAATCGAATAATCCGTTTTCATGATGTTTTTTATGTTAATTGCCATTTGCCTCACCACGGCCTCACTTACTACCGAATACTCTTTTATTAAGGCTTCGTCAATTCCTAAAACGTCAATTTTTATATCGGTCGCATAGGAAACTACACTCCCTTTAAAATATTTTGACGCTCCGGAAACTGATGTTAAAACTTGTGCAATTTTCCCACCTGTACAACTTTCTGCCGTAGAAATGGTCATTTTTTGTTGTTTCAATAACCTTCCAATAACGACCTCTATTGTTTCGTCATCGTCAAAACCAACAATGACATCACTAATAATTTTTGTCAAGGAAACCACATTTTCTTCAATAGCATTTTCCAGCACGGCCTTGTCCGTTCCTCTTGCTGAAAGACGTAATCTTACTCTTCCTGGATTAGGCAAATAAGCCAATTTAATGAATTGTGGTAAATTATTCTCCCAATCCTCTATGCGTTCAGCTAACTTGCTTTCACCTTCACCGTAGGTCAGTATGGTTTTATGGATAATATAAGGGCGTTTGTATTCTTTGACGATTTTCGGAATGATTTCATTGGTTACAATTCCCTTCATTTCATAAGGAACTCCGGGCAAGGAAATAAAAACAGTTTCCTCCTTTTTCATCCACATTCCGGGAGCCGTGCCGTTTTCATTTTTCAGAATTGTACATTGTGATGGAACGAGCGCCTGATCTTTATTGAGTTGCGTTATTGGTCGCTTGTAAAAGCCTTCTATCATTTGGGTCACATGAGCAAGAACTTCTTCATTGACAACCAAGTGATCTCCAAAATATTCACAAAAAGTATGTTTTGTAATGTCGTCTTTTGTAGGCCCCAAGCCTCCGGTAATAATGACCAAATCGACCTTGTTTTGAAGTTGGGCAAAGGTGTTTAGAATGTGCTGCTTGTCATCTGAAATAGAAATCATTTCGTTGATTTCTATTCCGATTTTATCTAATGATTGGGCTATAAAACCCGAATTGGTGTCGATGATTTGACCTATAAGAATTTCGTCACCAATGGTAACTATAGTTGCTTTCATGTATTGTTTTGAATTTAAAATTTGAAGGAGAAAATACAATTATTTATTCTTGATATTTGCATAATCACATTCTGCCGGAATAATCACATATTTATTAATCTTAGCGAACTGTTTTAATTTATAGGAACGGGAATATTTTTTTTTGAGGTATTCTTCCATAAACATTTCTTTTGGAATGCCGTTCGGAATATTTCTTTCTAATTTCCATTCCTCATAAGCTGTTGGATAATCTAGAAGAGGGAGGTGAAACGAGGTGTTCTTTTCAATAATAAAATGTGCAGTTCCAAACTTTTTCCTTCTTTCTCTTTTTGGATTATTCCATTTAAGAATATAATGAGGATAATATTCTCCATCAATTAACGTGTCAGGCTTGTTAATAAAATTATATTTTTTTGTTTGCCCCTTAAACGGATTATAATATCCCGAAACTATCCCACAATTTAAGGTTATGGACTCAGCCTTAAAAAAACTACCTTTATCGAGAGTCGTCCTTGAGAGAATCCCATTTAGATCTGAAAAATAAAGTTTAAAATTCAAACTGTCTTTTTCATGCATGGTTAAAGTATAACTATTATCTTTTGAATTGGTTAGAATATATGCTTTGCTAACTTTTGACGTATCTGTGTATTTAAAATCATATTCCATCATGTAGTCAAAAAAATATTTCTTTTGACAAAATGATGGAATACAAATGAATAAAGATAAAAAAAGTACTATTTTATACTTCATATTTTGAGGTTGGCTTATTTTTTTCCGCATAGCCAACAAACGAAAATATTAGAAATTGAAATTTTTTGAAATCTCCTTTACGGCTTTCTCAATTTTAGATTCCAGACTATCAAAGGTATCGTCAATTTCTTTTCGTTTGCCTCCGTTCTTCGCCCAAGCTTCTATCTGGAATATTTCTTCAAAAGCCACGTTCATGCCCAATAAATCTAAGGATGGCTTTATTTTATGCGCATAACTGTAGGCCAATTTGTAGTCTTTTGTCTTAATTCCAATCTTAATTTGTTGCATGTCTGATGGGACTTCAGTTACAAAAAGGGAGAGGATTTGATTTACAAATTCAGGATCATTGTCTGAAAGTAAATACACTTTTGCTAGGTTGTAGTTTAATGCCATTATTTCACTTTTATACTAAATAATTTATTTTCTTCCAAAAAACCTTCTAACACATCGTTCGGCTTTACAGCCGCAACACCTTCTGGCGTTCCTGTAAAAATAATATCTCCAATTTTTAACGTAAAGTACTGAGAAACATGAGCTATTATTTCGTCAATTTTCCACAACATTAGGCTAGAGTTACTTTTCTGAACCGTTTTGCCGTTGTTTGTTAGTTCAAAATTAACGCTTTCTGGCGAACTAAAAATTTTTTTCGACAAAAAGTCTCCAATCACCGCTGATCCGTCAAAAGCCTTCGCTTTTTCCCATGGCAAACCTTTGTTTTGGAGTTTTTCTTGTAAATCACGAGCGGTAAAATCAATGCCCACGCTAATTTCGTCATAGTACTTATGGGCAAATTTTTGCTCGATATATTTGCCTACTTTATTGATCTTAACGATGATTTCTATTTCGTGGTGAATCTCATCCGAAAATTCGGGAATCACAAAAGGATGTTGTTTTAACAAAACGGCAGAATCTGGTTTTAAGAAAACAATGGGTTCCCCTGAGCGTTCATTTTGCAATTCATCAATGTGTTTGACATAATTTCTGCCGATACAAATAATTTTCATAATTTGGGTTTTGAGTTCTGGGTTTTGAGTTTTGGGAATTCTTTGCACCAAATACCTAAAACCAAATACCTATTTTGTGTTTAATTTTCTCAACTTGATTGCCGTTAAAACTTTTTTAGTATACAAAGGAAAATCAGCATTTTGAATCCAGCCGAAATAACCAGGCTCCTCTTCTAATATCTTATCTACTTTAACTCCTTTGTGTTTTCCAAAACTAAAAACCTCTTCTCCATCCTTATCAAAAGCTATAAACCCTGCAAAATCGGCTGTGCGTTTTCTAGTGGTAAACTCGGACAAGGATTTCATATCATTTTCTAATTCAGGATACCGTTCCAGTTGTGCTTTAAGGATTTCATAAGTGGCCATCGTATCTGCCTCTGCCGAATGCGCATTTTCGAGACTTTTTCCGCAATAAAATTTGAGTGCTGCGCTTAAAGTACGCTCCTCCATTTTATGAAAAACAGTTTGTACATCAACGGAAACACGACTTTTCATGTCAAAATCCACTCCAGCACGAAGCAATTCTTCTGCCAACAACGGGATATCAAATCGATCGGAATTGAACCCGCCCAAATCGCTGTCTTTAATCATATTATAGACTTGGGAAGCCAATTCCTTGAATGTGGGTTCGTTAGCCACTTTTTCATTTGTAATGCCGTGAACTGCAATAACCTGTTCTGGAATAACCATTTCGGGATTGACCAACCAAGTTTTACTTTCTTTGTTTCCGTTAGGGAAAATTTTGAGTATTGAAATTTCTACAATTCGGTCTTTTGAAACTTCAATTCCAGTGGTTTCGAGGTCAAAAAAACAAATTGGTTTGTTAAGTTTTAGTTCCATTATAATGATTTGAATTGGTACAAATATAAAGTTTTGAAGTTAGTTTTTACAGATTGTAATTATAAAGTTTTTCATAATATGATGAACCCGACACGCTTTTAAAACAGGTCGGGTTCAATATGGATTTTAAAGTATTTATTTAACAATTTTTACGTTTAAGCTATTTTGGCCATTAGAGATATTTAAAAAATAAATCCCCTTGGCTAATGTTTCCGGCAATTCTAGTTTTTGGGAATTATAGCCTGTTTTAAAATATGCTTCTTTTAGTAAATTGGCTATCATTTTTCCGTTACAGTCAAATAAATTAACAGAAAATAGCTCTTGTTGATCGAGCTTGCAATCTAAATTTACTGTAGAACCCACAGGATTGGGATAGGCTGAAAACCTATTTTTTTGATTATTGAATTCGGAAAGAGTTAACGCCGTTCCCAAATCATACCGCAATACAACAGAATTTGGATGCCGACCAAAGAATGCCGGCCCTGATTCACCACCAACAACAATCTTGTCATCTGGTTGCAGTAGTACACAATTTAGCATGCTTCTACTGCTTTGCCCAAAAACAGTTTCGGCTAGCCCATCAATGCCAAAAGTTGTATCCATATCACCATTGATTTGATAACGCACCAATGCAATGCATCTCGTGTCATTCACATTGTCAATATAAGAGCCTCCAACTATTATTTTTCCGTCATTTTGTATTGCTATCGAATCTGAACCTCCTTCCATTGAAACGGAAACGGGAGATTGAACTATACCTTCAATTCCAAATCCAGTATCTAAATCCCCATTAGACAAAAGTCGCACCAATTTAGACATCATACTTGCGCAAACTATTTTTCCGTCAGATTGGATTTTTACAGAATTTGGACTAAAGTCAATGTCAAGAACTACAATACCATGTGATCCAAAAGCAGGGTCTAAAATTCCGTCATTATCATATCGAGCAATTGCAAAATTATTTTGATACCCACCTAAAAGAACTATTTTCCCGTCCGATTGCAGTGCCACATCATGCCCAAAATCGTTTTCTCCAATAGATGTGGTTACGACTCCGTTTATACCAAAATCATCATCTAAAATTCCGTTTTCTTCATATTTCAGGAGTACAAAATCATTCTTGAAATAAGTATATGAATATCCCGCGGCAATAATCGAACCATCGGATTGCAATGCCAAGGAACTAAAACCAATACCGCCAATGATTACCTTTCCGCCAATACCAAAATCAGAATCTATAGTACCATTACAAGTGTACCGAACCAAAAAAGAATGGGAAGGAAGTAAACTGGGATCCTGACTCATCAACCCGCCCACAATAATTTTACCGTCCTTTTGCACCAACACGGCATTTAATGAAATTCTATATTCTAAAAAATCACTAACCACTCTTCCATCAACACCGAATGTAGTATCTAAAGAACCATCTCTATGATATCGTGCTATTCCAAATTGATGAAAATCACCGTGATTAAAAACATCGCCTGCGGCAATTATTTTTCCGTCCGGTTGCAATGCCAACGATTGCACATCTGATTCATAACCAAAAGTTGTTAAAACTTTCCCGTCAGTACCGAAAGTGGTATCGAGAACTCCGTCCTGTGCAAAAATTATTTTTGGGAGAAACAAAATTATTATAACTAATAAAACACCAGTTGTTTTCATATGTAGATACTATTTGTTTTTTAAAGAAATATGGTATGCCTCGCCTGTTCGCAAGCTCGGGTCGCCAATCTTCATCATGGTTTTTGATTTTGAATCATGGCGATTTCATAATACTACTGTTTTGATTACCACTAATTTACGTATTTATTTCAACAACCACAATACCCATTCAAAAATAGAATATAACAAAAAAACGACCCCAAATTGAGGTCGTTTTTTTATTAAAATTGAGCTGTGTCTAAAAAGTTCTGTTCTCGTCAAAAGCTTCCATATATTCGGCAACCCGCTTGATAAAACTTCCGCCTAAAGCACCGTCTACTACCCTATGATCATAACTGTGCGAAAGGAACATTTTTTTGCGAATTCCTATGAAATCTCCTTCGGGGGTTTCAATCACTGCTGGTACTTTGCGTATCGCGCCTAAGGCTAAAATTCCTACTTGTGGCTGATTAATAATTGGCGTGCCAAAAACACTTCCAAAAGTCCCTACGTTAGTAACCGTATAGGTACCACCCTGGATATCGTCTGGTTTCAATTGATTATTTTTGGCTCGGAAAGCCAAATCGTTTACCGCTTTTGCCATTCCCAATAAATTCAATTGATCGGCATTTTTAATCACGGGAACAATCAAGTTTCCATTGGCTAAAGCGGCTGCCATTCCAAGATTGATGTTTTTCTTTTTAATGATATACTCCCCATCTACTGAAATGTTCATCATAGGAAAATCTTTCAGGGCTTTCGCCACGATCTCCATAAATATTGGGGTAAAAGTCAGCTTCTCACCTTCTCTTTTTTCGAATGCATTTTTATTTTTCTCTCTCCAGTCCCAAATGTTGGTCACGTCAACCTCAATAAAAGACTGCACATGTGCCGATGTTTGCAAGGACTGAATCATATAACCGGAAATCAGCTTGCGCATTCGGTCCATTTCTATAATTTCGTCTTGACCGTTTACAGAAACCGGCGCTGCTTTTTGAGCAACTGGTTTTATCGGTTCCGAAACGGGCTCTACTTTGGGAGTTGCATTCGACGGGATCACTTGCGGCTGAACAGCCGTTTTTGGCACTTCTTGTGGAATCGCCGCAGGAGCAACGGGTGTTTTAGAAATTGTGCCCGAAGTTTTATTTCTGACGGCAATGTAATCTAAAATATCATTTTTGGTAACGCGTCCTTCATTTCCTGAACCTGAAATCCCTTCCAGTTCGGTTATAGAAACTCCTTCCTCTTTAGCAATATTTTTGACTAATGGAGAAAAGAATTTTTCTGAATTAGAAAAATCTTGGGTTGTTGCAGGAGTTTGAACAGCTACATAATCCTTAGTCGCTTCAGCAGTTTTGGTAGCTTCTACAACGGGTTCAACAGCTATAGGTGCCACAGCTTCTATTGCCTTTTCAGAAACTAAAATACTGTCGGTTTCAATAATGGCAACAGTTTGTCCAACTTTTACCACATCGTCTTTCCCAAAAAATTTTTCGACCAAAATGCCTGAAACTTCAGAAAGGATCTCGCTATCTACTTTGTCGGTGGCAATTTCCAAAACTGCTTCATCTGCATCAATGGAGTCGCCAACTTCTTTTAACCAGTTCGTTATGGTTGCTTCCGCAACGCTTTCTCCCATTTTAGGAAGTTTCAATTCAAATCTTGCCATATTATGAACCTAAAAGGTGGATTTCTGTTTTGAGTTTGCGAAATTAATTATAATTTTTCGCTTTTACTAAGAATTATATACGTTTTGATGTTCACGTCCCGATCTTAATCACTTCTCCTCTATCATTACTTGTATTACTCCCAATTATAAAATTCGCATTCTTTGGTAAAATCTTGAAAGTGCATTTTGGATTTTTATACCGCTCCATGCTTTCTATAATCGATTTAAAACTCTGGAAATTATTGTCAAAAATAATTTCAATATTTCCCTCTGAGCCGTGTACCAGCGAATTTAGGTTATTTTTTGCAGGAGAATGAATAAGGCTGACTTTAGTTTCAAACAAGTTTTCAACTTTTGTTTTCAACTTTTCGTCTTCAGAAAACAGAATATATTCTTCTATTTTTCGGGAAACGCTTCCTGCTTTATTTTTTTTTAACAGCACAAAAAGAAACGCTCCAATCTTCATGAAAATATCAAAAAAAAAGGAAACCTTAAAATGTTTTTTGTAAAAAAAATGCATCGCTTCTTGAAACCTTTTCATGTAGGCACCATCTTTAACAGTACTTTCCCCTTTGTAATGAATCACGGTGGTATCGTGGAAATAGTAATTGGATTTTCCTTTTTGCAACACCATATAGGACAAATCGATATCGTCCGAATACATAAAACAGTTTTCGTCAAAACCACCCACTTCGAGATACAATTCGCGTTTCAGAACCATGAAGGCACCTACGAGAATATCGACTTTACCGGTTTCATTTTTGTTTAAATGTTGTGCATAATATTTCCCAAAGGTTTTCGATTTTGGAAATAACTTATACAAACCCGTAATTTTGGTGAAGGCAACGAACGGAGTCGGAACTCCACGTTTGCTTTCGGGCAGGAAATTCCCCGTTCCGTCGACGAGTTTACAACCAACAATTCCTAATCCCCTAATCCCCAAAGGGGGAACGGCACAAAACTGCAAAATCTTCACAAAAGTATCTTCAGCAACAACAGTATCGGGATTGAGAATGCAGAGATATTCGCCTTTGGCTTGGGCAACGCCAATGTTATTGCCTTTGGGGAAACCTGAATTTTCCTTGTTTTCGATAAGTTTGACGTTTGGGAAACGCGTTTTCATCATTTCGCAACTGTCGTCAGAAGAATTGTTATCGACTACAATGATTTCCGCATCCATGTTTTGGATGGCATTTTCGACGCTAAGTACGCATTGTTCCAGGAAATAGCGGACGTTGTAGTTGAGGATGATGACGGATAATTGCATTTTTCAAAGATATATTTTAAGTTGCAAAATTGCAAAACTTTAAAAACACAAAAAACATTTCTCCTTTAGCCCCGATGGAAGGGAAAATCCCACGTCATTGCGAGGCACGAAGCAATCTCGTGGATTGGAATGACAGCGGGAACGTGATTTGTAAATAAGTCCCGAACATTATGCTCCTGCTTCGACAAGCTCAGCCAATGAAATGGTAAAAAATTGCTTCGTGCCTCACAATGATGTACTTTTGCAAAAAATCATACTTGTGAATTACCTTTCAGTTGAGAATATTTCGAAATCTTTTGGGGAGCGAACGCTTTTCGAAAACATTTCGTTCGGGATTAGCAAAGACCAAAAAATTGCTTTTATTGCCAAAAACGGCTCCGGAAAAACGACCATAATGAACATCATTAACGGTTTTGACGAACCCGATACGGGCCAAGTGGTGCTTAGAAAAAGCATCCGAATGGCTTTCTTATCACAGGACAATAAATTGCAGGACGAATTGACGATTGAGGAAAGCATTTTTGCCTCGGACAACGAGAGTTTAAAGGTGATTGAAGCCTATGAAAAGGCACTCGAAAACCCCGAAGATGAGGAAGCCTACCAAAAGGCTTTTGACGGAATGGACCAGCACAATGCTTGGGATTTTGAAACGCAATACAAACAAATTTTGTTCAAATTGAAGTTGGAAGACTTTAAATTGAAAGTAAAAAATCTTTCCGGTGGACAGAAAAAACGGTTGTCCTTGGCAATTATTTTGATTAACCGTCCCGACTTGTTGATTCTGGATGAGCCTACGAATCACTTGGATTTAGAGATGATTGAATGGCTGGAAAGCTATTTTGCCAAAGAAAATATTACGTTGTTTATGGTGACGCACGACCGTTTCTTCCTAGAGCGAGTTTGCAACGAAATCATTGAACTGGACAACGGGAAAATATACCAATACAAAGGAAACTATTCCTATTATTTAGAGAAAAAAGAGGAACGCATTGCCTCCGAAAATTCGAGCGTGGACAAGGCGCAGAACTTGTTCGTGAAGGAATTGGAATGGATGCGCCGCCAACCCAAAGCGCGTACCTGTAAAAGCAAATCGCGTCAGGACGATTTTTACGTGATTAAGGAAAAAGCACAAAGCCGTCGTAGGGAGAACGTAGTCGAATTAGAGATCAACATGGAACGAATGGGAAGCAAAATCATTGAGCTTCACAAGATTTCCAAGAAATTCAAGGAGCATGTGATTTTGGATAATTTCACTTTCGATTTCCAACGTGGGGAACGCATTGGGATTATCGGGAAAAACGGAACCGGAAAATCGACTTTTCTGAATTTATTGACTGGAACCTTGCCATTAGATTCCGGTAAAGTGATTGTTGGCGAAACCATAAAAATAGGGTATTATACCCAAAGCGGGATTAACCCAAAACCAGGGCAACGCGTGATTGATGTCATTAAAGAATACGGGGAATATATTCCGTTGACGAAAGGGAAAATTATTTCGGCTTCCCAATTGCTGGAGCGTTTTCTTTTTGATTCCAAAAAACAATACGATTACGTAGAGAAATTGAGCGGTGGCGAGTTAAAGCGGTTGTATTTGTGTACGGTTTTGATTCAGAATCCGAACTTCCTGATTCTCGATGAGCCAACGAATGATTTGGATATCGTAACGCTGAATGTCTTGGAAAGTTTCCTGATGGATTACCCAGGTTGTTTGCTTGTGGTGTCGCACGACCGGTACTTTATGGATAAAATTGTAGACAATTTATTTGTTTTTAGAGGCCAGGGCGAAATTGAAAATTTTCCCGGCAATTATTCTGATTTCAGGGCCTATGAAGACAGTGCCGATGTGGCGCAAAAGGAAGACAACAAGACGGAAAAGAAAGACTGGAAACAAAACAACCCTACTGGAAATCTGACCTTTAACGAGCAAAAGGAATTCCAGAAAACGGAACGAGAAATTAAGGATTTAGAACTGGAAAAAGCCAAAATCGAGCAATTGTTTTCGGATGGAAAAGTGGCCGATACCGATATTGAAAAGAAGGCGAACGAGTTGAAAAACATCATTGCCAAAATGGAAGAGAAAGAAGAGAGATGGTTTGAGTTGAGTGCGAAGATTGAGGGATAGTCCTTTGGCTTCGACTCTTAGCCTCCGAAAAAGGGAATAGAAGCACTCCATTTATAGTATTTACAACCCCAACACTTTTAGCGGTGACGCTGAAAATGTTGGGGTTGTTGTTTTTTGGAGGTAAAACGATTTTAAATAAAAATATCTTGATTTTTTATAAAAAAAATTTAATAGATATAAAAAAATCTATCAAACGGAAGATATTCACCCAATTTGAAGAACTTATCACTGGTTCATCGCACATATTAATTTATCTGAAAAAATCAAAAAAAGCAGCTAAAAGAATAAAATTAAATATCTAATGTTAATGCATTTATTGCTTTCTGCGAGTATTTCTCGATATTTTCTTCAAGAACAATTTCAACTCTTTGTAAAGTTTCCAATAAACCTAAAGCATGGTCAAACTCTCTGTATAAACTCTTTAATGTTGGTCGGGCAATTAACAAATCATAACGTAAGTTATTTGAGCTAGCTTCATTGCTCAAGTCAGTAAATAAACCGAAATTCTTATAAGCTTTTTCCGCAATTCCTTTGGACTCTTTTAAATCAAAACTAATTGGTTTTATTAAATTTAATGTTCCGTTTTGCCAAGCATAATCAAAATTAAATTCATTTCCTGTTTCATTTCTAACCTTATAATTTTTGTAAAATTTATTTGCGTTTTGATTTATTCTTTCAAAATCTAAACTCGATAAATAGCCATAGAATTTTTTTACAAGAATAGGCTCTTTTGTCGTGGTAATTCCGGCAATATGCTTCTCTTTATCGAGTAAATATTTACTAGTCAAATTATTTGCAATCGTTTCAGAATCATTACCATACGAGTATGAAGTTTTACTTGAGCTAAACTGCAAAACACTTCCGTCTTGGGGTAAAATAAATTTATCAATAAATTTATCGAAAAAATTAACTAACTCGTTTTGATAGAAATGAATTTCATCCGATTTTAGTGTTTGTAATTTCAATTCAATTTGGCTTAAATATTGTTTTATAGTTTTTTCTGAAACTATATCATAAATGGATTTAATTCTTGATAAACTTTTGGAATATCTAAAAATAAATTTTTCCTCATTTGGAATATATATTAGTATTCCAATGTTCAAACTTTCCCCAAGCAAAAGAGAGTGTTTGTACTTTAGAATACTGTATATGTATTGATTATTTTCCATTTATTCTATTCAATAATGCTTTATTAATGAAATCAAAATTATTTTTAGCCCAATAAAGATAGGCAAAAATAATGTTTTTTTCACCATATTCAATACCATAAAAATCCAATTTGTCAAAAACTGCATTAAACTTTTCTATATTCAATGTTTTTAAAAGTTCTGTAAACTCGTCAAATAAATGTGCTTTTTTCTGACCTTTAGTCTTTTTTAAAGTAGCCCAAAAAATATGATTTTTGTAATAATAATTTATAAAAGTATTATGATAATTAATTTCATTTTGAACGAAACTATTAATGAAAGCTAGAGTTTGCTCATGGTCAATCAATAACATTTCATTGTCTTTTAATAATAAATTTGGTTTATTTCTAAAACCTCCTCTATCAGTGTTCATTATTAAATTATCAAAAGCGAACAAATTTTCTATTTCATAATCGTTCAAATGTTTTTGAGAAACTATTGGGTTCATAATTACATAGCCTGAATGATATTCAGTACAAAATTTATATCCTTTATCTAATTTGTTTATTTCTTCTTCAGAATAAAATTCATGTAAATCATTATTATCAATTTTAATTATTCCGCATAATGGAACTGGTAAATCAAATTCACTTGCAAGATGGGTTATAAAAATTTCTTTTGCCAAAGAATAATTCTGTTTCTCATATTCACTGCTGTAAGTCTTCATTACGTAGGCCTTCTCCACATTATCTTCATTGATAGCATTAATCAAAATAGGCTTTGTACTTCCTCCTATAATAACACTATCAAAACCCGTAAGTCTTAGTTCTTGCATACCAAATTATATAACTCTGCTAATATATTAATATTTACATAATTCCATCAAATATTTCAAAGTAATAATAAAACTTCTGAAGATTTAGAAAACTTGGTTAAAATCCATTTCCTAGAATATATCAACGTTTAGCTAGCGCGGAAATCCTTTCCGTGCCCACAAAGTCAAGCAAAACCACTACAAAAAATTAAATGCTGTTGTGGCTTTTCATTTAATGGATTTCAAGAATTATATCATTTTTATGTAGTTTAACTAGTATAAAGCACTACTTAATCATCATTTTTATGCAGTTTATATAGCATAAAGTACTACTTATTTATCATTTTTATGTAGTTTAACTAGTATAAAGCACTACTTAATCATCATTTTTATGCAGTTTATATAGCATAAAGTACTACTTA
>NZ_QCZI01000010.1:0-132500 GCF_003097635.1 Flavobacterium psychrotolerans
AGTTTTTTCAGAGGATGATTTTCTATCATTTGATCCAATATTCTATCGTCAAAAGTGGCTGTCAGATTGGTTTGCATAAATGACGGGGAAACCGAATTGGATGTGATATTAAATTTCACATTCTCGTTTGCCCAAACTTGTGTCAGTTTTTCCAAATAGGCTTTGTTGGCAATATAGACCGACGAACCAATTGGAGGTGTGCTGACCAATGCCGCCGTTAAAACCGTGATTATTTTTCCTTGTTTTTTCTTTCTGAAACCGTTTAGGACTGCTTGGGTAATTTCAATAACGGGTAATATATTTTCTTTGAAATCGGTTAAAAAATCGTCTGAAGGTATTTTGTGGAAATGAGATTTTAAAAATGCGCCGTTGTAAGCGTTGTGTATCAAAACATCCAAATCAAATGGAATTATTTTGTCCGTAAATGTTTTTAGGGCATCGGTATCTCCAAAATCACATTGGATTGAAACGGCATTAGGAAACTCCAGCTCTAGTTTTTTGGCATTTACCTCCGAATTTTTATAGGTAAAATATACAGTATTACCGGAATCTTTTGCCAGAATTCTTGTAATTGCCTCCCCCAGTCCGGAAGCGCCTCCCGTGATTAATACATTCATTTGATTATTCCTATTTGAATTTTACCTTTAGCGACTGTTTTTGTTGTTGCATTTTTAAAATCAAATTTAAATTCAATGGCGTTGACCGATTCGTAAATTCCAATTATTTCTGCCTTGAATTGTAATTCGTCATTTAAATAAACCGCATTTTTAAACTGTATTTCTTGGGAATGGATAATGACATTTTTTGTTGGCAAGCATTCGCCAATAAAATAGGAAAGGAAACCATTCAAAATATTGCCGTGCATTACCTTACCTTTAAAACCTTTTTCGACAGCGAAATTTTCATCGGTATGCAAAGGGTTTGTGTCTTTGAATATTTGAATAAATCCGTTATATGTTTCATCGGAAACTATAAAATGTTCTTCAAATTTATCTCCCAATTTAAAAATCATATTCCCTTTTCTTGAATACAATTCAACATTTCCCCGACATTATTCCAACTTTGAATTTCTTTGGAAGTGAACCGTATTTTGAAATGTTTTTCGATGGCCACCACCAATTGGATATGGGTTAAGGAGTCCCATTCTTCGACATCATTTGCCGTCGTTGTTTCCTCAATCACCACATCCTCGTCATCAAGGGTGTCTATAAATATTGCATTTACTTGCTTTAAAATTTCATTTCTTTCCATAATCCTTATTTGCTGTTTATAAAACTTTTTCTTCTTTTGTGATTTTCAATATTCAATTCCCAATGGGTGTTGTTTTTTTCAAACCCTAAATTAGGATAATGCTCTTTTACCATTTCGTTTTTGGCAGTGGGCAAATATTCCCCTTTTAATCGAGTATATCCATTTTCTTTGGCAAAACTTGAAATGGTATTGAGCACAAAATTTTCCATTCCGCGTTTCAATACCCTGCAACTCATAAACCAGGTGTCTATAAATAAAGTCTCGCTGTTTTCTTGTTGTAAAATCACCACGCAGATTAATCCGTTGTCGCCAAATTTATCTTCAAGCGTAAAGGCAAAAGTAAAATAATCATCGGATACTACAAGCCTTTCGATATCGGCATCTGTATAACGGACGGTTCTAAGGTTAAATTGATTGGAACGTTGGGATAACTGCGCTACTCTTGGAGCGTTAAATTTATTGAACGGTTCAACCAAGGAAAGCATGTTAAGACTCTTCAAAAAATCATCTTCATTCGTGAATTTTTGTTGAATTGTGGCTCTTTGTGCTTCTATTTGGTATTGTTTGGTTCTCTCTGCATCTTCATTAGAAAAGGAAACGGTTTCAAAAAGATTTAAGGTATATAAATATTCCAGATAATCTGCCGGATCTTCGGGCAATTGGGGAACACAAATCTCGGGAATGTTTTCTCTGACGATATTTCTCTCGAAAGGATTGTCGTCTAAAAACACCATCGAGTCAAAACCGATATTTAAAATGCTTTGTATTTGCCGGATATTGTCGGCCTTGTTTTCCCAATTGGCAACAAAAACGGAAATGTCATCCATTTTCAAAACCATATCGGGATGTTTTTCAAAGGGCTCTTTGGCAACTGATTCTGTGTTTTTGCTGCAAACAGCCACTATGATTCCTCTATTTTTCAATTTTTTTATCCAATATTGAAACTCGGAAAAAGCTTTTCCAATTCCCAAACTGCCGATTTGGATATTTTCTATTCCGTCATCTCCAATGATACCGCCCCAAGTGGTATTGTCTAAATCTAGGATGACGCATTTTTTAAACTTGCCGTTTAGGGTGTTTATTAAATCGATGGTTTTGGTGGCTACCTTGGGCAAAACATCAATACTCAGAACCATTTCTGTATTGATGTAAACTGAAGTTTGGAAGAAATTGGCTTTTCCAACCTGGTTTTGAATCGAAGAAAGGTCACACAAATATAAATTGGGACTTTTTGATGCCAATACCATCAACTCGTAATTGAGTTTTCGCAATTGAAACAAAAAAGAAGACTCGGTTTTATTGGCATAATTCCCAAAAATGGAATCGTCAATCTCGGTGTAGTTATAATAAATCACCTTCGCATTGAGATTGTTGGTTAGATTGGAATAGATGTTTTCTATTGCTTCCAATTCAGTTGACGCAAACATTACATGTTGGGCTGGCTTGATTTTGTTGTATTTCCCTAATAACTTGTGGGACGATTGAAACACGATGACAATTTCTGGTGTGAATTCATACAATTCAGAAGAAAGATCATAAACTTGACGCTCGATTTGATTGAAATCGGCTTCCCATATTTCGAGATTGAAACCGTTATCATAACCCAACCCCCGCAATGTCTGCGTTAGGAACTGCGTGGCGGTATCGCCCAAAATCGCAACTTTGATGGCTTTTAAACCAGAAAAATCTTTTTTTAAATTCTTCTTTAATTGAGAAAAATTCTTCATTATTGATGTTTTGTTTTATTTATTAACTTTTATGTCAGCGAAGATAGTAAGTTCACTCTTTGATAAATGATTCATTTTTTAATCGATTCTTATTCCATATTAGATATTTTTATCTTTACAATTTCATCATTTTGTACATTTTTCCATAAATTTTTATAAAAATGGATTTTAACAAACATATATAAAATTATCATTTATAATTCACAATAAGTAATTGGAACTATTTATTGCTGAATTTTATAATGTCAACCTATCGGTAACGACTAGGGGTTGCACTAAAAACAAATACGACATTACTTAAGTGGTGTGCGGAAAAGTTTTATTTTATTTCTGATTGGCTTTTCGAAATACAAATAACTCAAAGAGGATAGTCCAACTAAAAAGAAAAGCCTGATAAAGAATCCTAAAGTAAAATCATCCTGATTGTCCAAATGTAAATATTTATTTAATCTATAATCATTTATCAAACACCAAACTGGATACTGTAAGATATAAATTCCAAAACTAATTTCTCCCAAAAAAACGAATACTTTATTATTAAATAGTTCTGATAATTTCCCTTTACTTAATGAAATAAAAATAATCAGAGGTACAAAAATAACAGATAATAATCCATTGTGATTGTTCAAATCAATAGGGAACTTAAATACTAAAAGAAGTAAGGCAATTACACCAAAAACATGAAAATTATAATTTCTATTTACAATATTTAATTTCTTAATAAAAAACAATCCAGCTAAATTTCCAATTAAAAATTCATTTAAACGCATTATTGGAAGATAATTTAAATCTCTATTGCTATACAGTGGGATTTCAATTATTTTATAAAAAACAATCAATTGAAATAAAATTTGAAAAAATAAACAAAATAGAATAATCAAATATGAAATGGTTTTTAGTGTGAGTTTTTTATATATATAATTAAACAAAAAAGGAAATGATAAATAAAAAAATAGCTCTGTAGATAATGACCATCCTGGATAATTATGACTAGTGGCCTTTCCTGGTATCCATGATTGTATCATTAATATGTTTAAAAATAGATCTTCTAAAGATGTGGAATTAATTTTTAAAATCAATAATAAAAATATGGCCAAAAAATAAACCGGATATACACGAGCCAACCTATTTTTAATAAAATCGTAAAATGGTACGTCTTTCTTATTATAATACGCAATTATCATAACAAATCCTGACAAAATAAAAAAATAACTTACGCCTACATCTGCTTGAGAAAAAATAAAAGACAAATACTTATTATTAAAGAGATAACTCCCTTGTCCATAATGAAAAATGACTATTGATAGAGCCGCTATGAATCTGGTAAATGTTAATTGTTCTATTCTCATTTTTTATTTTTTTTGTAAAATTTTTATTTAAAATATTTTATATTAAGATGATATTTTTTATTGACTCGAGCGATAAAGAATAGGCGAAGAAGTATGGTATTCCATCCTTAATTTGTTTTTATCAATTCAAATCATATCAATTTCATCTAAAACTGGAAATAAATAAACTGCTGGTTAGATCCCGCAAAAATGAATAGTATGACAATGAGTAAGTAATAAAATACCCATCGATATCCTCTAGATTTCCCATGAAATAAATTGGCGATGGCATATTGTTGTTCCCTGCCCATCCATTCTACAATTAGGAATAAAACCACCAAAATAAGGATTGGAATGCTTAAAACTTCTGTTTTGAAAGTGGGGAAACTGAAAAATGAAACTGAAAATATTCCCGAAATATAATGCAAGGCTTGGTCTATAGTATTAGATCTAAAAAAGATCCAAGCAAAAACAGTCAATGAAAAAGTAACGATTATGGATACGAATTCCTTTAAGGTTGGGAAAATTTTCCCCTTTGCCACAATCTCAAGATTGACCCTGTTGGTATTAAAAATAATGGAAGGCATGATAAATAGCGCATTCAGAAATCCCCATACCAAGAAAGTCCAATTTGCTCCATGCCAAAATCCGCTGACTAAAAAGATGATAAAAGTATTTCGAACTTTCATCCAAGTACCGCCTTTACTACCTCCTAACGGGATGTATAAATAGTCCCGAAACCAGGTGGAAAGCGAAATATGCCAACGTCTCCAGAATTCGGCAATATCCCGAGAGAAATAAGGAAAAGCAAAGTTTCTTAATAAATCTACTCCAAAAAGCCTCGCCGTTCCTAGAGCAATATCGGAATAGCCCGAAAAATCCCCATAAATTTGAAAAGCAAAAAATACCGCCCCTAACGCTAATGTGCTTCCTGAATAGTCCGTAGAATTCTCAAATATAATATTGGCGAATTTGGCACAATTATCGGCAATAACCACTTTCTTGAACAAGCCCCACAAGATTTGTTTTAATCCATCTACCGCTACAACGTAATCAAAAGTTCTTTTTTTCTGAATTTGTGGCAGCAAATGCGTAGCACGTTCAATGGGTCCTGCAACCAACAAAGGGAAAAAGCTAACAAAAACGGAATAGTCTATAAAATTCCTTTCCGCTTTGATTCGGTCTTTATAAATATCAATCACATAAGATAATCCGTGGAAAGTGTAAAAAGAAATCCCCACAGGAAGAATCACTTTTAAGGTCCAAGGGTTGACTTGCCATCCGAAATGAGAAAAAGCATCGGCGAAAGAAGTCGCGAAAAAATTATAGTATTTAAAAACGCCCAAAAAACCTAGATTTACGGATATACTGAGCCAAAACCAAAACTTTTTGCCGTTTTGGTTTTTCGCATCCGACATTTTCAAACCCGTGTAATAATCTAATACCGTAGAAAAAATCAGCAAAAACAAAAAACGCCAGTCCCAACAGGCATAAAAAAAATAGCTTGATACTAACAATAATAAATTTTGAAACTTATAGTTTCTGTTCATTACAAACCAATAAAGAATAAATACTATTGGTAAGAATATCGCAAAATTTAAGGAGTTAAAAAACATTTGTGTATTTTTATTTGTTTATTATATTTTTTTTAATTGCATTAAAAATCTTAATTCAAAACTCATATTTGAAATTTAATTTATTCAAGCTTAATTTTATTTCTTATTCGGATACTTTTATATATTTCTTTAAATCTGACGCTAATTTTTTTGAAAACAAATTAGTTCCTTTTAAGTTTAAATGTTCTGCGTTATAAAAGTAATCTCGGTTAAAACACATGGGGTCTGAACTGTAGTCTATAAAGGGAATGTCATATTTAGCAGCCATTTTCTTGTATAATGTTATAATTTCCGCCCTATTTGAAACAAAATTCTGACCGTCAATATGTTCCGGAGTATAAACAAAAATGATGTGTATCCCCCTCTTTTTGGTATCTGCCAAATAATTCTCAAAAAGGATTATTTGTTCTTTAATCAACTTTTGGTGTATGCCTTTTTTGGATTCCTTTACTTTTTCAAACTCATTAGTCCAGCTTTGATTAACATTGTAAAATCCTTTATACCTGTTTCCTTTGTTATGGGAAGGACGTAATAAAATGTTCGTTGCGCTGGTAATTTCTTTTGTGCTTCCATAGTATCTTACTAATGGTATATGGTAGTCCCACCAATTAAGCCCCTTGTAAGTCTTAATGGTTTTAAGGATGATTTCGTTATCAAAGTAGGGGTAAAACTGTTCATATTGATATAAATTTTCAATATCGCCTAACATGTGATAGTCGAGTGTCTGTATAATATAGGAAGGTTTTTCGTTTTTATCTAAAACCAGCTGATGCCTACAATATTCCATTTTAAAGGTGTATCCATCAATTCCTAAATTATAGGTAGATAAATGTAAAGTGTCTTCTACTATTTTCGGATTAACATGGGCTCTTGCTCTGGAGGTTCCATAAATTAATATTTTAGAATTTAAGTTTCCGGAAACCAAATCATTCCAAACTACAAAGTACTTATCCTTTGATTTTCTAAGCGATTGGGTTATCCAATAATCCCCCAGTTCTGCTAAAATAAATAACGGTATAAAAAATAATAAAATTGTTAATCCGAATTTCTTCATTTATGTTATTTTAAAATGGTAAAGGTAAAAAGCCTGCAACGGATTTAGATATTCAGATAAAAACGCACCAAAGTTTAAACTAAATTTTAACCCGTTGGGTGTAATTCAAAATTGTTTAATTTTTAGCCACATAGAAACATAGATTTTATGAATTTTGAAAGGCGTTTCACTTTATTTGAGAAAAACATAGCCATGTGAACCCAAGTATTGGGCTATCCAACTCTTTTTTTCTATGTTTCTATGTGGTTTAATTTTTTATTTATTCTATAATTTAAATTTTCATCAATTACACCCAACGGGTTAAATTTTATGTTTTTCTATTGGCGGATATTATTACTATTTTCATTTACTTGCTCATTGAAATATTGAGAATAGACTTTGGCTCCAAACGAATTTAAGTGTTCTGAATCTTGAAATCCCTTATCGGGCAAAGGAAAGTTTTTATTATCTAACCATTTAACATCCTTAAAGTTTTGATGTAAAATGGTTTTAAAAACACTTTCGCTATAGGAAACATCATAACTTTTATGCATTGGACTTCTTACTAAACAAACTTCCATTTTTTTATCCTGACAATACTTTACTAGTTTTTGCAAATAAAGTATATTATACGCTGAAATACTGTCTAATAATTTTCTTTTTTTATCAATAGAATCAGATTTCGGTTTTTCAATAATTTTATCCGTCGGCATAAATTTACCCATTCCTCCTTTTAGAATCAGATTCTTTTTATTCGTAAATAAACTTCCTATATTATCAAATAAACTCTTTGAAAAAGCATTAATAAAACCTGTGGAATTCTTTTTATACAACAATTGAATTGCTTCTTTATCTAATAAAACGCCGTAAGACTTTATTCTATATTGAAGATGAACATCGTCCCACAACCAATCATCCATGCCTTTATCAATTTGATTGTTGGTAAACTCTATAAAAACTTTTTTAATTTGCGGATTATTTTCAATTACTTTTTTGGCCTTATAATACGTATAAATGTATGCCTCTCCAGGTTCGCCCAAATTTACGGCATGCTGTATATATTCTGTATTGTAAGCATTTGCGGGATGGGAATGCCCAAAAATTAAGATGGAAATCTCCTTAGGTAATTTTAAATCCTCATCTTTAAATAGTAGATTTTTTTGCAAAACAACGTCCACAACAACAGTGACGATTATAATGCCTATAAAAAAAAACACTCTTAGAAGAAATTTTTTCATTATTAAAAATTAAAATAGATAAACACTTGTTCTTTCCCCGCAAAATAAAAGATAAAGGCAACCAATATCAAATAAAACATCCATCTGAATTTACTGCTCCAGCTGAAACCAAATTTTTGGATTGCAAAATCATTTTCTCTTCCTAGCCATTCAATCAGGAAAAAAGCAGCTGAGAGCAATAATGTTGTTAACGCTTTAGTTATCCCCCTGAATTGAGGCACTTTTAATAACGAACTCGATAAAATTCTTCCTATAATATCAAATGCCTGAGAAACACTATCCGATCTAAAAAAGATCCACGCAAAAACGGCAAGAATAAATGTTAATAGAATAGACCCAAAATCTTTTAGAGAAGGAAGTAATTTTCCCTTAGCCACAATATCTAAGTTATTTCTATTCGTATTAAAAATTATTGAAGGCATGATGTATAAAGCGTTCAGAAATCCCCAGACTAGAAAAGTCCAATTGGCTCCATGCCAGAAACCGCTAACTAAAAATATGATAAAGGTATTTCGAACTTTCATCCAAGTACCACCTATACTTCCTCCTAACGGGATGTATAAATAATCCCGGAACCAAGTAGAAAGCGAAATATGCCAACGTCTCCAAAATTCGGCTATATCCCTTGAAAAATAAGGATATGAAAAATTTTTAAGCAATTCGAAACCGAATAATCTTGCAGATCCTAATGCAATATCAGAATACCCTGAAAAATCCCCATAAATTTGAAAAGTAAAAAATACGGCTCCTAAAAATAAGGTACTTCCCGAATAGTTTGTGTGATCATCAAAAATCAAATTAGCAAATTCAGCACAATTATCTGCTATTACTATTTTTTTAAATAACCCCCACAAAATCTGACGTAGTCCATCAACCGCTCTCGAGTAATTAAAAACCCTAACTTTTTTAACCTGCGGAAGCAAGTGTGTAGCTCTTTCTATAGGACCAGCTACCAACAAAGGAAAAAAACTAACAAAGCAAGCATACTCGACAAAATTTTTCTCTGCTTTTATCCGGTCTTTATAAATATCAATCACGTAGGATAGTCCGTGAAAAGTATAAAAAGAAATTCCCACCGGAAGAATCACTTTTAGTGTCCAAGGGTTGACCTGCAATCCGAAATGAGAAATGGCATCGGCAAAAGAGGTTGCAAAAAAATTAAAGTATTTAAAAACGCCCAGAAAACCTAGATTTATGGATATACTGAACCAAAACCAAAACTTTTTGCTGTAAGAATCCTTGGATTCCGACATTTTTATTCCCGTATAATAATCCAATAAAGTAGAGAAAATGAGTAGAAACATAAATCTCCAATCCCAACAAGCGTAAAAAAAATAGCTCGATACAAGGATTAATATATTTTGAGATTTAAGATTTTTATTGGTAACAAACCAATAAAGCATGAAAACTATGGGTAAAAATAGGGCGTAATTTAGGGAGTTAAAAAACATATATAAGATTCTGTTTTATTTAATGGGTAACCTATTTAGAATACTCCTTTTTTGGTTTCGCTATTGAAAAATTGCTATTAACGAGTGAATTTAATGTTGTAGAAAACACTTTGGCTCCATTACTATTTAAGTGATCACAATTATAAAAATCCGTTTCTTTTAAAGGAAGATTTAAAAAATTCCAATATTTCAAATTAAATTTCTTTGCTAATTTGACAACGTCTAATTCATTAGCTTTTAATTGCTTTTGATTTAACATTTTTATGTAAGGACTATAACAAGGGGTAGTTACCAAAATAGGAGTAATTTTTTTTGATTGCAATTGACAAATGAAATCCTCCAGATCTAGTAGTATTTCCTCTTTTTCAGTTGAGTTTAAAACTAAATCATTAAAACTATCGGCTCTCTTTTTGTATTTTAATGCTGCCATTTGGTCATTATCTGTACCTTTAAAAGAAAACCATCCTTTGTAAATGGGTTTATTTAAGTCCACCCCTTTTTCCACATCAATTGCTTTAATTATTTTGTATTCTTTACTTCTATCTTTTTTTAAAAAATTTTTTGACACACTAAATGTATAGCCATAAATACGAGATATTTTTGACAGTACCGAAATCCCATTTTTATATTCTATCCCATTCCCATAATAAGACCAAGCATCTCTTTCAGATTGACTTGAAAAATATAATGAATGGTAGTCTATATTGATAATTACAAATTTTAAATTGGTTAATTTGTCAATATGTTTCATAACTAAGCGCTTATCAAAATATAGTGATTGACCGACATTAGCTAAATTATAAGAATATAAATCAAATTGATTTGGGTCAATTCCATACGTTGAATGGGAATTTCCTAAAATTATTAACTCTATGTTTTTTTGATTTAAAATTAGACCTTTTTCTTTTTCGGTATAGTCAGTATTTATTTGTCTTAAATAAACTTCAAAACATATAAAGCAAATGATAAAAGGCACCATGAAAATCATTAAATACTTTAAAAAAGTTTTCATAACTAAAATTGAAAATAAATAAATTGTTGTTCAGACCCTGAAAAATAAAGTATAGATATCGCTAACAAATAATAAAAAATCCATCTTATTCCCTTGGCCCATTTCTGTCCGAGATTAGCAATTGCAAATTGTTCCTCACGACCAAACCATTCAATTAAAAAAAAGAATCCTAACAAAAGGAACAATATAGCCGGTCTAACCGTAGGAACAGTAAAAAATGAATGACTAAATATTCTTAAGATATAACTAAATGCCTCATCAATCGTATTAGACCTAAAAAAAATCCAGGCAAATACCGTTAGCGAAAAAGTAACGATTATAGATGCGAATTCTTTTAATGTCGGTAGAGACCTTCCCCGAGCCACAATCTCAAGATTAGTTCTATTGGTGTTAAAAATAATCGATGGCATAATAAATAAGGCATTCAGAAAACCCCAAGCCAAGAAAGTCCAATTTGCTCCATGCCAAAATCCACTGACCAAAAAAATGATAAAAGTGTTCCGAACTTTCATCCAAGTGCCACCTTTACTGCCTCCTAACGGGATGTATAAATAATCGCGAAACCAAGTGGAAAGCGAAATATGCCAACGTCTCCAAAATTCAGCAATATCCCGAGAGAAATACGGGAAGGCAAAATTTCGCAATAAATCTACTCCAAAAAGACGTGCCGTTCCCAAAGCGATGTCTGAATAACCCGAAAAATCCCCATAAATTTGAAAGGCAAAAAATACCGCACCTAACACTAATGTACTTCCAGAATAGTCTGAATAATTATTAAAAATCCTGTTTGCATAATCGGCACATTGATCGGCAATAACCACTTTTTTAAACAACCCCCACAAGATTTGTTTCAATCCATCTACGGCCTTTGTGTAATCAAAAGTCCTTTTTCTCTGAATTTGTGGCAATAAATGCGTTGCTCGTTCGATGGGTCCCGCTACCAATAGCGGAAAAAAGCTGACAAAAACAGAATAATCTATAAAATTCTGTTCTGCTTTTATTCGGTCTTTATAAATATCAATCACGTAGGACAATCCGTGGAAAGTGTAAAAAGAAATACCCACAGGAAGAATCACTTTTAAAGTCCAAGGGTTGACTTGCCATCCGAAATGGGAAAAAGCATCAGCAAAAGAGGTTGCGAAAAAATTATAATATTTAAAAATCCCCAGAAAACCCAGATTGGTGGATATGCTTAACCAGAACCAAAACTTTTTACTTTTCTGATTTTTTGCATCCGACATTTTCAAACCCGTATAATAGTCTAATACCGTAGAAAAAATGAGCAAAAACAAAAAACGCCAGTCCCAACAAGCATAAAAAAAATAACTTGAAACTAATAACAATATATTTTGAAGTTTATAACTTCTATTCATTACAAACCAATAAAGTACAAAAACTATCGGTAAGAATAGGGCAAAATTTAAGGAGTTAAAAAACATCTATTCTTTTAATTTTTTATATTCACTTTCAAAACGAAGTGCAATTTGATGATTGTCAAAATTTTCATTGGCAAATGTAAAGGCATTTTTAATTTTTTCTTGATTTTTTTCTAATAGTGCAGCATTTATAGCTTCCACAAATCCTATTTCATTTCCTTTTTCTATTAAAAATCCGGTTTCTCCTGCCTTCACAATTTCAGAAATACCTCCCACGTTATAGGCCACTACGGCTGTTTTACAAAACATAGCTTCTAAAAGAACCCCCGGCAAACCCTCAATGATACTGGGCAAAACCAACACATCTGCTTTTGCAATATAATCCATAGGATGGGTAACCCAACCATAAAAAAGGACTGATGATTCCAGCCCTCTATTCTTTACCAGTTCATGAATTTCTTTTTTCAATGAACCATCGCCAAAAAGATGAAGATTGGCTTTAGGCTGTTTTTTTAAAAACTGCTCCCAAATGTTCAGCAAACCAATATGGTTTTTTTCAAACGTAAAACCGCCCACATGAATTACGTTAACAGACACTTGATCTCCGCTTTTCCAATGAACTTCTTGAATAGGCTGGCTTTCCACCCCTATCGGAATTACGACCGTTTTATCCTTAGTGGTCGGGAACAATCGGTTCAAATCAGTCTTAGAATGCTCCGAAACCGATATAATAGCATCGGCTTTTGAGTACAGAAATTGGTTGATACGTTTTGTGACATTCGATTTGATATAACTGCTGACCGTACTGGCATTTCTGGCCACTACCAACGACCTCCATCCAAAAAATTGTTTGGACAACACTGCAAATTTCAATGTATCTCCCGCATTGCATTGCACTATCTCGGGCTTGTATTTTTTTACTAGTTCAGCAAATTCTTTCCATCCGGCGAAATCAAACCATCGTTTGGACAAAGGTCGATTTAAATGAATAATTTGCCCCGAAAAAGGCAAATCGCTTTCCCCTTCAAACAAGCTAATCAAAATAACTTGATGCCCTAAGGCTTGAAGCTTTTCAGAAAGTTGGGCGGCAAAAATCTCAGCTCCTCTTTTTTGGGGTTTCTGTATGAGTTGGAAAATTATCATTTTTTTCTTACTTTATTTTTTTACCACAAAATTCTGTGTCGATTTCCAAATAAGTCTATAATTTATTGAAAAACTATTGCTTTTTCTATGTTTCTATGTGGTTCCCGTTTTTATTTACAAACACTTTTAAAATTATTTTTTACCACATAGATACATAGAAAATAATCAACTTTTTTAGAAGCTTCGCTTTTTATAGACTGTATAGCTATGAAAAAGTGAAACGTCTATGATTCCTAGAAAACTATCGTTTTTCTATGTATCTATGTGGTTCCAGCTTTTATTTACAAACACTTTTAAAATTGTTTCTTACCACATTGAGACATAGATTTTGTAAGATATTGAAAGAAAGTTTCACTTTTAGATAGATTCACTTCGTCTTTTTGACCTTTGGTATCGGGTCATAACTATGAGAAAGTGAAACGACTATGATTTCTTAAAAACTATTGCTTCGTCTATGTTTCTATGTGGTTTAAAAATTGACGCTCCCTTTGACGTTTATAATTTATTAATGATATTACAATTATTTTTAACTTTTAAACTTGTCTGTATTAGGAACAAATATATTTTAACCAAAAAAGACACAAAAATTTTATTCTTTTGGTAAATTTTTAAAATACTCATTGACAAAGGTTTTTTGACCTTCTTTAAAAATATTGAAACAATTAAAATTGATTAAAATTCCTTTAGGGGATTTTAAAAGTTTCATATAGTTTAGAAGCTTTGCTTCAAACATAGGATGAAATTCAAAAACAGCTTTTAATTCAACAATGATAGCATTTTCTACAAATAAATCACATCTAAAATCTGTTTCCAATTCTTTTCCTTTATATAGTACTGGAACTTTCATCTCTGATGAAAAATTTATTTTTCTATGTGTTAATTCTTCTTTTAAGCATTGGTGATAAACACTTTCCAGTAATCCTCTACCCATTATTTTATGAACTTCAATTGCTGAACCAATAATTTCATATGTCAACTCATCTAAATATTTTTGTGTCATTATATGTTTTTTTTTAGCACAGCAAATCTATGATTTTCTGTGAATCCTTCCTTTATCGTCTATGCAAAAACAAAGGTTTCTAGAATAGTTTAACACGTTGGGCGAAATTAAAAATAAAAAAATTGAACCACATAGAGATATAGAAATTATAGTTTTCTGTTAGAATTTGTAGGCACTTTGCTTTTCCATAGTATAGCTATGTAAAAAGCATCCCAATCTAGCCTATGTAAAAGCAAGGCTTTCTTGATTAATTTAGAATAAAACTATGTTTCTATGTGGTAAAAATAATATTTATACAATTAAAAATCAAACTATTCAATTTGTGGCAGGGGCTAATTTTTGATACAAATCAAACATCTTTTTATTTACAGATTCTATTTGAAAATTTTCTATAAAAATTTCTTTGCTCTTTTTAGCAAAACGTTCCCTTAAAGTGGCATCTGTAACCAATTGTGCAATAGCTTCCGCCAATTGGGTTGCATTATTAATCTCAAAAGTCAGAGCATTTTGGTTCGCTTCAACAACTTCAAGCATCATGGACAAATGCGTACAAATAATAGGTAAACCCGAGGCCTCCGCTTCTATCAGCACCCCAGGAAGCCCTTCAAATCGGGATGGAAAAACAAAAACGTCGGACATATTCAAGAGTGCGGGTATGTCGGTTCTGTGTCCCAAAAAAGTAACATTAGTATTGATTTTATTTTTAAGAACTTGTTGTTGGAGCAATGAGGTAGCCTTCCCTTCTCTACCTACAATGAGTAGATGAATTTTATCCAACACTGATTGAGGTAAAAGTGCCATAGCATCCAAAAGGACATCCTGACCCTTTTGGTATTCCTGACGTGCCACATTAATTAAAACCAGTTGATTTTCGTCAATACCAAATTCTGATTTTAACAACGGTGCCACTTCATAGCGGTCTGCCTTCCTGCCCCGTTGTACCACTGTCATTTTTTTGGGCGAAATATGAAGTTTTTTTTGATAATGTTCTGCCACCGAAAAACCATTCGGGTGAAAATGATCCGTACCTAAAAAACTAGTAATTATATCCAGCCAACGATAAATTTCCAATTTGTATTTTGTAACCCCGGGTTCTTTCAAGCGATTGGCACTATAGGTATGATTGACCAAACTTTCTAAATGCATGAAGGAACCATCGAATAATCGGATGGTACGAACCATTAAATTCGCATTAAACAATACAGAATGAACCACATCGGGTTTAAACTCGGCAATGATTTTTTGTAGTGCCTTTCGTTTTTCCCAAAAACCCTTTTGAGGCAAAGTAAAAATACTGTTTTTATCCAATCCGAAAACTTCTGGATCGTATTGCGGGTGCATGTCTTTTGTTTTACAAACACAGATTTCTACTCCGCTATCCTTTAAAAACCCAAACAATTCCAAGGTGGAAAATTCGGCTCCACCAGTAAAAAAAGAGTCAATGACTAACAGTATTCGCATAATTATTTTTTTCTAACTAACCGCTGACTGTCAATAAATTGCCAACCATTAGCCTGATTGTAGGTGTGTGTGGCTAAATTGTCTTTACTCCAATGAGGTAAAATAGTTTCAACCAATTGCTCCTTGTAACTTAAATCGTCCAAATACAAGATCTCATAAATTTGAAGAGCATAGCCATATTTTGGCGCTCCTAACTGTGCTGGACGAAAAGTTTTTCCATCTTTTTGAAAAATGCTACCCGCAGAGCGGCCTCCCCTCACATCCATTTTTATAGGACTGGAAGGATGCAATTTCCAAGCCCCTAAAGGCCCGTTTTCTAAGATATACAATTGCAGCAAGTCATTTGGACTTGTAGTAGCTCTGGATCGTTCAGAAGCAAAACAATACCATTTACCCAGATGCTCAAACGGAGTGACGTCAAATAATTTTTTCCCTGATACCAAAGTTTTGCTTACTTCCCAAGAATACGGAAAAGAAGTGGCTTTGTATAAAATGACATTTCCCGTTTCTCCTGTCTCTGGTATCATAAACCATTCCTTTTCATGCTGAAACACGAAAGGATAAGACATGTGAAAAGGCTCCTGAATTATGGTTTGAGGACTACTAAAACGTTTCTCCTCATTCAAATAGTGGAAACAGACAATTTTTCCCGGTTCTTTACCAATTATTTCTTCGGCAAACAACCACAATTCATTGTCATAAAAAACAGGAAAAGGATCAGCCCAACTCGTTCCTTTGGGTGGAATTAAATTTTGAAAACGATAGAGCGTTTCTTCAGAATTGTTTATTTTGGAATGGCTGATAATCCATTGCTCTTCATGAAAAAGAGTAGCAAAAGTTCTTTTGACAACTCGAATTCCAAAATTAAAAATAATAGATAATGTCTTTTTATTATCTGGATTTTTAAAAAGCGGATTACTGTAAAAATCGAAAATTTCCACTTCTGCTTTTAACTGACCATTTGCCAATTCCTTCAGTTTTTCTTCAAAAAGCCGAATTCCAATCTCAAATATAGTTACTTGATTTCGATGAAAAGATAACAAATCTGTTTTGGTAAATGCCCGCCCCAATACTTTTCCTCCGTCTAAATCTTCCGTAATTTGCTGCAAAGTTACTCCCGAAATCGCATCTTGCTGTACCACTTCCCAAAACCCAGGAGGACCGCCGCGGTTAATTTTATTGTCTCCGTGGTGCAGAGACCAAATTCCAAATTTGGGCATTCCTAAAATTGGACCTCTCAAAATCCGGAATCCAAATCGTAGTATGACGTCTGGTTGTTTTTCCCTTATAAATGAAAGGCAATCTTCGTCGAGCCAATCACTAAACTGTTTTTGTATTGGAAGGGTAGTATAAACCAAACTGGAATCCAGATTTAAAGAAACCGTTTGAAAAGGATTGCTTTTGGCCTTGAAAAATTTCCGGTCTGCCAATCTCAAAAGCCGATACAAAAAAGAGGAACTCGATTTTTTGCTGGCCGTATTTACCACGACACCGCTAATGATGAAATCAGGGGAATCAGAAACAAATGCAATAATATCAGCTACCCATTTTTTTACTTGTGAGCCGTCTGTTAGAATTAAAACTTTTATTGGTGGATTCATTAATACAAAAATTGCTGTTTTACCTACTATATAATTAAGATACACTCACATCCTCTTCCTCATCCTCCCAACCTCAAATTCTCTGCCTCTCTACCTAAACCTATTATCCTCAACCTCTCACCCCTCCACCTTACACTCTAAAGATTTTATTAATTTGTTCAATTCAAACACATTACTATCTATCATGGTACATAATTCCAAAACTTTAGTAGCTTCAAAATAGTGTACTCTTTTTCCATAGAGAAGATGATTTTTAGTTTCGAATGCACTTCCTCTCGACATAATATAAAATCTTTTTTTATCCAATGAAGAACTCCTTCCAAAACCTTCCGAAATATTGGCTGATATAGATAATGCGGCCCTTCTTAATTGACTGGTAAGTCCATAATCCTCACTCCTTGGCAAACGCGAAGTTAAATGAAAAATATGCTCCGCAATATCCATCGACAATTTCCAAACGGTCATATCTTCAAAACTATAATAACCCATAAACTAATTTTTAAATCAAAATCTTCTTAACCTCCAACCTCTTCCTCATCCTTTCAACCTCATCCTTTCAACCTCAACCTCTTCCTCATCCTTTCAACCTCTTCCTCAACCCCCATAATACTCCTTAAACCATTTAATAAATTTCGGAATCCCTAATTCCAAAGGCGTAGTGGCTTTATATCCTAATTTTTCAATTTCTTGAGTATTCGAATAAGTGGTCACTACATCTCCTTTTTGTGGAGGCATAAAATCATATTGAAATGGAGTTCCCAACTCTTTTTCCAGTAAATGTATAAAATCCATAAGGGCAACGGGACTTCCTTTTCCTATATTCAGAATTTGGTAGTTTTTGTCATTCGATTCACTTTGGGAAACCAAAACAATTCCTTGTATAATGTCATCGATATAGGTAAAATCGCGACTTTGTTCTCCATTGTTAAAAACCTTGATAGGTTTGTGTTCCATCCCCGCCTTAGCAAACAGTACAGGAGCCATATCGGGTCTTCCCCAAGGACCATATACCGTAAAAAAACGCAATCCCGTAACTCGCATTTGGTACAAATCAGCATAAGCATGTGCCATGACTTCATTGCTTTTTTTGGTGGCTGCATAGAAACTGACCGGCAAATCCGTATTTTGATTTTCCGCAAAGGGAATCGTATCGGTGTTGCCATAAACGGAAGAACTGGAGGCAAAAACAAGATGTTTCACCGGAAAATTCCGACACGCTTCCAACATATTATAAAAACCTATAATATTACTGTCTATGTAATCCCTTGGATTAGTTATAGAATACCGTACGCCTGCTTGGGCGGCAAGGTGAATTACAATATCGAATTTTTGTGTGGCAAATAAGGAGTTCAAATTCCCGGCATCTTGAATATCGAGCAAAACGAATTTTATGTTATTCTTTCCATCTACCGTTTTATTGTATTCCAGATCATCCCTGTTGATTCCCAATTCCGCCAAACGGGCATATTTCAAATCAGTTTGATAATAGGCGTTAATATTATCCAAACCTATGACTTCATGACCCAAGGAAGCAAATTTTGAAACGGCATGCATTCCGATAAATCCCGCGGCACCAGTAATAAGTATTTTCATGTTATTATTTTAAAGTAATAAAAAAACAGTTTAGGAAACAGGATAATTTACATACCCTCCACTACCCTTGTAGCTAATTATTTTTGCAGGGTTACCTGCTACCACAGCATTATCGGGAATATCAAAATTAACAAAGCTCAAGGGGGCGATTAGAACATCATTGCCAACAGTAATACCACCAACCACAACTGCATTGGCTCCGATCCAAACTCTATCTCCAATTTTTGGACACCCCATATTCTTACCTCGATTCACATTTCCAATTGTTACTCCTTGATGAATATTGCAGTTTTCGCCAATGGTAGATTTATTATTAATGACAATGGTTCCATAATGAACCATAAATAATCCTTTGCCCATTTTACAGGTATAAAATATCTGAAATCCGTATTTTACCTGCATCTGTTTGTTCCATATTCTAAATATCAAGCCTAGAGGATGAAACTTTGAGAAATACTGACACCCCCTTATCGTAAACATAAATCTTAAACCTGGCGAAAACAATAAACTCCGCAAGGTGTTATTAGAATTCTTTCGGTACCGAGGGGCATCCTGCAACAAAAAGGAAAAAATTTTAGCCATCCACCAAATATTAAAAATTTATATTATTGCTGTATCGAATAAAATCGTGATAAATGAGAATTATATTTTAATTTTTCTATGCCCCATTCTCCCTGATAAAAAATGAAAAAAAGCGAGAAAAAATAGTTTAAATCCGGTAAATCCAGCTCTAAATCCATGTTTAAATCTTAAAATTTGTTTGAAAAAAGAATAAAACAAGACCGTTAAAAATGCTCTTTTTAATTTATTCCCATAATATATATATAATATATTTCTTGTGGAATAATATTCCCTAAACAAAGCACTTTTTGATTTTTTCTGAAAAGTTCTGGATGGTAATTCCAAACGATTAAAATTCAACCTATGTTTTAAATAAAACTTCTTATCAACTAATAATTTGTAACCCAAATTAATAATTTTAATATCAAAATCTAATTCTTCAAAACCGTAAAATAATTTTTCTTCTGGCACAATCCCAGATTTCAGAATCATAGCTCCGTTTACTATTTTTGACATTCCTCCTGCAATAGTATCTACTTCTATTATTCCTTCTGATTGAAGTTCAGCATCGGAAACTCTATTGATAAACCCCGTTTTTCGATTAAAAAATTGCCCTACTACTCCCACGCAGCCACATTTTGGGTCTGAAAGAGCGGTTTTTAGTAAAATCTCAAAAGTGTCCTCAAAAACGGGAGGATCATCATCATCACCCCAATAAATCCAGTCATAACCCTCATCCGCCAAAATACGCAATCCGATTCCGGCCGCTCCCGCAGGGCCTGAATTATATCCTACTCTATGATAGATGACTTTCGGATTATTAAAATCCTTTATTAATTTCTCTGTATGATTAGTAGTGCTGTTATCAACAATAAGTATTTTTTCGGGCGGAACGGTTTGAGAAAATATCCTTTGAATGGTATCTAACAATATGGACTCTCTCTCATAAGTCATTATAAATCCGGCAAATTTTATCATAAAATGATCTAATTAATATACTTTTCTATTTCGTTTCAAAACTTCTATTTAACCATTTAACAATATTAAAAATCTTTCTATACTGCCAACGATATTTAAAAGGATCCAATACGAAATCGCTTTTTTTAAAATCTTTTATCCAAATATTTGATTTTAAATTTTCATAAGGCTTTGCCGTAAAACAAACCTTATTATCTAAATCTAATGCGTCAAAAGCATACAAATCGGCTTCTTTGACTAAATACGCATCCGAAAATTTAAAAAAAAGATTCTCGTAATTGATTCTTTCTATACGTTTATTCCATTTCGTGATACATTCCTCTTCATCTTTGTAATGTAAAAAATGAATTTCTATATCTTTCAAAACACCAATTGGGTAGTGTGTTTTTGTTTCATTTCGCTTTATATTGGCAACTTCATAAAAGGAATTCTCCTTAAAGGAAAGAGCACAGGACATATATTCTTTTAAATTTAAGATTAATTTTAGGTAACAATCAGAATATATAAATACGTTCACCGTTGGTGAGTTATATTCTAATCCTAAATCCATATATACTCTTCCTCCCCAACAATCATTAGAAATAATGGTGAAATTTTTATTTTTATTTTTTCTTCTTACTCCGTAGCGATACCATTTTTCTAAAGCAAGTGAATGTAAAACATCCATTTTCTTGGCAACTGTTTTTATAATCTTCATCAGCTTAATTCTTATTGTTTTTCCAAATGAATTGTCCTGAAAATTTATTCATGGAAAACACATACTGCATTAGGCTCTTAAAATTAAATGGATTGTCTAAAAAGGATTGTCTGAAAAGTTGGTGTCCCAGTTTGTAATCCTTTAATCGAATAGCCGCTACGGCAGTCGTATTCAAATAATTCAATTTGTCCTGTTTATAGGTTTCAAAATAATCTTTATGCTTTTCTAAAACATAAAGGTTAGAATCAATTTTATTTTTTACATTAAGACTTCCCCCATCTTTTGAAAGCTCATAGATAAATCCTTTTGATTTTGTAAATCTTTTGTTCGCTTTCATTTTGAAACATCGCAATCTAAATTCCGTAAATTCGCCAAATTTTAAATTTTTATCCAAACTTCCTATGGAAATAAAAAAGGAAGTTCTAACACAAAAAGTACCCGCCAAATACAACCCATCATCAGTATATTTATTTTCCTGATAAGGATATAATGCCTTAACTGTTTTTGTTTTGTTTTTATCCAAATCGATTACTTCCATGTCACAAAAAACAAGGTCAACCTCTTTAGATTCTTCTATTTCTTTCTGAAAATTATTTAACCAATCCTCAGTTACATAATCATCCGAATCTAAAAAAACAAGATAGTCTCCAGTTGCAAGTGAAGCACCGTGATTTCTTGCGGCACAAACCCCTTTGTTTTCTTGGTAAACATATCGAATTCGGGAATCATTAAATGCCGAAATGACTTCTTTTGTATTATCAACAGAACCATCATCGACAACTAGTATTTCAAAATGGGAAAAAGATTGTGTCAACACTGAATTAATTGCCCTCTTAACGATAGGAGCTCTATTATAGGAAGGAATGATAATAGAAAACAAGGTTTGAGTCATCTTTTATATATTGAAGTTAATTTCCTAAATATCCTTAGAGAATTTGTTAAGCAAACTAATATTACATTTTGGAATATCTAAATCTTGAAAATAGACTTAACATAGGAGAAATGCTTGACCGATCTATTATAATTCTTTAAAAAAGCTTTTATTTTACTTTTATTAACAACAATACTTATATCCAAATTTTCATTTTTGGAAAATAATACCTTTTTGCATGAAACGTAAAAATACAATTGAACGCATCGAAAAAACAACTTAAATAAGTATTTCTTATATTGAGTACGATTTTTAAAATTATTAATTTCATAAGCCGTTAATAAAGGAAATGAAGCTGAAATCCCCGCTTTTAATCTCAAGTAATAAGCCCTATCCAGTCTGTGTTTCTCTATAAAATGCTTAAAATGTAAGTTATCCGTATAATATAAATCATAGCCTAATAACTGTACAACATAACATAGTTCAACATCTCCGCCAGAACTTAAAGAATCTCCTTTTCGATCACTTAGTGCACTTTTAAAACCTATGCCCGGTAATTGCAAAAGGGCTCCTTTCAAAAAAAAACAAGCAGCACCATAATGGTAACTCAATCCATTCTGAACTCCATTAGTCTTTCCTAACGTACCAACAGCATAGGAATGGGAAAAATTTTCAAACCAATCAGGTTTATCTGCTTCAAAAACAGGGCTACCTAATCCTCCTAAAACTCCTATTTTAGGATTTTCATTGAAGTATTTAAATCCTATTTCCAAATAATCTGAGGCTAAATAATTATCATCATCACAAAAAAGCACAATATCATACTTAGCCTCAAACACACCCTTCCAACGGGCATTACTTAAACCAGGATTAGATTCGTTTACAATTCGCCAATCTAAATCACTTCCTTGGAGATTGTTTTTAACAACTTGAATCGTATCGTCTTTAGAAGCATTGTCAACCAATATTAATTCATAGGGAGATAAAAACATTAAATTACAGATGCAAGACAAAGTTTCTGGTAGCCTTTTAGAACCATTATAGGTGCAAATAACTATGCTAATCCCATTATACATATCTAATATTTCTTAAAATAAAATTAAAAAAACTTCCTTGTATTTTGCCAAATCGATATATATTACGATAATAAATATGGCGCTTAAAAATGTGATTCAGTGCTTTTTTTCTGAAGGTCTTACCATAACCCATTTTGTCGAAAAAATCAAGAAACTGGGGATAGAATGAACTAAAAACTTTCTCAATGTCATCTCTGCTATACCAATAACGAAAGCTTAGATAGGAACACATTGCTTCAAAATCACTGGAGTTATATTCTTGCAATGACTTTGCCGTTTCCTGATGAAAAAACGTAATGGATTCCTCTATCCTATTTTGCATAATACTTACTCCTAATGTTCGAATAAAAATTTGTTCCAGCTCCTCTTTAGCATCAAATTTGTAATCAATATTCAAAGGGCTTTCAATTGAAATTCTTGTGTCTTTTTTGTGTGCTCTTTGGATTACCGTTTTTAAGGCGTCATACATTATAAATGGATTTCGGCTCATGCTATTAAAAGAATACCTATAATAGACCAATGATTCTTGAATTGCTTTTTGACTTCCTCCAACTTTTACGGCTCGAATCCAAAAATCCCAATCTTCGGCACTTTTTAACGTTTCATCAAAAAATCCCGATTTATGAACTAGTTCTTTACTAATGCAAATGGAATGGCAGGGGCCTAGATTTCCTTTAAAGATTTCAAAAAGCAAGGATTTTTTTTCAGCAACATTTACATGTCCTAATATTCTTTCTTTACCCTCCGTAATATAGGTGTAACCATACTGAATCAGTTCATTATCATTGCTTTCTTTTGCAACGAAAGCTACTTTCTCTAAACAATTTGGATATAAAAAATCATCCGAATCCAAAAAAATAAATCGTTCTCCAATAGCATTTCGAATTCCATGATTTCTTGCTGATGACAGTCCTCCGTTTTCTTTTTCTATCAATTTAATCCGAGAATCTATTTTTACATATTTATTTGTAATTTCAGATGTTCCGTCAGTAGAACCGTCATTAATAACTATTGCCTCCCAATCTTGATAATTTTGCACTAGTAATGAATCTAGGCAATCCGGCAGAAAATGTGCCTGATTGTAGCAAGGGATGATAATGGAAAAAAAAGCCATTCTTTTAAATTTTGAATAAAGATTGATACTGATTTACCATCTTGTCGATGTCAAACTGTTCTTTGATTCGGTTTCTGTTTTGCAAACCTATTTGGCTTCTTAAATCGGAATCATTGATAAGTTGTAATATCATTTGTGCAAACGAAACTTCATTATAAGATTCTACAAGAAAAGGATAATCTTCACCCAAGGCCTCAATAGCTCCGTTAATTTTAGTGGCAACAACTGGTAAACCTACCGCCATACATTCCAAAATTCCGTTGGGAAGACCTTCCTTCATGGAGCTAAAAACGCCAATATCAGAGGAAACAAGAAGTTCATAAACATTGGTAACCATTCCGACACAATTTACGGTATCTTCTAAATGATTATCAGCAATATATTGTTTGATGGTAGATGCGGTATCTCCATCTGACCCCGCCAAGACTAACTCTATGGACTTTGTATTATTAGTTTCAACAATTATTTTCCAAGCTTTCAAAAGGGTAATATGATCTTTGTAGCCGTGCAAATTAGCTACCATTACCACCCTTATTTTTGATGAAGCAGTAGGGCGGATTTGAAATTCTGGCAATACTACTCCGTTATGAAGAATGGAAATAGGACGTTTGGTATAATTTTTTAGAAACAAAGCTCCTTCCAAACTATTCGAAATGATTTCAGTAACAGAATTTAACGCTTTAACTTCCCAAGTTGTTCCTTGAAACATTCTTCCTTCATCACGTTGGTTCCAAAAAGAAACCTTTGCGCCCGTTAAACGCCAACACCTTGCAACGGCAACATTGGGAAGGTAGGTAAAAGGCACTATCACTTGAGGTTTCAAACTTCGAAGGATTCGAATAAACTGGATATTATATCGAATATAATTTAAAAAAGACCTCAAACTATTTGAAGGCAATAACAACTTAGCGTTAAAACCCGTTAAATGTAAATGAACTCCTGCACTCTCGAAATTTCCCCAATACGATCCTTTTTTTGAACCAAAAGACAGCACATGGACTTCGTAGCCTCTTTCAACCAATCCTTTAGACAAATAAAGGGCTTGGGTTTCTGCTCCACCTCTTCCGGTATCATTTAAAACAATCACTATTCGATTTGGTTGCTTCATAAATTTTGTAAAAATTACTCTTTATAATCTGATTCAAATTATTGTTGTTGCATCCATTCCTGCAAGAAAAGCAATAGCCATTTTTGACCCGCATGATTGCCATTGGCAATTTTCTCTAATGTATCCCGATTGAAATAATCGCTAAAACCGTTTTGCGTGTCCAACAAACGCTCTTTTACTTCCGAGTTTTTAGAACCCAAAGAACCAAACCAATCCGTTATGGGAACAGCAAACCCCATTTTTGGTCTATAGACAAACTCCTTTGAAAAAGAGGATTCGAGGTCTTTTTTTAACAATAGCTTTCCTTCCCAATTTCCGTTTATCTTTTTGATATTGTAAGACTGGGGAATTGTGGCGGCATATTCTGCTACTTTTATATCTAAAAAAGGAGTACGGGTTTCTAAACTGTGCATCATACTAGCGATATCTACCTTTGTAAGAACGGCTCCTGGCAAATAGGTATTGAAATCAAGAGCCTGTGCTTTTTGAAAATGTCCAAAAGCTTTACTTTTTTCCATGATTTCCTCCATAAACACACGGTTATTGGTGCTAAAAGAATTGGAAATCTCTCTGTTCCAAAGTTGATTGCGGGAGGCATCATCATAATAGTGAGCATAACGAACCCAATCATTGACTGATGCGGTTCGCATGGCAAATTTCTTCGAATTCAAACGATTCAGTATTGGATACATCATTTTCTTATGAGCAGGCAAATGCTCGGGTACAGGCGATAAATGCTTATTCCAGCGGGTAGTATAACTTTGATAGCCTGCAAACAATTCGTCGGCAGCATCTCCGGTAAGTACCATAGTGACATGTCTGCGAGCCAAACGGCTTACGTACCAAGTGGGAATTGCTGAACTGTCCCCAAAAGGTTCTCCATAATGCTTTGCCAACTGCGGCAAAATAGATAAGGCATCAGGTTCAACAATTTCTTCGTGATGATCTGTTTTCCAATGTTTTGCCACCATTCGGGCATATTTCAATTCACTATAATGTTCTTCTTTAAAACCGATACTGAACGTTTTTACCGGTTGTTGCATTTGCTGCGCCATATAGCCCACGACGGCACTGCTGTCTATTCCTCCGGATAAGAAAGCTCCAAAAGGAACATCGCTGACCAAATGTGCTTTTACGGATTCTTTAAGAACTTCTGACAAACCTTCAGCCCATTCCGCTTCGGTTTTAACGCTTCCTTCACGAAACTCCAACTGCCAATACCGTTTTATTTCTAAAATAGTTCCGTCGTTTTTTACGCGCATCCAATGTGCTGGAGGCAATTTATGGGCTTGGCTATAAATAGTGTTAGGCGCAGGTATATATTGAAATTGAAGATACTGGTCTAATGCTACCAAATTCGTACTCCAATCTATTCCCTTAACCTTTTTTAAGACCTGCAATTCGGAGGCAAAACAAAAAATCCCTGATGTAACAGCATAAACAAGAGGCTTGATGCCAAAATGGTCGCGAGCAATAAAAAGCTCTTTTTTATTGTTATCTAAAATGGCAAAGGCAAACATCCCCCGTAATTTAGTGACGCAATCCGTTCCCCATTCTTCATAGGCGTGTACGATTGCTTCGGTATCGGAGTGGGTTTTAAAGCGATGCCCTTTTTGCAACAGGACAGCGCGCAACTCCAGATAATTGTATATTTCGCCATTAAACGTAATCCAGATTGTTTGATCTTCGTTGCAAAGCGGTTGCTTTCCGCCTTCCAAATCAATAATGGAAAGCCGACGGTGTCCAATACCCATGTTTCCTGAAACGTAAAACCCGGAACCGTCAGGACCCCGGTGACTCAAGGCATCCGTCATTTTTTCGATTTCGGTTTGTTCTACTGCAACTGACTTACGTATTAATCCTGCTATTCCGCACATAAACTACTTTGTTGAATAAATATATTAAAGTATTATTCTTTCCGATTTACTTAAGGTCTTAACGTTTAATATTCCAAAATCACGACGATCATTATTTTCATCAAAAATATCCGTTATTTCAAAATCAAAAACACTATCATTCCATAACCACTCTTCTTTGCTAGAATGAGCTCCAATAGCCAAAGTGTAAATTCCTGGACGCAAGATGGATGGGGAAATAACAAACCTAGAAATAAAATTTCCGTTCTGAAATAAATGTTCTGGAACATCGTGCATACTAAACAAACGGTTGCCATCTTTAAAAAGACTAAACAAAATCCGAATTGGATTTTTACAAGAGGAATGGGCATGAACGTCTAAAGAAATTTCATTCTGAGGCGCTATATGAATGTAATCTTTAAATGGATCACTATTGTTAATCAAAATATTGGTAATAGAAATAGAAGTGTTTAAGGGTCCATCAAATCGAATGGTGTCTAACGTCCTTAATAAATTCAAATTCAAAGAAGCGTACTTGGCTAAAACTTCGTGAATAGTGCCATCCCCAACAATAGATCCGTTCTGGAGTAAAATACCGGTTCTGCAAAGACTGGATAAGGAACCTAAATTGTGACTTACAAATAAAACGGTACGTCCTTCTTTAGAACTGACATCATTCATTTTACCCAAACATTTTTTTTGAAATTCGGCATCCCCAACGGATAAGACTTCATCTATAATTAAAATCTCACTTTCTAAATGTGCCGCAACGGCAAAAGCGAGACGAACATACATTCCGGAGGAATACCTTTTAACTGGAGTATCGATATACCGTTCAACACCAGAAAAATCTACAATTTCATCAAACTTTCTGGCTATTTCTTTTTTGCTCATACCGAGTATGGCGCCATTAAGATAAATATTTTCTCGACCCGTCATCTCAGGATGAAATCCAGTCCCCACTTCTAACAAGGAGGCAATTCTTCCTTTCGTATATATTTTTCCAGTAGTTGGTTTTGTAACTTTGCTTAAAAGTTTAAGAAGTGTACTTTTCCCTGCTCCATTCCTTCCAATAATCCCAACGACATCTCCCTGATTAATTTCAAAATTCAAATCCCTCAATGACCACACATAGTCACTTTCTCCTTTTATTGATCTGTCGTTTGCTTCTCCTATTTTCAAATAGGGATCTTCCTTCCCTCTAATTTGACTCCACCATCGGTTCAAATCGTGTGATAAAGTTCCAGTTCCTACATTACCCAATCGGTACTGCTTTGATATATTTTCTGCTTTAATAACTATATTTGACATATTCTTTAAAATTAAACGGTATCGATAAAATTCTTTTCTACCTTGTTAAACACAATAATACCCATGATTAAAATTACAATTGATACCACCGTACCATAAACCAACATGGACATTTCAAAAGCTCCCGTTCCCAAAAACGCATAACGGAAACATTCAAAAATAGCGGTCAAAGGATTAAGCAACAAGATAAACTTGTATTTTTCTGGTATAGATGACAAGGGATACACAACGGGTGTGGCATACATAAATAATTGAATTCCAAAAGAAATCAAATAACTTAAATCCTTATATTTTGTGGTCATGGAAGAAATAATCATTCCCAATCCTAAGGCTAAAATCGCCATCAAAAAGAGTAGAAAAGGAGTCAATAACACATAGGCATTAGGATATACATTTCCTTGAACAAAGAAATAATACAATAAAACGGCAATAAAAATGGAGAATTGCACACCAAATTTTATCATTCCAGAAACCACTAATGAAAGTGGCATAATTAACCTTGGAAAATAAACTTTTCCAAAAATATTGGCGTTCGTGGTAAAAACAGAGGCCGTTTTGGTCAATGTTTCCGAGAAATACCCCCAAATAGATACGCCCGCCAAATAAAACACTATTTTAGGAGATTCATCTGTAGATATTTTGGCCAAATTCCCAAAAATAATAACATACATTATAGTGGTAAGCAAGGGCTGTATAATAAACCACAAGGGACCTAAAATTGTCTGCTTATAAAAGGTTACAAAGTCTCTTTTTACAAACATAAATAGAAGATCCTTGTATCTCCATACTTCATCGAGATTCAATTTAAAAATCGAGGTCTCTGAACTGATGACCTCAGTCCATTTTTGTTGATTGTTTTCCATTAAATTATTTTTATTGTCATTTTTAATTTTTATTCACAGTCCTATTCAAAACCATTAATTACCTTTACCACCTTTTCTACATCTTTTACAGTTAGAACAGCACTCATAGGTAAGCTCAAAACCTCTTGATGAATCGTATTGGTAATTGGAAAATCCAAATAATTCAAATGCTTGTAAGCCCTCTGTTTATTTGGAGCAATAGGATAATGAATCAACGTTTGTATTCCGTTTTTAGCTAGATATTCTTGCAATTGGTCTCTTTTGGGATGACGAATCACAAACAAATGCCAAACATGTTCTTCGTTGTCGTCAAATTTAAAAGAAGTGTTGCTTGGAAAAGGCAAAATAACCTGGGGGTTCTTTATTTCGTTAAGATACCGTGACGCGATTTGCCTTCTGTATTGGTTTTCTTGGTCAAGATATTTTAATTTGATGTCCAAAAAGGCGGCCTGTATTTCGTCCAATCGGCTATTTAATCCTTGGTATTCATTGACATATTTTTTTCTGCTACCGTAATTCCCCAATGCTCTTATGACTTCCGCCAGTTTGTCATCGTCAGTCGTTACGGCACCCGCATCGCCCAAAGCACCCAAGTTTTTGCCCGGATAAAAACTAAAACCGGCGGCATCGCCTAAAGCGCCTGTCTTTATTCCGTTGTATTCGGCTCCAATGGCTTGTGCATTGTCTTCAATGATTTTTAGATTGTATTTCTTCGCTAAAGCAACCAAAGATTCGTTCCAGCAAACCTGACCATAAAGATGCACCACCATGATGGCTCTCGTTTTGTCGGTAAGGTGCTTTTCTAATAGATCAATATCGAGGTTATAATTGGAAAGATTGGGCTCCACTAAAACGGGTTTCAATTTATTGTCCGTGATGGCAAGAAGCGAAGCGATATAAGTGTTTGCAGGAACCAGTATCTCGTCTCCTGCTTTCATAAAACCCAATTCAATATACCCTTTAAGGATCAAACGGAGCGCATCCAAACCGTTTCCTACTCCAATTGCATTGGACGAACCTATGTAAGAAGCTAAATTTTTCTCAAACCCTTTAGTCTTTTCTCCCATCAAATACCAACCTGAATCAATGACTTCCGAGGCGGCTTGTTTCAGCTCGTCTGCATATTGTGCATTGATTTTTTGAAGGTCTAAAAATGGAATCATAACTGATGCTAAAGAAAAATGCTATTGAAATCCCAACTAATTGAAGCTTTTGAAAAACTCGGTTTTAACACTAATGTCACAACCAATGCTTTCTTTAAATTCACACAACCCGAAATTAGGGATAGAGTTTTTTGTGGAAGGCCCAATATCAACAATTTCTATCCCTTGGGTTTTATAATATTGAAACAAATTGTAGGACAAGAAATTCATCGTTTTAAATTCGGAATACTGGGATAAATCGCCCCAATAAACCACTTGTACCACTTTTGGGCTAACGTGAAAAACGATGGCGGCACCAATGGCATGATCCTCTTTTTTTACGATGAAAAAATCAATCGGGATGACAGACATCGTTGTTGCAACAGATTCCCAAGTCATGTGGAGCGGAAATCCTTTTTCCTTTCTGTTTTGGGCGATAATGCGATATGCTTCTTGGCCTTTTTCAGCATCAATTTTTTCGAAAATCAAATCCGACTGCAAGGCTTTTTTAAAATTTTTTTTAGCATTGTTCCAAATGGTAGCCTGATAATCACCCTCTAATTTATGGGTAGAAAATTGATAATTAAGCTCCATGTTTGTTGTGCCATAACCCGCTCTATGTAAGCAATTACAAACCTTATTTAAAAAGTTTTCTTTATAAAAAAAGGGTGGGGATACTATTTTGATTCCTTGAATTTTTTTTGTTTTAGCCCATTGCTCCAAAACTTCTAAAGCGGCATCTATTTGCTGTAAACGGATTTCCTCATTAACATATTCAAAACCGCCAAAAGGAGCAGAAAATGGAGAATTCAAGATGTTTTCCTTTAATCCAAAAATAATTCCAAGCCTGATTTTGGTGTCCCTAAAAATGAGATGAAAAATTGAATCGCATTTATGGCCGTTTAATGAATTAAAGGCTGCCGCATTAAAGCAATGGAATGGCCTTGAAAATACAGCATCATAATAGGTTGAATCTACTTCAATGATTTCCATTCCAGATAATTATCGTAGTTTCTAAAATAATCGCTTTCGTCATATTCTGTTGAAGCCAATACAAAACAAATGGATCCGCTTGAAAAATTATTCAACTCTCTCCACAACCCTGCAGGCAGATACACGCCTATATTGGGTCTGGATAAATGAAACGTTCTTTTGACATTGCCGTCATCCACAATCAAATCAAAACTTCCGCTCAAGGCAATAATGAGTTGCTGTAAATCTTTATGTCCATGTCCCCCTCTGCTGATGCCTCCCGGAATATCGTATAAATAATAAATCCTTTTCACGTCAAACGGCACTTCGACACCATTGCTTACGGCAGTCAAATTACCATTAATCTGATGATTTTTGGGTAAGGTAATGATGGAACAATCATATACAGTGGATGCATTCATGGGTGATGCTATTTATTATTTAGCAAACTATTTAGGGTGGAATTAAAAAAAATAAGGTGATTATTTTTTAGGCTCTAATGAAAACATTTTGAGATCTTACCACATAGATTCATATAAAATAAGCTTTTTTCTATAAAATACATTTCAAACAGAGCCATTGTAGTCTAAAATAGAGCAAAGCGACTTGTTTGGCAAAGTTTTTCTATGTTTCTATGTGGTTAAAAAATTTATTTAGATTATTAGTATTCAAAAAAGAATAATCGAATTCAGATTTAAAATTCAATTGTAACAAAAAAATTATTCTATTTTATGAATTGGAACTATTCTATTAGTATAAATCGCTAAATTGTTGGTAATCCCGAATATAGTCTTCCTCGGCAAAATCATAATTGGAGAGATGGACTGAAACCGCATTGGTAGAAAAATTTTCAAGGTGACGCCAGTGTAAAGCTGGAATATAAAGGCCGAAATAAGATCTATTCAGACAAAATTTAGATTCATTCCCGTCAGGATCGATTACTACAATGTCAAGACTTCCGCTGATGGCGATGATAATTTCCTGCTGGTTTTTGAAAGCATGTCCGCCCCGAATCTCTCCACCTGGAACATCATAAATCCAGAAAACCCGTTTGATATCAAAGGGGATTTGATCTGAATTTTGTACAAACGACAGATTTCCCATAACCTCATTAGGCTCATTGATCTTAGGCAATGAAATAATTTGAGGCTTTGAAAAATCATTTATGGAGTGCATTTTGAAAGGAATTAAAGATTATAAAAGTATCAGACACAATCTTCCGATAAACATTATTCATACTGGCTCTCGTAATATTTTTGATAATTGCCACTGGTCACATTATTTAACCATGTTGAATTTTCCAAATACCAATCTATGGTCTGTTCCAACCCTTCTTCAAAAGTCACGGACGGTTTCCAGCCCAAGGTTTGGTTAATTTTATTGGCGTCAATGGCATAACGCAAATCATGCCCAGGTCGGTCCTTTACATAAGTGATTAATTTTTCGGAAGTCCCTAGGGCTTTACCTAGTTTTTGGTCCATCTTTTGGCATAATAATTTCACCAAATCAATGTTTTGCCATTCATTGAACCCCCCAATATTATAGGTTTCGTGATTTTGGCCATCATGAAAAACCAAATCAATGGCAACCGCATGATCCTTTACGAACAACCAATCTCGGGTATATTTTCCGTCACCATAAACAGGTAACGGTTTGTCGTTGATAATATTATGTATCAAAAGCGGAATCAATTTTTCTGGAAAATGATTGGGTCCATAATTATTGGAACAATTCGAGATGACATAGGGCAAACCGTAAGTTTCCCCGTAAGCCCTTACGAAATGGTCTGAACTTGCTTTAGAAGCAGAATAAGGAGAATTTGGTGCATAAGGAGTCGTTTCGGTAAACAAACCCGTAGCGCCCAAGGTGCCATAAACCTCATCCGTACTGACATGATAGAACCGTTTGCCCTCAAATTGATTAAGCCAGATTTCTTTTGCGGCATGCAATAAATTCATGGTACCAATCACGTTGGTCTTCACAAAAGACAGCGGATCCGTGATCGAACGATCCACATGGGATTCTGCTGCCAAATGAATCACGGCATCAAATTGTTCCTTTTGAAAAAGGGCGTTGATAAAATCCGCATCAACAATGTCTCCTTTAACGAAGGTATAATTCGGTTCATCTTGGATATCAGCAATGTTTTCTAAATTCCCTGCATAGGTCAGCGCATCCAAATTGAAAATTTGGTACTGAGGATAATTTTTTACGAATCTTCTAACAACGTGTGAGCCAATAAATCCTGCCCCTCCTGTGATTAGTATTTTTTTCATTGTTCTATTATTATTACTAGTTCCAGTTTTTGGTTAACGCACAACCATTAACCGTCAATTCCAAAAACGGCTACGCCCAGTCAGTCCCAATTTACAGGAAACCAACAGTGGTATTTTTTTAACTATAACCCTTATGCGATATCTGCCTTTGTTAAGGTAATCAAGACGCCCAATTCCCTGAGTACCAATTGCAAACTATTCTTATTAACATGTTTAACGATGCCTTCTTTACCTTGAAAGGGGCCGTGGGGAATATGCATTAAATCGCCCGCTTGTAAAGATGTAACCGTAACCTCAGACAGGTTGTTTTTCAAACTTTCCCGTAAAGCAGCTATTTCATCATTGCGAACGACCGCAGGTTTCCCTAACCAAAACAAATACCGAACTACTCCCGTGACCTGAAATACAATGTCTCGCTCTTTTTCACTGACCTCTACAAAGACATACGAATTAAAAAGGGGTACTTGTACCTTCTTTTTTCGATCAGACCATTGCTTAATCTGAGTCACTAACGGGCAATATACGTTAATTCCAACTTTTTCTAAACGTTCCGTAACTTTTTTTTCGTTGCGGGGTTTGGTGTAAATTACATACCAGGGCATAACTAAATCTTTAAGAAGCTTCGTATATAATTAATCCTTTACCATTATGGCATTCATCAACATAAAATGTCACTTTGCGTTTTATTTCCTTTTCAATCTTAATCGCTAGCTGATCAATATATTGAACATTCAGTTCCGTCCCAACAAGCACCACTTCTATTATCCCACTATCACTACCATTGGCATAATCGCCAATAATTACTACTTTATCTATAGCTCCCATCCGTTGCAAAATCATTTCAACTATGGTATCTAAACCGATATGTTGGTGAACAATTTTTTGTAATATCCCAAATAATGGATGCTGGGTATTGGCCTTATAAATGACTTTATTTTGAATGGACTCCTTTTCCAAGTAGCCGGACTCCAATAAATTATTCAATTCCTTTCGAATAGAATTGGTAGATTCATTAAGTTCCTCGGCCAAACCTCTTAAATACCCGTTATTGGCAACGTTTATAAAAAACTTTACCAAAATACGAAGACGGGTTTTAGATGTAATGAGGGACTCTAACATAAATGGCTATAAATAAAAATAACGAGTAACAAAAGTACTCGTTATTTTTTAAAATTAAAAAAAAATTAAAAAAATTTACCTTTTAATAATATGAATTCCAAAGAACAGCGCTTTTAATTAAAAAAATAATTAGCACCCTTTGGGAATTTAAAATACTGGTCAACAATTTTCTTAAAGAAAAATACACTCTAATTGGTACTTCCAATAGCGCTGTAGACAAATCCAAGAGACACCATTTTTTTGGCATCTAAAACATTTCTTCCATCAAAAACAAATGCGGGTTTTTGCATGTTGTCATAAATTTTTTCCCAATCATAGGCTTTAAATTCATCCCATTCGGTTAAAATGGCAATCGCATGAGCATCTTTACAAGCTTCATAAGGATCTTCAAAAACAGTAATCCCTTTTTCAATTTCTTCCAATGATCTGGAATCCAAATACTGCAAATCATTGAAAACCTTTTTTTCTTTTACCTGTGGATCATATACTGCAATATGGGCTTGCTCATGCAACAAATAATCACAAACATTAATGGCGGCTGATTCTCGGGTATCGTTAGTGTCTTTTTTGAAGGCCCAACCTAGGAATGCGATTTTTTTTCCGGAAACCGTATTGTACAAAGTTTGTACTATCGTACTAGCAAAACGTCGTTTTTGATGGTCGTTCATGATAACCACCTGTTCCCAATAATCAGCTACTTCATTCAACCCATATGATTTGGCAATATAAACTAAATTTAGGATGTCTTTTTGAAAACATGAACCTCCAAAACCAACGGAAGCTTTTAGAAATTTAGGGCCTATTCGGCTGTCCATCCCTATAGCTCTTGATAATTCGTTGACGTCAGCACCCGTTTTTTCACATAACTCCGACATGGCGTTTATAGATGATACCCGCTGGGCCAAAAAGGCATTCGCTGTTAATTTGGACAATTCGGATGACCAAAGATTCGTTGTTAAAATACGTTCTTTGGGTACCCAATTGGCATAGATTTCCACCAAAGAATCCAACGCTTCCCTTTCACCTTCTAAATTCCCTCCAATCAAAACCCGATCCGGAAATAATAAATCTTGTACTGCAGTACCTTCAGCCAAAAACTCAGGATTAGACAAAATTTGAAATTGTACCCCATTACCCGTATTGTCCAATATATTTTTTATGGCCTCAGCAGTTCTGACAGGCAATGTAGATTTTTCTACAACAATCTTATTGTCTTTTGCAACAGACGCAATTTGTCTGGCACACAGCTCAATGTATTTTAAATCCGCAGCCATACCTTTACCCAAACCATAGGTTTTTGTAGGCGTATTGACAGAGATGAATATCATTTGAGCTTCATCTATGGCTTTTTCCACATCTGTGGAAAAAAACAGGTTTCTTCCTCTGGCCTCAGCCACTAGATCACTTAATCCAGGCTCATAAATAGGAATATTAGTGACGTCTTTATCATTCCAAGCCGCAATTCGCTCCACATTCAAATCAACAACGGTAACTTTTATATGTGGACATTTTTGTGCTATAATAGCCATCGTTGGCCCTCCAACATATCCCGCTCCAATACAACAAATAGAAGTAATTTTCATTGTTAAGTAATTTAATAATTAATAATTTTATTTATATTATAATTTTCCGTCTGCCTGCATGCCTAAAATCCCTTTCACATCATAAAGTATCGCATTTTCTTTCTTGATGGAAGTAAAATCAATAGAGATGAATTCATTATGGGCAACGCCTAAAACTACGGCATCATATTTTTGATTCGGTAGTAGATTGACAGTTTCTAGCCCGTATTCATGTTGTACTTCAACAGGATTTGCCCAAGGATCATATACGGATACTTGTATACCATATTCCTTTAACGCAGCAATTACATCAACGATTTTGGTGTTTCTGACGTCGGGACAATTCTCTTTGAAAGTAATTCCCAACATCAATAAATTAGCACCATTAACAACAACCCCTTTTTTAATCATCAATTTAACTACTTGTGAGGCCACGTATTCCCCCATACTATCGTTCAACCTTCTACCAGCCAAAATGATTTCGGGGTGATAGCCCATTTCTTGCGCCTTTTGGGCCAAATAATACGGATCAACACCAATACAGTGTCCACCCACTAATCCGGGTTTAAAAGGCAGAAAATTCCATTTGGTACCAGCAGCTTCCAATACCGCATGCGTATCAATGCCCATAATGTTGAATATTTTGGATAACTCATTAACGAAAGCAATATTAATGTCTCTTTGGGAGTTTTCAATCACTTTAGCCGCTTCAGCTACCTTGATTGTTGGTGCTAAATGAGTTCCTGCGGTAATGACCGATTGATATAAATCATTCACTTTTATGCCAATCTCCGGAGTGGAACCTGCCGTTACTTTCAGTATTTTTTCAACCGTATGCAATTTATCTCCCGGATTAATTCGTTCTGGGGAATAACCCGCAAAGAAATCAACGTTGAATTTCAATCCGCTCACGCGTTCCAATACGGGAACACATTCATCCTCGGTAACTCCCGGATAAACTGTGGACTCATAGATTACAATATCTCCTTTTTTTAGTACCTTCCCTACCGTTTCACTTGATTTGTATAAAGGGGTCAAATCGGGTCTGTTGTTTTTGTCAACGGGTGTGGGTACCGTCACTATATAATAAGTGCAATCATTAATGTCATCCAGATCTGTAGAACACAACAATCCGATTTTATTATGAGTGGGTTTTTTTAGCAAAACCGATTCTAACAGTGATTTTTCAATTTCTAGAGTACTGTCTAGTCCCGAATTCAATTCATCTACTCTCGATTGATTGATGTCAAATCCCACTACGGAATATTTTGTAGCAAACAATCGCGCCAATGGCAACCCAACATATCCTAAACCAACTATTGCTATTTTCATTTTTATTGAATTAAAAACACTCTTATTTTTTCAAATTATTCCAATACCAAGTAACCGCTGCATTTAAACCCTCTTGCATAGAGAATTTAGGATGGTAACCCAGTAATCTTTTTGCTTTATCAATACTCGCCAAAGAATGAGGAATATCTCCCGCTCTATTTGGACCATATATAGTTGGAATTGCGGCAATTGCGGCATCATATCCTGAAAGGGCTGCTTTTAAATTTTTTACCAAATCATTCAAAGTTGTCCGATCACCAAAGGCAGTATTGTATACGGTATTAATGGCTTCTGGATTATTTGTGGTCATGGCCAATTCATTCATTTGAATAACATTATCGATATACGTAAAGTCCCTTGAAAAATTTCCATCGCCGTTAATTACCGGACTTTCGTGAGCCATAAATTGCATTACAAATTTTGGAATTACGGCAGCATAGGCTCCATTGGGGTCTTGTTTTCTGCCAAAAACATTAAAATAGCGCAACCCAATGGTTTCCAAACCATACGTTTTATTAAAAATTTCGGCATATAGCTCGTTCACATATTTCGTGATTGCATAAGGAGACAAAGGCTTTCCGATGTTTTCTTCTATCTTGGGAAGACTTTCCGAATCGCCGTAAGTGGAAGAACTTGCAGCGTAAACAAATCGTTTTACGTTTGCATCACGGGATGCGACTAGCATGTTTAAAAATCCAGACACATTGACATCATTAGTCGTAATAGGGTCATTAATAGAGCGCGGCACGGAACCCAATGCAGCTTGATGCAATACATAATCCACTCCCAATACAGCTATTTTGCAATCGGATAAATTTCTAATATCCCCTTCGACTAATTTGAAATTTTTATTTTCAAAAAATGCAGACAAATTATGACGATGTCCAGTAGCAAAATTATCCAGACATACCACTTGGTATCCTTTGGACAAAAAATATTCACAAAGATTGGAGCCTATGAAACCAGCTCCACCAGTAATTAAAATTTTAATTATATTATTTTCTGTCATTTAATTAATCAAGGATGGAATGAATTTTATTTTTTGAAAAATCGATAAAATATTTTTTTGAAAATATTTTTAGGATTCTCATCTTCGTGATACCCTTCGGCATAATTTCCGTAGCCATAGCCGTAGCCGTAGCCGTAGCCGTATGCAGTACCGTATTTTGCTTTATTTTCAAAGCCATTAAATATGATATTTATATTGTTCAATTCTTTTCTTTTGAGCCTGTTGTTCAATAAAGTAATCATATCTTTCTTGGTGTAATTCTGCCTCATGATATACAAGATAACATCAGTATAACCTGCCAATTCTATCGCATCTGACACCAAGCCCACTGGTGGGGTATCAAGTATTATATAATCATATCTTGATTCCAAGATTTCCATAAATTCTTTCATGCTGTCCCCAATGATAAGTTCCGATGGATTTGGGGGGATAGGACCAGAGGTAATAACATCCAGATTTGGGACATGTGTTTTTTGGATGACCTCATCAATTGATTTCTGTCCAATTAAATAATTCACGACTCCAATATCGTTTTTGATTTTAAAATCATCAAAAATCCTTGGTTTTCTCAAATCCAGACCTACAATAACCGTTTTTTTATCGCTTAAAGCAAATACCGTAGCAATGTTAAGGGAACAAAATGTTTTACCCTCCCCACTAACAGAGGAAGTAACCATTAATGTTTTTGATTTTCCTATTTCATTTTTTTTGTATAAAAACTGTAAGGAAGAACGTATGGCTCTAAAAGATTCAGACAATGCCGATTTCGGTTTTTCAAAAACGGAGAGGTTAGAAAGTCCATATTTAACTCCAACAACCCCAATAATGGGGATATTGGTGAGTTTACTGATATCTTCAGTATTAAGAATTGAATTTTCGAGGAAAAAAATCACAAACACTATAAATAAAGGAATGATAAGTCCTAAAAATATAGCCAAGACATAATTTACATTAGTATTGGGACCAATTTGTCCACCACCGATGTCTTTGGCAGGATCAACAAAATGGATATCCGATAAATTGGCTGCCGTCGCAATTTGTGCTTCACTTCTTTTTTGTAAAAATGTATTGTAAATATTGTCACTCAATTCATATTTCCTTACAATTTTAAGGTATTCTTGTTTGTCTTCGGGAAGCTGTTTGATGCTGCTTTCAACATCATTAATTTTACTGTTCACTAGAGCCAAATCATATTGTAGGGAACTAGTAGCAGAGGCAATATTCTCTAATAGCACTTTCTTTAAGGATTCCATCTGATTGTCAAAATCTTTAAAAATCCTATCGCTTTTTACAGAGTAGGCCAATTCAGATCTTTGAGTGGATAAAGCTATTAATTTAGTAACGTTAACAATAATATTAGGATCGTCTATTCCCGCAACGGTAGGAGCCGGCAGTCTGGAATAATCCACACTGTTCTTTAAATATGATTTCAAGGAATTATAATAGGTGATTTTTCTGGTAATTTCATCCCTTCTCACATCATACCCTGTAAGTTGACTGGTGATTTCAGAGCCCCCAGCCTCAATTTGAAACATATTTTTATTTCTATTGAATGCTTTGAGTTCGTCCCCATTATCTTTTAATTGTTTTCCCATTAAAATTAATGTACTATCAATAAATTTTATGGTATTTGTCGCAAATTGATTTTTTCGATCCAGTTGATTTTTTATTAACATTTTCACGGTAGAATTCAAATAATCGACCATTCGGGATTTATTGGGACCCGTTAGTGAAAGCGTTAAGATGGAAGCAGCTTTGGGATCTATTTCAACTCCAATTCCTTGAAATCTTGAAACAACTTGGTCAAAATTATTAAATCGAACAAAATATTCATTCCCTTTATAAAATCCAGGATTATCATTGATTTCCAGCTTCCAGTCTAAGAATGGAAGGGAAACTTGTTCGCCCACTTTATATCGTTTTACAAAATCTCCCTGCACTACAGAAGTAGTACTGGTACTATTATCTAAATAACGAATACACGAAACAGATGCATTGTCAAATTTTATCCTGATTTCATATACTGATTCACTCAAAAATTTAATCTCAATTAGATGGTTATCCAACTGCCCTTTTGCTTTATCAATTACTATATGAAAAGGTGCCTCTCCGTAAACATCTTTGTAATTATATTTGCTTTGCTGTAAATAATCGATATAAAATTGAAGGTGATCTACCACTATTTCATTATGCGATCTCGACCGTAATGTATTAGAAATCATTTGAACTTGATCCGAAGTTCCTCCCCAATTGAAAACCAGACTTGTTGAAGCTGTTAAAAAAGGATTATTCTCTTCTTTTATCGCGATAGAAGTTTCCATCGCATATATTTTTTCCTTTCTTATATTGACCTGATGTGCAATAGTTAAAGTAAAAAACAAACTTACTAAAAACCATTTCCAGTAACTCGTGATTTTTATTAAAAAGCCTTTGAAGTCAAAGTTATTTTGGCTTTCAAAAAAAGAAAAATCTTTGGTATCAATCATCCTTAGTATCTATTTAAAAGTAAAAAAGTTGTTGTTGCCAATGATATAATGGCAATCACCGAACTTAATGATTGAATTCCTGTTGTTCCTGTTCCCCAAGTCTTTTGTTTGAGCGGTTTTATATATATATAATCATTCGGTTGAATAAAATAATAAGGTGATTGCATGGCTTTCACATCTGTCAAATCGATTTCATGCATTTCAGTGCCGTGAGGAAATTGTCTGATTACCGTAACCCCTTTTCTATTACCGGTAATACTGATATCTCCCGAATTTGCAATGGCTTCTAAAATGGTAACTTTCTCTTGATATAAAGTTTTTGTACCTGGTAGGTTGATTTCTCCGTTAACGGTATAACGAATACCCGCTAATTTAACGACAACAAATATGTTGGCCTCTTTATTAAAATATTCTTCTAATAATTTTTTCTCTACCGTTTTTCTAACTTCGTCTATTGTATATCCTAAAACGTTCAATTCTCCTAAAACCGGAATACGGATGTTACCATGATCATCCACCGTATAGCCATCAAAATACAATCCTACCTCCGATTTTGCAGATACCGATGTTTCGGAATTACCAAACATGGCCACTAATTTCTGGTCAATCGCTTTAATAGTAATATTGACAACATCATTCGCTTGCAATCTGTAAGGCTTAGATGCTACTTGACTTATAACTGTATCCCCTTCGGAATTATCTTTATTTTGTAAGTATACCAAATCTTTTGTTGGCACGCATGAAGCTAAGAAAAGCCCTACGACTATAAGCAAAAAAAGTATAGTTTTATTCATTTAAAAAAAATTTGTAAACAAAGATAGTTTTTCATTTATAAATACAAAAAAGAACATTGTTAATTTGAATTAATTGTTTTTGAAGGCACTTTCAAATGGCACTCGCTGTAAGATACTGCGCCCTAAAGTAACCTCATCTGCATATTCTAATTCATCACCAACCGATATCCCACGGGCAATCGAAGAAGTAATAACATTGCTGTCTTGAATTTGCCTATAGATATAAAAATTAGTCGTATCCCCCTCCATGGTAGAACTTAAAGCAAAAATTATTTCGGAAACACCACCCAATTTCACTTTCTCTACTAATGAAAATATATTCAACTGGCTTGGTCCAACACCATCAATAGGCGAAATTTTCCCTCCCAAAACATGATAAACACCTCGAAATTGCCCTGTATTTTCAATTGCCATAACATCTCGTATGTCTTCCACTATACAAATAACACTATGATCCCTACTCTTATTGGAACAGATTTCACAAATCGTATTGTCTGAAATATTATGACAGCTCAAACAAAACTTAACCTCTTCTCGCATTGTTGTTAATGCTTGCGATAAGAAACCTGTTTGCTCTTTAGGTTGTTTTAATAAATGTAAAACCAGCCTTAAGGCAGTTCTCTTACCTATTCCTGGTAATTGAGACATTTCCTTGACTGCATTTTCTAAAAGTTTAGATGAAAATTCCATGAATGCAAAAGTACATTTTTTAATCACAAAAAAAGACTTTTTTCAATCCCATAAATACCCAGAAAACTAATGTTTTTAAGGCGAAAATATAGAATTACCAGAAGTTGTTTTTAAGAATTCAATTCCTTAATATTGTGAAAAATCTATTTGATGCTATTTATTAAGTGTGAGAATATTTCAAGGTTTTAATTATATTATTTTAGAAGCATCTTAGAAAAAAAACACAATTAAATCTTCATTATTTTTTTATACCATGGTAAAGTAATTTCATGCTTCACTCCATACCCATACCCATACCCATACCCTTTTCTAGAATCTGTATCGTTTAGTAGTAGACACATGTTAGGAAGTTTTTTTCCTTTATAAAAAGTGTTAGCAATATCAAGCATACGCTTCCCTAAATAGTTTGCACGAAAAACATAAACAAAGCAATCTGCGTTTTTAGCTATTAAAGTAGTATCAGCAACTAGACTAACTGGCGCGGTATCAACAATTATATAATCGTATTGTGATTTAATTGATTTAAAAAGAGAATCTACTTTTTTACTCATCAATAACTCAGCTGGATTAGGAGGAACAATACCTGCTGGAATTACATAGAAATTATCATATCCTTCTTGTTTAACCCTGAAATTATCAAGATTTAATTCATTAGATGACAAGTAATTAGTAACCCCCCTTGTAGGCAATTTGAAATATTTACTTAATTTAGGATTCCTAACGTCCATCTCAATTAATAATACACTACTTCCTGACAAAGCAAAGGTAGCGGCCAGATTCGCAGAAATAAATGTTTTTCCTTCAGAAGGAACGGTAGAAGTTACAAAAAATGTTTTTGCCTTACCATCATGATCTTTATTGCCCATAAACTCTAGATTGGATCTGATGATTCGTAATGCTTCGGCTGTACTCGTTCTACTACCTGGATTCATGATTTCAAAAGGAGAAGCTGAAGTAGGTACATCTCCAATAAATGGAATATTAGTTTTCCCTATTAAATCCATACTACTTTTTACCTTTGTATCTAATAAACCAATTGCGTAGATAATGCCGAATGGTATTAAAAGCCCAAGTAATAAGGCAACAAGATAAATGACATTTTTTTTAGGAGCTACAGGAATTTTTAGAGCCTTGGCCAAATCAATTACCCTAGCATTAGGCTCGGTGGCAGATAAAGAAATCGCTGTTTCTTCTCTTTTTTGCAATAAATACAAGTACAGCTCTTCTTTAACTTTTTGTTGTCTTGCAATAATTCTAAACTGGCGTTCTTGTACTGGAATTTTTCCGATTTTGGAATTAAAGTTACCCTCTTTCCCTTTTAAATCCCTTTTTTGAATAATCAAATTCGATTGTAATCGATTTAAACTAGCTAAAACATTAGATTTCAGTGAGGCCATTTGTTGATCCATTTTAACCACTGTAGGGTTAGCTAGTGTAGCCGTTTTCAAAATCCTGTTTCGATCTAAAACCAATTGATTATAGGAATTAATTAGTGACGAAGCATCATTTTGACCTGCTATAAGGTTGGCTGGCAACAGATCCGAATTAGTTGAATTTTTCATAAACCCCAACATAGATGAAACCATGTTAAGTTGAATTTCCGTCTCCAATACCTTATTATTATATGCATTGGCTCCTTCAATAAATAGTTTTGTTTCCGATTCAATATCCGTTAGGTTATTTGTTCGCTTAAAACTTTCAACATCTTGTTCTACACCACCCAATTCTTGAGTAATCAATTTTAATCGATTATCTATAAACTCAGATGTTTTTTCAGAAATTATATTCTTATCGGTTACAGCATTCTGATTGTAAATTTGAATTAAATTATCTAGAAATTCCTCTGATTTTTTAACGACAGGATCCGTTATTGTAAGTGTAACTATACTGCTAGTTTTACTTAATGAAGTAACATTAAGTCTGCTTTGAAAACTTTCGACTGTTTGTTCCAAAGGACTTACTTTTATGGCTATTTTTTCATAAGTATTACTAACTGGCTCCTCTAATCGATTTTTTTTAGTAATAATTAAATCCCCGTATTTAGTTTTAATTAATTCCCCAAATCGAAATTCCTTTTTATCATTTAGTATTGTTTTTGATGACCCTATAAAAATCGCATTTTCTAACTCAAACGTTTCTGGAGTTATCTGCAGAAATTCAAGAACCATTTTACTTTCATAAAACCGATTAAACTTGTTGATAAAATTAACTTCAATAGGAGATTCTTCGTAAACTTCAATATCATTTACATTCCCTTTCGCAAACAAGTTAATATTTAGATTTAATTTTTTTACCGTACTTTCTACTAATGTTCTTGACTTTAAAATTTCAACTTCATTATCAACATTATTTTTCATACCTCCCCCCAATCCCAAATCGGCAAAAGCTGACAATTCAGACATCATTCCACCTTTTTTTTCGTCTTTCACTAATATTGTAGTTGTCGCTTGATATTGTGGTGTTGCATATCTTAAATACAAAAAAGCAATAATTAATGCAATAGTAATACCTAATACAAACCATTTCCAATGCGTTACATATTGAGCCAATACATCTCCTATGTGAACTTCTTGATCTTGCTCTTGATTTTTATCTGAATTTTTTCGTCCCATTTAGAAATTATTTTGTAGTAGTAATAATTAAAGTTATTAAGGTAATCAATATTGAAGTTATAGAAATAATTACTCCCGTATTTGTTCCTATTGCTGCCCCATTTATTTTGTTTTTATTGGGTTCTACATACACCACATCATTTTGTGCCAGATAATAAAAAGGAGAGTTGATAAAATCAGCTTTAGTGATATCTACTCTATTATATGACTTTACACCATCGATTTCTCTAATAATCAAAATATTGTTCCTTTTTCCATAAATAGTCAAATCTTTAGCCATGGTTAAGGCTTCTATTAATGTTATACGCTCAGAGGTAACAGGATAAGTACCGGGCGATGTAACTTCCCCTTGTACTGAAAATTTAAAATTAACAATCCGAAGATTGATAATTGGTTTTTCTATATATTTCGAAATTTTATCTTGAAAAATCTTTAATACATCTGTACGTGTTAGCCCACTTACCTTCAACTTCCCTAGAATTGGAAAATCAATATTACCGTTTGAGTCCACTAGATATAATTGCAATGATTGTTGGCTCAGTAGCATATCTGGTTGTTTCGGATTAACACTACCGACTGCTCTTAAATTGAATGGAATAGCAGTTTCAGGATCTTCGGCAGAAACAACAATCATCAATAAATCATCTTGTTGAATTTTAATCTCATACGAATTAGATTTTTCCTGATTTGACAAAGTATCAATATTCTGATAATAAACCAAATCTTTTCTATCAGCACATGAAAAAAGAAGCAATGTGAAAAATAATGGGATTGATTTCTTAAGTAAGAAGAAACATTTCATAGTATTCTATTTTAAATAGCGCCAAATATAGTTAATATTTTAAATCAAAAAAGACAATTCGCGATAAAAGCCGTGATTCATTCACTAATAAATCATTGAAAAATCAATGTTAAAAAGGCAACTATATCAGCAATTTAAGATTTAAAATTACAATTTTATTAATTTACAACCTAAATTATCCTTAATTAAAAAACTCATTATCAGTGAAGAAGCTATAGATTTCATATAGCAAAACCTATTCAAAAATGCAACTTAGGGCTAACTAATATGCGTTTTTTTCTCCTCGAACAGTATTAAAAACAGTCTTAAAAATAATTTTAATATCCAATATGAAACTCCAGTTTTCAATATACCAGATATCATAATCTACACGGTCCTTCATATCAATAAGTTCCTTAGTTTCTCCCCTAAAACCATTGACCTGAGCCCAGCCTGTAATTCCCGGTTTTGCATAATGACGTACCAGATAATTATTGATTAGTTCTGAGTATTGCTGAGTATGTTTTAACATGTGTGGACGAGGACCAACTACAGACATATTACCCAACAAGACATTAAAAAACTGTGGCAATTCGTCAATATTTGTCTTACGCATGAATGCGCCAACCTTTGTAATGCGACTATCCCCTTGTGTTGCCTGTAAATTGTCCGAATATTTATTGACATACATGGTTCGGAATTTTAAGCAACCAAAAGCCTTGTTATCCCGGCCAGAGCGTTCCTGTTTAAAAAAGATTGGACCAGGAGAATCCATCTTGATAATAACAATTAGGATTGGGAACAACCATGGAAAAATCAAAACAATTACAAGAAGGGCAAAACAGAAATCGAAGATGTTTTTTACAAGGCGATTTAACGTTAATTCCAATGGTTCTTTACGAAGCATTAATACTGGCGTATTTTCATAAAAACTGATTTCGACCTTTCGAGATTTAGTATACAACTGAAAATCTGGAATGAATTTAATGCGCACCATATGACGTTCGCAAATCTCCGTTAGTTGATTGATTATTTTTAAATCATCGATATGCAATGCTATATACATTTCATCGACGTTATTATTGATTATATAGTCTTGAATATCATCGAAACCACCTAAAATAGGCGATGAAATAAAGGCAAAAGGATCAACTTTGTCATCAAAAAAACCCATAAAATGGTACCCATAGGTCAGGTCTTTTGATAAAATCTTACGCATATGCTCTCCTGTATCATTGGCTCCAATAATAATTACATTCTTGAAATTGTATCCTTTTGTTCGTACACCTTTTAAAACTTTCATAAAAAAAACTCGAGATATAAAAAGTAAGGCGAAAAAGATGAAATAAAAATATAACATTCGTAAACGAGAAATATCAGTATATTTCAAAATAAACACCAGTACACCAATCATTGAGGCATGAACCAACACCAATCTTATGGTTCTTAACAATATAGACTCAATCATTTCAATCCGGACAATCCTATAGGCATCCCTGTAAAGCAATAAAATTAGCCAAAACACGTTTGATAACAAGGAAACAGTTTGTACTTCCATCAATCCGGCTCTTTCTAAACTCCCAAATTTAATTAGAAATGAAATAAGGAGGGCGCTATTTAACAATACTAAATCCCACAAAATAAAACAAATTTTGAAATAACGGGAAAAGCGATAAGTTGCCAGTTCTTGTAATAGTGACATATAATAATTTATAGGTTTATTTATCATCCAGAAAGTACCTTTTCATAGATTTAATTAGTCTTAGTATATTCTCAATTCTAAAAAAAATTAAACAATGCTAAAATAACATTTTATTCTAATTTGTTGGTCTATTCCGGAATTAAGTATTACTTAAAAAAATGTTTTTATATTTTTCTTGTAAAATCAGCTTAATAAAAACGGGACCATAATATAGGTATCTTTTCCACATTCGTTTTGGCTCTTTTACCAAACGTATAAACCATTCTAATCTTAACTTTATCCAAAACGGATGGGGACGGACAACAGTTCCTGCATAAAAATCAAAAACCGCTCCGATGGAACAGATGATTTTTGTGTCCAATTGCTCTTTATGTTTAAAACCCCATTTCTCCTGTTTTGGTGCCGTCATGCCAATAAATAAAACATCGGGTTGAAAGTCGTTAACGGCACTAATCATTTGATGGATCTCAGTGTCAGAAAACATCGCTTTATAGGGTGGTGAAAAAGTTTTCATTTTAATGTTAGGAAACTCCCTTGAAATACGTGCTTCAATTTTTGCCAAAGTATTTTCTGCAGAACCTAAATAAAAACAGCTCCCACCTTTTTTGTTTAGCTCCTCCAAAAAATGAAGGTGTAAATCGGCACCGGCAATCTTTTTGATTTTGTTCCCGTACAACAGTTTTACCGCTGCCACTATTGCCATTCCATCAGGAAGCAAAACATCAGATTGTTGTAATGCTTTTTTAAATTCAGCATCTTTTTCTGCTATACAAAAGGAATATTGGTTAATTGTGTTGATAAGGGTTTTGCCCCCAACAGCACATTCCGCTAAATCGCCACTGTAAATGGAATAATCCATTAACGGAACAGAGGATATTGATTTATTCATTATATTTTTTAAATTGGAAATTTATGAAAATTTATTTTAGTCATTTCAAAAATAATATTTTATTTTTTCCAATAATCAAAGTAATTTTTACCGTCAGTTTTTAGCCAATTTACGGTTTCTTTTACATTTTTCTCTAAACTAACTTCAGCTTGGCCAAACAGTTCTATTGTAGGTTCTGTTGGAGCTGGATAATCTTCAACCATATTTTGAAACCTTTTAGTATATAATGGAAATGGAATTCCTAATTTTCTTAGTACATCACCAGCCTTAGCAGTTAAACTGAATACAAAAGTTGGCAAACGTTTTACCTTATTGCCGTTCAGTTGCAACGAAAATTCATTTATCCATGAATAAGAATCAATTGAAGGATCTCCTATGTAAAATGTTTTCTTATTTACTAATTCCTCATCTGCTATGAGCATTTGATAAACTTGGTGCACAATATTCTTAACATAACCATAGGTTCTAATAACGGGATGGCTCACAGGATGAAAATAGATCCCCTTATCTATAATTTTCCATAATTCAAGAGGATATCTCATGTGCCATGGCCCCCAAATATTAGTAGGTCGAACAATTGTCCATACGCATTTAAGGTCTGCGGAATGTAAATATTGCTCTGTCAAAACTTTACTTTGTCCGTAGATAGTATGTGGCTTGAAGTCTTTATTATTCAATGGCACGGGAGATTCATCGGACTTATAAACGTATTGGGTAGAGGCAACAATTAGTTTTTCAATCTTATCATATTTTTTTATCGCATTCAATATATGCTGGGTGCCCTCATGATTTTCAATATAATCGTCCAGATTATCACTCAAAGTATCTGTACGAGCAGCAAGATGAATAACGGTGTCTACCTTATATTTTTCAAGAACCTCTCCAAAATAGGATTCGTCCATAATGTTCCCTTTTACCCAATATTTTTCCTGATTGGGTTTTGTCGGTTTATTTTTATCATAATTTATTATGGATTGAATGCCTTTTTCTTCTAAAAGCTCAATCATATTTGTTCCTATAAAACCGGACCCCCCTGTAATTAGTATTGTTTTCATTTTAAATTTTTAAAAAATTTTAATATATTTTGTTCAAACAATTGATCTGAATATTGATTTTCATAATCTGATCGGGCATTATTTGATAGTTCTGATTGTAATTCTTTATCATTTGCAATTTTTAAAATAGAGTCAACCATTCCATCTATATCATGGACTTCGTGAATATATCCATTGTAGCCATCGCGTATCTGATCAACAACACCTCTCCATTTTGTTGAAATAACAGGCATTCCAGATGAAAACGCTTCTAAATTCACAGTAGGGAAATTTTCATGTTCAAAAAAAGTAGGAAACAAGAATAAGTCGCATTCGCAAAATATTGCATTTTTCTCTTTTCCTATTTTCACACCTTCGAAGTTTATAATCCCTTTACTTATTCCTTTTTGAATAACATCTTCTTCTATTTCTGAGAATATTTTACCAACAATTCTGCCAACAATTCTATTATCCAACTTATTAGCCTTTTCAATAACACTTACGAAATCTATAATTCCTTTAGTTTCTCTACAAATACCTACAAACAGCACTTGAAAATTATTATTGGGATTTTTATAATTTACATCAGTTGATAATTTCAAATCCTCAACACCATAGGGAATAATTACAATCTCTTTACTCTCAACAAATAAAGGATCTTTTTCACCCGCTTTACTCATACAGATAGAATAATTTGGTTGAAAAAAAACAAATCTAAATAATTTTTGGACAATAAAATTTAACTTTGGATAAATATCAGAAATACCTCCAGCATGAAAATGAAAGATTATTTTGAAACGAAACAATCTTATTAAAAAAAGTACAATTATATCTCTATAAACTGGAGCTTTCTCATTTCCGGAAGGAGGATAATAAACATAATCAGGTCTGTAAGACAAAAGATTTTTAATTACAGAAAGAATTAGCTTAAATAGTTTCCATATTTTAAGATAACTAAACTTACCCGTTTCATTCATTTCTTCGCTAAAATTCATCCGTATTAGCCGAAAATCAAAATCATTATTTTCTAAAATTGTAACAATCTTACCAATATGTATTATTTGTCCACCATAAGGGGGCGGAGTTTGACCAATAACTAATATTTTTAATTTTCTTTCCATTTTAAGTTTGTAATATCTTTATTATTAACTATTTCTTATTTTGGATTTATATATCTTTTTATTACAGCAGGATTTCCTGCAACTATACAATTATCCGGCATGTCTTTAACAACTACTGTGGCTACTTCAATTTCCACGTTATCTCCTATAACAGGACTTTTTGACGTCAATGCATCCATATTGGTTTTATTCCCAATTGTAATAAAATTTCTAATCGTTACACATTGCTTTTATTTGCGACTAGAGAAAACTCATTAAGAAATGTACTTAATCCGAAATACATTCCTTAAAATAGAACGTATCAATTTTAGAATAATAAAAACTAAAACATGATGGTATTTTAGGCCTGCATTTAATCTAGCTTTTGTTCCTTCTTTTATTTCAGAAATCAAACTTTGTTTAGCACTTATTCCATCTAGCCTATAGTTCACATAAGTTAAAGGAATATAATAAAAGAAATCACTATTCTTTAAAAACACTTTTAAAACAAACTCATAATCAGAAATTGATTTCAATTCAATATTATATTTGTAAATATTATAAATATTTTTATGAATAAACATCGAAGGATGATTATAAGTCATTGAGAAATAAATAAACTTAAACTTTGATTTATTAAACTTATATTTTCTTCGATTACCTTCATTATCAATGTCATATCTATCACCATGAAATAGGCGTTTATCCGGGTTTTTCAAATACGCATCTACGACTATTTCTACAGCATCAAGTTCATACCAGTCATCGCTATTAATCATACCTATAAGTTCTCCTTTTGCCAAAGCTATTCCTTTATTCATAGCGTCATAAAGACCTTTATCAGCTTCGCTAATCCAATGAGATATATGTTTTTCGTATTTTTTTATAATATCAATTGTTCCATCGGTTGATCCTCCATCGATAATTATATATTCTATATTTTTATAGGATTGATTTATTACGCTTTGAATCGTTTGATCAAGCGTTTTTGAACCATTGTAAACAACAGTTATGATACTTATTAAAGGAAATTGTTTAGAGTACATATTTACATTTTAAACTATAATTAACTAAAGTTTATTTAATTTTTGGCTGATTGTTCTAAATTTCGGATATATGATTGCCCAGTTAAATAATATATTTAGTTTTTTAGATAAGTAAACCTACAATCGTTTCTTCAATGAATTACCCTTGATTATATATGGGTAATTACTTATAGTTTAGGATATCTTATCATAAATATTTTGTCGTATTTTTAACATTAGCAAATTAAATAATTCTCCAATTACGGGCATACGATAATAATACTCAAATAAAATTGATTTCGAAAGTTTTTTAGTATTGTACTTAAAGTCTGCTCTTTTTACAAGAAAAATGTCAACTCCACTATTTTCTTCAAAAACGTTAAACTCAATAGGTTTAAAATCTAAACCATAACTTTTTTCATACACTTTACAATTCTGAGTTGTAAGAAAATAGGGTTTATTGAAATTTAGAAGAGGTTTGTATCCATATAAATCAACCTCAAAATCGTAATTTGAAAGTTCGTCGGCTTTTAACTTTAATTTAGAAGGAAGCATTTCAAAATAAGAATCATAAACACAATTGGCATCTTCAAATTTTTTGAATTCATATTTTATCTCAATGTTTTGCAAAACTACCTGCACGTAACTAGATTTTCTTCCAAAATTAACTCCCGCATCACCAAAGTTAGTTGTCAATGAAACATAGGGATAAGCAAAATATTTATTGTTTTCAATGATGTATTTTGTAAATATCTTAAGCCAAGAACTGGTGGGCCATGATGCAATATTTGTTGGAATTGCCGATGTTTGATAATTATTATTGTTCTTGTCGGAATTAAACCACAATGTAAAGTTGTTCCACTGTTCAATCGTCCAGGCTTGTCCCCAAGATGAAGGTAATTGCATGAAAAAAACGCTTGAATCTTCTTTTACAGGGGTAAATGGTAATTTAGCATGTACATTAAAACTGTGTGCATAAAGCGATATTCCAGCAATATTTGTATCAGTACTATAATATTGTAATGCGTCTAATGCGTAAATATAAAAAAAAGGAGATACATACAAATCATCCTCCAACAAAATGATGGAACCGTATGTTTTGGTAAGATTTCCACATTCTAATATGTGTTTTTTTAAACCCAAATTTTGATTGTGTTTTAGTATCACTTTTTCTCCATTATTCCATTCAAAACTATTGGCAATGTCTAATACATCTTCATTGTTGCTTTTATCAATACTTATTACCAGTGTAACTTCAGATTGATAAATAGATTTAGCTAATGAATCCAAAAGCCTTTTTAATGAATGTTTTCTATTGTATGCTGCTATAACAATCGCAGGTTTATATTTTTCCATTTTAAAATAGGTGTATTATGACTGTGAAATAAATTCCGATATATCGGTAAATAAATGGACATTTTTTCTTAGAAAATCAAAATCTTTATTCCACCATTGGTATTTTAATAAGTATTGAATCTCTTCGGCATCAAATCTATACCCAATTTTTTTTGCAGGAATACCAATATTGATGGAATAGGGCTCAATATCTTTCGTCACTAAGGCACCGGTACCAACAATGGCACCATCTCCAATAGTTACCCCTTCCATAATCATAACTCCAAAACCAATCCAAACATCATTACCTATTTTTATGGCATATTCCTCATTTTCATCTACAGTCAAAAATTCCTTAAAGGTATTTTTCTTTGCAAACGTAAAACCTGACTGTTTAAGCATTGAAAAAAATGCCGGATGCGTAGACACATATTTTTTTGTAGGGTGCTGCCCAATAACAACCGAGACATTTGAAGCAATCGAACAAAATCTTCCAATAGACGAATGCATTAAACTACTGTTGTTATATATATAAGTTCCACGCCCAACAAACGAATTTCTTATATTAACATTTTTACCAATTTTACTATACCCTTCCAAACAAGTTTTAAAACCCACTATAATTCCATTACCGAAATATACACTTTTGTTAAAATGCTTAGTTATTATGTATGAACGAATACACAATTGCTTTAAAAAAGAGGGAACCAAAGAGGATATTTTCATAAAAATTTAATTTCTTTGATTAATTGCAAGTTCTTTAATCACACCAAACCACACTTTTAATAAATTTAACGGAATCAAATAAAAAGGACATGACAGAAGAATAAAAGTTGTAAAATAAACGGGATTACCTACATACTTTACAGAAAATAAATTTTTAACGTAATTCCTGAAAGACGATTTTTTTATAAAATGATTGCCTGTTGTGTTTGCGGCGGTAAATAGCTTTAAAGAAGGATTCGTAATAATTTTAAATCCTTTATTGTATGCCCTATGCGTAAACTCGTAATCCGATAAATAATGTGGTAATACTTTAGGGAAAAAACCTCCTATAGAAAGAAAATCATCAATATTTAAAAACAATCCTCTGGTACTGCAACAGTTGGCGCTTCCATTTTTTACTTGACAATTAAAATCTAGACTTTTCCAATTAATGTACACGCCGCTATCTATTAAAGTATCCTTAGATTCATCTTTAAAATTTTCGGCAATCACTAAAGTCTTAGACGAATGATCTTGCAAAATTTTCAGGCCTATTTCTAAAAAATCTATTCCAAATAACACATCATCATTAATTATGAGAACAGCATCCGAACTACCATTGAGTTTGTTTTTTACCCAAAGATACCCCTGATGTAGCGCCCCACCCCACCATAAATTGCCATCACCATTAATAACGGTAAAATCAGACAAATATTCCCTAATGGAATCGACAGTACCATCGGTTGAGCCGTCATCAATTACTACCAAATGATAGTTTTGATACGTTTGATTAAGTAACATTTTGACAAACTTAATCGATATGTCTTTTCTATTGTGAACAGGTAATATTATGTAAAGCTTTTGATCCATTTGCGAACTTTCTTATATACTATAAGTCTAAACATTTTTAATAAATTTAGCTGGATTGCCAGCCCATATTTGATTTTCGGGCACATCCTTTGTAACTACGCTACCCGCTCCAATAACTGCTTTATCGCCAATTTTTACCCCTTTAAGTATTATTGAATGAGCTCCAATAAATACATCATCACCAATTTCTATAGGAGCTGAATTAATTTTATCAAAATCATGAACTCTTCTGTCTAAATAGTTAATAGGATGAAAATCCGTATCCCAAATAGAAACATTGCCCCCACAATTAACGTATCTACCAATTGTAATTTTATTGCTACAAACAATTGACACACCTGAAAACCCACTAAATTCTTTAATTTCCAAATGCCCATTATTTCTTACGGAAATAGTGCAAGGCTTGTATAAGCCTACAAAATTTGATTTTAGCGTGCTATTAAATTTAAGCTTATTTCCCAAAATGCATTTACCTTCATTTTTAATAATAAGTCTTCCTTTTATAATTGGGATTTCTGTATGTTCAACATCGTGTATTTTAAAGGTTATACTGTGATATATCTTGCTAAAAAAAACATCAATTGGATTATGAATTTTATGGTGAATTTTTTTTATTAATTCCCAAATTCCATAATTATATATTTTCATATTTTAAAATTTATCTGATTAATATGGCTAAAGGAACATAAAAAGCATTTTAATGATTACTCCAAAAAAAATGGTGTTATAAAAAATTAATTTCCATGAAATTGAATTTTCTTATTATTAAAATAAAATTTATTATCAAATTTCAATAGATAAAATAATTGCAAGGAAATAAAAAATGGCAATAAAAATGTAGGATTTGAAAATCCTATATTAAGAATTAAAATTACAAATAAACCTGCTTGCTTCTTATTCTTGTCAAATAATTTAAGTGCTGTTTTAAACAAATTAAATATTAAATACATAAATCCAACAAAACCAAATATAACAAAATAAAAAGCTAATCCATTAGATAAATTTACTGTTTTAGATGTGGCGATATCATTTACATAAGACCAACCAGTGCCTAACCAAAAGTTTTTTTGTATTTCTGGTAATAAATAGATTAAACTCGCAAACCTATCCAAGGCCACGGTTTCCTCCTTATAATCTAAAAGATTTAAATTAGTATCAATTGTATTGAGCTGAAAAAATATTTTATCCAAAAAAACGGTAGATGAGAAATTAAGGAATAGGACAACCCCAATTATCATAATAGAACCTATCAATACATAATTTTTATTTTGTTTAGAATTAAACAAATAAAAAAATGGTATCAGTAAAAGATTTAGATAGGCGGTGGTTGAGAATGTTGACAAGATTAAAAGCAAATAAACAATCGATTTTTTACTGAATTTAAAATTAATGGAGTTTAAATAAATTACAAACGCTATGATAAGCATTGCTCCAAATGCTCCTGGCTCCCACATAAAACCACAATTCCTTTCTATATGCTCCGCATTATTCATGGTAAACAAAATGGAATTAGAATAATTTTCACGATTCAATTCTAATTTTGACATGCTTAATATAGAACCAACTGTAGCATTTAGTTTAAAAATAGTGTCAGGGATAATCAATTGTAATAAAAACAAGGGAGCACTAAACAAAGCCCATTTATAAACTATTTTCTCAAATATTATAAAAAAATTAGAACCAACAAATTTTAAAGAGAAATAAGCTAAAAGAATAACATCTACAAAAAAAAATAAAAAATCAATGAATGGCTGGATAGAATCATATTTATAACATATAATTAAGGCAAATAAAAAGAAAAAAATTACGAATTTAAAAAATTTCTTTTCAATATTAATTTTATTAAAAAGAAAAAATATAAGTAGGGTAAATGCAACCGAACGTGTTAATAATATTGAAGAAGATAAAGCAGATGCTTTCGTCGAAAAAAACAGTATTAAGAAAACATATAAATATGAAAAATAAATATTAGTTTTCTTATGGTAATTTATGTTCATTACTTAGGTTTTTAAAAAAAAATATAACTAAAATAAATATTAGATTAATTATGATAATTTTTAAAATAATTTAATTGTTTGAACTAAAAATATATTTTGAATTAAATATAAAAGTTAATTCTTCACAAAATCATTAAATTATATTATCCTTTTGGGTTATATTATTCTCATTTTTAAATTTCAGATAATCAATAAACTCAGAAGGATTATGAAATAATTTAAATTTTTCTTTTAAATGCTCAACATTCCAATTCCACCATTCTGAATCATTAATTATTTTTAATGTTTCATTGTCAAAACGATACTTAATGTGCTTTGCTGGCACGCCTCCAACGATTGAATAAGGTTCAACGTCTTTTGTAACCACTGAACGAGCCGTAATTATGGCTCCATTTCCTATGGTAATTCCGCTTGGAATAAGGACACCTTCACCAATCCATACATCATGTCCAATTGTAGCATAATCATACTCTTCAATATAGGTCTTGTCTGAAAAGGTCTTAAAAGGTTTATTATTGGCATAAAACATTGGGTGCGAAGAAACAAATGTGGAAGGATGCTTTCCAAGAATTATTTGAACGTTAGGTCCGATGGAGCAAAATTTCCCGATGGAAGTATTTTTAATTATGGAATTATTGTTTACATAAGAATAATCACCAATAGAACTATCAAAAAGAGACACGTTTTCACCCAGAAAAACATGATTCCCAAATTCTGTTCTATGAAAATTACATCCTAATGAAATTATGGTATGTGTTTTTCTCAAAGCCTTTGAATCTTTATATCTTTTAAATTGAAGATATAGTCTTTGAAAACTCAAATTTCTCACAATGTTATTTATCCCAAATCCCATTAGCCTTTTTATTGATAATTTTTAAATATTGTAACGGGCAAATTATAATATGAGGAACTAAACATAGAATTGTGGCTATAATGACGCCTGAAACTCCGAGTCCCAAATTCTTAGCGAGAAAAATTGACAGTGGAATATTTACAATCGCTGTTGAAACAATAGCATACATCTGAAGTTTTACTTTACCAGTTCCATTAATGAAGTAAGTGAAAGGAGAATAAAAAATAGTTAACGCAAAAAAAATAGCCATATAAATAGTCAACGACAAAGGAATTGTTACCGTCTTACCAATCCATAATTGATAAACTAGTGGTGAAATAACGACCATCAGTAAAACAATTAAAACCGTACCCATTGAGATTTTAAATAAATTGTTCATGGATTTTTTTATCCAAGCAAAATCCTTATTTATATATGCTTCAGTTATTGAAGACCAATATGGCGCCAGTATCATAGAAAAAGCCATATTTGAAACACTAAAATATTTAAATGCAATATTAAAGGGCACAACTTGCTTTGGTCCATAAAGCTGTGTTATAATTATGTTATCCGTTGAAAACAAAATTATTCCAGATAGCTGAATAATAAAGAATTTCATCCCCAATCCAAAAATATCTTTCAAATATTCTTTTTTCCATAAGGAAAAGGTAGGTTTAAACTCTTTGTATTTATCTGAAAACGCAAAGAAATTCAGTCCGAGCAATATTAATACCGGTAAAGATGAAAATATAAGACCATATATCAATAAAGAACTTTCTCCAATGCGCGTCATCAACCATATTGCCAATAAAGACCCAACTGAGGTAAAAAAGTTAATTTTTCCCTGCATGGAATGGTGTTGATCTGCGGTGTAAATGGTAGTTATCAACTTTACGACTAGTTGCAAACAAAAAAAAGAAAAAACAATAGGCATGAGCAGTCCAAGTTCTTTTTGCAATGCAGCATTTGTATTAAATGCACGAGTCCAGTCTATAAAAAAATTAAACCCAAAGAATACAAGTATAAGCAGTAAACAAATACTACCTATAGTAAAATAAGCGGAACTTACGTATGCCCTAGCAAGAGTTAGATCTCCTTTGGCTTTGGCTTCGGCAAATTTATTTCGCAATCCATTTCCCAGACCAATATCAAAAAAAGAAAACCAGGCAATAAATGAACTTAATGTTAACCAAATACCATAATTTTCGGTATCGAGGTAATTAATAGTCAAAGGAACCATTAAAAACGAAGTAATAATGCTACCCCCTTTATAAACAAAAGACACAAGAACATGTTTGGTGATGTTTTTTGTACGATCACTTTTTATTCCAACTTTAGAATAAACTTTTTGGATTTTTTGTTTCAATTATTATATTTATTTTAAAAACTGTGAAAAAAATCTACTTCTTCAATAATAAATTATAAAGAAGTAGATTTAATCTATTTTACATTTAAAAACGATAATTTTTAGTTTTTTTAAGCTAAAGAAACTAAAAATTGGAAAACTATTCGAAATAATTCAAAGTAGATACGCTTTCCTTATCTATCTTTTTAAGATTTGCAAATCACTAGCCACCATTTCTTTTACCAATCCAGCAAGGTCATATTGAGGTTTCCAGCCCAGTTGTGTTTTAGATTTAGTAGGATCACCAAGTAATAAATCAACTTCTGTGGGTCTGTAATATTGTGGATCTACTCGTACCAATACTTTACCTATTTCTAATTGATAATCAGGATGGTTACAAGCTGCTACTTTGGCAATTTCATTTTCATTTTCTCCTTCGAATGTCAATTCTATACCTACTTCAGCAAAAGAAAAACGCACAAAATCACGAATATAAGTAGTTACTCCTGTTGCAATTACATAGTCTTCTGCTACATCTTGTTGCAAGATTCTCCACATGGCTTCTACATAATCTTTAGCATGTCCCCAGTCTCTTTGTGAGTTCAAGTTTCCTAAGTACAAACAATCTTGTTTCCCCAAAGCAATTGCAGCGGTTGCCATAGTAATTTTACGAGTAACAAAGGTTTCTCCTCTTCTTGGCGATTCATGATTAAATAAGATTCCGTTACAAGCGTACATATCATAAGCTTCACGGTAATTTTTTGTAATCCAAAAACCATATATTTTAGCTGCACCATAAGGAGAACGAGGATAGAATGCTGAGTTTTCATCATAAAAACCTTTCGCATTTTTATTTTCTGCCAAACCTCCATATAATTCAGAAGTAGAGGCTTGATAAATTCTAGTTTTCTTTTCAAGACCAAGAATTCTAACAGCTTCTAATATTCTTAAAGTACCAATTCCATCTACATTAGCCACATATTCAGGAGAATCAAATGAAACTTTTACATGAGACATTGCCCCTAAATTATATATTTCATCGGGTTGCACTTCCTGAATGATTCTTATTATATTAGTAGAATCGGTCAAATCGCCATAATGCAATTTAAAATGAACATGATTCTCGTGTTTGTCTTGATAGATATGATCAATCCGTTGTGTATTAAAAGAGGATGCACGTCTTTTTAACCCATGAACTTGATATCCTTTCTCTAATAATAATTCAGCTAAATAAGATCCGTCCTGTCCTGTTACTCCTGTTATAAATGCTACTTTCATATTTTATTTTGAATTTAAAAATTTAAAACCTGTTGATTATAGTGTTACTTTTTTTACGTTTTCTATGTTTTCTAAAAACCAGTTGTAGGTAATTCTAATTCCTTCTTGAAGATTTACCTCATGTTTCCAGCCTAAATCATGCATTTTTGACACATCCATCAATTTTCTTGGAGTACCGTCAGGTTTTGAATCATCCCAAATTATCTTCCCTTGATGCCCTATAATTTGTTGAATTGTTTCAGCCAAATGTTTTATGGTTAAATCTTCTCCAGTTCCTACATTATACAAATATTCTGGAAGTTTGTTTTCTAAAGCAAAAACTACCGCCTTTGCCATATCGTCCACAAATAAAAACTCTCTCATAGGAGTCCCGCTTCCCCATAGCGTAACTGGAGCATGATTATTTTCCTTAGCCTCATGAAATTTCCTCATCATGGCCGGCAATACATGTGATGTATTCAAATCAAAATTATCATATGTCCCATATAAATTTGTTGGCATTAAACTGACATAATCTTTTCCAAATTGTTTTCTAATAGCCTGACATGCTTTTACCCCTGTTATTTTTGCAATAGCATACCATTCATTAGTTGGTTCTAATGTATTTGTAAGAAGATATTCTTCTTTTAATGGTTGCGGAGCTAATTTAGGATAAATACAGGAACTTCCCAAAAAAATAAATTTGTTGACCTCACCCTGCATTGCTGAATCAATCAGATTATTCTGAATTTGCATGTTTTCCATGATAAATTGATACGGGTAATTATTGTTGGCCAAAATCCCCCCAACCCTTGCGGCAGCATCAATGATAACTTCTGGTTTTTCCTGAGCTATAAAATCTTTAACCGCCTGTTGGTTCCTCAAATCCAACTCAGCACTAGAAACACCAATTAAATTAGTATAACCTCTATCTGACAAGGTTCTCCAAATGGCACTTCCTACCATTCCTTTATGTCCTGCAATATAAATTTTAGCTTCCTTATTCATTTTTTTTCTTATAATTGAAATCTATTTTTAACTTTTATACCGCTGTATAATTTTCTGTTTTCAAAATTTAAATGCTCGTTTTACAAACAATCCACATAAGTAAAATACTGTTTTATAAACAGCTCCGCAGTTCTAACCCACAGGATAAAACACAAAAACCCAACCACATTGGAGGCAAATATAGTTACATTTTATTTAACTTTTCCAACAATTCCTTTCTAAGTATCAAAAACGAAACATAAAGTATAATCTTTTAATATATTCACAATAATAAGTCGTAAAAAGAAAAAATACCAATAAAACATACTCTTTAATAATTAATTCTTCAATAACTAATTTTGAAAAGTCCATGAAATAATATAAAATTTACCCATAAAAAGACAATAATACGTAAATTCAGCTCTGAAATTAACATTTTTTTGTATTTTGGCTTCAAATAAAAATAAAATACAATGACTCCATTTGCCATACTAACCCTAATTATAATTTACTTCGGAATCCTATTTTTGATTTCGCATTTTGTAAGTAAAAAAAATAGTGGAAATGACGCATTCTTTAAAGCCAATAAAAACTCCAAATGGTATTTAGTCGCTTTTGGAATGATTGGCACGGCGCTTTCTGGGGTTACATTCATTTCGGTTCCGGGAGAAGTAGGAAATCCGGAAAACCAATTCAAATACTTCCAATTTGTCATAGGAAATGCAATTGGGTTTATCATCATTGCCAAAGTGTTGCTTCCTTTATATTACAGAATGAATTTGACTTCGATTTACGGTTACATCGAAAAACGATTGGGGACAGTAAGCTATAAAACCGCAGCAACCATTTTTTTGATTAGCAGAACTATTGGTTCTTCCTTTAGGCTATATCTTGTCGTAATTGTTTTGCAACGTTATGTATTCGATTTTTACCAAATCCCTTTTGCTACAACCGTTCTAATCTCGTTGGTGTTAATATTTGCCTATACCTATCGAGGCGGATTAAAAACGATTATTATCACCGACACGTTACAAACTTTTTTCTTGGTATCTTCTGTTTTTTTGACGATTTTCTTTATTTGCAGAAGTTTAAACCTGAATGTTTTTGAAGCTTTTGAACAGGTAAAAAACAGCAATTATTCTAAAGTTTTTTTCTTTGAAGATTATTTGAAAGGAACGTATTTTTGGAAACAAATTCTAGGTGGGGTTTTTGTAACCATAGCCATGGTGGGATTAGACCAAGATTTAATGCAGAAAAATTTGAGTTGCGCAACCATTGGCGAGGCTCAAAAAAACATGTTTACGTTCACCGGAATTTTCGTTATTATCAATATTTTCTTTTTGAGTGTAGGTGCACTGCTTTATATTTATGCAGATAAAAATGGGATTATAATTCCCACCGACTTGGTTACCGGAAAACCCAGAACCGATTTGTTGTTCCCGGAAATCGCTTTTCATCATTTGAGTATCGTTCCTTCCATTGTATTTTTATTGGGGTTGACGGCCGCAACGTTTGCCACTACTGACTCCGCATTGACGGCATTGACCACATCGTTTTGTGTTGATTTTCTTGGAATGGATAAAGCCGAAAACCAAAACAAACCCAACATGGTTCGATCTAGACATTTTGTCCACATTGGGTTTTCGTTTCTGATGTTTTTGGTAATTATAATTTTCAATACCATCAACGATGCTTCGGTAGTGAGCATGATTTTTAAGATTGCATCCTATACCTATGGTCCGCTTCTGGGATTATATACTTTTGGGTTATTTATGAAATCCAGAACTGTACATGATAAACTAGTACCAATAATTTGCGTGCTGTCTCCTGCTATTTGCTTTTTGATTAGTAAAAACTCAGCACTACTCTTTGGCGATTATGTTTTTGACAACGAATTAATTATTGTAAATGGGTTAATCACTTTCTTAGGATTGCTCTTGATAAGCAAAACCGCTATATTGGAAACAAGATTTTAGGACGATTTCTCCAAACGAAGAAACGAATATTTCAGTATTTTCTAGACAGATGCCCTAGCCCTGATAGCAACGGCATCCCACGCCTTTTTAGCGTGGATAAAGTGGATAGCAGGAATAGCTCCTAAAAAATCTAATACTGATTTGTGGCCAATAAAACCAATGTACAAGCAATTTCTACCTTAATATCATTTAATTGTAATAATTGGTAAAACTCTGGATTTTCGGTTCCAGGATTAAAAATTATGCGTTTTGGTTTTGCCTCTACTATATAATTGTAGTAATCTCGTTGGCGTGCTGGGTTTAGATATAAGGTAACTGTATCGATATTTTTAAGAGGTATTGCCTTAGTCTGAATTTTAATTCCGGCAACTTCACCAGCATTTTGACCAATGGCAAGAACCGAATGCCCTTTCTCTACAAGCATTGTTATTGCCTTAAAGGCATATCTTTCAGGTTTTGTGGAAGCCCCAAGAACTAATGTTTTTTTATTTTTCATTATGCAAAAGTACAAAAAAGGAATTGTTTAATTATTTATTCTCTTGGCAAGAAAATTTCAGCCATCATGCATCTAGCACTTCCCCCGCCACAAGCTTCAATTGTATCCAGACTCGAACTTAAAATGGTTACATGTTCCTCAATTTGCGCAATTTGTTTCTTGGTAAGACTTTTATGTGCAGAAGTACTCATCACTAAAAACCTTCTGTCATCTGATCCTTTTACCTCAAGCATGTTGCCCGCAAAATTGTTGACTTGGTCTTCCGTAATTAGTATTACTTCTTTTTCATCTCCTTTTAGACTCTCTAAAACCATTTTACGTTCTTTTTTATCATCGATAGAATCTGCACAAATTACAGCAAAGGTTTCTCCAACACACATCATTACATTGGTGTGATAAATAAGTTTCCGTTCCCCATTTACAGTTTGAAATGCTTCAAAAATGACTGGTGTGTATTCAAAATCTTCGCAAAATTCGATGAATAATTCTTCATCAGCACGTGGCGAAAGCGCACAATATGCCTTGTCGTTTTCTCTGTCTAATACGATACTTCCAGTTCCCTCCAAAAAATAACCATCTTCTTCGGCAGAAGTATAATCCATGATTTCGTTAACCACAAATCCCTCATCTTCAAGAATATCCAGAATTTCTTCACGACGTTCTTCGCGACGATTTTCGGCAAACATTGGATATAATGCCACATCCCCATCTTCATGAAAGGATATCCAATTGTTTGGAAAAATACTATCTGGCGTATCAGGTTCTAGAGTATCTTCCACAACCGTTACATCAACACCTACAACTCGAAGTTTACTGACAAAAGCGTCAAATTCTTCCTGTGCTTTAGCATTTACAGTAGTTGGAGATAAATTATCAATTACTTTTTGGTAATAATTATTTACGGCCGTTTGTTCATTCATTCGGAATGCTACCGGACGAATCATTAAAATGGAATTTGTTGTTTGTGCCATGATTTGTTTTTTTTATTGCGTAGAGACGTTGCAATACAACGTCTCTACGCAAAATTAATCTCTAATTAACGGTAAGGTAGAACATCTTAAAAGCCCCTCTTGTTTTGCAATTTCGGCATACGGAATTTCTTCTACAACAAAACCATTTTTACGCAGCCAGTTATTCAATCGGGTGAAATTTCTTTCGGAAACCACCACATTGGGTGCTATTGAAAAAACATTGGAATTCATGTGATACATTTCATCCCTAGTAATATGAAACAGGTTTTCTTTCCCAAAAAGGTTTACTAAAAACATATAATCGGCTTCTTCACGAAAACCCCTTTTGTAAATAATTCCTTTGGTATCCCCAACTGGTTGAAAACAACAATCCAAATGCAACGCATTATCCCGAGCTTCAATTTTAGATTTTACCAAATCAAAATCTTTCACTATTTTATTAGGAAATAATTCTTTTATAAAATTTACGCCGGCCGTGTTGGTTCTTGCCGTGATGTAATCTTTATAATCACTCCCTTTATAGGTTCCTATAAAAATGTAATCATTCCACAACATGACGTCGCCACCTTCAACATGAACTTCTTCTGGTGGACGAACTATTTTTTTGGGATCAATTTGATCTAATACGTATTGAATTGCCGCTAGCTCTCTCTCTCTATCGGGAAGGATATTTGCTTTGATAAAGATATCATCAATGACAAATCCTATGTCACGGGCAAAAATTTGGTTGTAATTTTCTATCGTTTCAGGTCTAAAAACAGTAACATCATATTTTTGAAACACTTGATAAAAGGCTTCCATTTCTTTAACCATATCTTTCTCTACCGGATATGTTCCAGCTAATATATGCTCTAACGACTTAGGGTCATAAGCTTCTTCAATATTGGGAGTTGGCCCATTACTGACTGCCGTACCTAGCACAACAGCCCTTAGTCTTGAAGTTTCATTTTTAATATGGAGTGGTAACATAAAATTGTTTAGACTTTTGCCAAAGGTAAAAAAGCTTCTCGATTAGAAGAAGCTTTTTGAATATATATATTTTTGAGGGATTATCTTTTGTCAACTGGAATAAAATCTCTCAATGGATACCCCGTATAAATTTGTCTTGGTCTTCCTATTGGTTCTTTATTGATACGCATTTCTTTCCATTGTGCAATCCAACCTGGCAAACGTCCTATGGCGAACATGACGGTAAACATATCCGTAGGGATTCCTAAGGCTCTATAAATAATTCCAGAATAAAAATCGACATTTGGATACAACTTTCTTGAGATAAAATACTCGTCTACAAGTGCAGCATCTTCTAGTTTTTTGGCAATCGCTAAAATTGGGTCATCGACACCTAAAGTACTCAAAACCTCGTCAGCTGCTTTTTTAATAATTTTGGCTCTTGGATCAAAATTTTTATAAACTCTGTGTCCAAAACCCATTAATCGGAACGGGTCTTCTTTGTCTTTGGCTTTCGCCATATATTTATCTGCATCACCTCCATTTTGGTGAATTTCTTCCAGCATTTCAAGAACTGCTTGGTTGGCACCCCCATGTAAAGGCCCCCAAAGAGCAGAAACTCCAGCTGATATGGACGCAAAAAGTCCCGCATGTGATGAACCAACCATTCGTACCGTAGATGTAGAACAGTTTTGCTCATGATCTGCATGTAGAATAAATAATTTATCTAAAGCATTAATTACTATAGGATCCGGTGTGTAAGGACCTGTAGGCAATTGAAACATAAGATGCATGAAATTTTCTACATATCCTTTGGTATTATCATAATAATTTAAAGGATATCCCATACTTTTTCTATAAGTCCAAGTGGCTATCACTAAAAATTTTCCCATGATCTTGCATACTGATTCATACAATTCCTTTGGGTGATCCGGATTTACTGCTTTAGGATTAAAGGCGGTTAAAGCACTTGTCAAAGCAGACAAAACACCCATTGGATGTGCCGTTTTTGGAAAACCGTCAATGATACTTTTCATTTCTTCGTTTACCAAAGTATATTTTCTAATATCAGTTTCGTATTGTTGTAATTGTTCTGCTGTAGGCAACTCTCCAAAAATCAAAAGATAAGATACTTCAAGAAAATGAGCTTTTTCAGCCAGATCTTCTATTGAATATCCTCTGTAACGCAAAATCCCTTCCTCTCCATCAAGAAAAGTAATTTTACTCAAGCATGAGCCAGAATTTTTATAGCCTGGATCCATTGTGATTGCTCCAGTCAAATCACGTAGTTTGTTAATATCGATTGCCACTTCATTTTCGGTTCCAACGATAATTGGAAACTCATATTTCTTGCCTTCAATTTCTAGTATTGCAGTATTTGACATAGTATAATGGGAGATTTTTCTATTGAAATAATAATTAAACAAATCTATGGAATTTCATCTGAATTAAAAAATGATTTTTATAAGGAAACCATAAATTATTGCAAAAAAAATACCTGACCCCATTTTAAAATAGGGGTCAGGTATTAAATAATTAGAATATTTTAAAACTATTTTATCTTGAATGCTTTTACGCCAGGAAAATAACCGGCTCCTTCTAGTTCCTCTTCAATTCTTAAAAGTTGGTTGTATTTTGCCATACGATCGGAACGGGAAGCAGAACCTGTTTTGATTTGACCACAGTTTAATGCTACCGCTAAATCGGCAATGGTATTGTCTTCTGTCTCTCCTGAACGATGAGACATTACAGAAGTATAACCAGCGTTTTTAGCCATGTTTACCGCAGCAATCGTTTCGGTCAAAGTTCCAATTTGGTTTACTTTTACAAGAATTGAATTAGCAATACCTTTTTCGATTCCTGTTGCCAAACGTTCTACATTAGTTACAAATAAATCATCTCCAACCAATTGTACTTTATTTCCTATTTTGTCCGTCAAGTATTTCCATCCATCCCAGTCATTTTCGTCCATTCCGTCTTCAATAGAAATGATTGGATATTTGGCAGCCAATTCCGCTAAATAATCCGCTTGTTCTTCTGAAGTTCTGATTTTTCCGGTTGCCCCTTCAAATTTAGTGTAATCGTATTTTCCGTCCACGTAAAATTCAGATGAAGCACAATCTAAAGCAACCATGATTTCGTCTCCAAATTTATAACCCGCTTTCTCAACAGCCAATTTGATAGTATCTAAAGCATCTTCAGTTCCTCCTGCAAGATTCGGTGCAAAACCACCTTCGTCTCCAACTGCAGTACTCAAACCTCTGTCATGCAATACTTTTTTCAAGTTATGGAAAATTTCTGTCCCCATTTGCATAGCTTGCGTAAAAGAAGTAGCTTTTACTGGAAAAATCATGAATTCCTGAAATGCGATAGGTGCATCAGAATGAGATCCTCCGTTGATGATATTCATCATAGGAACCGGCAATGTATTGGCAGAAACCCCACCTACGTATCTATATAATGGCAATCCTAATTCATTTGCAGCAGCTTTTGCTACGGCTAATGAAACACCAAGAATAGCGTTTGCACCAAGGTTAGCTTTATTTGGCGTACCATCTAAATCAATCATCACCTGATCAATTTTATTTTGTTCAAAAACTGAAGTACCTAATAATTCTTCCGCAATTTTTGTGTTTACGTTTTCAACCGCTTTAAGAACTCCTCTTCCAAGAAATGCTTTTCCTCCATCACGTAATTCAACAGCTTCATATTTTCCTGTTGATGCTCCAGAAGGAACCGCAGCTCTTCCTAAAACTCCGCTTTCAGTTACTACATCTACTTCAATTGTAGGATTTCCTCTCGAATCAAAAATTTGTCTTGCGTGTACTTTGATAATAATGCTCATATTTAATTATTTTTAAATTTTATGCTATTTATTTTTGTAATACAAATATATTATATCTATTAATAATCATTTAATAAAAACAATTAATGTTATTAACGAAAACGATGTAACCTTTAAAATATTTTTCATATTGAGCTATCCTTTTAGCATCCCTAGGGACAACAATTATACCCCTAAATAACCAAGACCAACATACAACGCTTTAACCTCAAAAATCACCACTTAAGAAAAGTTGATTTCATTAAAAAAAATCAAATAAAAAACCATGATTATCATATATATACATTAAATTTATATTCGTTTTCAAAGACAAAAACCATTTTTTATTAATTCCTTATCATTCAATATTAATTTAAAAATCCTTACACTTTGAAAACGCAAAAAACACAAAACCATTCTGCTATTTCAAACGAAATAATTGAATTACTCAACACTTCCTCTTCCAAACTGGAAACATCCGAAGATCTAGATCCGCTTATGGAATATATAGGTGATGCAAAATATGTATTACTTGGTGAAGCCTCACATGGAACCCACGAATATTACGTCTGGCGAGCAAAAATAACGCAACGGCTCATTCAGGAAAAAGGCTTTTCTTTTGTAGCTGTCGAGGGAGATTGGCCGGACTGCTATCGATTAAATCGATATGCAAAGGGACACTTAGATTCAGGAACTGATATTTACAGCATCTTAAATGAATTTAACCGATGGCCTACCTGGATGTGGGCAAATTGGGAAATTGCAGCTTTCATAGACTGGCTAAAAAATTTCAATGAAAATTTATCTGCTGATAATAGAGTAGGATTTTACGGCTTAGATGTTTACAGTTTTGGCGAATCTATGCAAGCCATCATTCATTATCTGGAAAAAAATGATCCTGTTGCGCTCAAAGCAGCAAAAAAAGCCATGACCTGTTTTGAGAATTTCGGAAAAGACGAAGGGCAAACTTATGCAAGAGCCTCCGCATTTGTTCCTGAACTCTGCGAAAAAGAAGTACTTCATCTGCTTACTGAAATCAGGAATAATATTGCCACCTACAATTCAGATGCCGAAAATGTTTTTAGCACAGAACAAAATGCTTATATCGCACGAAATGCAGAAAAGTATTACCGTGCCATGATAAAAAACGGCCCCGGTTCCTGGAATATCAGAGATCAACATATGGTGGCCACTTTAGAACGGCTTATGAAATTTCATGGCAAAGTAGCTAAAACAATTGTTTGGGAACACAACACCCATATAGGTGATGCCCGGGCTACAAGTATGGCTTCACAAGGAATGATAAACGTGGGACAACTATTGAGAGAGCAATATCAAATAGATGGCGTGGTTACCGTGGGATTCGGATCGTATAAAGGAAGCGTCGTTGCAGGAAGGAGCTGGGGTGAGGCTATGCGAAAAATAACAGTGCCTGAAGCAGAAGAAGGAAGTTGGGAACACAGCTTTCATATTGCAGCAAAAGGAGAAAACCGGTTATTGCTGATGAACAAACTCAATCGTGAAAAATACTTTGATTTACCTATAGGTCATCGAGCCATAGGGGTAGTCTATAATCCGGAGCACGAAAGATTTGGGAATTACGTACCTTCAATTATGCCCAAAAGATACGATGCATTTATTTTTATTGATGAAACAAACGCTTTACATCCTATCCACATTCAAACTGACGAAAAAGAAATTCCCGAAACATATCCTTTTGGAATGTAATAAGTATTAGAAATCTTCTTGAAATCCTTAAAAATGGACAAAAGAAGAAATGACATGCCATCATTCAAAAAAAGTTTTTACTGATAAAGACCAAAGGTTGGTTATCAATTATGTGGGAAGCTTATAATATATACAAAAGTTAAATAATTTAAAAGCCTTCACATTTATATAAATGTGAAGGCTTTTTTAATGATTATAATTTCATGTTTTTTACAAATTGATCAAATAAGTAACTGGAATCATGAGGACCTGGACTTGCTTCCGGATGGTATTGTACGGAGAAACAGTTTTTGTTTTTCATACGCATTCCAGCAACCGTATCGTCGTTAAGATGCAAATGGGTGATTTCCATATTAGCATTTTGCTCCAATTCTTCTTTGTTGACAGCAAAACCGTGATTTTGAGAGGTAATTTCTCCTTTACCACTAATCAGGTTTTTTACCGGATGATTGATCCCGCGATGCCCATTGAACATTTTGTAGGTTGAAACTCCGTTGGCTAAGGCAATTACTTGATGCCCTAAACAAATTCCAAATAACGGCTTATCATTTTTCAAAATCTCTTTAGCTACTTCAATGGCACTAAAAAGCGGGTCGGGATCACCAGGACCGTTTGATAAGAAATAACCGTCCGGATTAAATGCTGCTAAATCCGAATAAGTGGAGTCGTATGGGAAAACTTTAATATAACAGTCTCGTTTAGCGAAGTTTCTAAGGATGTTTGTTTTGATACCCAAATCCAAAGCAGCAATTTTATAGCTCGCATTTTCATCTCCAAAGAAGTAAGGTTGTTTTGTAGAAACTTTGGAAGCTAACTCCAATCCTTTCATTTCAGGCACTTTTGCCAATGCAACTTTAAGTTCTTCAACAGAGGTTCCATCGGTGCAAATAACAGCATTCATGGCACCATTATCTCGAATATAACTAACCAAGGCGCGCGTATCAACATCAGAAATGCAAATCAAATTTTGTTTAATAAAATAGTTTTCCAAGCTTTCTGAAGCATCGGCTCTAGAATAATTGAAACTGAAATTTTTACAAACCAGACCCGATATTTTAATGGAATCCGATTCCACCTCATTGTTGTTTACACCGTAATTCCCAATATGAGGGTTGGTTGCCACCATGATTTGCCCAAAGTAGGATGGATCGGTAAATATTTCCTGATAGCCAGTCATTCCCGTATTAAAACATACTTCACCAAAGGTGGTTCCGGAAATTCCAATAGATTTGCCATGAAAAATGGTTCCGTCACTCAATAATAAAAGGGCTTTTTGTCGTGTTGTGTATTTCATTCGTTGATCTTTAGTGTTTTTTTTAACGGTCTCATGGAACTCGCAAAGCTCGTTTCATTAGCTGTGATTCGTTATGTAGTTGTTGTATTGCGGTTGCAAATTTAATTTAATTTGTGGGCTTATGAAAATATAATTTCTAGAGAAGCCTTAATTTATAGATCAGCCCCGATGGAAGTGGAAATCCTTTTAATTTATAGTTACTGAGACTTCGGCGTGAGCTCAGTAGAACGCTTGTCGAAGGGATTATAAATTAAAAGATTGCAATGTACAGCGGGAATATGATGTATTAAAATACGTTAAATTGTGCTCCTAAAACTAAAAAACAAAAAAAAAGGACAAACTAGTAAAAGTTTATCCTTAAATTTTATTGAATAGTGAAATTCATTATTCAGCTGGTTCAGTAGTTTCAGTTTCGGAAGCTGGTGCTTCTGGAGCTGCTGCTTCAGGAGTTACCGTTTCTTCTTTTTTAGCTTTTCCGCCACGACGGCTTTTAGCTTTTTTAACTTCTTTTTTACCACCGTTGTAAAGTTCGTTGAAATCTACCAATTCGATCATGGCCATATCGGCATTATCTCCTAAACGATTTCCAACTTTGATGATACGCGTGTAACCACCTGGACGATCTCCCACTTTTGCAGCTACGTCTCTGAACAAGTCAGTCACGGCATATTTGCTACGTAAGTAGGCGAAAACGATACGACGGTTGTGAGTTGTATCTTCTTTTGATTTTGTTATAAGCGGCTCAACGAATTGTTTAAGCGCTTTAGCTTTAGCAACAGTAGTATTAATACGTTTGTGCTCGATTAAAGAACAAGCCATATTAGCTAACATAGCTTTCCTATGTCCAGTCTGTCTGCTTAAGTGATTGAATTTTTTTCCGTGTCTCATTGCTATGTTAAATTTAACCCCCGCTTGAAGCGGGGACTGAATTATTCTTTATCTAATTTGTATTTTGCTAAATCCATCCCGAAGTTTAAATTTTTAATAGCAACTAGTTCGTCTAGTTCTGTTAAAGATTTTTTACCGAAATTACGGAATTTCATTAGATCATTTTTATTGAAAGATACTAGATCTCCAAGGGTATCAACTTCAGCAGCTTTCAAACAATTCAATGCTCTTACAGATAAATCCATATCAACAAGTTTTGTTTTAAGCAATTGTCTCATATGCAACGACTCTTCATCATAAGATTCAGTTTGAGCAATTTCGTCAGCTTCAAGTGTGATTCTTTCGTCAGAAAACAACATAAAGTGGTGTATTAACACTTTTGCAGCTTCAGTAAGGGCATCTTTTGGATTGATAGAACCGTCAGTTTTTATTTCAAAAACTAATTTTTCATAATCTGTTTTTTGCTCTACACGGAAATTTTCTATGGCATATTTTACATTTTTAATTGGTGTAAATATGGAATCCGTAAAAATAGTTCCTATTGCTGCGTTTTGTTTTTTGTTCTCTTCTGCAGGAACGTAACCTCTACCTTTCTCGATAGTTAATTCGAGACTTAATTTGATTTTGCTATCTAAATTACAGATGACAAGTTCTGGATTCAAAACTTGGAAACCTGAAATAAATTTTTGAAAATCACCAGCAGTAAGTTGATCTTTACCAGAAACTGAAATAGTAACTGCTTCGTTATCTACATCTTCTATTTGACGTTTGAAACGCACTTGTTTCAAATTCAAAATGATTTCTGTTACGTCTTCAACAACTCCTGAAATAGTAGAAAATTCGTGGTCTACACCTTCAATTCTAACAGAGGTAATTGCGTATCCTTCTAAAGCGGAAAGCATAACTCTTCTAAGTGCATTACCTACGGTCAATCCGTAACCAGGTTCTAAAGGTCTAAATTCAAATTTACCTTCAAAATCGGTTGAATCGATCATGATAACTTTATCGGGCTTCTGAAAATTAAATATTGCCATAATTTCGACTAAGTCAATTATTATTTGTTGTACAATTCGACGATTAGTTGTTCTTTAATGTTTTCAGGAATTTGAAGTCTAGCAGGAACACTTACAAAAGTACCTTGTTTCGTATCGTTATTCCAAGTAATCCACTCATAAACATGACTTGAATTTGATAAAGAACGTTCGATAGCTTCTAAAGATTTAGATTTTTCACGAACACCAACAACATCACCTGGTTTCAAGTGATAAGAAGGAATATTTACATTTTCTCCGTTTACAGTAACGTGACGGTGGGAAACGATTTGACGAGCGCCTCTTCTAGAAGGAGCAATACCCATTCTAAAAACTACATTGTCCAATCTTGCTTCACAAAGTTGTAATAAAACTTCACCAGTAACACCTTTAGTAGCTGATGCTTTTTCGAATAAATTTCTGAATTGTTTCTCTAAAATTCCGTAAGAATATTTAGCTTTTTGCTTTTCCATTAACTGGACAGCATACTCAGATTTTTTTCCTCTTTTTTTAGCCATCCCGTGTTGTCCAGGTGGATAATTTCTTTTTTCGAAGGCTTTGTCATCTCCGAAGATTGCTTCGCCGAATTTACGGGCGATTTTGGTTTTTGGACCAGTATATCTTGCCATTTTAAAAATTTTAAGGTAGCGGTTATGAATTCAGGTCATATCCTCCGATAACCGTATAAACCTACCTAGGTTATACTATAAAAAATTTAGACTCTTCTTCTTTTTGGAGGTCTACATCCATTATGCGGCATTGGGGTAACATCAATGATTTCAGTTACTTCAATCCCACCGTTGTGTAAAGATCTGATAGCAGACTCACGTCCATTACCTGGTCCTTTAACATAAACTTTTACTTTTTTAAGTCCAGCTTCTAACGCCACTTTACTACAATCCTCTGCTGCCATTTGGGCTGCGTATGGAGTATTCTTTTTAGAACCTCTAAAACCCATTTTACCAGCTGATGACCAAGAAATAACTTCACCCTTTTTGTTAGTCAAAGAAATGATGATGTTGTTAAAAGTAGCAGAAATATGAGCTTCTCCCGTTGATTCAACGATAACTTTACGTTTTTTTGCAGTTGCTTTAGCCATATTACTTATTATTTAGTTGCTTTTTTCTTGTTGGCAACAGTTTTTCTTTTTCCTTTTCTTGTTCTAGAGTTGTTCTTAGTTCTTTGTCCTCTTAACGGAAGACCAGACCTATGACGAATCCCTCTGTAACATCCAATATCCATTAAACGTTTGATGTTTAAAGAAACTTCTGAACGTAGTTCACCTTCAATTTTAAAGAAAGATACAGCCTCACGGATTCCTCCTATTTGGTCATCATTCCAATCTTGAACTTTTGTATCTTGGCTTACTTGAGATTTTTCTAAAATCTCAATTGCTCTACTTTTACCAATACCGAAGATATAGGTTAAAGCGATAACTCCTCTTTTGTTTTTCGGGATGTCTACCCCTGCTATTCTTGCCATAACTATCCTTGTCTTTGTTTAAATCTAGGATTCTTTTTGTTGATTACGTATAATCTCCCTTTTCTTCGCACAATTTTGCACTCGGGACTTCTCTTTTTTACTGATGCTCTTACTTTCATTGTGAAATATCTTTAATATCTATAAGTAATTCTTGCTTTTGACAAATCATAAGGGCTCATTTCCAGTTTCACTTTATCACCAGGTAATAACTTGATGTAATGCATACGCATTTTTCCTGAAATATGTGCAATTACAATATGTCCATTTTCTAATTCTACTCGGAACATCGCATTGGATAATGCTTCAATGATGGATCCGTCTTGTTCTATTGCTGATTGTTTAGCCATAAATTAAGCGACTGCTTTTCTGTTTTTACCACTTTTCATCAAACCGTCATAATGCTTGTTTAATAAGTAGGAATTGATTTGTTGAATAGTATCTATTGCAACGCCAACCATAATTATTAATGACGTTCCGCCAAAAAACATTGCCCATGATTGCTGTACATCCATAACACTTACTACTATTGCTGGGAACACAGCTATTAAGGCAAGAAATAATGAACCCGGGAAGGTAATTAATGACATCACTTTATCTAAAAAATCAGAGGTTTCAATTCCTGGTCTAATACCTGGAATAAATCCACCACTTCTCTTTAAATCGTCTGCCATTTTATTAGTAGGAACGGTGATCGCGGTATAGAAAAAAGTAAAGACGACTATTAAAGACGCAAATACAAAATTATACCAAAAACCGAACATATTACTAAAAGAACCCGCGATAGATTGTGATGTTTCAGACTTAGACAAACCTGCTAAAGCAGCCGGAATAAACATAATAGCCTGTGCAAAAATAATAGGCATTACCCCTGATGCGTTTAGCTTTAATGGAATCCATTGTCTGTTTCCGCCCATCATATCTTGTTCAAAATCTCCGGTAGTCGTACGACGAGCATATTGTACAGGTATTTTTCGAACTGCCATTACTAATAACACACAGGCAACAATCACTAATAACCAAACAATAATTTCAATAACCAATAGCATTGGGCCTCCGTTATTATTTGTAACTCTAGTTGTAAATTCTTGAATAAAGGCTTGAGGTAATCTAGCTAAAATACCCACCATAATTAATAGTGAAATCCCGTTTCCAATTCCTTTGTCAGTAATCTTTTCCCCTAACCACATAGCGAATACTGTACCTGTAGTTAAGATTAAAACTGATGAAAACAAGAATGAAAAAGAATCAAATCCTAACAAAAATGCACTGTTGGGTAAAGTACTGTATAAATTATAAATATACCCAGGACCTTGTACAAGCGTAATTGCAATAGTTAACCAACGTGTAATTTGATTAATTTTCTTTCTGCCACTCTCACCATCTTTTTGCAATTTTTGTAGATAAGGAATAGCAATTCCCATTAACTGAACTACAATCGATGCTGAAATGTAAGGCATAATCCCTAGAGCAAAAACAGACGCTTTTGAAAAAGCACCACCTGTAAACATATCAAGAATTGAACCAATACCGTTTTTAGTTTGACCAGCTAAACTGTGCAATTGAGTAGCATCAATACCTGGAAGGGTTACATGAGCACCAAAACGATAAACTAAAAGCAGACCCAATGTGATCAGAATTCTGTTTTTTAATTCTTCGATTTTCCAAACATTGGCTAATGATTCAAAAAATTTCTTCATCGTACTAGAAAAATTATAGTGTTACTACTTCTCCACCAGCAGCTTCAATAGCCGCTTTTGCAGTTGCAGTAAATTTGTGAGCAGATACTTTTAATTTTGCTTTCAATTCTCCTCTTCCTAAAATCTTAACGATTTCATTTTTGGTAGCCAAACGATTAGCTACATAAACTGTCATATCAACAGCCTCCGAAACTATACCATTATCCACTAATAATTGAAGCGTATCTAAATTTACACCTTCGTATTCTTTACGATTGATGTTTGTAAAACCAAACTTAGGCACACGTCTTTGAAGAGGCATTTGACCACCTTCAAAACCAATCTTTTTAGAATAACCAGAACGAGATTTTGCTCCTTTGTGTCCACGTGCAGCGGTACCACCTTTTCCAGAACCTTCTCCTCTACCTAACCTTTTATTTTGATTGTGTGTAGAACCTTCAGCAGGTTGTAAGTTACTTAAATTCATAACGTATTTGTTATTTAGCTTCTTCAACAGAAACTAAGTGTTTAACTTTATTTATCATTCCAAGGATAGTTGGATTTGAATCATGTTCAACAACTTGACCCATTTTACGAAGACCTAAAGCTTCCAAACCTCTTTTTTGAGTAAGAGGACAGTTGATTTTGCTTCTAACTTGTTTTACTAATAATTTAGCCATAATTTCCTTGAATTAACCTTTAAAAACTTTTTCTAAAGAAACCCCTCTTTGTTTTGCAACCGTATAAGCGCTTCTCATTTGTAATAAAGCATCAAAAGTTGCTTTTACTACGTTGTGCGGATTTGAAGATCCTTGAGATTTAGATAATACATCATGAATCCCAACTGATTCAAGGACTGAACGAACAGCTCCACCAGCAATAACTCCTGTACCATGAGAAGCAGGAATCAAGAAAACACGTGCACCACCAAATTTACCTTTTTGTTCGTGAGGAACTGATTGACCGTTCAAAGGAATTTTTACTAGATTTTTCTTAGCATCTTCTACTGCTTTCGCAATTGCTTCAGAAACGTCTTTAGATTTCCCTAATCCGTGACCAACTACTCCGTTTTCATCACCTACAACTACAATAGCAGAAAAACCAAAAGCTCTACCTCCTTTTGTAACCTTAGTAACACGATTCACACTTACCAAACGATCTTTTAATTCAAGGCCACTTGGTTTTACTAGCTCTACATTCTTGTATTTACTATTAGACATACTATATTAGAATTTAAGTCCAGCCGCTCTCGCGCCTTCCGCTAATGATTGAATACGACCGTGATATAAATAACCTCCTCTATCAAAGGTTACTTTATCTAGTCCGGCTTTTAACGCTTTTTCTGCAACCAATTTTCCAACTGCTGCAGCAACTTCTACGTTAGTACCTTTACCTATTTCTTTTTCTCTTGAAGAGGCAGACAATATCGTAACTCCATTCACATCATCAATAAGTTGTGCGTAGATTTCTTTATTGCTTCTAAATACAGATAGTCTTGGATTTGTAGATGTACCACTAATCGTTTTTCTAATTCTGAATCTAATTCTCTGTCTTCTATCAGATTTTGTTAATGACATAATCTTATATTTTTTTAAGCTGATTTACCTGCTTTTCTTCTTAATACTTCACCTACAAATTTAACACCTTTTCCTTTATATGGCTCTGGTTTGCGGAAACCTCTGATTTTCGCAGCTACCTGACCTAAAAGTTGTTTATCAAATGACGTTAATTTCACTATTGGGTTTTTACCTTTTTCAGAAATTGTTTCAACAACTACTTCTTGAGCAACTTCTAAAACAATATTGTGAGAATATCCTAAAGCCAAATCCAATTTTTGACCTTGGTTTGAAGCTCTATACCCTACTCCTACTAATTCTAAAGATTTTGTAAAACCTTCATTTACACCAATAATCATGTTATTGATTAAAGATCTGTACAAACCATGCTTTGCTCTCTGGTCTTTATGATCAGACGATCTGTCTACTTGAACCTGACCGTCTTCAACTGTCACAGTTACGTCCGAAAACTCCTGTGTTAGTTGACCATTTTTTCCTTTTACTGTAATAATACCATTTGCAACTTCAACAGTTACTCCGGCAGGGATTACAACGGGATTTTTACCTATTCTTGACATCTTATAGTCTTTTTATTAGTTAGTATACGTAACAAATTACTTCGCCACCAACATTTAATTGTTTTGCTTGTTTTCCAGTCATCAATCCTTTTGATGTTGAAACAATTGCAATACCTAATCCATTGAGGATTCTTGGTAGGTTAGCTGAACCTGCATACTTACGTAAACCCGGTTTACTAATTCTTTGGATATCTTTAATAACGGACTCTTTAGTATCTTTATCATACTTCAAAGCAATTTTGATTGAACCCTGTACAGCGTTGTCTTCAAATTTGTAACTTAAGATATAACCTTGATCAAATAAGATCTTTGTGATTTCTTTTTTTAGATTAGAGGCAGGAATTTCGACAACTTTGTGGTTTGCGGCCACAGCGTTTCTAACTCTCGTCAAATAATCTGCAATAGGATCTGTATACATGTTTATTGATTTGCGGTTTTGGTTTTCAATTAACTATTAATTGAACCTGAAACCAATTTATAAATATTTATCAATATGAACGTTGCAATGCAACGTTTCTACCAAGATGCTTTTTTAACCCCAGGTATCAATCCATTGTTTGCCATTTCACGAAATGTAACACGTGAAAGACCAAATTGACGCATATACCCTCTAGGTCTACCTGTCAATTTACAACGATTGTGCAAACGAACTGGAGAAGCATTTTTCGGTAATTTTTGCAAACCTACGAAATCTCCAGCTTCTAACAAAGCTTTTCTTTTCTCAGCATACTTTGCTACCGTTTTTTCTCTCTTTACCTCACGGGCTTTCATTGATTCTTTAGCCATATCTTAATTCTTTTTAAAAGGTAATCCCAGTTCAGTTAACAATGATTTTGCTTCCTTATCTGTTTTAGCAGAAGTTACAAAAGTGATATCCATACCCGAAATTTTATTTACTTTATCGATATCTATTTCAGGGAAAATGATTTGCTCCAAAACTCCCAAGTTATAGTTCCCTCTTCCGTCAAAACCAGTAGCTTTAATTCCACTGAAATCACGAACACGTGGCAAGGCAGAAGTAACCAATCTGTCTAAAAATTCGTACATTCTTTCCCCGCGTAAAGTAACTTTTGCTCCAATTGGCATTCCTTTTCTCAATTTAAAAGACGCAACGTCTTTTTTAGAGATAGTAGATACTGCTTTTTGTCCGGTAATTTTAGTCAATTCATCAACTGCATAGTCGATCAATTTTTTGTCAGATACTGCCGCACCAACTCCTTTACTCAAAACGATTTTGTCCAATTTTGGAACCTGCATTACGTTAGTGTAACCGAATTCTTCTTTAAGAGCAGAGATTACTCTGTTCTTATATTCATCTTTTAGTCTAGGTATATAAGCCATTACTATAGTACTTGATTAGATTTTTTCGAAAATCTTACTTTTTTATCTCCTTCTACTCTAACTCCTGTTCTTGTAGTTTCCTTTGTTTTAGGATCTATAAGTGAAATGTTAGAAATTTGTATTGGAGCCTCTTTCTTAACGATTCCTCCTTGAGGGCTTTTAGCACTCGGTTTGGTATGTTTTGAAACCATGTTTACGGCTTCTACAATCGCTTTGTTTTTCTCACGATCTACTCTTAGAACTTTTCCTTCTGCACCTTTATGGTCACCAGCTATTACTCTAACAATATCTCCTGTTTTTATTTTTAGCTTTATCATCTTAAAAATTAATTAAAGCACCTCAGGTGCTAATGATACAATTTTCATGAATTGTTTTTCACGAAGTTCTCTTGCTACTGGACCAAAAACACGAGTGCCTCTCATTTCACCTGCAGCATTCAATAACACACATGCGTTGTCATCAAATCTGATATAGGATCCGTCAGCTCTTCTCACTTCTTTTTTGGTACGTACAACCACTGCAGTTGAAACCGCTCCTTTTTTAACGCTTCCGTTAGGGGCAGTATCTTTGATAGAAACTACAATCTTGTCTCCAACAGAGGCATACCTTCTTTTGGTACCTCCTAAAACACGGATAGTTAAAACTTCTTTAGCTCCTGTGTTATCTGCTACTTTTAGTCTTGATTCTTGTTGTACCATAATTATTTAGCTCTTTCAATGATTTCAACTAACCTCCAACATTTTGTTTTACTTAAAGGACGCGTTTCGCTAATCCTTACCGTATCTCCAACATTACAGTCGTTCTTTTCGTCGTGTGCGTGATACTTTTTAGTTTTCAACACGAACTTACCGTATAATGGGTGTTTTACTTTACGCACTTCAGCAACAACAATGGACTTATCCATTTTGTCCGAAGTAACAACACCAACTCTTTCTTTTCTTAAATTTCTTTTTTCTTCCATCTTTCAGCAGAATACAGTTATTGTAACTCTCTTTTAGTAAGCTCTGTGGCTAATCTTGCAACTGTTCTTCTTACACTTCTAATTTGAAGTGGATTCTCAATTGGAGAAATAGCGTGAGCCATTTTTAGGTTAGCATACGTTTTCTTAGTCTGGCTAAGTTTTTCTTGCAACTCGGCTGCAGAAAGATCTTTTATTTCTGATTGTTTCATAATATATAATTAATTATGCTTCGAAATCTCTAGCAACGATGAACTTTGTTTTTACTGGAAGTTTTTGGGCTGCAAGACGTAACGCCTCTTTTGCAACCGACAAAGGTACACCTCCAACTTCAAACATAATTCTTCCGGGTCTAACAACGGCAGCCCAATATTCGACTGCACCTTTACCTTTACCCATACGTACCTCAAGAGGCTTCTTAGTAATAGGTTTGTCTGGAAATATTTTAATCCATAATTGTCCCTCTCTTTTCATGAAACGTGTCGCAGCAATACGCGCAGCTTCAATTTGACGAGAAGTTAGGAACATTCCATCTTCATGTACAGATTTAATTCCAAACATTCCATTAGAAAGTTCATGCCCTCTTTGAGCATTTCCTTTCATTTTACCTTTTTGTACCTTACGGTATTTTGTTCTTTTAGGCTGTAACATTTTTCTTTAGTTTAAAAATTTACTTTCTTTTACGAGCGTCTGGTTTTCCACCTTTATTAAAAGGTTTTCTGTCTCCTCTTGGAGCATCTCCACCTTTACCACCACCAGTACCGGATTGTTTTTTATCCATACCTACAAGTGGGGAAAGATCTCTCTTTCCATAAACCTCGCCTTTCATGATCCACACTTTGATTCCCATTCTACCGTAAGTAGTATGAGCTTCAGCAAGTGCATAGTCGATGTCAGCTCTGAAAGTTGATAGAGGAATTCTACCTTCTTTGAAACCTTCTGAACGTGCCATTTCTGCACCATTCAAACGACCAGAAATCAAAACTTTGATACCCTCAGCGTTCATACGCATAGAGGCAGCAATAGCCATTTTGATTGCACGTCTGTAAGAAATTCTGCTTTCGATTTGACGACAGATGCTTGTAGCAACTAAATAAGCATCCAGTTCAGGTCTTTTGATTTCAAAGATGTTAATTTGAACCTCTTTGTCAGTAACTTTCTTAAGTTCTTCTTTTAACTTGTCTACCTCTTGTCCGCCTTTTCCGATAATGATACCAGGTCTAGCTGTAGTGATAGTAACGGTTACAAGTTTCAAAGTTCTCTCGATGATTACTTTTGATACACTAGCTTTTGATAAACGGGCGTGGATGTACTTTCTGATTTTATAATCTTCGGCAATTTTATCACCATAATCATTTCCACCGTACCAGTTTGAATCCCATCCTCTGATGATACCAAGTCTATTTCCAATTGGATTTGTCTTTTGTCCCATGCTGCTTATGAATTGCTTTGTGTGTTATCTACTTGTCCTAATACGATTGTAACGTGATTAGAACGTTTTCTTATTCTGTGTGCGCGACCTTGTGGAGCTGGACGAAGTCTTTTTAACATCATTCCACCATCTACCCTGATCTCCTTAACAAATAATCCGGCTTCTTCCATACTAGCTTCAGGGTTTTTTGCTTGCCAGTTGGCAATTACAGATAAAACCAATTTTTCTAATTTTCTTGAAGCTTCTTTAGAACTGAATCTTAAGATGTTAAGTGCTCTTTCTACCTTCTGACCTCTTACTAGATCTGCTACTAAACGCATTTTTCTAGGTGAAGTAGGGCAGTTATTTAACTTAGCAAAAGCTATAGACTTATTAGCCTCTTTTCTTGCATCTGCTGTTTCTCTTTTACGAACTCCCATAGCTTCTTATTTTTTACCTTTATTTTTTGCTCCAGCATGACCTCTAAAAGATCGAGTTGGTGAAAATTCTCCTAATTTGTGACCTACCATGTTTTCTGTTACGTAAACCGGTACAAACTGACGACCGTTATGAACTGCGATTGTTTGTCCAACAAAGTCTGGAGTAATCATAGAAGCTCTAGACCAAGTCTTAACCACTCCTTTATTTCCTTTTTCAATGTTTTCTTGAACTTTCTTGTCTAACTTATAATGAACGAAAGGTCCTTTTTTTAATGAACGTGCCATATCTTATTATTTCTTTCTACGTTCTACGATATACTTGTTACTCGGGTTTTTCTTAGAACGCGTTCTATAACCTTTAGCTGGTATTCCATTTCTTGAACGTGGATGTCCACCAGAAGAACGTCCTTCACCACCACCCATTGGGTGATCGACAGGGTTCATTGCAACAGGTCTTGTTCTAGGTCTTCTTCCTAACCATCTCGTTCTACCTGCTTTACCGGAAACGATTAATTGATGATCAGAATTAGATACTGCCCCAATTGTAGCCGAACATGTCAACAAGATTAATCTTGTTTCTCCAGAAGGCATTTTAATTGTAGCATATTTTCCGTCTCTTGCCATTAATTGAGCAAATGTTCCAGCAGAACGAGCAATAACCGCTCCTTGTCCTGGACGCAACTCAATACATGAAATAACAGTTCCTAATGGAATTTTACTTAATGGCAATGTATTACCAATTTCCGGTTGAGCATCGGGACCAGAAACTAATTTCTGACCAACTTTCAATCCGTTTTGAGCAATAATGTATGTTTTCTCCCCATCAGCATAAGCTAACAAAGCGATAAACGCAGTACGATTTGGATCATATTCGATTGATTTCACCGAAGCAGGAATTCCTTCTTTAGTTCTTTTGAAATCAATAATACGATATCTCTGCTTGTGACCACCACCCGTATAACGCATGGTCATCTTTCCTTGACTATTTCTACCTCCAGAGTTTTTTATCGGCGCTATCAAAGAGCGTTCCGGCTTATCAGTTGTAATAGCGTCAAAACTATTCACAACTCTAAATCGCTGACCTGGGGTAATAGGTTTTAATTTTCTTACTGACATTTTTCTATTCTAGATATTGTTGTAAAAATCTATTGTTTCTCCTTCTTGTACTTGCACAAATGCTTTTTTAGCAGCATTCGTCTTTCCACTGATAAGTCCACTTTTAGTGAATTTGGTAGCTCTATCTGGTCTTACATTCATCGTATTGACACTCAAAATAGTCACCCCATAAGCAGCCTCTACAGCTTTCTTAATTTGTACTTTATTTGCTTTTTTGTCAACGAAGAATCCAAAGCGATTTAAAACTTCACTTTCTTTGGTTACTTTTTCTGTTACTATAGGCTTAATTATAATACTCATATCCTATTATTTGCTTAAATTTTCTTCAATTCCTTCCAAAGAGCTTTCTAAAAGAACTAAATTATTAGCATTTAGAATAGCGTAAGTACTTAACTCTGTGTTACTTACCACGCTAGACCCTTTTAAATTGCGTGAGGACAAATATACATTTTTATTTGAATCACCCAACACAAATAAAGATTTTTTATCATCCAACCCTAAAGCCTTCAAAACACTGACAAAATTCTTAGTGTTTGGTGTTTCAAAATTGAAGTCTTCCACAACAATAATGTTGGATTCTTTAGCTTTAATTGAGAATGCTGATTTTCTTGCTAAACGTTTCAAGTTTTTATTCAATTTGAATGAATAACTTCTTGGACGTGGTCCGAAAACCGTTCCACCACCTTTAAACAATGGATTCTTTGCACTACCCGCACGAGCAGTACCCGTTCCTTTTTGTTTTTTAATCTTACGTGTACTTCCCGCTACTTCAGCTCTTTCTTTAGCTTTGTGCGTTCCTTGTCTTTGATTAGCAAGATATTGCTTAACATCAAGATATACTGCGTGATTGTTTGGTTCTATACCGAATACTGAATCAGAAAGTTGCACTTTTCTTCCAGTATCTTTTCCGTTGAAATCTAATACTTTTGCTTCCATTACTTCTGAATGATTACATAAGAGTTGTTATGACCAGGAACACATCCTTTAATAACAAGTAGGTTCTTATCAGCCACTACTTTTAAAACTCTAAGGTTTTGAACTTTTACATTGTCTCCTCCCATTCTTCCAGCCATACGCATTCCTTTGAATACTCTAGATGGATAAGAAGAAGCTCCTACAGAACCTGGCGCTCTTAAACGGTTGTGTTGACCGTGAGTTGCTTGCCCAACACCACCAAAACCGTGACGTTTAACAACCCCTTGAAAACCTTTACCTTTAGATACACCTTGCACATCTACAAATTCTCCTTCTTCAAAAATAGATACGTTAATAACGTCTCCTAATTTTTGTTCTGTTGCAAAATCTTGGAATTCAACGACTTTTTTCTTAGCTACAGTTCCTGCTTTCGCAAAGTGACCAACGGCCGCTTTTGTGGAATGTTTCTCGTTTTTGTCATCGAAACCTAGTTGCAACGCTTCATACCCGTCAACACCTTTGGTTCTGACTTGGGTAACTACACATGGGCCAGCTTCAATAACAGTACAAGGAATGTTTTTCCCGTTCTCGTCAAAGATACTTGTCATGCCAATTTTTCTTCCGATTAACCCAGACATAAATATTAATTATTAATTATTAAATATAAATATAGAACGCAGCTTTTAAGCAAATCCTATTTTTTTTAAAGTGGTGCAAAAGTATACTTTATTTACACACAAACCAAAAAAAGTTTCTTACTTAAAAACAGCGTTCCGTTTTACTCTTAGACTACCTAAACTTTGATTTCAACTTCAACTCCACTTGGCAATTCAAGTTTCATTAGAGCATCAATAGTTTTAGATGAAGATGAATAAATGTCAATTAATCTCTTGTATGACATTACTTCAAATTGCTCTCTCGCTTTTTTGTTAACGTGCGGAGAACGTAGTACAGTGAAAAGTTTTTTGTGAGTTGGCAAAGGAATTGGCCCTGTTACTACTGCACCTGTACTTTTTACAGTTTTTACGATCTTTTCAGCAGACTTGTCTACCAACATGTGGTCGTAAGATTTTAATTTTATTCTGATTTTTTGACTCATTTTCTTTAAAGATTAAGCGTTTCCTTTTGCTTTTTTGATAACTGCTTCTGAAATATTTGAAGGCGTTTCAGCGTAGTGTGAGAATTCCATTGTTGAAGTTGCTCTACCCGATGAAAGTGTTCTTAACGTAGTAACATAACCGAACATTTCCGATAACGGCACATCAGCTTTGATGGTTTTTGCACCTGCTCTGTCACCCATGTCATTTACCTGACCTCTACGACGGTTGATATCACCTACGATATCTCCCATGTTTTCTTCTGGTGTAATAACCTCCATTTTCATGATTGGTTCAAGTATAACAGCTCCTGCAGCTTTAGCCACTTCTCTATACCCCATTCTAGCTGCCAACTCAAAAGAAAGCGCATCAGAATCTACAGGGTGAAAAGATCCATCCAACAAAGTTACTTTCAAACTATCTACTTGGTACCCAGCTAAAGGCCCAGTTTTCATAGCTTCTCTGAAACCTTTTTCTACTGAAGGGATATATTCTTTAGGAACGTTACCACCTTTTACCGCATTTACAAATTGCAATCCAACCGGAGTCTTTCCGTCAACTTCATCTGCAGGCTCTAATTTAAATACGATATCACCGAATTTACCACGACCACCCGATTGTTTTTTGTACGTCTCTCTGTGCTGAGCCGATCTTGTAAAAGCTTCTTTGTATTCAACTTGAGGTTCCCCTTGGTTCACTTCAACTTTGAATTCACGTTTCATTCTATCAACAAGGATATCCAAGTGAAGCTCACCCATACCCGAGATAATAGTTTGACCTGAAGCCTCATCTGTTCTAACAGTAAATGTAGGATCTTCTTCTGCTAATTTAGCCAAAGCCATACCCATTTTATCCACGTCAGCCTTAGTTTTAGGCTCAATTGCAATACCAATTACTGGTGCAGGGAATTTCATAGACTCAAGAATAATTGGGTGTTTTTCATCACACAATGTATCCCCTGTTTTGATGTCTTTAAATCCTACCGCCGCTCCAATATCACCTGCTTCGATGTACTCGATTGGGTTTTGCTTGTTAGCGTGCATTTGATAAATACGAGAAATTCTTTCTTTGTTTCCTGAACGTGTGTTCAAAACATAAGAACCCGCATCTAAACGTCCTGAATAAGCACGGAAAAAAGCCAAACGACCTACGAATGGGTCAGTAGCAATTTTAAAAGCTAAAGCAGCGAATGGCTCTTTAACATCTGGCTTACGCAAAATTTTAGTTTGATCCTCTTCTAATAAATCAGCATCATCAGGATGAATTCCTTCGATACCATCTTTATCCATTGGAGACGGTAAATATTTACACACTGCATCTAACATGAACTGAACTCCTTTATTTTTAAAAGAAGAACCAGCAATCATCGGAATGATAGCCATATCCATAACAGCCGCTCTTAAAGCAATGTTGATTTCTTCCTCCGTAATAGAGTTTTCATCTTCCATGAATTTCTCAAGCAGTTTCTCATCATAATCAGCAACCGCTTCAATAAGAATCGACCTGTATTCTTTTACTTCAGCAAGCATATCCTCAGGAATAGGCACAATATCATATGTAGCACCAAGACCCTCTTCATGCCATACAATGGCTTGATTTCTCACCAAATCTACCACACCTTTGAAATCATTTTCTTCACCAATTGGCAATGTGATTGCAACAGCGTTTGATTTTAACATATCTCTTACTTGTTGACATACCATCAAAAAGTTAGAACCTTGACGATCCATTTTATTAACAAATCCAATACGAGGCACTCTATATTGATCTGCAAGCCTCCAGTTCGTTTCTGATTGAGGCTCAACACCATCAACAGCACTAAACAAGAAAACCAACCCATCCAATACACGCAACGAACGATTTACCTCAACAGTAAAATCAACGTGTCCCGGGGTATCAATAATATTAAAGTGATATGGTAAAGTTTCAGGTAACACTTTTCCTTGCTCAGTAGGAAAATTCCACTCACAAGTTGTAGCAGCAGAAGTAATTGTTATACCTCTTTCTTGCTCTTGTGCCATCCAGTCCATTGTTGCAGCACCATCGTGCACTTCACCAATTTTGTGTGATTTTCCTGTATAGAATAATATACGCTCCGTTGTTGTTGTTTTACCAGCATCAATGTGGGCCGCAATTCCTATGTTTCTTGTATATTTTAAATCTCTAGCCATTTCTTAGGAATTAAAATCTAAAGTGAGAGAAAGCCTTATTCGCTTCTGCCATTTTGTGAGTATCCATTCTTTTCTTAACAGCCGCACCTTCTTCTTTAGCCGCAGCCAAAACTTCTGAAGCTAACTTTTGAGCCATTGATTTTTCATTTCTTCTTCTTGCATAAAGAATCATCCATTTCATCGCCATAGAAATTTTTCTATCTGGACGAATTTGCATTGGAATTTGAAATGTCGCTCCACCAACTCTACGACTACGCACTTCTACGTGAGGCATAACGTTTGTTAACGCATCTTTCCAAATTTCTACTGAAGATTTTTCTGCATCTTGCTTTTTAGCTTCTACGATATCCATTGCATCATAAAACACTGTGAAAGCTGTTGATTTTTTACCATCCCACATTAAGTTGTTCACAAAACGGGTCACCAGTTGGTCATTAAACCTTGGATCTGGTAAAAGTGGTCTTTTCTTTGCCGCTCTTTTTCTCATTTTTTTGTTTTTTTTCTGTTAATGCTCAGACGCAACATGTCACGCCTCAAACCTTAACTTTTTAGATTTACTTTTTCTTAGCCGCTGGTGCAGCCGCTCCTGGTTTAGGACGTTTAGCCCCGTATTTAGATCGTCTTTGCGTTCTTCCGGCAACCCCTGACGTATCAAGAGCACCACGAACGATGTGATATCTAACACCTGGTAAATCTTTTACTCTTCCACCCCTAACTAATACTATCGAGTGCTCTTGTAGATTGTGTCCTTCACCAGGGATATAGGCATTTACTTCATTACCATTTGTCAAACGTACACGCGCTACTTTACGCATTGCAGAGTTTGGTTTTTTTGGTGTAGTAGTGTAAACACGCGTACAAACCCCTCTTCTTTGAGGACAAGAATCTAAAGCAACCGATTTACTCTTCTTAGCTATCTGAGTTCTTCCTGTTCTTACTAATTGTTGAATTGTTGGCATAATTAATACTAAAAATTACTTATATATTATATTTCCCGCTTTTTACGGGGTTGCAAATGTAGTGATTATTTTCAATGAAACAAATCTTAATTAATTAATTTCCACATGAATTAAATATTTGTCTTATAATAAAATATGAAATAGTCATTCCAAAAAACCAAACAGGACATCCAAGACAATTGCAATCCTAATTCTCTGCTAAATATTTTTTATATTATTTGCAGCTTTTTTACGTTACTTTTATCAAAACTTATATTTCATTTGAAAAAGGCATTTTTTATATTTTCAATCCTATGTTTTAGCTTGAATTCATCGGCACAAAAACTACATTTAACTATTTCAGGGAAATCCAAATCGGAAAACACCTTAATTGATTCCGTCGGATACAATAAGAATCATGTAAATGCCAAATCAATTGTTGACGAAATGAATTTGATGTCCAATACATTAACTCAAATTGGCTATATTGAGAACGAATTTCTTGATTACAAAAAGATTAACGACAGCAGTTTTACATCCCAATTTGATTTGGGAGTAAAAACCGAATACATATACATAAGCCGAAATGCAACTCTAAATTCTCTTTTCAACACAAATAAGGATACATTAATTATCCCTTACAAAAGAATTGAGTTATTTTTAAAACAAACATTAAGCACCCTAGAAAAGAAAGGATTTGCCCTTGCAAAACTAAAACTTACAAACTTCAAAAAAAATGATAACCATCTTTATGCCGATTTACAAGTTATTCTTGGACAACAAAGACAGCTTGACGGTATTGTAATTAGAGGATATGATAAATTTCCTGAAGGACACATTTTGAATATCCGACGTATTTATAAAAACCAGACCTTTAATCAGGATAATTTAAAGAAAGTCCATGCAGATTTTGAAAAATTCCGATTCGTAAAACAGGTAAAATATCCAGAAATTCTTTTTGAAAAGGATTCCACCATAATATATGTTTATCTCGAAAAAACGAAATCAAACAATTTTGAGGGATTTATTGGATTTTCGAATGACAAAGGAAATAAGATTGCTTTAAATGGCTTTTTAGACTTGAATTTAAACAACACCCTTAATAGCGGAGAAGCGTTTTCTTTGTTATGGAAAGGCGAAAGCAATCAACAAAGAACACTCAACGTAGCCTTAGCAATCCCCTATATTTTTAAGAGTCCTTTTGGAATTAAGACGCAATTGAATATTTTTAAACAAGACAGTACTTTTCAAAACGCAAAGAAAGCAATTGACGTGGGTTATTTTTTTAATTACAACACACGGATTTATTTAGGCTATCAATCTACCGAATCCAGCGATATTCAAAACCAAAACAACAATAGCATTAGCGATTACAGCAATCAATTTATAACGAGCAATTTTGAATTTGCAGATTACAAAGAAGATGATTTGTTATTTCCTGAGAAAACAAAAATCAATATTGCGGTTGGAACAGGATCGAGAAATTCAAAATTCAACACGACCCATCAATTCTTTACCAACATAGATTTAAAACACAATCTTTATTTGAACGAAAAAAACAGCATTAACATTAAAAGCCAAAACTTTTATTTACAGAGCAATGAATACATTACAAACGAACTATATCGATTTGGCGGAATAAATTCAATTCGAGGTTATAGCGAAAACAGTCTTCAATGTAATTTACTCACTTCCATACTAACAGAATACCGTTACATTTTTACACCCACATTATACATTCACTCCATAACTGACTATGGATACTACCAAGACAAGAGCACTAATAATAATGGCAATTTGCTAGGATTAGGTATTGGATTTGGAGTATTAACAAAAAATGGTCTTTTAAATATAATATACGCAAATGGCAGCACAAAAGAAGGAGGAATCAAAAATTCAAACTCAATCGTGCACATCCGCTTTAAGACAAATTTTTGATTTTTGTAACAAAAAGATAACAATAAGTTTATATTTCATTAGGAATTACAACAAATAATTAAGACTTTTGAGTAACTAATTCAAAATAATATAAAATGAAACTAAAGTTTAATGGATTTTTAGTACTGCTATTGGTGCTATTAACGCAAATTACATTTGCGCAAGACAGAACTGTAGCCGGTGTTGTTACCGACGAAAGCGGCTTGCCTATTCCTGGGGTAAATGTCCTAGTAAAGGGGACGAATAACGGGATTCAAACTGATTTTGATGGAAAATTCAAAATTGCCGCCAGTCAGGGACAAAAGTTAGTTTTTAGCTTTCTTGGTATGAAAACACAAGAAGTCACTGCCTCATCAACTAGCTTGAAAGTTAAAATGCAAGATGATTCTGTGCAGCTTGAAGGAGTGGTTGTTACTGCTTTAGGGATTAAAAGACAGAAGAAATCATTAGGCTATGCTACTGCAACTGTAACTGCCAAAGACTTGACAGAAGTTAACAACACCAATTTATTTGGGTCATTATCCGGAAAACTTGCTGGTGTTGATATCAGCGCACCCGCACAAGTAGGAGCTTCCACAAAAGTAGTTATCCGGGGATTTAGCTCATTAGGAAATAACGATCCTTTGTATGTAATTGATGGTACACCGATAAATAATACTGGAAATGGAACATCTGGAGTTACAACAAACAGAAGAACATTTGACGCTGGAAATGGTATCGGAGATTTAGACCCATCCAACATTGAAAGCATGACCATTTTAAAAGGTGCAGCAGCTACGGCCTTGTATGGTTCAAGAGCAGCATCTGGAGCAATAATTGTTACTACTAAATCAGGTAAAATTAATTCCAAATTAACTGTCGACATTTCATCTTCAATGGATTTTTCTGAAGTAGCAAGAGTTCCGCATTTGCAAGATAAATTTGGGCAAGGTTGGTACGGACAAGGATTCTCCAGCCTTCCAAGTCATGGAGCTTCTGTAAGTGCTGAAAACGGTTCTTGGGGACCTGCATTTAACGGCGAAATACGTCCTTGGGGAGCAATTGTTAACAATTCTCAACAGATCAAACCTTATGTTGCCTTAAAAAACAACGTAAAAGATTTTTATGACATAGGAAATTCCTACACTAATAATTTTAGAATTAGTGGTGGTGGAGAAAATTCAAATTTTTCTCTTGGATTTTCAGATGTTAACTCTGACGGAATTGTGCCTACAGATTCAGATTCATACAAAAGAAGAAATTTTAACGTTAGTGCTGGAATAAACAGTAGCAAACTTGACGTTAGAGTAAATGTGAATTATGTAAAAAAAGACCAAAAAGCAGTTAATACCGGAAGCGGAGATGATTCAGGTGAAGGCCAGACTTTAGTTCAGGAATTATTACAGATACCTGTAGATATTAGTATTGTGGATTTAAAGGATTATGTAAACAACCCTTTCAACAATCCAAGCAACTACTTTACTCCTTATGCTTCAAATCCATATTTTGTACTTAATGAAAATGCTACTAAAATTGATGGAAATCGTCTTTTTGGTAATACTAATATAACCTATAAATTCAATCCTAAATTTTCTGCCACATACCAAATTGGGGGAGATTACAGAATGGAAAAAATTAAAAGTTATGGTGCCATAGTAAAATATACCGAAGGATCTTCACAAGATGTAAACAACACAGTTGCTACTGTTGGTGGAGTAACCGAACAATTTTCTGAAAGAGCTGAACTGGATTCCTATTTCAACTTAAATTACAACACAAAAATTAATGATGATTTCAACATTAGTGCTATGGTTGGTGCAAGTGCAAATGAACGAAAATCTGATGCTCTTACAGCCAGAATTACTGAATTGGATTTACCTAACTATTACGAGTTATCAAACTCAGCATCAAAACCAATACTTACCCAAGGCAATTCATTAAGAAGAAATTTTGGTGTTTATACTTCCTTGGAAACATCCTATAAAGATAAATTATTTTTAACATTAACAGGTCGTAATGACTGGAGTTCAGCTCTACCTGTTAAGAACAATTCCTACTTTTATCCTTCAGCTTCTTTGAGCGGAATTGTTTTAGACACACCTGATACGTTCTTGAAATTAAGAGCGGGTTGGGCACAAGTGTCAAAAGATACCGAAGCATATAGAACAGAATCAAGTTTAACACAAGCTGTTGCTGGTGCCAATTTCGGAACGATTAACTTCCCTATAGGAGGTGTAAATGCGTATGAATTTAAAGGGCAATTAGGTAATAATGAATTAAAACCAGAAACCACTTCAGAAGTTGAATTCGGTGCTGAAGCCAATTTATTTTCAAGAAGAGTCAATATTGACGCCTCTATTTATAACAAGAAAACCGTTGACCTACTATATGACAGAGCAATTCCTGCCAGCACTGGGTTTACAACTCAAACAGGAAACATATTAGATGTAACCAATAAAGGGATAGAATTAGTATTAAACATAATACCAATTCAAACCAAAAGCTTTACTTGGAACTTCAACACGACTTTTACAAAAAACTTAAGTAACGTGGATAATATTGTTGGTGGTGTAGATAAACTAGAACTAACAAATGGTCGTGATGTGACTTTTAATGCTGTACTTGGCCAACCTTTAGGCGTATATATGGCAAAAGTGCCTAAATTGAGCCCTGCGGGCCAATATATAGTTGATGCAAATGGTTATTACGTTCCAACAGAAGAAAATCAAAAAATAGGAACTTCAGAAAGAGATTTTGTCATGGGTTTTCAAAACAAATTCACTTACAAAAATTTTATGCTTTCCTTTGGAATTGACTGGAAACAAGGTGGAGAAATGTTTTCTGAAAGCAAATATTTAGCCTATTTTACTGGAAACGGTATAGAAACTACGTATAATGACAGAAACACATTTATCATTCCTAATTCCGTTACTGAAGTGGTAAATGGAGGCGTTACTACTTATGTTGAAAATACAAACCCTATTAATGCCTTTACAGGAACTAGCAATCAAACGGATTTTTACAATTCTCAAAAAAATCCAACTATCTCCAAAGACTTCATTTTTGACAAAACTTTTGTAAGATTAAGAGATATCTCTATAACATTCAATGTTCCTTCAACGTTAGTTAAAAGAATTGGATTGACTAATGCGTCATTTAGTGTTTATGGAAAAAATTTAGCACTTTGGACACCAAATGCTAACCCATATGTAGATCCTGAAATTTCTACATTTGGAAATAACATTCAGGGTGAATTTGGAGAATCTTATGGAACTCCATCTCAAAGAACTTACGGCACAACTATAAAATTAACATTTTAAATAGTAAAAAAATGAAAAAAATAACAATAAGTTTAATGATTTTATCGGTGCTATTTACGGCATGCGATACAAATTTAGATATAAACAAAGATCCAGATGATTTACAAACTGTACCAATGTCATCCCAACTTCCTGCTGGTATTGCTGGATTAATTGGAACTGAAGGATCATCATATGCTTTAATAGGAGGATTTTGGTCTCAATATTGGACACAAAGCAATGGTTCAAACCAATACAAAGATATTGATAGCTATATCATTGGAACAGGAGACTATTACTCAGCTTGGAGAGACATGTATGATGCATTAGGTGACATTAGACAAGTTAAAAAAACTGCATTAGCCGAAAAAAACTGGAACTATTATTTAATTGCTACCGTTCTTGAAGTACAGGGATCACAAGTCTTAACAGATTTCTATGGTTCTATACCTTATACCGAAGCCAATGACAAATCTATATTAGAGCCTCATTTTAACACTGGTGATCAAGTTTATGAATTTATGATAAACGATCTAGATGCTGCTTTATCAAAAGATTTATCTACTTCAGTAGGATCTGCTCCATCTAAAGATGATTTAATTTTTGGAGGTGACATGACAAATTGGACTGCTTTTGCAAATACGATGAAGTTAAAGATTTATATGAGGCAAACTAAAAGTTCGAGAGCATCTATTGCAAGTGCTGGTATAACTAAATTGCTCTCTAGTGGCGTGGCCTTTTTAGACACAGATGCAGCTATGACACAATTTGAAAATAATCCTGGTTTAAGTAATCCTTTATATGAATCAGATAGAAGAAAGTTAAACACAGCTACTAACTTAAGGATGAGCACTACTTTGTCTTCTTTTTTAGATGAAAATTCAGATGAAAGAAAAGGCAAATATTATGGAGCAGGAAATCCTTTAAATCAAGGAGACTTTTCAAATACCGCAGGTCCAGCTACATTTTCTATTGTAACACTGTCAGCAACAACTCCTGCCTATTTAATGAGTAGAGAAGAAAGCTTATTTTTGCAAGCAGAAGCACAAGCAAGATTTGGAAGTGGAGACAAAGCTCTTTATGACGCTGCCGTAAGTGAAAATTTCACGAAATACGGATTAGATGCTTCTTCTTATTTAGCAACAGGTGGGAAATATGAATATCCAACTTCTGGAACTTTGGATAATAAAATAAAAGCGATCATTACACAAAAATGGATTTCAAGTTTCCCAGGGAATGGTTTTGAGGCATTTTTCGAAACAAATAGAACTGGATATCCTAAAACTTCAGCGGTTCCTCAATCAGATCCTTCTTATATTCCTGGAGAATTAGCCTATTCTATAAATGGTGCAACGCCAGGCGGATTATTTCCTAAAAGAGTTATTTATCCTCAGGAAGAAAAAAACACAAATAACAATACTCCAACTTTATCAAAAATAACCGAACCAGTTTGGTGGAATCAAAACTAAAAATTATGAAAAAAATATTTATAACATTGTTTTTCTTTGGCAGTTTGCTCCTTGTAAGTTGCGACAAAGAAGACACAGGAAATGTATCAAAAGTGACTAACTATCCTTTGATAACAGTTTTAGGTGATGAAGTCATTTTTATTCCTCAAGGCGGTTCTTTTGTAGACCCCGGTGCAGTAGCTACTGAAGGATCAAAAGAAATTGTATATACAACAACTGTCAAGGGGAATTATAGAGATGGATCAACACTTGACACAAATATTGTTGATGAATATATTATTAGCTATACAGCAACCAATGTTGACGGATTTAAGGCAAGTTCTTCAAGAAAGGTGATTGTATATAAAACCGGTAATTTGGATAAAAGCCTTGAAGGTGTTTATACTTCTACTGTTATTAGGGGATCAGCAGCTCCGTCTGCTCAATATTCTGACATGGAGTTTGTTTTAATTTGGAAAAACTCCAATGGCACCTATGAAATGTCTGATGGATTTGGTGGGTATTACAATATAGGTAGAGCTTACGGTGTAGCTTATGCTGGAAGACCTGTAATTATTACAGCAAATAATATTTCTGCTAATGATTTTTCAATACCTGATTTCACTAATAAGGGTTTTGGTGGTAATATAGTAATGTCTGGATTAAATGTTGATCCAGCTACAAAAAAAATAAGTTTTACATCAACTTGGGATGGAAGCTCAAACGGGACATTCAAAGTAACCTTAACTCAAGTTCAACTTTAATATCATAAAAATGAATAAATTAAAAAACAATATTATAAAGGTGCTTTTTGGTATCCTTATATTTACATCATTCTCTTCTTGTGATGAGGGTGGAGATCCAAACCCTGGAGGGACAACAACAGGGAAATTTGCAGGTGATTGGTATATCTCTCTAACAGATAGTGATGGAGCTAGTTTAGTTGAACATGCTTTACATTCTACCTACAATACAGCCGCAAATGATAACACTATGTGGATTAATGACTATGAAAATGGTTATTTTTTAAAGTGCAAAATAACTATGGACGTTGCAAACGGTACATTTACAGCCGTTTCACAACCAAACCTTATTGATGCTACCGAAACAACTGTAACTATTACGGATGGTAAAATTGAAAAAGGAGCTGGCTTGTCCCAAGGTGGACATGTGGTAGATAAAATCTCTTTCAAAGCTCATTTTAGCTATGATATAGATGGTTATGACATTCTTTATGTAGGTCATAAAAGAACTGGTTTCGCGGAAGATGAATACTAGATTATAACCAAATTAATCCTAAACCATCCGTCAAAAACGGATGGTTTTTTTTATATCTTTGCCCCATGGAAAAAGAACATTTAATTTTTGGAATACGAGCAATAATAGAAGCCATACAATCAGGAAAGGAAGTTGACAAAGTCTTCATTCAAAAAGAAATATCTGGCGAATTGATGAAAGACTTGATGAAAGTAATGAAACGAGCCAACATTAATTTCTCTTATGTTCCCGTCGAAAAATTAAACAGATTAACTCCCAATAACCATCAGGGAGCCGTAGCAAGCATTTCCCCTATTGGGTTTATGGAATTAGAACATTTAGTAGATTCTACTTTAGCATCTGGCAAATTGCCTTTATTCCTAATTCTGGATCAAATATCTGACGCGCGTAATTTCGGAGCAATTATTAGAACGGCAGAATGTACCGGTGTCAACGGAATTATTGTACAAAAAGCGGGTTCGGCTCCGGTGAATGGCGATACAGTTAAAACCTCCGCAGGTGCCGTATTTAATGTGCCTATTTGTAAAGTAGAACATATCAAAGATGCCATATTCTACTTGCAAGGTTCAGGAATAAAAACCGTAGCGGCCACTGAAAAAACAGACCAAACAATTTATGACATTGCTTTAAATGAGCCCTTAGCCATAATTATGGGTAGCGAAGATAGAGGAATTAACCCCTCTGTACTTAAAATTGTTGATGAAAAAGCAAAACTACCTATGTTTGGAACAATCGGTTCGCTTAATGTTTCCGTTGCCTGTGGGGCCTTTCTATATGAAACGGTTAGACAAAGAAGTTGAATATAATTTGAATACATTTCAATAAGAAGACGAATTAAAATCACGGTTTTAATTCGTCTTTATCATTTAAACCATTTGTATTTACCGTGGTTCCTACTTCAACTGCGGTATATTTTTCAGCAACAAAATCATATATAATTTTGTAATTTGATGTAGAGGAAACATTATTTAACTCCACAATTTCTTCTAAAATTTCAGGTTTTGGCAAATTGACAAAATTACCTTTCTCATCAAAACGCTGTAAAAATTTATCTTCTTGGGGGTCAAAATCAGGTTGCTCCCAGTCATAACGAATCAGCTTTTTATATTCTGGAGTTTTAAAAATAATAGCAAAAGCGAAACCTGTTATTAAACCCGCCAAATGACCTTCCCATGAAATACCCTCATCTACATGAGGAAAAATATACCAAACCAAACTTCCATAAACCATTATAACAACTAATGACAAAGCAACTAACCGATAATATTTAGTTCTAATTCCTTTAAAAAAAATAAAACTAACCAGAACATATACCAATCCGCTTGCACCAATATGGTAGGACTCCCTCCCAATGACCCAAGTAATCATTCCTGAGATCAAAATCCCATACCCTAAAATACGTAACGATTGCTCTCTGTAGAAATAACGTAACGCAGCCAGCAAAATCAATAAGGGAATAGAATTATTATACAGATGTCCTGTACTTCCATGAATAAACGGGCTAAAAATAACACCTCGTAAACCCTCTAAAGTTCTGGGATAAATGCCGAAATTTTCTAAATTGAAATGAAATGTAATTTCTATCCAAAACACAACCCAAAGTAACAACACAAACAAAAAGGGCAAAGTGATAACCGATGGGGAGAATTTGAAATGGTTGTCGTTCATTTTATTAATTATGAATATGGAATTTTAGTTTCATTTCCGAAATCAAAAATAAAACCAAAAGTAATTTAATGCTAATTTGGCAGATATTGAAAAACATTTCGAAGATAATAGGTAATAAATAATAATTCACTAGATTATCTTTAAATTTGTATCCTATTGAATGGACTAAAACCTATTAAAATATTGATTACTTAGCCCGTTCAAACAAAGCTATCGTGTAACGAATATTGAATTCAGAATAAAAAACAAATGGAAGCACCATTAGCCGAGCGAATTCGTCCGCAAAAATTAGAAGATTATATAAGTCAATCCCATTTGGTTGGTCCGAAAGGTTCGTTGACCCAACAAATTGAAAAGGGAATTATTCCTTCTTTAATTTTTTGGGGATCTCCAGGAACTGGGAAAACCACATTGGCTCAAATTATTGCTCAGGAATCAAAACGCCCTTTTTATATATTGAGCGCTATTAACTCTGGTGTGAAGGATATTAGAGACGTTATCGAAAAAGCGAAACAAAGCGGTGGGCTTTTTACCACAAAAAATCCGATTTTATTTATTGACGAAATTCATCGGTTCAGCAAATCGCAACAAGATTCCTTGTTGGCAGCGGTAGAAAAAGGCTGGATTACGCTAATTGGTGCCACGACTGAAAACCCCAGTTTTGAAGTAATTCCTGCCCTACTGTCTCGTTGTCAGGTTTATGTTTTGAATCCATTTTCCAAAGGAGATCTAGAAGCCTTGTTGCATCGTGCCATGACGACAGACGTCATAATGAAGAATAAAAAAATAAATCTACAAGAATCAGAGGCACTCTTGCGACTTTCCGGTGGCGATGGACGCAAACTATTGAATATTTTTGAATTGGTCGTAAACGCTTCCAGTGAAGACGAAATTTTTATCACTAATGATCGTGTTTTAGAATTAGTGCAACAAAATACCGTTCTCTATGACAAAACGGGGGAACAACATTATGATATTGTTTCTGCTTTTATAAAATCGATACGGGGAAGCGACCCAAATGGAGCGGTATATTGGCTGGCCCGAATGATTGAAGGCGGTGAAGACGTGAAATTTATTGCCCGACGCATGCTGATTTTGGCTAGCGAAGATATTAGCAATGCCAACCCAACGGCATTTATCATGGCAAACAATACGTTTCAGGCCGTTTCTACAATTGGATATCCTGAAAGTAGAATCATTTTAAGTCAATGTGCTATTTACCTAGCCACGTCACCAAAAAGCAATGCCAGTTATCTCGCTATTAGTAAAGCCCAAGAAATCGTAGCTAAAACTGGCGATTTACCCGTGCCTATCCATTTGCGGAATGCGCCAACAAAACTAATGAAGGAATTGGGTTATGGAGAAGAGTACAAATATTCCCATGATTATCAGAATAATTTTGCCGAACAAGAATTTTTGCCCGATGCGATTGCCAATACACCTATTTATGATCCCGGAAATAATTCAAGGGAAAATAGCACAAGAGAGTTTTTGAAAAACCGATGGAAGGACAAATATGGTTATTAATTAGAAATTCACAATTAAAATTTGTTCTGAAACCAATTTGTTTTCTTTATAATATTCGAAATACCAATTTCCTAATTTCCTCAATAATACTCCACTTATATTTCCTTCAGTAGCAATATAGCAATCAGGAGATGAAGTTTTATAAACAGTCATTACATATTGTGGAATATTAGTATTATGGGTTAACAATTGAAAACCATTCCCTGTAAAAGGTTGAGATAAGGGCTTTGCAAAAAGTGGCTCAGAAAAAGTTATGTCTAATTTAGGTTCTTCCGTTTTAGGATTTTCTGTTTTACTAGGTTCTTGAGAAGACCTCTCGCCAATCATTTCCAAGCTTTTTTCTGAGAGTTGAAATTTATGGGTTTTCAAAATACTAAAATTGTCAAATGCCATTCGTAAAGCTTCATTATAAGCAACTTTATATTCTTTAACTTTACTTCTGCCTTCAGAAGACGTATATAAAATGGTATTTTTACAATCCTTTAAAATTATCTTAAGTTTTGTAGTTAAAAAACTCCCTGAACTTATTACATCAACATATATCTTATTACAATTATTGCTTACCAATTCGTCAGGCAAAACATCAGTTCCTAAATAGGTCGTGAAACCATATTTTTCCATGAATAATTTAGTTAACGTATTTAATCGGTACTGATCCGTTTCTTTTAAAAAGTTAAATTTTGACGGGACAATGGCATATTTATAATCGTTTATACTTTGCGCTAAAGAGAAATTAAAAACAAGCAATAAAAGCAGGACACTATATTTTTTCATTTTTTAAAGATATTTTTTTAATTCTAACAAATGATGGATTTGTTTGATATTTTCATCAACTATTAAATGGTTTTCGTTGAATAAAACAGCGTCAAATCCCGAACGAAGTGCTCCATAAATATCGGCTTCGATACAATCTCCAATCATAATGCTATTTCCTTTTTGGGCTTGAGCCAAATCTAAAGCGTGCTGAAAAATAAGGGGGTTTGGTTTTTTTACCCCCGCCATTTCTGAGTTGGTTATCGTTTGAAAATACTGGTTGATATTTGCATTGTTGAGTTTATTATTTTGAATTTCGGCAAATCCGTTCGTAATAATATGCAACTTGTATTTGGGTTTCAAGTACTCTAAAATTTCAATCGTTCCTTCCAAAAGATGGTTATACTTAGGCAAATAATACACGTATTGATCCGATAAAAAAAGGATTCTCTCATCGTCTATTTCGAATGACATTAAATCGAAGGCATCTTTTAACCTTCCGTAACGCAATTGGGTTTGTGTAATTTGTTCCGAGCGATACATTTCCCAATACCTTAGGTTTATGGGCACGTAATGAGAAAGAAATTCCTCTACATTTAGATTTATTTGATGCTTTTTGAAAATCGTTTCAAACGCCAATGCCGAATTTTTTTCAAAATCCCAAAGCGTATGATCCAAATCGAAAAAAACATCGGTTATTTTGGTTTTTACTATTTCCATATTTAGCAATTAATGTCATGAAGTTATTATCAAACAAGTTAAAATTAACTCATGATGATGTATTACAAAATTCCCTCATCAGCAAAACTAAAATAATGCGATTCGGTAACAATCAAATGATCTAAAACTTTAATATCGAGACTTTCCCCCGCAAGTTTTAATTTTTTGGTGATTTGTTTATCGGCATCGCTGGGTTGCAAAGCTCCTGACGGATGATTATGAGAAAGGATAATACCAACTGCGCCCAGTTCTAGTGCCGTCTTAAACACCAACCGAACATCAACCAGAGTTCCCGTAATTCCGCCTTTACTCAACTGTGATTTAGTAAGCACTTTATTAGAATTATTTAGATAGACAATCCAAAATTCCTCGTGGGTCAATTCGCCAATAATGGGCTGCATTATTTCAAAAATGGTTTTGCTGGAAGTGATTTTCTTCATTTCTACGGCTTCCTCCGCCCTGCGTCTTCGGCCTAATTCCATTGCTGCAAGTATCGAAATTGCTTTAGCCTCGCCAATTCCTTTGAATGTTATGAGTTGTTGTATAGACAATTTTCCCAAAGCATTCAAATTATTCTCAACACTGGACAACATACGCTTGCTTAATTGCACCGCACTTTCGTTTCGACTGCCAGAACCAATGAGAATCGCAATTAACTCGGCGTCGCTTAATGCAGCTTTGCCTTTGTTCATGAGTTTCTCACGAGGTTTGTCATCTTCGGACCAATTGGTTATGGGGAATGCGGAATTTTCCATAATGTCATTTAAGTTTTAACGTCAACTTTCCGAAACTATCCTATCAACTCCTTCACCTCATCAAAATTCAATCCGCCATAATTACCGGAACTCATTAATAGCAAGGCGGAATTATCAAAATTTAAATTAAAAAGATAATCCTTAAAGTCTTTTGAATTGGTAAATATAATCAAGTCTTCCCTATTGAAGGCTTTGGCAATTTGCTCATAAGTCACTTCGTCCAACTGCTTTATTTTAACGGCATCGGGAGAATAGAAAACAATAGCCTTATCAGCGTATTCCAATGCTCCTTCATATTCCTTCAAGAATTCGGCATTTAAACTACTATATGTGTGCAGTTCTAAACAAGCCACTAATGTTCGGTTTGGATATTGTTCCTTTACGGCTTTTGTTGTCGCAGAAACTTTACTTGGCGAATGCGCAAAATCTTTGTAAGCTACCTTGGTTTTGCTCTCTGCAATTTTTTCCAGTCGCTTGGAAGCTCCTTTAAAACTGGCTATGGCTTCATAGAAATCGGCTTCATCCACGCCCATGTTTTGGCAAATCCATTTGGCACCGGCCAGATTATTGAGATTGTGTGCACCAAAAACTTCGATAGGCATATCGCCTTCTGGAGTTTCGAGCAAGGTAATTCCGTTTTCAACTTTATATTTCGGTGTCGTGTAAGGTAATTTCCGAATTGGGTTTGTAGCTGCTTCAGCCACGCGTTTCACTTCGGAATCTTCCTCATTATACACTAAAATTCCTCCATTAGTGATTTTTCCAATAAAAATTTCAAACTGTTCCACATAGAAATCATACGTTGGAAATACATTGATATGATCCCAAGCAATGCCCGAAATCAAGGCAATATTAGGCTGATACAAATGGAATTTTGGTCTCCTATCTATTGGTGAAGACAAATATTCATCTCCTTCTAAAACAATAAAATCATTCTCCTCCGTAAGGTGAACCATTGTGTCGAATCCTTCAAGTTGAGCCCCTACCATATAATCAACATCAATATTATGAAAGTGCATTACGTGCAAAATCATGGAAGTTATGGTTGTTTTTCCATGTGAACCACCTATGACTACCCGCGTTTTATTTTTGGATTGCTCGTATAAAAATTCGGGATAGGAATAAATTTTCAGACCTAATTCTTGGGCTTTCAACAGTTCAGGATTATCGGCCTTGGCATGCATTCCAAGTATAATGGCTTCAATATCGGCAGTTATTTTTTCAGGAAACCAACCCATTTCTTGAGGCAATATCCCTTTCTTTTCCAATCGTGTTCTTGATGGCTCAAAGATGGCGTCATCGCTTCCTGTAACTTGGTATCCTTTGTTGTGTAACGCTAAAGCGAGGTTGTGCATGGCACTTCCGCCAATGGCAATAAAATGTGTACGCATTTGGTTGATTTGTTAATTCGGTTATTTGATTGTGCGGTTCTTAATTTTTTTGACAGTTCGATTACTCAAGAATGATTACTGGATTACTCCAATTTTCTCAAAATCCTCTAAAATTAGCTTTGCTTTTTCGGGCTGTTTCATCTTATTTTTATACAAATCTGCCAATTTTTGGTAGCAAACTTTTGATTTTCCAACTTCGATCGCTAATTTATACTGTTTGGCCGCTTCGCCATATCTTTCAAAATATTCGGCAATATGTCCTTTAGACAAATAGCCATCCACGGGAGATAATTTGGCTAACTCATTGGCATACTGAGTAGCTTTTGCTTCACTTCCCCCAATAATCCCAGGCAATTGCAAATACAATTCTATCAATGCCCAACGAGCCTCAATGTGTTTTGGATTGAGTTGTATCGCTTTTTCAAAAGATGATTTCACCTCACCAATCATCCCAAGAGCTTTAAACGTATTGCTTTCCTTGGCTTTCATCCCCAAAGCGCCACCATATTTGTAATAGTAGTTAGCTTCACTTGGCTTTAGTTTTTTAAGTCTTTTATAATAGGAAATGGACTTGTCCCAGTTTTGCAAACTTCCCTGTATATCTCCCAAATACTCTAATCCCTTTAAATGATTGGGATTATCTTTCACTATATTTTCAAAAAGGACTTTTGCCTGAGAAAATTGCCCTTGTTGAAAGTATTTTTCGGCTTTATTAAAATCAAGTTGTGCCTTGACCAAAATAGGAAAAAGAAGTACAATCCAGATTAAATATTTCATTCTTTAAAATTGAATTTCAAAAGTAGTAAAATTAGATTGGATTTTATAATTCCTTACAATTGAAACCCACATCAAAAATGAATTTTCTTCTGATGAAATAAAAAAAGAGGTTCCTGATGTCCAAAATTTAAATTCTTTTTCGAAAAGACAAAAAGAAAGCTAAGCAAAATGAGCCCGATATAATATCGAGCTCACTACTATTAAAATTAATTATAAATTATCTAAACTTTTAGAAGCAGTCTATACAAGACGGATTTTTAATTTGAATTAATAATCCCTATTTTACCAATGTCATTTCATCTACAACATGTTTTGCGCCCGAAAAATTTTCGATTACCCACAACACATACCGAATATCAACATTGATGGTCCTTTGCAATTTAGGATCGAATATAACATCCCCGGCCATAGCTTCAATGTTTCCATCAAATGCCAAACCAATAAGCTCCCCTTTTCCGTTTAATACCGGTGAACCTGAGTTCCCGCCGGTAATATCATTATCTGTTAAGAAATTCACGTGCATTGATCCGTCTTTATCTGCAAAACGACCATAATTTTTGCTTTTGTTCAGGTCAATTAAACGAACGGGCAAATCAAATTCCTCATCTCCTTTTTTGTATTTTTTAACCATCCCATCCATGGTGGTATAGTTGTTAATTTTGGCATCATTACGCTTGTCTGCTGGCAAAGCACGCACTTTTCCGTAAGTCAAACGCAAGGTTGAGTTTGCATCCGGATATTTAATTGTTCCTATCTTAGACTCCCGCAAACCCTCTACCAACAAACGGAATGAAGCTCCATAATCATTTTGGGCTTTTGCAATTTCATCTGATTTTGAATTAAGATGCGAAATCATGTCGTTAGAAAGCGCATACAAAGGATCATTATCTAACAATCCCTGGCTTGGCAAATCTAAAAATGCTTTAATTCTTTCTTTAGATGTTAAAATACTTAATTCTAAAGCTGCGTTTACATATTTAGTAAAGTCGTAATTAGTTTCTTTCCCAATTTTATCCACCATTGGAGCAATCGCATATCCTTTAGATTTTGTAGCATACAAATTTAATTGAGCTGCCAACAAATCCTTTTCTGCTGGCAGATACAATTCCTTGAACATTTCATCAACCATTTCGGTAATTGCTGGAGCCATAGTGATACGTTTAACAGCATCTGCTTTTACATAATTGTCTAATTGTTTCCCAATGGTTCTTCCAGAAGTACCAAAAGCGGTCGTTCTAAACAATTGTTGCAAGTAATTGTCATGACGTGCTTTTTCATTAGTCAAGCTATAGAACTTATTAATATTCTTGATTACGTTTCCGTATTTCGCTTTATTCTCTTTCTTATTCGCCCATTTATCAAATTTAGCTTCTTGACCTGCTTTTGACTTTGCCGTACCAAACTTGGTTAAAGCATCAATCATTCCTTGACGGTTTTTCCAGTAATTGGCTGTTGAAGCAAATTTTGAAGCATAAACCAAACGAAGCGCATCACTTTGATTCATGTATTTTTTCATGTTGTCCATTCCCGTTTTAGCACCTTCAACCCAAGCAGGATAGGAGAATTTCACGTTTTGCTCAATTCCGCCTGCAGGCATCCAACGGTTGGTTCTTCCCGGATAGCCTAAAATCATAGCAAAATCACCTTCTTTCACTCCACCTAAATTAACCGGTAAATAGTGTTTTGGAATTAACGGCACATTGTTTTCCGAATAATCTGCCGGATTCCCATTTTTGTCTGCATAAATCCGGAACATCGAAAAATCGGCAGTATGACGCGGCCACTCCCAATTATCTGTGTCTCCACCAAATTTTCCCAAACTTTCTGGAGGAACGCCCACCAATCGCACGTCTTTATAATCTTGGTATACAAAATAGTAATACTCATTTCCTTGAAAAAATGGACGAACTGAAACGGTATATTTTCCACCCTCGTTGTTTTCTTTTTCGATTAAAGCAATTTCTTGATTTACGGCTTTTTCTCGCTCCAACTCCGTCATTTTATCATTTACTTTCGATAAAATTCGTTTCGAAACATCATCCATACGAACAAAAAATCGAACGTATAAGCTGCTTGGTTTCTTTTCTTCTTTTCTGCTTTCAGCCCAATACCCATCTTTCAAAAGGTTTTTAGCCGCTGTAGACAATTCGGCAACAGCGTCATATCCGCAATGGTGATTGGTTAACACCAAACCATCTTTAGAAATCAATTCTGCAGTGCAACCGCCATTAAACTGAACAATAGCGTCCTTCAAACTATGGTGATTAATACTGTAAATCTCTTCGGATGTTAGTTGCAAACCCATTTTCTCCATATCTCTATGGTTCAGGCGCTCAATAAACATCAAAAACCACATGCCTTCATCCGCTTTTACGCTCATTGGCAAAAGCATTATCCCAAGAATCAGGGATAGAATAATTTTCTTCATTTTTAAAAATATAAGAGTTAGTGATTAATAGTCTGATAATTCCCTTCATTGTTACAAAAATAAACGACTATTAGTATTTTATTTTGTGTTACGAAGGTAATTCATTTTTGTAATTCGATGGGTATTTATCAGAAAAACTATAACGTGATAGCCGTTTTTTTGGGACTTGGGCGAATGGCCGGGCTATGCTCTTTATCCACGCCCAAAAGCGTGGGATGCCGCTGCTATCCCTATCGCGAAAAAACAGGATTCAATATCCATTTTTCAATAAAAACATCGTTTCCTATAAAAGCAAACCTATAAGGCTTTAAGTAACTTTTGTTACAAAATTATCTACTTTTGAAAAGTATATTTGTACCATAAAATAATAAAATTATGGGATTTTTCGATTTTTTAGGTATGGGAGACAAAACAAATGACATTCAGGAATTTGTTGCAAAAGGAGCGGTGATTATTGACGTGAGAAGCCCCGGAGAATTTTCAGGCGGACACATAAAAGGAGCAAAAAATATTCCGTTAGACACTATTGGAAGTAAAATAAATGAAATAAAAAAACTAAACAAACCAGTAATTGCATGCTGTGCCAGCGGAATGCGAAGTGCCCAAGCTACTTCAATCTTGAAACAAAATGGTATCGAAGTGATCAACGGAGGAGGCTGGCAAAGCCTGAACAGTAAGTTGTAAAAGTACTTACATCTTAATTTTCTGATTCAAATCGGCATCACTTTCAATCACTTTACCCTCGTATTGAAGTTTCCAGCCCATGGTATGGGTCAGAATCAATATTTTAGACAACTCACTAACCAATCGGTTTTGGGCATTTGATTTTAACGATGACTTTTCTATTTTTCTAGCTAAACTCGCCCGAACCGATTTGTTTATTTTATTATAATCATCCCCCGTAAACGGATTCAACTTACTTTGATTCACATCATAAAACTGAATATCCGGACTGATTTTTATTTCTTCCTTCGGGATATATAAAATAGTTATGATTTTGTTTTTTTCGTCGATATCGTATTTCATCTGACGCAAATCATAGGCAACCGTAACATCAGCATTGACAACAATTAGTGCTTTTTTATCGAAAGAAATCATATTCATAAAATATTTATCCTGATCTTTATAAGTGAGCACTTGAGAAAAATGACCTTCGGTAACAATCAATTTCCCTACATTAACAATTTGCTGTTGAATCAAATTTGAATTATAATCAATTGTTGAACTATCCTCTTTTTTGAATTCACAAAACTTAAACAATAAGACAATTGTGAATATAATTCCTGTGAGAAATAAAAGTTTTCTTTGCATTACTTTTTTTATAAAGTTAGAAAAAAAAAGTTGCTCTAGGTACTTATAAAAAAACTATCGCAAATCTTTTATAAACTTGAACTGACAAAATAAAAAAGCACTATATCAACTTATTATTTTTAGCTTTTTGAATGGCCTCTAATTTATTATGCACTTGAAGTTTCTCATAAATATTCTCGACATGTTTACGAATTGTTCCTGGAGAAAGAAATAAATTTTCGGCAATAAGACGGTATTTCAACCCCTTGCTCAATTGTTCTAAAACTTCTATTTCACGAATCGTTAAATTATATTCCTCATTATTAGTAATGACTTCAAAAGTTACTGGATTTCTAAACAACTTCAAGGTTTTCATCGCTATGGATGGCGTCATGGTTGCACCTCCGTTGAGGGTGTCTAAAATACCCTGTTGCAAATCTTTTAAGTTAACTTCTTTGAGTAAATAACCGTCGGCACCCGCTTTTATCGACTTGAAAATATTTTCGTCATTGTCAAAAACTGTTAGCATGATGATTTTGATGTGGGGATATCTGTTTTTTACTTTTTCGGTTGCTTCTACTCCGTTCATTATAGGCATTTCAACATCCATCAAAATCAAATCGACATTATGGTTTTCTTCAAGCTTATCCAATAAATCTTGGCCATTTACTGCGGTAAGTTTTAATATAAAATCTTCAAAAAAAGAAAGTTTTTCTTGAGTTGCTTTTATCAAAAATGAATTATCATCCGCAATTGCTATTTTTATCATACCTATTTTTCTTTATTTAGAAGAAGTAAAATTGCAGTTCCTTTTCCTGACTCTGAAACTAAATTAAAAATTCCTTCTATATCTTTTATTCTTTTTTCCATATTGTACAAACCATTCCCTTTTTCTGTAACAGCCTCATCAAACCCGATTCCATTGTCTCGAATGTGAATTGAAATTTTATCATCAACACTTTTTACGTCAATTAAAATTTGTGAAGCCTCAGCATATTTTATGGCATTATTTACAGCTTCTTGGATGGTTCTGTAAATATTCATTCCAGAAATGGAAGTTAATTTCTCCTCGCTCAAACTGTTGTCTATGGTGAATCTAAAATCAACATTTTCCTTGGCCATTTTCGCTTTTTCTATAAAATCCAGAATTCTGACCCGCAAATCTTCAAAATGAATTTCGTTATTGTTCATTGCCCAAATCGTATCCCGAAGTTCTACAATTGTAGATTTGGCAAAACTACTTATGCTTTGCAATTTGGAATCCAGTTTAGCATTTTTCAAATCAAATGCATACTTGATATTATCTACTGATGAAATAATAAAAGTAAGTTGAGCACCAATATTATCATGCAAATCACGCGAAATATTCAAGCGTTGCTCTTGCAATTCGTTCTGTTTTTCTATTTGACCAATATCCGTTTTTAATTGAAATTCTTGCTCTTGCTGTTGATTTTTTAGTTTTTGTTGTCTGTGAATTAAAAATGCTATTATTACTATTAAAAACAATAATGTAGAAATCCCAATTAACAAAAAATTTTTTTGTTTGGTTTCGGCTTCTTTTTCAAGTAAAAGTTTTTCCTTTTTTTCAGTCTGAAATTTAGTTTCTAATTCCGCAGCTTGTTTTACTGCAGCATTACCCAAAAGTTCTTCATTTAAAAGAGACAATTCATCAACATAAAAACCTACGCTGTCCGGCTGGTTTAACTTTGCGGAAACAGTAATTAAAGCTTTGTAATTTACTTGTAATTTAGAATTCGATTTTATTTTTTCAAATACTTTCTTGGTGCTTAATAATATTTTTTTTGCCTCATTCAATTGATTAGCAACTATGCATTCTTTAGCTAAATTGAAATCAAAATTGGCTTTGTCCAAATCTGAATTTAATTGTTCTCTAACCTGCCTTGATTTTTCGTAAAGCGTTAAGGCATCTTTGGATTTCCTTTGTTCTGTTTTTATTGTGGCAATATTATTATAACCACTTGAAATTCCTTTTTTATTTCCAACTGAAGTACATGCCTTTAAACTTTTATCATAATATTTTAAAGCATTGATGGTGTCGTTTATTTGAAGGTAAACATTTCCCAAGTTCAAACAAGAGCCACACAGTTCCTCTTTAAAATTATTCCTCTCCTGATACCGGACAACATCACTGATATAATTTAACGCTTTGTGAAAATTCTTTAATTTTAAAAAAATTAGTCCAATATTGCCTTTTGTGGTATAGCTGTTCTTTTCATCATTAATACTCTCAAAATAGTGTAAAGCCTCTAGAAACGATGCCATCGCTTGCTTGTATTGTTGCTTTTTTTCATAAATGTTGGCCAAATTATTGTTGATTTTCGCCAACCCTTTTGAGTCGTTTCTGGCTTTTCTGATTTTATAAGCGGCGAGATAATTTTCTTGTGAATTTTGAAAATCTCCTTTTCTAAAATAAACGGCGCCAACATCACTATAGACCTGTGCCAATAAAGTTGAATCACCCATTTTTTTAGATTCCAACAATGCTTTTCCGCCATAATGTAATGCAGAATCAATGGAAACAACAGAATAATACCAAGTCAAATCCGAGTAAATTAAAGCTGTCTTTTTGGCATCTGGATTTGCTTTTAATTCAGTCTTCAATTTTCCGATAAGCACATTTGCATCCTGAGCATGAACAAAAAAGGTGACTAAAAATAAGGTTAAAAAAAATATTCTATTTCTTTTCATATATAAATAAATTCAACACAAAAATACCCTACGATTTTTGTTTGTTTTTGGTATTATACTAATTCCTTCCCATTACATTTTATAATCTTTTACGAATGAGTTTCACAATTTTATTTGATAAAAATATAAAAATCATTCATTTCTTCACAATTATCATCTATTTATATCAAATTATTTTTTGACAGTATCTCAAACAACTCGTAATTGAGTCCAAAAACATCATTGTTCAAAATCGCCTTATTGTATTTTAGGCCTTGCTCTAATTCCTCCGAAAGTTTTATTTGGTCTGCCTGTCCGGATTGTTTTTTACTAATTTAACCCATTGGGTGTAATTGATGAAAATTTAAATTATAGAATAAATAAAAAATTGAACCACATAGAAACATAGAAAAAAAGAGTTGGATAGCCCAATACTTGGGTTCACATGGCTATGTTTTTCTCAAATAAAGTGAAACGCCTTTCAAAATTCATAAAATCTATGTTTCTATGTGGCTAAAAATTAAACAATTTTGAATTACACCCAGCGGGTTAATTTATATAATGCTGTTTTTTAGCACTTTAAATTTGATTTTAAACACTTCTTTTTCCTTATAAAATTGAATATTAATATGGACAATCGCTACAATTAGCATAACAATTGTTGTTATTACCTAATAAATATTGTAGCTGAAGAGATTATCTTATAACAAATTTTAATGACTAAAAAAACAATAAATACAGTTTTTACTTTTCTATTAAATCTATTTTGGGAATTTTCACAAAACACAAACTCATTTCCCCGTCAATAAATTTGGTATAATATAAGGTCTCACTTTTTTCGTCATAATAAGGTGAAGCATCAAAACCATTCCCATTTATTTTACTTCCCATATTAACTGGTTCTGACCATTTTTTCCAAGAGTCGTCTAATCTATAGGCTATAAAAATATCATAATCACCGAAATTGCTGAATCCATTACTACTAAAAAGTAATGTTTTAGTATCCGATAGCAATTGAGGAGTAGCCTCATTGGCAGCAGAATTGACTATTTTTCCCATGCTTTGAAGCAAGCTATAGGTTCCGTCATCTTTTCTGGATGTAAAATACAAATCGGTTCCCCCTTGGGTAAAATCAGTTTCGATTCCAAGTATCATAATTTTTTTATCTTGAGTGATTGTAGCATCGGCAGTATCGTCATAATTATTAAATGCTGCAATTTTTATGGTTTCGAAATCTTGTTGTTTTCCATTTATTCCATTTAGAATAGAAAACCCAGATTCTCCCGTTCCTTTGATAAAGTTAGCACCTCCAAGAAGCATAAAATCTGACGCGGCAAATTCTATATAATTATAATTCTCATTTGTATTTAAAGCACTCTCTAAAACAGGCTGACTCCATTTGTCATCTGCCATTTTGGAACAGGAATAAATTTGTTCCTTTTCAGAAGCGCTGTTCGTAAAATAAAGTGTATTGCCATTTTGAGAAACGACTGGGCACAAAGCGGCTTTATGTCCTAATGGAATTAACTCGGGATTTGGTAAATTTTCGAAGATGGAATTGGAATTTATTTTGGCCTCAATCAGAACTTCTGAATCTGAAATACCAATGGCGTCAACTTGTTTTTGGCCAGGAAACAAGGCGAAATTAAACTCCACTTTTACCGCAACTGCATTACTTACTGCATTTTCGAGAATGACATTTTCAATTCCGGGATTAATGACATCAGGTGCTTCTTGTATTTTTCTTCGTTTTCTCTTAAAATAGTAATTATGATCTGCCGAAATCGAAGCTTTGAAAGTAGGTGTTTTCCAATCTTTTTTTCTGTTCCACACCGTTTTATAACTTCCTGAACCGTCATCTACAGCAATTTTTACTACACATCCCGCGTTAAGATTTTCAAAAACAGCAACCTGTTTTACAATTTGTGGCTTTTCAAATCCCACCTCAATCACTTCATAGCCATTGAGGGCGTTTTTAGGCGACCAGGCATTTGGACTGCTTCCACCCTGAGGAAAAGCATCGGGCTTGCCAAGAATTCGTTTTATTCCGTTTTGTTTTCCGCCTAAATCGGATGAAAATTTTATGAGTTTGCTTGCCCATTGAACTTGTTGACTTTGCACGGACAAACCAAGTAAGAACAAACCAATAATTACTGTATATTTTTTCATAAAAAAGGAATTAAAAAAAAGGGACTGTTGCTAACTACTCAACAGCCCCTTCTCTCAAAAAAATTACCTACTTAATTATTTACCTTTATTTTCTCTACTTTTTTCCCTTTGAACGCAAAAATATATTCTCCGTCGGATGTAATGTCAATCCCATTACCATATTTAGGACTTCCGCCTTTTCCTTTAGATTGAACAGAACCTTTAGTTTCTCCATTGGCCATATTAATTCCGTAAATAATATTTTTACTATTTTTCTGATCTCTCAAAAAATAATTATCCCCAATGTGGTAAAAATAGTCCACGCCTTTTATTTTTTCAGAGGCATAGGCACGGGTACCGTCTTTTTTATTGTAAGCCGCTAAACCTTTTTCTGAGAGTACTACTACCTTGTCATCAAAATCAATTACATCGGTTGCTTTTCCTACTCTGGCATCATTATGTTTCACATCAAATAATTGTTTTCCTGATGGGATATCATAACTATAAAATTCGTCTCCATCTCCTACAAAAACGGTCTTTTCCCCATCTAAAATCAAATCGGTAATTCTTTTATCAAACTTTTCTGAACGCCATGCAGTGGTGCCGGTTTTATCATCCAAACATAACACTGAATTTTTTTGGGCCTTATAATCCCAATAAATATAGGGAACCCATTGTTTTACGGAACCTCCGCCAAGCGCCCCCATTCCGGCAGAAAAACCTCCTGAAGCTTCCTCTAAACGAAATTCTTGAACCTGTACTTTTCCGCCAACTTGAACCATAATTTTATCACCTGCTTTATAGATGTTTGGCATACAAAAAGCACCTGTTATTTTTTCTGAGGCCCACAATAATTTCCCTGATTCTAAATCATGTTTTTCAATATATTTTGTTCTGTCTCTGGTTCCTAACATAACCAAATAAACTGCATTATCCGTAAACAAAGGTTCTGCTAAAGTTCTATAAATTTTTGAACGCTTTCCACCACTAAAAAGTCCTCCGTTTGCACCTTGCATATCGTTTTCATAATTAGCCGACCAAAGTTTTTGACCGTTATCATAGTTATACACATTTATCCCGTCTAAATACATGAAAATTTTATCGTTTTTAATCCACAAATCGATAATTGCTCTTCTGGTCACCAACTCTTTTTCGATGGTTCCCACGAACGTAGCATCCCAAAGAATATCACCATTTGCTGCGTTAATTCTGACCAATTGATTTTTAAATCCCGAAAACAAGGCGCCAAGAGCTGTTGGTTTGAAATTGACCATAATAATTTCATTTTTTTCTGCATTGTAAATGTATTTTCCAACGCCGCCTTTGAAACGATTGGTTTCCCAAATTTTTTCGCCCGTATTGGCTTTAACTAAAATAATAGATTCTTTTTGTGAAATTAAAAAAGAATCTAGTTCATCAATATATTTAACGGTTTCTAACTCCCCTTGATCAGTTCCTTCTTCCGCTTTGGTCCCTTTAGGAATAAGGTTTTGATAGGATTCTGAATTCCATAGTTCTTTCCCCGTGGCCAAGTCAAGGACAGCCACCCTGTCAGTCCCTAGTTTTCTGGCATCAAAAAGAAACAAATAGCCCCCCTTATCTTTCCAAATTGTATATTGATATTCAGAATTGTTAGTTTTATTAGTAGTTAACTTTTTATAATCCCCATTCCAAATTGCCTTTCCACCTTCATCTATAACCGATGCTGAATTGTCATCAGTCCCAATGATATATTGACCATCCCCATTACAAAGTGCCAATCTGGATGCTTTATTTTCAAATTCCGACTCCCAAACTGTGGAGAAACTTCCTGCTTTTTTTCCGACACTGGATCCTCCTCCAGTTTTTGCTTTATCCATAAGTTTTCCAAACTGGGCTGTTGCAGGAGTAGCCCCGCAAAGAATCAAGACACATCCTAAAGTAGTAAGTAGTTTTTTCATTTTTTTGAATTTATAGTTAAAAAATTGCTGTGTAACGAATTTTATAGCGTTGTTGCTTTTCTAGTTTAAAATAAAATTTATGATCTAAAATGTAATCTGAAATAAAGTTCGTAAACAATGGATTTTTAATTTCGTCATCAACTTTAAAGAATGTTGAAACTTTCCCGTTTTGAACTACGCCAATATCAATGACTATAGTTCCTGTGGTTTCTTTGAATTTCTTGCTCTTCTTTTTTAAAAAATCTTCCGATTTAAAAACAGCATCAATTTCTGCAGTTACGGCCTCTTGAACCATTTCCTCGTCGGTCAACACTTTTTTCTGCGAAATAGCGGGTGTTGAAAATAAAAATAGAAAAAGGCACAGAAATAGTATGTGGTAGCTTGACTTCATGAAAATTGGATTTGTTAAGTACTAATTTACGCTACAAATCTGCATGAATTATGAAAGGAGGGCAATACGAAGAAATACGTATTTTTTTTTAGAATTGGATATTAGGGAATTGTTGTTGAAGAAGATCCATTTTATTCTGAAGTTTCACTAGAAATTGCTGGTGACTATCCGAATTGAGATTGAACGGTTTATGATGCAATCCTTTTTGAACGCTATTCACATCTTCCATTGTAATTTGTGACGCTTCTGAAATGTAGGTTTCGGCAAAACGTTCCCAAATATAATCTATTGCCACTTGATTAGGATGCAGCATATCTTGGGCGTAAAACCGATAGTCGCGGAGTTCGTCCATTAGGATTTCATAGGAAGGAAAATAGTTCGTAGACTGTAGACTACAAATTTCAGATTGTAGCACTTGATGAATGGCAGTTATCAAATGTGCTTTGCTCCGTTGGTTTTCAACAAAACCATCTTTGATATGACGCACTGGAGAAACCGTGAAAATGACATTGCAATTGGGATTCACTTTTTGAATTAGATCGATAGATTCCTGAATAGATTTTTCTATAATTTCAACAGACAAAAGCGCTTTATCAAATTGATTTTGTGGCACTTTATGGCAATTGGCCACGATTTCATTAGAGTTTTTATTACGATAAACCCAAGACGTGCCATAGGTGATGATGACATGCGTAGATTGGGTGATTTGGTCATTTGTGGAATGGAGCAAAAGATTTAAATTTTCAAGAAATTCGTCTTTATTTTCGTTGCTCAAATCGGAATGCACTTCATAACAATGCCAACGTTCGTTATGAAAAAAAAGATCTTTTTCCGCAAATAGCACATGGTTTATGGCTCTTGTAACAAGCTTTGCTATAGATACCGGATTAAAAATGATCCCAAACGGATTCACCACATTTTGAAACTTAAAGTAGTCCAGTTTCTCCGCCATATTTACCGCAAAGCAAGAACCCAAAGACACTATCTTGGAATGATAGTTTATAGGATAATTTGATATTGATATTGGGATTTTGGTAAAGAAGTTCATAGTTGCCAATTTGTAGTTTCAAAAATACGAAATTAGAGTTAGAAATAGTATGTTTCTATTGTTTCAAGATCTAGAAGCAATCGATAACGAAAAGAAAAACTAAAAAAACCTTTCAATCCAAAAAAGACTGAAAGGTTTTCTACCTTAAAGTGGTGTTTATATCACTTCACGAAATCCATTGCTTTCTCTAAAGCGTCCTTAATTCCGGCTGCATTTTTACCCCCAGCAGTTGCAAAGAAAGGCTGTCCTCCGCCTCCACCTTGAATGAATTTCCCCAATTCACGCACTATTGTTCCTGCGTTTAGGTTTTTTGAAGCTACCAATTCTTTTGAAATGTAGCAGCTTAATGTAGGCTTTCCTTCTTCGGCGGTGGCCAAAACTAGGAAAAGATTGGTTCCAAAAGTTCCCAATTCATACGCCAAATCTTTTGCTCCTTCAGGACTCAAATCGACTTGTTTGGCTAGAAACTGTACTCCGTTTATTTCATGTATTTCAACCATTAATGCGGTTTTCAAATTTTTAACTTTTTCCTTCATCAAAGCCTCAATTTGCTTGGTCAATTTTGCATTATCCTCTTGCAACGAATGAACCGCTTTCAACACATCTTGTGGATTTTTCAACGCTTCTTTTACTTCATTCAACGTATTTTCCTGCAACTCGAAATGCGCTTTCACGGCATCGCTTGTAATGGCTTCTATACGGCGAATTCCCGCGGCAACAGCACCTTCGGATATAATTTTGAAATTCCAAATTTCGGCCGTATTTTTCACGTGAATTCCTCCACAAAGCTCCATACTTTCGCCAAATTTTATAGCACGCACATTATCTCCATATTTTTCTCCGAATAAAGCCATCGCTCCTTCGTTTAAAGCTTGTTGAATAGGAATGTTTCTTCGTTCTATTAAAGGCAATTGTTCCTGAATTCTTGCATTTACAAAATCTTCTACTTGTTGCAATTCCGCCTCTGTCATTTTAGCAAAATGAGAAAAGTCAAAACGCAAGTAATTTGGATTGACCAAAGAACCTTTTTGCTCCACATGGGTTCCTAATATCTTTCGCAATGCTTGATGCATTAGGTGGGTCGCGGAGTGGTTTTTAGATGTGGACGCTCTTAAACCGGTATTGACTTTAGCTATAAAACTTGCATTTACATTCTCAGGCAGTTGCTTTGCAAAATGTAGAATTAAGTTATTTTCTTTTTTAGTGTCAATAATTTCAATAGCTCCCTCTCCTTTGGAGAGGGCTGGGGAGAGGATTCCTTTATCTCCAACTTGCCCACCACCTTCAGGATAAAATGGGGTGTGATCTAAAACGATTTGGTATAAAACACCGTCTTTTTTAGAATCTACTTTACGAATACGAGTAATTTTTACGTCGTTCTCCGTTTGGTCATAACCCACGAAAGTTTCCACATTTCCTGGAATTAAAACCGACCAATCTTCAGTTGAAACTTCGGACGCGGCACGAGAGCGTGTTTTTTGTGCTTGCATGGCAGAGTTAAAACCTTCCTCGTCTAATTCGTACCCTTTTTCCCTTAAAATTAAAGCAGTTAAATCAATTGGAAAACCAAAAGTGTCATACAATTCGAATGCTTTTTCGCCGTTGATAATTTTCTCTTTCGATTCTAAAATTACTTTGTCTAACAATTGTAAACCTTGGTCTAAGGTTCTCAAAAACGAGGCTTCCTCTTCACGAATCACATTGGCAACCAATTGTTGTTGCGATTTGATTTCTGGGAAAAATTCACCCATTTGATTGGCCAAAACTTCAACCAATTTATTGATAAACGGTTCTTTAGTACCTAAAAATGTAAATCCGTAACGAATGGCACGACGCAAAATTCTACGAATTACATAACCTGCTCCTGTATTTGACGGTAACTGCCCATCGGCAATAGCGAAAGCTACCGCACGAACGTGATCTACAACAACGCGAATAGCAATATTGGTTTTATTTTGCTCTTCGCTTATGTTTTGAATTTCATTGGAAGTGTATTTTAATCCCGTGATTTGCTCCACTTTTTCAATAAGTGGTGTAAAAACATCAGTATCATAATTAGATGTTTTCCCTTGTAATGCCATGCACAAACGCTCAAATCCCATTCCGGTATCAACATGTTGTGCAGGTAATTTTTCTAGAGAACCGTCGGCTTTACGGTTGAATTCCATGAAAACATTGTTCCAAATTTCCACCACTTGCGGATGATCATTGTTGACCAAACTTTTGCCTGAAACCAACGCTTTTTCGGCATCAGAACGTAAATCCACATGAATTTCGGAGCAAGGCCCACAGGGTCCTTGATCGCCCATTTCCCAAAAATTGTCTTTCTTGTTCCCAAGAATGATTCGGTCTTCATCTATCAAACCTTTCCAAAGATCCCAAGCTTCTTGGTCAAAAGGTACATTTTCATCAGGATTTCCTTCAAATACGGAAACGTATAGATTTTCCTTTGGAATTTTATAAACCTCTGTCAATAATTCCCAAGCCCAATTGATGGCTTCTTTTTTGAAATAATCACCAAAAGACCAATTGCCAAGCATTTCGAACATGGTATGGTGATACGTATCAAAACCTACATCCTCCAAATCATTATGTTTTCCTGAAACACGAAGGCATTTTTGAGTATCGGCAATTCGTTTGCTTTTTGGTGTTCCGTTTCCTAGGAAATATTCTTTAAACTGCGCCATTCCAGAATTGTTGAACATCAGGGTGGGATCGTCTTTAAGAACGATTGGTGCGGAAGGAACTATTAAATGCCCTTTGCTTTGAAAAAAATCGAGGAATTGTTTCCGTATGTCTTGTGACTTCATTTTTGCTGGTTATTCGGTTATTTGTTAATTTGTTGATTGCCAAATTAACCTATTGCTATTAATTGATAAAAGTGAAAATGATACATCCCTTAGCCCTGATGGAAGTGAAAATCCTTTATTTTAGGATGGCGAAGCACATACTAAAAATAAAGATTGTAACGTACAGCAGGAACATGAATTATAAATATGCCAAATGTTTAGCTCTAAAAATTGTTTACAATGAAACATTTCTTAAATTTGTTCGACTAACATTTTACGAGTTGCAAAAATAGGGTATTTTAAAATATGGGGAAAGTAAAATATTATTTCGATTCCGAAAATCTAGCCTACCGGAAAATTAAAACAAAAATATCAACAAAATTTGGTGTTGCATTCTTGTTTTTACTGTCGTCGGCCTTGTTTGGGGCATTGAGTTTTGTGATTTTATTGAATACCCCTTTTTTTGAAACCCCTAAGGATCGTTTGCAGGCCAGGGAGATTGATAATTTTAAACTTCGTTATGCTATTTTGAACAAGAAAATGGATCAAATAGATGAAGTTTTAGGAAATGTGGAAGAAAGGGACAACAACTTGTATCGGGTTTATTTTAATACTTCTGCTATTCCTGAGGAGCAACGAAAAGCGGGTTTTGGAGGGATAAACAGATACAAAGAACTGGAAGGATATGATAATTCGGAGTTAGTCATCAATACCTCAAAACGGGTGGATGTCATTTCAAAAGAATTAGTGGTTCAATCGAAATCTTTGGATGAAATATTGAAATTAGCTAAAGAAAAAAATAAATTATTGGCTGCCATTCCTGCCATTCAGCCCGTGAAAAACGAAAATTTGAAACAAGTGGCTTCTGGATTTGGATATCGAAGTGATCCGTTTACAAAAGCAAGAAAATTTCACGCCGGAATGGACTTTTCTGCTAAAACGGGTACACCAATATATGCCACTGGAGATGGCGTTGTAGAACGTGCGGATAATACCGCCTCGGGTTACGGGAACCACATTGTACTTCGGCACGGTTTTGGTTATGAAACCCTTTACGGCCACTTGAGTAAATATAAATGCAGGGCGGGACAACATGTAAAACGGGGTGACATCATTGGATATGTGGGAAGTACTGGAAGATCTGAAGCGCCGCATTTGCATTATGAAGTTCACAAAAATGATGAAGTAGTGAATCCCTTGAATTTTTATTACGGCAATATTTCGGCGGCAGAGTATGTTGTCATCTCAAAATTAGCCAATCAAGAAAACCAATCTCTAGACTAATGCATATAGAATTATCACCAGACAAAAGGTATTACAACATTGGCGAAGTAGCCAAAGCGTTTGACGTAAACGCATCTTTAATTCGTTTTTGGGACAAGGAATTTGATATTCTCAAACCAAAAAAGAATGCTAAAGGCAATCGAATGTTTACGCCAGAGGATGTAAAAAACTTGCAATTGATTTTTCATTTGGTAAAAGAAAGAGGCTTTACACTGGAAGGTGCCAAAACGCATTTGAAAGAAGGACAGAAAAAAACTTTGGATAAATTTGAAATTATTAGCAAATTAGAAACAATACGATTACAATTAACAAATATTAAAAATCAACTTTAAAATTAAATAAACATGAAAAGATTTTTGCCATGGATTATCGGAGCAGTAGTAATTTTAGGAATCTACAGCTGGGTTAAAGGAATTAACAATACCGCAGTTACATTAAGTCAAACCGTAGAACAATCTTGGGGAGATGTACAAACGGCCTATCAAAGAAGAAATGACTTGATTGGAAATTTAGTGAATACCGTAAAGGGTGCCGCCGATTTTGAAAAAAGCACTTTAACTGCGGTTATTGAAGCTCGTGCAAAGGCTACTTCCATAACCGTTGATCCAAAAAACATTAGTGCTGAGCAGTTGGCACAATTCAATCAGGCACAAAGTGGCGTGAGCAGTTCCCTTTCAAGATTATTGGTTACTGTTGAAAAATATCCTGATTTGAAAGCCAACCAAAATTTCTTGAAATTACAGGACGAATTGGCAAGCACGGAAAACCAAATTTTAACAGCCCGAACGCGCTTTAATGAAGCTGTTATGCCTTACAACACACATATTAAAACGTTCCCGAATTCGCTATTTGCAGGTATATTTGGTTTTAAAGAAAAAGCTTATTTCCAATCGGTTGCAGGTGCTGAAAAACCTGTTGAAGTAAAATTCTAATCCAAAAAACAAATGTCAAAAGTCGAAGATTTTTTAACCAAAGAAGACGAACAAGCAATTGTTGAAGCTATTTGCATGGCTGAAAAAGAAACTTCTGGCGAGATTAGAGTACATATAGAAAAAACAACTTCCATTGATGCGTTTGATCGCGCTTTGGAAGTTTTTCATTTATTAGAAATGGATCAAACCCAACTCAAAAATGGGGTTTTAATTTATGTTGCCGTAGAAGATAAAAAATTCGTTATTTGCGGAGATAAAGGAATTAATGAGGTTGTTGCCAATGATTTTTGGGACACTACCAAAGAAATCATTAAATCTCATTTTAAAAGCGGGAATTTCAAGCAAGGTCTTGTTGATGGGATTTTAATGTCCGGAGAACAACTAAAAACCCATTACCCTTATGTGGAAGGCGACACGAATGAATTATCAAATGAAATATCCAAAGGATAATGGCTTTACTTAAAAAAAATACTCCGATTTTCTTGAAACTGGTTGTTTGTTTTTTACTTACGCAAATTAGTTTTGCCCAATTTACCGTTCCTGAAAAACCGGAATTTCAAACGAGCGTTTACGATTATGCCAATGTTTTAAGCGCAACAGAAAAAACGCAATTAGAAGAAAAACTCATCCGATATTCCGATTCCACTTCAACACAAATTGTAGTCATTACGATAGAAAGCCTCAAAAATGAAGATGTAAGCCAATTGGCAACAAAATGGGCACAAACTTGGGGAATTGGAGGAACCGCAAAAAACGATAATGGTGTCATTGTTTTATTAGCTAAGGCTGAAAGAAAGATTGCAATTAATCCCGGTTATGGTCTTGAAGATCGCCTAACAGCGGGAATTGGAGGAGAGATAATCCGGAACATTATCATTCCAGAATTTAAGGCCGGCAGCTATTACAAAGGATTGGACAAAGGTACTGACGCTCTTTTTGATGTTTTTAAAGGCAAATACAAAGGGGAAAGGAAACAGAATAAAAAGAAAGATTTTCCGATTTTACCAATTATTATCATCGTCATTATTCTACTTGTGTTGATTTCCAGAAACAAGAAAGACGGCGGCAACTCCGGAAATTCAGGCAGTGGTGGCCCCAGTTTATTGGACGTCATCATTTTGAGTAGTTTGGGACGTGGAGGTTTTGGCGGTGGAGGTTCCGGCGGTTTTGGAGGAGGGTCTTCAGGTGGTGGAGGTTTTGGAGGTGGTTTTGGAGGCGGAGGGTTTTCTGGAGGAGGCTCAAGTGGAAGTTGGTAATATTACCATTGAATATGAATATTTACCCCCCTCATAAATCCCCATCAATGACACTTAAAATTCAGGATATATTTTATCAAATAATTATTGGAAATAGTTTATGTTTGCCTTCTTTCTTCTCATAAACAAAAAAAAATATTCATCACTAAGTTATTCTAATCAAATAAATAACAATGCTCTCACATAAAACCAAATACGCTCTCAAAGCCTTACTTTATTTAGCACAACAACCGGAAAATCACATTTCCAAAACGATTGAAATTTCGGAAGGCGCTAATATACCCAAAAAGTTTTTGGAACAAATTTTATTGGACTTAAAACGGGGTCATTTTGTGAGTAGTAAGCAAGGAAAATTCGGTGGTTATTATCTTTTAAAATCCAAAGAAGATATTACTTTAGCCGAAATTCATCGCTATTTTGATGGCGCCATTGCGTTGCTTCCCTGTGCATCAATAAATTTTTACGAACCATGCTCCGATTGCAAAAATGAAGCTGATTGCCTGCTCCGACACGGATTAATAGCCATTAGAGATGAAACTTTAAAAGCAATGCAAGGCATCACAATAGCCTCATTGGAAAAAAAATAATTTTTTTTACCTAAACTCTACTATTTTTATAGAATTAATTATATATTTGCCGAGATTTAACACATAAATAACAATCCAAAATTTAAAGTTATGGGAACTCTAGAAAAAAAACTGATTGAATTAAATGAGAAAATGAGAAAAAAATTAGTAATCATAAACAGCAACCTTAGTAAACAAATTATGTGTATGTGCTAGTACAAAAAAAAATAATTTTAAAATCTACTACTTACATATAATAAATATAAAAATGAAAAAAAATACATTAAAAACAGTAATAACAAGTTTAGCCATACTATTATTTTCTTCCTCTTATGGGCAATCTTTAGTTGAAGGAATTATTAAAAACAAAGAAAATCAACCTTTAGAGTTAGCCAACATTGTACTTAAAGGAACAAAACACAATGTCGTAACAGATGCTGACGGAAAATTCTCCATTGACACGCGAGATAAGTTACCATTTGTCTTAATAGTACAATATGTAGGATATCAAACTGCCGAAATCAAATATACTGAATTACCAAAAAACAGTATTGAAATTCAATTAAAGAGCGAAAACCAATTAAGTGATGTGGTTATAACATCTAGACGTAGAATTGAAAAAGCACAAAATGTACCCATTGCAATTTCTGTAATAGGTGGTAGACAAGCGGAGATAGCAGGTGCATTCAATGTTAATCGCTTGAAAGAATTAGTCCCTTCGGTACAATTGTATTCATCAAATCCTAGAAATACTACCATCAATATTAGAGGTCTTGGTTCTACTTTTGGCCTAACAAATGACGGAATCGATCCAGGTGTTGGATTTTATGTAGACGGTGTATATTACGCACGACCAGCAGCAACAACATTGGACTTTGTTGATGTGGATCAAATTGAAGTTTTGCGTGGTCCCCAAGGAACATTGTTTGGAAAAAACACTACTGCAGGTGCATTTAACGTTACTAGTAGAAAACCAAGTTTTACCTCAGGAGCCAATTTTGAATTAAGCTATGGTAATTATGGATTCCTTCAGGCCAAAAGTTCCGTTACTGGGGCTTTAAGCAAAAAAATTGCAGGAAGATTATCCTTTTCCGGCACACAACGTAACGGTTTAATTCAAAATATAGCTACGGGAAGACCTGTAAACGACCTTAACAACCAAGGCGTTAGGGGTCAGTTATTATACAAGCCGACAGAAGATGTAGATATTACATTAGCCGCAGATCTATCAAAACAACGACCAGACGGGTATGCGCAAGTTATCGCCGGAGTTGCTCCAACAAACAGAGCCGATTACAGACAGTTTAACAATATTATTGCATCATTAGGTTATAGTTTACCAAGTACTAATGCATTTGATAGAAAAATTGATCATGATACTCCTTGGCGTTCAGGACAAGATTTAGGAGGTGTATCACTTAACATTGACACTAAAATTGGAAACGGCAAATTAACTTCAACTTCGGCATGGCGTTTTTGGAATTGGGATCCTTCAAACGACAGAGATTTTACAGGACTTGCGGTATTAAAATTATCTCAGGCAACTTCAAAGCACCAACAATGGTCTCAAGAAGTTCGATATGCGGGAACATTTACATCAAAAATAACAGGAGTTTTTGGGTTATTTGGGATTGGTCAAGATCTTAAAACAGACCCATACCATATTGAAGAATCTGGAGATGCACAATGGCGTTTTTCCCAAGATTCGACAAGTCCTCTTTGGCAAACTCCTGGATTATTCGATGGATATGGAATTAAAACCAAATCTACATTAAACACTGTTAGCGGAGCTGCATTTGGACAATTGGATTGGCAAATCACAGATAAATTACACATTTTGCCTGGACTGCGATACAACTATGACAAGAAAAAAGTTGATTATAACAGAACTACCTATGGAGGACTTCAAACGAATGACCCTGCACTTATTGCACTAAAGAATAAAGTCTATACAAGTCAAGCTTTCAAAGTGGATGTAGATGACACCAACTTTTCAGGAAATCTTACTTTATCCTACAAAGCATCTGAGCAAGTTAATACATTTGCAACATTTGCAAGCAGTTACAAACCTGTTGGTATCAATTTAGGTGGTATTCCTACAGACGCGAACGGGCCAATTATTGAACTTGCAAAAATAAAACCAGAAGAAGTAAATCACTATGAAATTGGAGTAAAAACAACACCTTTTAATAGTACTACGGTGAATTTCACTATCTATAATACAGATATAAAAAATTATCAAACACTTGTTCAAAGTGAAGATCCTACACTAAACCGTGGCTATCTTGCTAATGCAGAAAAAGTACGTGTTCGAGGTGCTGAGCTAGATTCTAGAATTACTGTAAACAAAAACCTTTCATTCAATACTGCAGTGTCTTATACCGATGGGAAATATATTAGTTTCACAAATGCACCACTACCGCTGGAAGAAACCGGATTAAAAGTAGGTGGTAAATCTATATATTCTAAGGATGTGTCAGGTGGCGTCTTACCCGGAATTTCGAAATGGGCAGGGACACTAGGCGGTGATTTGTCTAAAGAAGGGCAATTTTTTGGTAACAGAGGGAGATTTTTCGTAGCCATAGATTCCTATTCACGATCTTCATTTTCATCAAGTGCGTCACCATCAAAATACTTAGTGGTAGATGGATATAGCATTATCAATGGTAGAATTGGCTTCAGAGCATCAGAAGGATTATCTGTTTATATTTGGGGACGCAATTTATTTGACAAAAATTACTTTGAACAATTATTACCTGCGGCAGGAAATGCTGGTCAATATGCTGGTGTATTAGGTGACCAAAGAACCTATGGAATCACATTTAAATATACTTTATAGAAAATAAAACGCTTTAAAATAGTAGTAAATAAAAAATAAATAACCGTCAAATTCAATTTTTGATGGTTATTTTATATACAAAAAGTTATGATAAAAATTAGGCAACACCTTTACAAATTAAAAAAAGGTATTTCTATTAAATTATTATTTTTTCTTCTCACACTAAATTTCTCCAACAATTTATATGCGCAAAACGACATAGAAATTTTCCCTAAAATTACCGGATATGTAGGTATCTTACATCCCATTGTAACTTTCTCGTCTGAAGAAACAAAAACTAATTTTACAGATTATTACATAGTTGGACTACCTATCGGAATAAACATCTGGAAAAATCCAACCATAGGACTTTCATTTGAAATAGTCCCCTCGATTAAAAGTGATAGTAAAATAAGCAAAGTAAATAATGTATTAATACATCCGGGAATATTAGTGCGACTAAAGAAAAACTATACCTTTGCTGGAAGGATTGCATTTGAAACTTCAGGCCGCTACGGCATTACACCAGTACTGACAAAAGTTATAAAAAAGAATAAAGATCATAACTATTTTGTGTCTTTACCGATGCCCGTTAGATTTGGAAATAACCACCCTACATCATTAACCTTCGGATTTCAATTTGGAATTGCATTTTAATACCCTATTTTTTTATAATCATGTCTGAATTCAAAGAGTCATCCCCCCATTATACTTTACTCGACTTAATAAAATATTTCCTCAAACTAGGATCAACTGGTTTTGGTGGTCCTGTTGCTTTGGTTGGTTATATGCAACGTGATTTGGTCGAAAATAAAAAATGGATTGATGAATCAGACTTTAAGGAAGGTCTAGCCCTATCACAATTAACTCCTGGCCCGTTGGCCGCTCAACTGGGAATTTATATCGGATTCATACACTATGGGGCACTAGGAGCAACTGTTTCTGGATTAGCATTTGTTTTACCCTCATTTATCATGGTTGTATTGTTAGGCATTGCTTATCAAGAATATGGGGGGTTACCGTGGATGCAAGCCATTTTTTACGGTGTAAGTGCTGCTGTAATTGGTATCATCGTTTTAAGTTCCTACAAGTTAACCGTCAAATCGATTAGTAAATTTGAAATTCCAGAGATAAAAAAAAATTGGCTCCTTTGGATATTTTATATTTCTTCAATCATTCTAACCGCTATTACACAAAAAGAGGAAGTGCTTTTATTTATAGCTTTAGGCTTAATATATATGGTAATCAAAGCACCTCCTGAATGGGTTAAGCGACCTAAAGCAGCTTCCTATTTGTTGTTTGGCACTATCAGTTTTTCAGTTATTGAACTTGGAAAGTTAGGTGATATTGCTTGGTTTTTTACTAAGGCAGGTGCGTTTGTTTTTGGAAGTGGGCTCGCCATCGTTCCATTTTTACACGGTGGGGTTGTCAATGAATACGGTTGGTTAACCGAAAATCAATTTGTTGATGCAGTAGCCGTAGCCATGATTACCCCTGGTCCAGTTGTTATTACAGTTGGCTTCATCGGATTTTTAGTTGCTGGATTTCCAGGAGCTTGTGTTGCTGCGTTGGCTACTTTCCTACCATGCTATTTGTTTACCGTCATTCCAGCTCCCTATTTCAAAAAAATTGCACAAGATAAGAGTATTAAAACATTTGTTGATGGAATCACAGCTGGAGTAATTGGAGCTTTAGTTGGAGCAGTAATTGTAATCGCCTCTCGTTCACTTGTGGATTTGTCGACAATATTCATTGCTACGGGAACGATTTTGATTTTAATTTATTCTAAAAAAATACAAGAGCCACATATTATTGTTGCCGCTGCGCTTTTAGGCGTTTTGTTGAAATTGATGAATATATAATCTTACAAAAAAGAGGTTGTAAAAAACAACTCATACAATCTATGATTTGAAAAAAAGAATTGACCCTAAAGAAAATCTGCTCTGTTTTTTTTAGATATTTACTTATTCATTTTTTTTTATTAGGCAAACTATATTATTTAGAAATATAAATTGACCTACATTCGGTTGCCTCTTCCTTTAACATCAAACATTATTGAGCTTTTAAATTTACATAAAATAATGTCCAATCCAAAAAAAGGTTGCTTTCGCAACCTCTCTTCTAACTAACTATTAAAAAAAAATTGATTTCCCTATACTAATATTTTCATGATTGATATAAGAATTTGTATCGTCGTTATTTAAAATGCTATTGGCAATGGTATCTCCTACATAATCTGTTCCGAAATTTCTAACCACATTCAAATCTTGTGTTACAATGTTGTATTCCAGTGTTAACTCTACGGCTTTCCTAATTGCATCAGCTTCTGTATTTAATCCAAAATGATCAAGTAACATGGCTGCGCTCAAAATAGCCGCTACTGGATTGGCAATATTTTTACCTTTTGCCTGTGGATAAGATCCATGAATGGGTTCGAACAATGCCTTTTCATTTCCAACAGATGCAGAGGCTAATAATCCTATTGAACTAACGATTACACTTCCTTCATCAGAAATAATGTCTCCAAACATATTTTCAGACAGAACCACATCAAACTGGCTTGGATTCAAAATCAGTTGCATTACGGCATTATCAACAAAAAGAAAATCTAATGTTACCTGTGGATATCCTTTGGCTATTTCTGTAACCACTCTTCTCCACAATCTGGAGGATTCCAACACATTTGCTTTATCGACTAATGTAACTTTATTTCTTCTGGTTTGTGCTGATTTAAAGGCTAGATGGGTTATTCTTTCAATTTCCATTTGTGAATACTCACATAAATCGGAAGCTACAGTTCCGTCTTCACTCAACTTTTTTTCACCATAATAAATACCTCCTGTTAATTCCCTGTAAATCAACATATCGGTACCTTCAATAATATCTCTTTTTAAAGGTGATTTATCTATAAGAGAATCGTAGGCTTTTATTGGTCTAATATTGGCGAACAAACCCAATTCTTTTCTCAACTGCAATAGACCTTGTTCCGGACGCACTTTTGCATCGGGATTATTGTCATATTTTGGATCACCTATGGCTCCAAATAGTACAGCATCTGAAGTCGCACATAATTGTAATGTTTCATCAGGTAATGGTTTTCCAGTTCTATCAATTGCAATGGCTCCAACAAATGCTTCTTCAAACTCAAAGTTATGCTTATAAAGCTCTTGAATTGCTTTTAAAACTTTTACCGCTTGTTTCGTCACTTCTGGACCAATACCATCACCTGGTAATACTGCAATTTTCAATTTCATGGCATCAATTATTTAAACTTATATTAAAATACCAATATTACTAATTTTTATGATTTGATGAACATCCCCATCAATCACTTCTTTTTTTCTGTCTGCAAATTTTAAAAACTCAAGATAAACAATATCCAACTGAAGTTTCGTTAATTCATAACCTATCTTTTTTGCTCTATAAGCCAATGCTGCACGACCACTACGTGCCGTTAAAACGATAGCCGATTCTGTTACACCAACATCTGTCGGGTCAATTATTTCATAAGTTTCCCTGTTTTTAATCACGCCGTCCTGATGTATTCCAGAACTGTGTGCAAAAGCATTCGCTCCCACAATTGCTTTATTGGGTTGCACAAACATCCCCATGCTTTCAGAAACCAAACGACTGGTTTCGTATAATAATTTGGAATTAATATTGGTATCCAATCCTAAATTTGGGTGCTGACGTAAAATCATAACCACTTCCTCCAGTGCCGTATTTCCTGCTCTTTCCCCTATTCCGTTAATGGTACACTCAATTTGTCTTGCTCCATTAATAACCCCTGCAATTGAATTGGCAGTGGCTAATCCCAAATCATTATGACAATGGCAGGAAAGAATGGCTCTCTCAATTCCGATAACATTTTCGGTCAAATATTTTATTTTTGCTCCGTATTCTTCCGGAAGACAATAACCAGTTGTATCCGGAATATTTAATACCGTAGCACCTGCCCTTATGGCTTCACTGCATACCTTCGCCAAAAACTCATTATCTGTTCTGCCTGCATCTTCCGCATAAAACTCTACATCATCAACAAAAGTTCTGGCATAAGTAATTGCTTCTGCAGCGCGTTCAATTATCTCTTCCCGAGAAGCGTTAAATTTGTATTTGATATGAGAATCCGAAGTTCCTATTCCTGTGTGAATACGTGGTTTTTTTGCATATTTTAGTGCTTTTGCTGCAACTTCGATATCTTCTTTTACCGCTCGCGTTAAGGCACAAACGGTGGCATTTTGAACCACTTTTGAAATGGCTTCAACAGAACTAAAATCGCCAGGACTTGATACTGGAAATCCTGCTTCAATAACATCAACACCTAATTCCTCTAAACGACGGGCAATAACTAATTTTTGTTCCGTATTTAGCTTACAGCCTGGCACTTGCTCGCCATCTCGTAATGTAGTGTCAAATATTTGTACTTTTTGATTATTCATATCAATAATAAATCTTAATTTTAAATCCTTAATTTACAAATTTATATTTTTTAGCACTGAAAGAATGCTTTTAAATGCTTAGATTTACAGTGTTAAACAAAAAAAACAATCTGTTAAAATACTGAATTACAATACATTAAACATACATTTTTTACGATGGCAAACCCTTCAAAAGATAATTTATTTGTTCTTATTCGTTCGCTTTCAAAATCAGAAAAAAGACAATTTAAACTCTATGTTAATCGATTAGGTGACAACATGGATGCTAAATTTTTGTTACTCTTTAATCTTTTAGACAAAATGAATGAATATGATGAGGAAGAAATCTTAAAAAGTAAAATTGTCACTAAGCTTCAATTATCAAATTTAAAAGCCCATTTATATAAACAAATTCTGATAAGTTTACGGATGAATCCCGTAAACCAAAACATCCGTATCCATATTAGGGAACAATTGGATTTCGCAACCATTTTGTACCATAAAGGATTATACAAACAGAGTTTAAAGATTCTCGACAAAACAAAGTTGATTGCCATAGAACACGATGAAAAAAACATAGCCTTCGAGATTGTAGAATTAGAAAAAGTAATAGAATCCCAATATATAACTCGAAGTATTGTGGGTCGTGCTGATGAATTAACTATACAAGCAAAGGAACTGAGCCAACAAAATGTGATAGCAAGTAAACTTTCTAATTTATCACTACAGCTTTATAGCATCATGCTAAAAAGTGGGTATGCCAAAAGTGACGGGGAAATGAAAGTGATTACCGAATATTTCAACAATAGACTCCCCGATTTTAGAATTGAGGAACTCGGATTCAGAGAGAAATTATGGTTATATAAAGCGCATTTATGGTACAGTTTTTTGATTCAGGATTTTTTGTCGTGTTATAGATACTCAAGTAAATGGGTAAAATTATTCAACGACAACCAACAAATGATTTTTCTTAATCCAGTTTGGTACATCAAAGGTAATACCTATTTATTAGAGTGTTTGTATCTCATAAAACACAAATCCTACATCAAGGAAGTTTTAGAAAATCTGGAACAAACAATTGCCTTAGATTCCTTCCCTAAAAATGACAACCTAAGTTCCCTTTATTTTTTATGCTATTACAACAGTAAATTCAATCTGCATTTTCTGGAGGGTGATTTTGAAGGCGGAATGTATTTAGTTGATGAAGTCTTAAAAAATTTAAAGAAAAACGAGGATAGAATTGACGAACACCATACTATGGTTTTCTACTATAAAATTGCCAGTTTGTATTTTGGTGCAGGTAACAACAAAAAGTGCATTGAATATTTAAAAAAAATCATCGACAATAAAAATCTTTCCATGCGAGAAGATTTAATGTGTTTTGCACGCGTTCTAAGCCTTGTGGCACATTATGAAGCTGGCATGGACTATCATTTAGAAGTGCAACTAAAAAGCACTTATAAGTTCTTGATTAAAATGAATGATTTACATGAGGTTCAACGGGAAATGATTAAATTCCTTAAAAATCTAGGTACAATTTTTCCGCATGAACTAAAATCAGAATTCAACAAATTATATACCCGCCTAAAAGTTTTTGAAAATCATCCTTATGAAAAAAGAGCTTTTCTTTATCTGGATATTATCTCGTGGCTAGAAAGCAAAATAGAAAACAAACCTGTTGCTAAAATTATTCAGGAAAAAGCTAAAAAACTGGTACGATAAAGAAAATCAATCTGGATTCAAGTCATTTACTACAATATCTCGAACAATAATCAATCATTACCAAACCATATTGAACTATTTTGATAATCGGAGCACAAATGCTTCAGCGGAATCTTTCAATGCAAAAATGATCCCCTAAAACTTCTTATAAATTCAATATCAAAAAAACTATTGATGCACTATTTTTAAGACATTGCCACAGTGAAAAGAATAAAAACAAAAAACCCCGTTCGTTAGAACAGGGTTTTTCAAAAGAAAGGCGACGACATACTCTCCCACATAACTGCAGTACCATC